>CACJEN010000001.1 GCA_902592445.1 uncultured Pelagibacteraceae bacterium
TCTCTTTTTTTTATGAAATATCCAATTTTATTGCCAAATATTTTTGATCATCCATTCACTTATGAAAGTGAAATCAAATTAAACATAGGCGACTATGTGGATGTACCTTTTGGCAAAAAAATAATTACAGGCGTTGTGTGGGATAAATTTGAGGACAATAATAACAAAAATTTTAAAATTAAATCAATAAAAGAGAAATTAAATATTCTTTCTTTAAAAAAACAAACCATAAATTTTTTAAATTGGTTTTCATATTATAACCTCATTCCACTTGGTATGACACTTAAACTTCACTTTTTAAGTGGCAAAGCTATAGAAATGCAAAAAAAAAAAGAATATCAAAAATATTTTAAAAAGTTTGATAAACACCGATTTAGTTTATCTGATGAGCAAAAAAAAGCCTATGAAGAAATAATAAAAAAAGACGATAAATTTAGAGTACACTTACTACAAGGCACCACTGGCTCAGGAAAGACAATTGTTTACTTTAATTCAATAAAAAAAATTCTTGATCATGGAAAACAAGCTTTAATTCTATTACCAGAAATTGGTCTTACAGGGGAATTTGAAAAGAAATTTAAGAATTTTTTTGGTTTTGAGGCTGCTATATGGCACTCAAAAATAACTCCAAAAATAAAAAAAATTATTTGGAGTGGCTTAGCGTCAGGTGCAATCAAAGTAGTTATTGGTGCAAGATCATCGTTATTTCTACCTTTTAAAAACTTGGGATTGATTACTGTGGATGAAGAACATGATCAATCTTATAAACAAGATGAGGGTGTTATTTATAATGCAAGAGATATGGCAATTGCTCGTGCTAATAATGAAAATATACCAATTAATCTTGTGACAGCAGTTCCATCCATAGAAACTTATGCAAATGTAAAAAATGAAAAATATTATCATTCAAGATTGATAAAAAGATATAAGGATGCAAATTTACCTAACCATCAAATTATAGATCTCAACCAATACAAACTTGCTAAAAAGTCGTTTATTTCATCTAAAACTGTAGAAAAAGTAAATGAACATCTTGTTAAAGGTGATCAAATACTTTTCTTTATTAATAGGAGAGGTTTTTCGCCATACGTTTTATGTAAAAAATGTTTAAATGTTTTTTCATGCCCAAATTGTTCTATCAATCTTGTTTATCACAAAAATAATAAAAAACTTCTCTGCCATTATTGTGGCTACTCTTCTAACTTGAACAGAAAATGTAAAAAACAAGACAATTGTGAATTTATTTTTAGTGGGCCAGGTGTTGAAAAAATTGCTGAGGAGGCAGAAATATTATTTCCAAACAAAAAAATAAATATTTTTTCAAGTGATACTATTAATAAAGCTTCAGGTAAAAAAATTTTAGATAAAATTATTTCTGGAGAAATTAATATACTTATCGGAACCCAATTAATTTCAAAAGGTTTTCATTTTCCCAATTTAAATTGTATTGTTGTATTAGATATTGATTTAACTTCACAAGGACATGATCTAAGAAGTGCGGAAAAGAATTTGCAATTATACCATCAACTTTCTGGTCGAGCAGGTCGAGCAGGCAAGCCTGCTAATATTTATTTTCAAACCTTAAATTTAAAAACTGAAGCAATTAATCAAATAACTCATAAAGATCCATTTAAGTTTTTAGATCATGAATTAGAACTTCGTAAACAAAACAATCTCCCCCCTTTTGAAAGATTTATCGCATTAATTTTAACCTCAGAAGACGAAAAATTGTTATATGATGAAGCTTTAAAATTTAAAAATAAACTTAACAGTAAAATTAGTGAAAAAATTCTTGGTCCTGTTAATGCTCCGGTATTTAGAATTAAAAGAAAGTTTAGAAGTAGGCTCTTAATAAGAGCAAAGAAAAACAGCAACATTCAAAAAAAACTCAAAATGATCTTAAAAGAAATTAAATTTTCCAAAGGAATGAAACTAACAGTTGATGTTGACCCAGTAAGCTTCAATTAGTCCACTAAATACTGAGATTTTTTAGAATCTGAGTCTTGAAGACTGATTATTGGTGTGTTAATTAAGCGAAATTTTTATAAAACATCTTCATATTTGAGAACTAAATTGACTAAAATTAATACTTCAGTGACATCAAATAATAGCTACTCTCAAGCTTTGTTTGAGTTAGCATCTGAAAATTATGTTCTTTTAGAAGTAGAAGACCAAACTTCAGCTTTATTGAAATTAATAAAAACAAGTTCGGATTTTAGAGATTTGATTAAAAATCCAACTACAAAAAGTGATGATCTAATTAAGATAATGGATCAGATTGCAAACCAATATAATTTTAATGGATTGTTAAAAAGATTTATCAGTTTTTTAATAAAAAAGAGAAGATTCTTTTACGTTGAAAAAATATTTAACGATTATTTAGACGTATGTTCCAGATCTAGAGGAGAAATTAAAGCAGAACTTCTAGCCGCTAAAGAGTTAAATAAAAATGACATAGATAAAGTTAAAAACGAGTTAGCAGAAAATTTTGGCTCAAATATAAAATTAAACTATAAACATGATCCAAGTTTAATTGGTGGGTTGGTTATTAAAGTAGGTAGTACTATGGTTGATACCTCCATTAAAAATAAATTACATCAAATACAAAAGCAAATGATAGAGGCATAAATGGAAATAAATCCTTCAGAAGTAACTAAGATTTTAAAAGAACAAATTAAACAATTTGGAGACAAGGCTGAAGTTTCGGAAGTTGGGCAAGTATTATCTGTAGGCGATGGTATTGCAAGAATTTACGGTCTAGATAATGTTCAAGCTGGAGAAATGGTTGAATTTTCAGATGGATCAAAAGGTATGGCACTAAACCTTGAAAGTGAAAATGTGGGTGTTGTAATCTTTGGTGATGATAGAGCTGTTAAAGAAGGCGATACAGTTAAAAGAACAGGAGCTATTGTTGATACCCCAGTTGGAAAAGAACTTCTAGGAAGAGTCGTTGATGGTTTGGGAAACCCGATAGATGGCAAAGGTGCTTTAGATAAAGGTATTAAGAAAAGTAGGGTTGAGGTAAAAGCGCCTGGAATTATTCCAAGAAAATCTGTTAGTGAACCTATGCAAACAGGTTTAAAATCAATTGATAGTTTGGTTCCAATTGGAAGAGGTCAAAGAGAATTAATAATTGGGGACAGACAAACTGGAAAAACTGCGGTCGCAATTGATGCAATCATCAACCAAAAAAAAATCAATGAGTCTGGTGATGAAAAACAAAAACTTTATTGTATTTATGTTGCTATTGGTCAAAAAAGATCAACTGTAAGACAAATTGAAAAGACTTTAGAGGAAGCCGGAGCAATGGAGTATACAACTATTGTTGCTGCAACCGCTTCTGATGCTGCCCCTCTTCAATTTTTGGCACCATATACAGGATGTGCAATGGGAGAATACTTTAGAGATAATGGAATGCATGCATTAATAATATATGATGACTTATCAAAACAAGCAGTTGCATATAGACAAATGTCTCTGTTGTTAAGAAGACCTCCAGGAAGAGAAGCTTACCCAGGTGATGTATTTTATTTACATAGTAGATTATTAGAGAGAGCCGCAAAATTAGGAGATGATCATGGTGGCGGATCATTGACAGCACTACCAATAATTGAAACTCAGGGTGGAGATGTTTCTGCTTTTATTCCAACAAATGTAATATCAATTACAGATGGGCAAATTTTTCTTGAAACAGAGCTATTCAATCAAGGAATTAGACCCGCAATAAACGTTGGTCTGTCAGTTTCAAGAGTAGGGTCATCTGCTCAAACTAAAGCAATGAAAAAAGTTTCAGGATCAATGAAACTAGAGCTGGCTCAATACAGGGAGATGGCAGCTTTTGCACAGTTTGGTTCTGATTTAGATGCCGCTACCCAAAAACTTTTGAATAGAGGCTCAAAACTAACTGAACTTTTAAAACAGAAGCAGTATTCACCCATGACTGTTGCTGAGCAGGTTATTTCAGTATTTTGTGGTGTAAAAGGACATTTAGATGAAATTGAACAAAAAGATATTGCAACATTTGAGACTAAAATTATAGAAAAATGTAGATCTGAAAAACATGAAATAATAGATTCTATTAATTCATCAGGAAAACTTGATGAAGATAATGAAAAAGTATTAACAGAATTAATTTCGGATTTGAAAAAAAATTTTAATTCATAAAAAATGGCAAGTTTAGACGATTTAAAAAAAAGAATATCTAGCGTTAAGTCTACACAAAAGATAACTAAAGCAATGAAAATGGTTGCTGCAGCTAAGTTGAGAAGAGCACAAGAAAGTGCTGAAAGAGGAAGACCTTATTCTGAGAAGATGAATAATATCATTTTAAATTTGTCTAGTGGTGTTTCAGACAAGGAAAATGCACCAAAGTTGTTATCTGGTACAGGTGACGATAAGGTTCATCTTTGTGTTGTATTGACAGCAGACAGAGGTCTTTGTGGTGGTTTTAATTCCAACATTATTAAAAAAGCAAAATCTTATTTTCAAAAAATTTCTGATTCAGGAAAAACATTAAAAATTATTACTGTTGGTTCTAAAGGATATGATCAATTAAAAAGACTATACCAGGATAAAATAATTGAAAATATTTCTTTTAAAGAGTCAAAAAACGCAAATTATTTTGATGCTGACAAAGTCGGAAAAATAATTATAGAAAAATTTGAGAATAACGAGTTTGATGTATGTACAATATTTTTTAATCAATTTAAAAATGTAATTACTCAAATCCCTCAAGAGCAGCAAATAATTCCTTTAAAAACCGAGGAAAAAGAAAACAAATCCTCCGAGGAAAACTATGAGTTTGAACCAGATGAAGATGAAATTTTAGGAAATTTACTTCCAAAAAATATTTCAACCCAAATTTTTAAAGCGATGTTAGAAAATTCAGCTAGTGAACAGGGCTCGAGAATGAGTGCAATGGATAACGCAACCCGAAACGCAGGTGAAATGGTTGACAAACTGACTATTGAATATAATAGAAGTCGTCAAGCAGCAATTACTAAAGAACTAATTGAAATCATATCAGGAGCAGAAAGTTTATAATTATGAGAAAAGGAAAAATCACACAAATTATTGGTGCGGTAGTCGATGTAAAATTTGAGGGAGAACTACCGGAAATATTAACAGCATTAGAATGTAATAATGGAGGAAACAGACTTGTATTAGAAGTTGCTCAGCACTTAGGTGAGTCTAGCGTAAGAACAATCGCAATGGATGCAACAGAGGGCTTAAAAAGAGGTGATGAAGTAACAGATACAGCAGCTCCAATTAAGGTTCCAGTTGGACCAGAAACTTTAGGAAGAATCATAAATGTAATTGGTGAGCCTATTGATGAAAGGGGCGAAATTAAACCAACAGATAATTGGCCTATTCATAGATCTGCACCTGAATTTAACGATCAATCAACCGAAACAGAAGTTTTAGTAACAGGAATTAAGGTTATTGATCTTTTAGCACCATATGCAAAAGGTGGAAAAATTGGTTTATTCGGTGGAGCTGGTGTTGGAAAAACAGTTCTTATTATGGAATTGATCAATAACGTTGCAAAAGCTCACGGAGGATTTTCTGTTTTTGCAGGTGTTGGTGAAAGAACTAGAGAGGGAAATGACCTTTATCATGAAATGATAGAGTCAGGAGTTATTAAAACAAACGAAGCAGGCTCAAAAGCAGCATTAGTTTATGGTCAAATGAACGAACCTCCAGGAGCAAGAGCAAGAGTGGCTCTGACAGGTTTAACTGTTGCTGAATATTTTAGAGATCAAGAGGGACAAGACGTTCTTTTTTTCGTTGATAATATTTTTAGATTTACTCAAGCAGGTTCAGAGGTATCAGCTTTACTTGGTAGAATTCCTTCAGCTGTTGGATATCAACCAACTCTAGCTACTGACATGGGTAACTTACAAGAGAGAATTACAACGACTAACAAAGGTTCAATTACCTCTGTACAAGCAATTTATGTCCCTGCAGACGATTTAACAGATCCAGCTCCAGCAACATCATTTGCTCACTTAGATGCAACGACTGTATTATCTAGACAAATTGCTGAAATAGGTATTTATCCAGCTGTTGATCCATTAGACTCAACGTCTAGAATTC
This sequence comes from uncultured Pelagibacteraceae bacterium, assembly GCA_902592445.1. Taxonomy (GTDB): domain Bacteria; phylum Pseudomonadota; class Alphaproteobacteria; order Pelagibacterales; family Pelagibacteraceae; genus Pelagibacter. The sequence goes on from CACJEN010000001.1 coordinate 6,097, forward strand.
TGGACCCTAGAATTGTTGGTGATGAACATTATAGAGTGGCGAGAGAAGTTCAAAAAGTATTACAAACTTATAAATCATTACAAGATATTATTGCAATTTTAGGAATGGACGAACTATCCGAAGAAGACAAGTTAATTGTTGCTAGAGCAAGAAAAATTCAAAGATTTTTATCACAGCCATTTTTTGTTGCAGAGGTATTCACAGGTTCTCCAGGTAAACTAGTTGACTTAGAATCAACTATAAAAGGTTTTGATGCTATTTGTAAGGGAGAGTATGATCACTTGCCAGAGGCAGCATTTTACATGGTTGGGACAATAGAGGAAGCTATAGAAAAAGCTGAAAAAATGGCTAAGGATGCAGCAGCTTAATGAGTGAAGGTTTTAATATAGATATTGTTAATCCTGAAAAATCTTTTCTTTCAAAAGAAAATGTTTCAGAAGTAGTTGTTCCTGCATATGAAGGTGAAATGGGAATTTTAAAGGATCATATACCAATTATCTCATTTTTAAAACCTGGTATCATAAAAGTTATTTCTGGCTCTGAGGAACATAATTTTTATGTTGAAGACGGTATTGTTGAATTTAAAGATAATACTTTATCTATTTTAACAAGCTCAATTTTTGACATTAAAAATGTGAATAAAAAGCATGTTTCAGATGAAATCCAAGAAGCCGAAAAAGAGTTAAATAAAGATGATTTAAATGATCAAAAAAGATTTTTGTTAAATCATAAAGTCGAAATTTTAAAATCTATAAGTATTAATTAATAACCTTTTCAACTTCTTTCTGTATTTCCTTATAAACATGACGTTTAAACTCTACAACAGTATCAGTAATCTTACTTAATTCTTCCCATTTCCAATCTAAAAATTCTGGATATTTTGTTTTAATATTTATTTCTTCATCATTTCCAATAAATTTTACAATAAACCATTTTTGCTTTTGACCTTTATATTTGCCCTTCCAAATTATTCCCAATAAATTCTCAGGTAAATAATAGGTTGTAAAACCGTCTATTTCTTTAATTAATTTTACAGATTTAATACTTGTCTCTTCTTTTAATTCTCTTAAAGCTGCTTTTAGATTGTCTTCACCTTTGTCGATACCTCCCTGAGGCATTTGCCAAAAATTTTTTGGATTATCAATTCTTTTTGCTAAAAAAACTTTATTTTCTTTATTTAATACTACTATTCCCACTCCACTTCTAAGTGGTAATTTTTTAAATTTTTCTTGCATTTTAACCGTTAAGTAATTTTAATGCGTAATCAAGTTGATTGTCGGTTTCAGTATTTATTCTAAAATCATCTGACCCTTCAGCGATTTCTATATCCGGTGTAACGCCTACTTGAGAAATTGATTTTCCAGATGGTAAATAATATTTTGAAACAGTAAGTCTTATAGCTCCATCATTTTTCAATGGAATAATAGATTGAACAGATCCCTTGCCATACGTGCTTTCGCCTACTAATACTGCTCTTTTATGATCTTGAAGAGCACCTGCAACTATTTCAGATGCGGATGCAGAGCCATAGTTGATAAGCACAATCATAGTTTCTCCATTTAAAACGTCCCCTCTCTTTGCAAACCATTTTCTATTTTCGAATTTTCTTTTACTTTTGGTTGAAACTATTTCCCCATTTTCAAGAAAGAAATCAGAGATTTTTATAGCTTGAGAAAGTAATCCACCCGGATTATTTCTTAGGTCTAAAATATAATTTTTAACTTTTCGACTTTTTTTAAACTCTTTTATTTTATCCTCAATCTGATCACTGCTATTTTCATTGAAGGATGTAAGCCTAATATATCCCGTTCTATCGTCAATGATTTCAGATTTAACAGAAGCTACTTTTATAATGTCTCTTGTAATAATAAATGTTAATGCCTTTTTTTCACCAACTCTTCTAACTGTTATTTCTATATCAGTTCCAACGGGACCTCTCATTAAATCTACAGCCTCTGTTAAAGACTTGCCTTGAACTTGCATATCATTAATCTTTACAATGTAATCGCCTGCTTTAATCCCAACTTTAGAAGCTGGGGAATTGTCTATTGGTGAAATCACTTTTACTACACCTGCCTCCATACCTACTTCAATCCCCAAACCTCCAAATTCTCCACTTGTTTCGGTTTGCATATTTTCAAATGAGTCTGGAGACATATATGCCGAATAAGGATCTAGAGATTGTAATACACCGTTTATAGCGGCATCCATCGCATCACTTTGATTAACATCTTCAACATACTCTTTATTAATTTTATCAAGTACTTCACTGAATAGATCTATTTTTTTATAAATATCATCTTCATTTTCAGATTTTGAGATAGTAGAAAAACTGCAAATTAAAATAATAATAATTAATTTTTTCATTTAACTTCCTTCCACCCAAGCTTTAGATAATGTTTTTTTAAAATTGAATAGGTAAAAAATGGATAAATAAAATGCGCTATACTCATTGTGATAATAGCCAAAGCTAAATGAGCAATGGCATGTCTCCAGACACCTTGGACGGCCCAGTATATTGGTCCTATTAAAAATACCCATAGCCAACTTAAAGGTGATGAGACTTTTTCTATGTAATCATTTTGAGGGTTTTTAAATCTCATATAATTAATTTCTCTTTAGGTATTAATTCAGACCACATTTTTTCTAATTCGTAAAATTTCCTTTTTTCAGGATTAAAAATGTGAACAATTAAATCAATTCCATCAACTAACTTCCAGTCGTTACTCTCTTTTCCTTCAATTTTACAATTTTGAATTCCACTTTTCTTAAATTTTTCAAATACTTGTTCCGATAAAGCTTGAATATGCCTCGATGAAGTTCCACTAGCTATAATCATATAATCAGCCATTGATGATTTACCCTCAAGATCAATGGAAACTATATCAGTTGCTTTATTAAAATCTAATGTATCGATTATTTCTTTTTTTAAACTGGAGATTTTATCCATTAATTAATTTAGAGTATCAAATTTTTCTTAATTGAGAAGATGAAATTTTGACTTTATTAAATTTAATAAATTCAACGCTTTTCTTATTATATTTTTTATAAACCGGGGATTTAATGGCTTTGGTTTTATAACCGTCTCTGTCAAAAACTATTATTTTACATATCTTTAATATTTCTTTGTAATTTTTCCACTTATGAAATTTAATCAAATTATCTGCACCAATAATAAAATATAATTCATCGGAATTTTTTTTTAAAAATTTTATTAGATGAATGGTTTTATTTGATTTAATTTTTTTTTCATAAAACTTAACCTCTATAAATTTATTCTTTAAATTTATTTTTCTAGCAAAAGCTATTCTTTTATTTATATTGATTAAACTTTTATCTTTGAAAGGATTCTTGCTTGTTATTGCCCATATAATCTTATCGAGCTTAAAAATTTTTTTTGCAACTTTACTTATTTTAATATGACCTATGTGTGCGGGATCAAATGTTCCACCAAGAATGCCAATCCTTTTTTTACTTTCTAATTTGGCCCGAACCATATATTTCGTATTTGTAACTTACAAGTTGGTTTAGACCAACAGGCCCTCTCGGGGGCAATTTGTTTGTTGAAATTCCAACTTCTCCACCAAATCCAAATTCACCTCCATCAGCAAATTGTGTAGAAGAATTTTGAATTGCTATAGAGCTGTTTACATTTTTTATAAAATATTTTGCTGTCCTGTTATTATTTGTAATAATAGCATCAGTGTGCATAGTTCCATATTTGTTTATATGCTCAATAGCTTCTAAAATATTTTGAACAACTTTTACTGATATTTTTGATGATAGATGTTCAGTAGACCAAGTTTTATTATTTGCTAGTAACGTTTTTCCAAAAAATTCTTTTTTTATAGTTTTATCACCATAAATCTTACAACCATTTTTTGTTAACTCCTCTAACATTTCGTTGATATTTTTTATTTTATTCTTGTGTATCAAGAGAGTTTCTGTGGCGCCACAAATACTCGTGTTTCTCATTTTTGCATTTTTAACAATTTTTTTTGCCATATTTAAATTTGCGTCTTTATCTATGTAAGTGTGACAAATACCTTCCAAATGACCTATTACCGCAACATTAGATAATTCTTGAACTTTTTTTACTAAATTTTTACCTCCCCTTGGTATTACTACATCAATATATTGACTCATTTTTGAGAGCATAAAATCCACAAGTTTCCTATCTTTCTTTTCAATAAATTGAACAAAATTTTTATCTATTTTGTGTTTAGCTAGACAAGTTCGGAAATAGTTAGCTAAAATTTTATTGGTAAAATAAGCTTCTGATCCACCTCTTAAAATGACGCAATTTCCAGATTTGAAGCACAAAGTCGATACATCCGCAGTAACATTTGGTCTGCTCTCATAAATCACTCCAATAACTCCAATTGGTATGCTTACTTTTTTAATTTTTAACCCATTCGGTCTTTTCCACTTGCTCAATTCGTAATTGACTGGATCTTTTAGTTTTATAACAGTTTTAATTGCTTCTATTATTGAATTAAGTTTCTCATTGTTAAGCTCTAGTCTATTAACTAAATTTTCTTTAAGACCTTTTTTCTTTGCGAACCTTATATCTTTTATATTTTCTAGTAGAATTTTATTTTTATTTTTAAAAATTAATTTTGCAAAACTTTTAAGGACATTATTTTTAATTTTAGTATCTATAATTTTATGTGCTCTTTTTGAATTTTGTCCTAATTTTATTAAATATTTACTCATTATATTCTAACCATATCATCTTTATGAATAACTTCTGATTTTGAAACATATCCCAATAAACTTGAAATTGTATTTGAATGCTGACCCTTAATTTTACTTATTTCAGCTGAAGTGAAGCTACTCAAGCCGCGGGCAAATTCTTTCATGTTTTTATCTAAAATTTTAATATGGTCTCCTTTATCAAAATTTCCTCTAACAGTTTTAATACCGGCAGCCAACAAACTCTTACCCTTTTTAAGGGCTTTTAAAGCACCATCATCAATTACTACGTCTCCTTTTGGAGAAATAGAACTTATAATCCATTTTTTTCTAGCGTCTAACTTTGATATATTTGGCAAAAACCAAGTACAATTATTATCTGATAAAATTTTTTGAATAGGTCTATGAACTAGACCATTTGCAATTGCCATATGACATCCTGAAAGTTGACAAACCTTTGCTGCATCGATCTTAGTCTTCATACCACCAGTTCCATGCTCACTTATACTTTTAGTTGCGATTTTTTCAATTTTATCATCAATAGTGCTTATTTCTTTAATTAGGATTGCTTCTTTATTTATCTTTGGATTTTTTGTGAACAACCCTTCAACATCAGATAATAAGATTAAACAATCAGCACCTGAAATTTGAGCAACTCTTGAAGCTAATCTGTCATTGTCACCATATTTAATCTCAGATGTTGCGATACTATCATTCTCATTAACTATTGGTACAAAATCTAAACTAAACAGATTCTCAAATGTTCTCTTAGCATTAATTGCTCTTCTTCTTTTCTCAGTATCCTCAAGAGTTAACAAAATTTGTGAAAGATTAATTTTTTTTGGACTGAAAAATTCTTTAAACAGATTAATTAATTCAATTTGTCCAATAGATGCTACAGCCTGACTTTTATCTAATTTTAGATTTTTTTTACTTAATTTAAGTTTTTTACAGCCAAGCGCTATAGCGCCTGAGCTTACAATAATAATATTTTTTTTTAAATTTTTTAAATTTTTGATATCTTTTGCAAATTCATTTAACCATTTTCTCCTTATTTTTTTATCTTTATCAATGAGAAGAGAAGAGCCAATTTTTATAACAACAGTCTTTGAATCTTTAAGATACATAATTTATTAATTTAGCTTTGACTTTCATTAATGCGTCTTTTTTAAGCGTAGATAATAGTAATACATTTTTTTTTATTTTTGTTTTAAAGTTTTTTACTTTTTCATTTATCTCGGTTTCATCCAATAAATCTATCTTGTTTAAAACTATTAATTCATCTTTTTTCAAGAGATCACTACTATATTCACCCAACTCATTTCTTACTTGATTATATGATTCCTCAAGATTGTTTTCTGTAATGTCTATTAAATGTAATAGAGATTTACATCTTTCTATATGTTTTAAAAACTTAATACCTAAGCCAGTTCCTGTATGTGCTCCTTCTATTAAGCCAGGTATATCTGCTAGTGTTATTTCTTTATCATCATAAATTGTGACACCTAAATTTGGATTTAAAGTGGTAAATTTGTAATTTGCTATTTTTGGGTTGGCACTTGTGATGGATGCAAGTAGACTAGATTTACCAGCATTTGGAAGTCCTATAATTCCAATATCAGCAATAGTTTTGAGTTGAAGCCATATCCAAAATTCCTCTCCTTTAGATCCCTTTGTAAATTTTTTTGGAGCACGATTAGTTGAAGACTTGAATCTTGTATTCCCAAATCCGCCCTTTCCTCCTATAGCAACAACAAATTCTTCATTTTCATTTTTAAAATCATAGATTAAAGTTTTGTTATCTTCCTCAAAAACTTGTGTACCGACAGGAACTTTAAGAAAAAGAACTTCACCACCTTTCCCTGTTTTATTTTTTCCACTACCATCGCCACCTCTTTGTGCTTTAAAGTGTTGTTGATATCGAAAGTCTATAAGTGTGTTTAGGTTTCTTTCTGATGTAAGTACCACAGAACCGCCTTTACCACCGTCTCCACCATCAGGACCTCCAAATTCAACAAATTTTTCTCTTCTGAAACTAGGTGATCCTGATCCACCATCACCAGCTTTTACGTATATCTTTACTTGATCTAAAAATTTCATGATACAACTATGTTAGGAGTTGTGAGATTTAATTGGGTTTTACAGATACGTAAGTTCTATCTGACTTACTTTTTTTAAATTCTACTTTACCTTTAACTACAGAAAAAATTGAGTGATCTTTTCCCATCCCTACATTTTCTCCAGGGAAAATTTTTGTTCCTCTTTGTCTTACTATTATATTTCCAGGAACAACAAACTGGCCACCATATTTTTTTACTCCTAGCCTACGTCCTGCACTATCTCTACCATTCCTTGACGATCCACCAGCTTTTTTTGTTGCCATAGTTTACCTATTTATTTTGAAACTTCCTTAGTTTGAGTTTTTATTCCTTTTGAAGCTTCCTTTTTTATTTCCGCCTCTGAAATTATCTTTCCATCTTTAGCAAAAATTTTATTTATTCTAATTAAAGAAAACTGCTGTCTATGTCCATTTTTTCTTCTAGAGTTTTTTCTTCTTCTTTTTTTAAAAATTAATAATGTTCTATTTTTTCCATTTTTAATTAAGTCTGCTTCAACTTTAGCTCCTGAAATAGTTGGTTCTCCTAATTCAAGGTTTTTGTCGTCTCCGTAAGCTAAAACTTCTTTAAATTCTAATTTAGTTTCAGGTTTCGAATCTTCTAATCTTTCAATCTTAATTATTTCTCCAGCTTGCACTTTATACTGTTTTCCACCTGTTTTTATTACTGCGAATGACATAGTTAGTACTAATTTTTATAAACAGCAATATAGTCAGGGTCAAATTATAGTCAAGCTGAATAACCTAGAAATTATCCTTTAAATCTCTCAATTTTGAAAATGTTTCCAAATCTTCAGATTTTAAAAAAATGTTGCAATTTAGCTCGTCCTCAATTGTGGTTGGTATAGTTGGCAATCCTTTGTCTAATAAATTTTTTATTTTTTCAAATTTTTTGTTTAACTTCTCATTTTGTTGATCTTGCATTTTACAAAACTCTGCATTTTTCATTGTGTATTCATGTCCACAGAATATTTTTGTATCTCTCGGGAAATTTTTAAATATTTGAAGCGAGGAAAACATTTGTTCATAGGTACCTTCAAATATTCTCCCACATCCTAAAGAGAATAATGTATCTCCAGTGAATAATAATTTATCTTTTATAAAATAGAAACATATGTGCCCAGAGGTATGCCCTGGTATATGGAATACTTGAAAACTAAATTCATCTTTGCTCCAAATCTCTTTATCCTTCAAGTCTATATCAATTCCAGGTATTCTATGTTTATCTTCTACATATCCTATTACTTTGGCATTATATTTCTTTTTTAAATTTAAATTTCCTCCAATGTGATCAAAATGATGATGCGTATTTAATATATACTTTAAATTAGCTTGATTACTTTCTACAGAATCAATTACTGGTCCTTCTTCACTTGGGTCTACAACACATGCATTTTTTTTACTGTCTATAATTAAATAAGAATAATTATCTTCTAGACATTTTATAATTTCAACATTCATTTATTTCTCTATTAAAAAAATACCTAATTGTGATTCTAAATTTCTCCATGCTAAATTTTTAGAACTTAAATTAAGAGTTTTATCATTTTTTAATGCTAAAGATTTAAAAATTTTTATTTCTCTTTTTGAACAAAAATTGAAAAAATCCCTCAAAGTGCACATATGCAAATTAGGTGTATTATACCATTCATTAGGAAGGTTTTCTGTAACTGGCATTGTGCCCTTAATTAATAAATTAAGACGAACTTTCCAGTAACCAAAGTTTGGTATAGTAACAATTGCTTTTTTACCAACTCGCAAAAGTTCGGAGATAACTTTTTCAGGATCTAAGAAAGCTTGAAGCGTCTGACTTAATATAACAAAATCGAATGAGTTATTTGGGAATTGTTGTAAGTCATTTTCTGCATTTCCTTCTATGACAGTCAGACCTTTTGATAGGCAATTTTGAACCCTATTTTTTGAAATTTCTAAACCACGTATTTTAGAAGTTTTATTATCCTTAAGAAATTTCATTAATTCTCCATCACCACATCCAACATCTAAAACTTTAGAATTTTGCAATATTAGCTCAGAAATAACTTTAAATTCTTTTTTCATTTACAGTTTTATAGTTTGTTTTTAAATAGTTCCCTAAAGTATCTAAAAAATCCGGTACATCTAAAAGAAATGAATCGTGTCCTTTGTCAGACTCTATTTCTACAAAACCAACATCTGCACCAATTGCGTTTAGCGCAATGACTATTTCTCTATTTTCAGCAGTTGGATATAGCCAATCTGAAGTGAATGAAATTACAAAAAATTTAGAAGTCGTATTACTGAAAGCATCTGATATATTACCATTAAATTGTTTTGATAAATCGAAGTAATCCATTGCTCTAGTTATATACAAGTAGCTATTTGCATCAAATCTATCTACAAACACTGATCCTTGATATCTAAGATAACTTTCAATTTGAAAATCTGCATCAAAACTAAATTTCAAATCATCTCTCTCTTGTAACTTTCTACCAAATTTTTCTTGGAGACCTTTTTTCGATAAATAAGTAATATGTGCCGCCATTCTAGCAACAGCTAAACCTTTATCAGGACTTGTTTTATTTTGTTCATAAAAACCATTTTTCCAATTAGTATCAGCAAGTATTGCTTGTCTTCCAAGTTCATTGAATGCAATATTTTGTGCAGAATGACTAGATGTACAGGCAATCGGTATTGCAATATGTGCTTTATCCGGAAAATTTGAAACAAATTGTAATACCTGCATACCACCCATGGACCCGCCGATAACTGCAAATAATTTATCTATTTTAAAATGCCCTAGTAGATTGTATTGAGCATTAACCATATCATTAATTGTTATAACTGGAAAATTTGTCCCTATGGGTTTGCCTGTTTCTTCATCTATTGTGCTTGGACCATATGAACCCATACATCCTCCAATTACGTTAGCGCATATGACAAAAAATTTCTCTGTATCTATAGCTTTTCCTGGTCCAAGAGCGTAGCTCCACCAGCCATCTTTATTTGTAATAGGATTTTTTCCAGAAGCAAATTGATCACCTGTTAATGCATGAAATACTAAAATAGCATTATCTTTTTTTTCGTTAAGAGTCCCATATGTCTCATATGAAATTGGAAAATTAGAAATTTCTTTTCCACAATCTAATTTTTGTGGTTTTGTTATTATAATATTTTTTAACTGTTTTAATTTATTCATAATCAATTTAAGATTTAGCGAATTGAGAGGTAAAAAAACTTGTTTAGCAGGTTTTTTATAGCGCTCGCAATTCAGTTTAAATCAGCGCAGAAAACTTTTACAAGATAGGTATTTACATGTCAATTTTTTTGGAATTAATTGCTTCTTTTGTTTAAATATATAAATATTCACTTTAATAATTATCGATATGAATGTACCAAATTTTAAGAAAATAGACCTTGTCACCTACAAGCCAGGAAGGTCATTATTAAGCTCTAAAAAAAAAGTAATTAAACTGTCAGCAAATGAGTCGGCTTTTGGTGCAGGGGAAAGAGTAAGAAATATATTAAAGAATAGAAATAACAATATTTCAAAATATCCCGATAGTAAGTTTAAAAAATTAATAGAAACTATTTCAAAGAAATTTAATTTAAATAAAGAAAAAATTATATGTGGAGCAGGATCAGATGAAATAATACAAATGATTTGTACACTATTTCTTAATAAGGATGATGAAGTAGTTGTCCCACAGTACAGTTTTTTAATGTATAGAATTTATGCAAAAATTGTTGGAGCTAAGGTTAAGTTTTCAAAAGAAGTAAATTTTAAAGTTTCTGTGGATGAAATCTTGAAAAAAGTAGGTAGAAATACAAAAATAGTTTTTATAGCAAATCCAAATAATCCTACAGGCACTTATTTAACAAAAAAAGAATTATTAAAATTAAGAAAAAAATTAAATAAGAAAATACTATTGGTTGTGGATGATGCGTACTTTGAATATATGATGAACAAAGATTATTCATCAGGATTAAATATTTTTAAAAATTTTAGCAATGTTTTTATTTTAAGGACATTCTCAAAAATTCATGGGCTTGCATCATTAAGAGTTGGTTGGGGGTATGGTGATAAAAAAATAATTAAAGAACTTTATAAAATTAAACCACCATTTAATGTTAATAAATTTGCACAAGATTGTGCTGTAGAGGCTTTATATGACAACAAGCATATAAAAAATTCTATAAAACATAATACTTATTGGTGTAAAAAAATTAAGAGTGAGTTACAAAAATATGACATCACTACGAATGAAGTTACAGCAAATTTCTTTTTACTAAACTTTAAAAACTGTAAATTCTCATCAAACTTTATCTCAAGAAAACTTGAGAATAGAGGAATCATAGTAAGAGAGATGTATGCATATGGAATAAAAAATTGTTTAAGATTAACAATAGGCAATGTTAAAGAGAATAAATTTTTTTTAAAACAGATGTCACTGATATTTAAAAATGTTTAAAAAATTATTGATTATAGGATGTGGATTAATTGGATCCTCTCTTTTGAGAGCATCTATAAATAAAAAAATTTCAAGGCAAATACTAGTTTTTGAAAAATCAAAAAAATATAAGAAGCAAATCAAGAGTATTAATTCAAAAATAATCATTCTTAATAGGCTTGATAAAAATATATCTGATGTTGATTTCGTAATATTAAGCACTCCCATGAGTGAATACAAAAAAATAATTCCTATGCTAAATAAGTATATTAAATCAGATTGTATAATTACTGACATAGGATCAACTAAATTGAATGTTTTAAAAATCAAAAATAAAGAATTAAATAAATCATTAACATGGATTATGAGTCATCCAATTGCAGGTTCAGAGGTTAGTGGACCAACTCATGGTACAAAAAATTTATTTCTTAATAAATGGTGTATTGTTTTTGAAGATAAAAATAAAACAAAGCAAAAAAAACTATTAAAATTTTGGAAAATAATTGGCTCAAAAACAGTTATAATGAAGGCTGATGAGCACGATAAAATTTTTTCTATTACCAGTCATTTGCCACACTTAATTTCCTATAATTTAATCAAAACGGCATTAGATTTTCAAAAGAAACACAAAAAAAATATCATTAAATTTAGCGCTGGAGGATTAAGAGATTTTTCAAGAACGGCGGCATCCAACGAAATTATGTGGAGAGATATATTTTTTAATAATAAAAAGAATATGTTAGATGCAATTAATTTGTTTATCAAAAATTTAAATGAATTTAAAAAAAATATAACTAATTCTGAAAATTCAAAAATATTAAAAAAATTAAAAAACTCTAAAAAAGTTAGACGTCAAATTATTGAACTTAAGCAAGATGTTTCTAAGCCAAATTTTGGAAGAGAAGATAATTAAATTGAAAAAATTTTTTTAACTTTTAAATCTGCAGTTTTTTCAATAAGCTTAATCGTTTGATTTATTGGCATTATCAAAACTTTTTTTCTTGGTCCATAGGCATGTATAAGTTTCTTTGAGTTTAAACATAATGCTACATGTCCTTTCCAGTATATTAAATCACCTAGCTTATAATTTCGTTTATTCTTTTGTCCTTTTTTGAAATTAATTTGCTTATTTGTGTCTCTCTCAAAAAAATTGTTATTAAAGTTGTAAGTAATTTGAATTAAAGCCGAACAATCAATACCCTCGAAGGTTTTACCACCCCATAAATATTTGCATTTTAAAAACATTTTTGTGATTGATTGAAAATTCATTTTATAATCTATATTTGAAATATCACATTTCTTTACCCATTTGTTTCTCTCAAATTCTACATATTGTTTTTTTTTATTTAAAATTCTTATTCTACTATTAAAGGGTAAATAAAATTTTGTTTTTAAGAACTTTTTATTATTTGTAAACACTCTTGATTTTAGCTTTTTAATTTTGTGAGTTGGATTTAAATTTAATTTATATGAAATTTTTTTAGCATACCCAGTATAATTATCATGAACACTTTTAATTTTATAAAAATTGTTTTTTTTATTTAAAATTTTTATTTTTTCTCCGTAGACTATTTGGCTAGATAAATTAGCTTTTTGTTTAGGTTTTTCATTTATATCCAAAATATAATTAGTACAAAAAAAACTACTCATTATTTATCTTTAACTTATCTTTTATCATCCATAAAAACCCCAATGAGGGAAAAACCATTATTGTCGTAATAATAAAAAAAACTACCCAATCATTATGTGAATTTGTTGATGTATTCAAAAATTCCAAATTATCAACTACATAACCAGAAAATGATGAAAAAACATTTTTTCCTAAGGTAGCAATAGAAGCCATCAAAGCATAATGAGTAGCAGTATAGGTTCTATCAACTAAAACAGATACAAAAGCAACAAATATGACAGTTGAAATTGCTGAAGTAATTTCGTCTAGAATAACTGCTGAAGCAAATAATAAATCAGATTTTCCATACCATGCAAGTACAGAAAACAAAAGATTAGTTGAAGCCATTAATAAGCCAGCAATAATCATTCCCTTAATTAAGCCTGAACGTATAGCAAAAAAACTCCCAAGAATTGTAAATATAATTGTTACTATGTAACCATATCCTTTGGAATAAAGAGCAATATCTTTTTTTGAAAAACCAATATCATCATAAAAAATTATAGACATTCTACCAAGAAATGCTTCACCAATTTTAAAAAGAAATAAAAAAATTATAATATAAATTCCAATTTTAATTCCTCTGCTTTTAAAAAAACTTACAAAAGGTCCTAATAAAGTTTTTTTTTGTCTCATCTGTAAATTTATGGGTTTTGCCTCTGGAATGAACATCAATGAGATATTACAAATTAAGATAAATATTGTGAGTAATAAAAAAGTAATTTGCCAAAAGTTTTGAATTCCTAAGCCCTCTAAATATTCAGCAAGAAACAAGGTTATAATTCCACCTACTTTGTATCCAGTAAACCAACCAATAACCATCACTCCAGCACCAGCAGACATAGATCCACTTTCATTTTTCTTAATTTGTTCTATTCGCAAAGCATCTGTCACAATATCTTGCGTGGATGATGCTATGGCGATTATCAATCCAGCAAGTCCAATTATCCAAATATTATCTTTAGGGTCATGCAATCCCCATATTATTAAGCAAGATAGAATTATAAATTGCATAAATACTATCCAACTTTTTCGATGACCAATTATTTTTGTAATTAATGGTAATTTTATCAAATCAATTAATGGAGACCATATCCAATTAAAACCATACACAATTCCAATTAAAGAAAGAAATGCAACTTGGGTTCTGCTAAACTCATTGTCTCTCAACCAAAGTGTTAGAGCAGTATAAATGAGCACAAATGGAAAGCCCTGAATGATTCCTAGTAGCAAGATCCGAACCATTCGTCTCTCAAAGTATAACGAAATCGTATTTAATACTGATTTAGTTTTTATATCTATTTTCAATATTTTCTCCAAAAGGAAGGAATAAACAACACAAGCACTGCAAATAGTTCCAACCTTCCTAGTATCATTCCTATACTCAAGATCCATTTTGAAAAATTAGACAGGTAAGAAAAATTTCCATTTGGACCTATTACATCGCCTAATCCAGGTCCAACATTTGAAATAGATGTGGCAGCAGCAGATATAGCTGTAACGAAATCTAAACCATCTACAGATAGCAAAGCAGTAATAACAAAGAAAATTAATATATACAAGAATATGAAAGAAATAATTGATGCCATAAATTTTTCATCAACATTATTTTTATCATATTTAATATTAAATATTCCTCTAGGATAAATAATTCTTTTTAATTGATTTGATATAAATTGATAAAGTATTTGAACTCTAAATATTTTAATACCGCAAGCAGTAGATCCAGCGCAACCACCTATAAACATTAATATTAAGAAATAAATAAGTGGAAACTGACCCCATTTACTAAAATCATTTGTTACATATCCAGTTCCAGTTAAAATTGAAACAACATTGAAAGATACTTCTCTGAGGTTTATTTCAAATATGCTCTGATTTTTCACAGATAGGTAAAGAAAAATTATAAAAATAGAAAAAATTAAGATTTTTATAAAAGTTTTTATTTGGGTATCGCTAATAAATATTTTTTTATCACCTCCCAAATATTTAATATAAGCAATAAATGGTACACTTCCGAGGATTATAAAGATAATAGCTGTTAGTTCAATAAATCCACTGTCAAAATAACCGATAGATTCGTTGTAATTGGAAAATCCTCCAGTTGCTATCGTTGTCATTGAATGGACAATGCTATCAAAAAAACTCATTCCAAAAATTTTATAGAAGAAAGCGCAGACTAAAGTTAATGATGAGTATATAGCAATTAATCTGATGGAAATTTCTTTAGACTTAGGTAATATTTTTTCTGGTGTATGGGTATTTGAAATAACAAATAATTGCATACCTCCAATATTCATTATTGGCATTAAAGTAATTGCCATTACAATAATTCCAATTCCCCCCAACCATTGAAGCATTGCTCTCCATAATAAGATTGCTTTTGGTGTTTCATTGAGATTTGTGAGTATAGTTGATCCAGTAGTTGTGATTCCTGACATACTTTCAAAAAATGCATTTGTGAATGAAAGACTTAAATCTGAGAAAACAAATGGTAAAGAGCCAAATATTGCAATACTTAACCATGATAGTGCCGTTAAAAGAAATGCTTGAGGTAAAGTTAATTTTTTTTCGTAATCTAAGTTTGATAAAAAAAATAGAACTCCAAAAATTATCGAAACTAAGCCAGATCCAATAAAACCAGAGTCTACTTGATTATAATAAAATTGCGCTATAATAGGCACAATCATAGATAATCCTAAAATAATTTGTAAAACACCGAGTATAAAAAAAACGGTTTTATAATTGGACATTTTGATTGGACATTATTTTATGGTAAATAAATTTCAACTCTATAAGAGTTATTAAATACGTTATTTTTGAGTATTTTGCATTTATATGATTGATAAAATAAATATTGATAAAACAAATGCATGGCCATTTGTAGAAGCAAAAAAAATCATTAGAGAGAGAAAGAAAAATATAGAGAGTAAGGGAAAAATAACTCTACAAACAGGTTATGGTCCAAGCGGTTTACCTCATATCGGAACATTCGGTGAAGTTGCAAGAACATCAATGATAGTCAATGCCCTTAATCATTTAACTGACCTTCCTAAAGAGATAATTACTTTTTCAGATGACATGGATGGTTTGAGAAAAGTACCAGAGAATGTACCAAACCAAGAAATTTTAAATGCTAACTTACATAAACCCTTAACAGTTGTACCAGATCCTTTTGGTAAATTTAATAGTTTTGGAGAACATAATAATGAAATGTTAAAAAATTTTTTAAATAAGTTTGGATTTAAATATTCTTTTAGAAGCTCAACTGAGCTTTATAAATCTGGAAAGTTTAATGAAACTCTCAAATTAATATTAAGTAATTATAAAGGTATAATGAATATTATTTTACCAACTTTAGGTAAAGAGAGGCAGCAAACTTATTCACCTTTTTTGCCTATCTGCCCAACATCAGGAGCTGTCTTAGAAATACCGATCAAGGAAATCGATGAGAACAATTCCAAGGTTTTGTTTGATAACAATGGAACAGATTTAGAAAAAAGTATTTTAAATGGTGATTGTAAATTACAATGGAAGGTAGACTGGGCTATGAGATGGTATGCACTTGATGTTGATTTTGAGATGTATGGAAAAGATCTAATTGAGAGTGCAATCTTATCAACAAAAATTATAAGATTACTTGGTAAACCTAATCCCTCAGGTTTTGCATATGAATTATTTCTAGATGAAAAAGGAGAGAAAATTTCAAAATCAAAAGGAAATGGAGTAACTATAGACCAATGGCTAGAGTATGCTTCTCCTCAAAGCTTATCACTTTATATGTATCAAAACCCTAAAAGAGCAAAAAAACTTTATAGAGAAGTTGTTCCTAAAGCTATGGATGAATATCTAGAGTTTATAGAAAAAGGTAAAAATCAAAGTAATCTTGAAAAATTAATGAATCCAGTTTGGCATGTTCATAATGGAACAATTCCAAATGAAAAAATTATAATGTCATTTTCTATGTTATTAAATTTGGTTGAGACAAGCAATGCAGATAATAAAAAACTACTTTGGAAATTTGTGAAAAAATACAAACAAGATATCAAAGAGGATGAGCATCCAATTTTTGATAACTTAATCAATTATGCAATTAAATATTTTAATGATGTTATAAAAACTAAAAAAGTTTACAAAACACCTAATGAAAATGAAAAAGATGCGTTAAATGCATTAATAAAGTCACTTGATAATTGTAATGATGATATGGCTCCTGAAGAACTTCAGACAAATATATTTACAGTTGGAAAAGAAAACGGTTACAAAGAAAACCTAAGAGATTGGTTTAAACTTATTTATGAAGTTGTTTTCGGTGATGAGAATGGACCTAGAATGGGTTTCTTTATTAGTTTTTTTGGAGTGCAAGAAACTAAACAACTTATCAAAAATAAATTAAATAATGTTTAATAAAATAAGACCTTTAATTTTCAAATTTAGTCCTGAAGTAGCACACTCTCTAGCAATTAAAACACTTAAGCTAAACGCTTTGCCAAAAAAGAAAATTAAAAATAAAACTGTTTTAGAAACATCAATATTTAATAAAATTCTTGAAAATCCAATAGGAGTTGCAGCAGGTTTTGATAAAAATGCGGAGGTATATAATCCACTATTTAACCTGGGTTTTGGTTTTGTTGAGGTTGGTACTATTACACCTGAACCACAGTATGGAAATCCAAAACCGAGAGTATTTAGACTGGAGGAGGATGAGGCTCTAATCAATAGACTAGGATTTAATAATTCAGGTTCAGATGAAATTTATAAAAGAATTGAAAGTAATAAACCATACGGTTTGTTGGGAGTTAATATAGGCCCAAATAAAACAAGTGATAATAGAATTCAGGATTATGTAAAATGTTTTAGAAAATTTATTCCGGTTGCAGATTATATCACAATAAATATTTCTTCTCCTAATACAGAAAATTTAAGAAATTTTCATAATCAAGAGGAAATGAACAATTTATTATCTGAAATTCAAAAAGAAAAAAAGAAATTACAATCCAATTTACCTATAGCTGTAAAAATTTCACCAGATATAAATTTTAACTCAATTGATGAAATTTGTGAGTCATTGGTTAAACATTCTATAGAAATTTTAATCGTATCGAATACCTCTGAAAAAAATAGGGATAATCTTAAAAATATAAATAAATTAGAAAAGGGTGGGCTTTCAGGAGCCCCAATAGAAAATAAATCGAATGAACTAATTAATTTATTTTTTAACAACCTAAAAAATAAAATTAAAATTATAGGTGTTGGAGGAGTAAGCACTGGTAAGGGAGCTTACGAAAAAATAATTCGTGGAGCATCTTTAATTCAACTTTATACTGGCATGGTATATCGAGGACCGGATATAGCTAATAAAATAAGTCAGGAATTAATCGAAATACTCACAAAAGATGGCATTAAAAATATTTCAGAGATAGTGGGATCAAAAAATTGATATTGACGGATTAACTCATTAATCTTATACAAGCATAATTTTTATGACAAAAAAATGTGAACTCACAGGAAAAATGCCTCTTAAAGGTCACAACGTTAGCCATGCTAACAACAAGACTAAAAGAAGATTTTTACCCAATTTAAAAAAGGTAAAATTTAAAAGTGAATTGTTAAAAAAGTCTATGAAGCTCACTGTTTCTAATGCAGGTGTGAGATCAGTTGATAAGAAAGGTAGCTTTGATAACTTCTTAAAATCAGCAAAAGCAAGAGATTTATCTCTAAGGCTAAAAAAACTTAAAAAATCCTTACTCTCTAAAACTGCTTAATGAACAAAGTATTTTTAATACTCTCATTACTTATGGGGGTTGTAGTATTAGCATCCAATTATTTAGTTCAGTTTCCAATCAATTATTATGGACTTCAGGAAATCTTAACATACGGTGCTTTTAGTTATCCGATTGCATTTTTAATTACTGATTTAGCAAATAGATCTTTTGGAAAAATAATTGCTAGAAAAATTGTTTATATTGGATTTATAATTGGAATTTTCTTTACACTTATATTCTCAACAAATTTTGAAGATTTAATATCAATCAGGATAGCAATAGGATCTGGTACTGCTTTTATGGTTGCTCAATTATTAGATGTGCAAATTTTTGATAAATTAAGACAAAAAAAATGGTTTATAGCACCTTTAGCCTCATCTTTCGTAGGCTCAATAGTAGACACATTCCTATTCTTTTCTATATCTTTTTATGGAACAGGTGTTCCATGGGTAACTCTCTCCCTAGGAGATTTAGCAGTTAAAATTCTAGTTGCTTTAATAATGTTAGTACCTTTTAGGATGATGTTAGGTATTTTAAAGCCAGCTTAATTAGAAATGAAATTTATAAGCTAAAATTTTATAAGCCAATTTTGCAACTAAAAAATTATAAGAATTAAATCCTTTTATTGGAGAAAGTTCATTAATATCTGCACCCACTATGTTAGAATTTTTAGCCGCAATCTTAATAATTTCTAAAGATTCATTCCAGAATAGTCCACCTGGTTCTGGAGTACCAGTAGCTGGCATAATACTACTATCGAAGCCATCTACATCAAAAGTTAGATAAACCGTTTTATTTTTAATCATTTTTTTAAAAGTATTCAAATTCCATTTTTTTTTATCTTTTGCCCAAAAAATATTTATTCTTTTTGAATTCTTTTTTAGGAAGGGTATTTCACCCTCTGATATATTTCTAATACCAAAAGATATTAAGGAAACATTTTTGTAATCTAAGCATCTCCTTATTGCAGAGGCGTGAGAATATTTTTCACCAAGGTAACTTTCTCTTAAGTCTGCATGTGCATCAAAATGTAAAAGACAAATATTCTTGAACTTTTTTGTAAATGGAATAATGCAACCTGGAGTTATTGAGTGTTCACCTCCAAGGACAAGAGGAAATTTTTTCTTATTTAAAATATTTTCATTTATTAAAGAAATTTTTTTTAAAGCCTTATTAATATTTTTATCAATTTTAAATGGTTTTAAAGTTTTGATACCAATTTTCTTATGAGGCTCATAATTTAGCTCTTCATCGTATAACTCAACTTGATGAGAAGCTTTTATAATTTCTTTTGGTCCATTTTTTGTTCCACCACCATAACTAACTGTTTTTTCAAGACCAAAAGGTACAACAACTACCTTCTCTTTAAATTTTGTTTTATTATCAATGCCAAGGAAACCGTCCTTATTTTTCAAAAATTCTAATTCTTTAATCATTCTCATCTAATTAAATCTCTATTTTTCCTCTTAAAAAAGTAATCGCATCTCCTCCAATTGTAACCCTATCACCATTATAAGTACAATAAAGTTTACCACCTCTTTTGGAGATTTGATGGGCGGTCATTTCTTTTTTTTTTAAGCTTTTAGACCAGTAAGGAATGAGTTCGCAATGGGCCGAACCAGTCACTGGATCTTCCGGAATACCTAACTTAGGTGCAAAAACTCTTGATACGAAATCTACTTCATTTCCTGGTGCTGTTACTATTGTTATTGGATATTCTAAATTGGATAATTTATCAAAGCTCGGAGAAATATTTATTATATCCTCTTCACAATCATAGACAGCAATCGCATCTCTATGTTTATAAAGTTCTTTGGGTTTTTTACCAAGAGCTTTAGAAATAACATCCATGTTTTTTTCAATACTAGGATCCCTAGAGGGAAAGTCCATAAAGTATAAATTATCTTTATATGTCACAGTCAAAGTATCTTGAATTTTTGTTTTAAATACTATTTTTTCTAAATTGTTATCTAATTCTTTTAAAATTACATGTGCAGTTGCAAGTGTTGGATGACCAGCTAAGTCCAGTTCAGCCAATGGTGTAAACCAACGTATGTCAAATTCATTTTTATTTTTTACAAAAAAAGCTGTTTCAGAGAGATTATTTTCTTGAGCAATTTTTTGCATTAAATTATCACTAATCCATTCTTCCAAAGGACATACTGCTGCCGGATTACCTCCAAATACTTTAGATGTAAAAGCATCAACTTGATAGATTGGTATAATCATACTTTAATTATATGATATTGAATTAAAATATTTTTGAGAAATTTTTTCTCTCTCTATTTTTCCACTCACCTTTATGGAAAGCATCACTTGCAATTAAAGGCAAAACAGTTGTTGCTTCAGCAAAAACCATTTGTTCTTTTGTTACGTCAACTTTACCCCATGAACTTGCTTCTTTTAAAGTTGAACTGCTGCAAGCACCATCTCTAGAATCTGCAACTGTAATTTGCACAGCATATTTATGCATAGCCACATTTTTACCAAGCAGTTCAGCACATATGACCGTATCTTGAATAAAATTTTTTGGAACACCTCCACCAATCATAAATAAACCAGAACCTTCAGATCTAATTTTTATTTCTGTCAATTCTCTAAACTCTCTTATTGCATCAATAGTTATGTGATTCTTTGGATTTCTTTCTTGATGCATTACTAATCCAAAACCAGCGCTGGAGTCTGTAAAAGCAGGGCAAAAAATTGGTACATTATTGTCGTAAGCCATTTCTATTAAAGACCCTTTTTTTTTAGAATTTGTTTTTAGATATTTTCCTATTTCCTGAATAAATTCTCTTGAAGTATAACTACGAGGCTCTAACGTATCTGCAATTTCTCCAATAATTCTATCACACATTTGAAGTTGATCTTCATCTATGTAGGTATCGTATATTCTATCAATATAATTTTCTCTAAGCTCCGTATCATCCTGAAATTGAGAACCTTGATAATGTTTAAAGCCCAAAGCCTCAAAAAAATCCATGTCAATTATAGAAGCTCCGGTTGCAACTATTGCGTCCACCATATTATATTTAACCAAATCTCTATACACATGCATACATCCTGCTGCAGAGGTAGATCCAGCTAAGGTTAAAAAAATTGTACAATCTTTATCTTTCAGCATTTCATTATAAATATCTGCTGCATTGGCAGTTTCTCTTGATACAAATGACATTTTTGACATCGAGGATATAATTTCTCTTGCATCGAACTTTGTGATGTCAATGTGTTCAACCTCCTTGCTTAAGAGATCTTTTTTTCTATTATGTGATAAGTTTTTATTTTCTGACATTATGCAACAAGAAACTCTTTCATAGTTTCTTTGTTATACATTGTCATAATTGGATCATCTTCTACTTCAAATATCTGATCAGAATAAAAACCATTAAATTGAGTTCTAAATGTTAAACCATATGCTCCGAGTTGACCTAACTCGATATAATCGTTTTCCTTAATATTGTTTGGTAATATGAAAGGACCTTTCATATAATCCATACTATCGCATGTTGGACCATAAAAATCAAAAGAAGTTAACTTTTTTGATATTACTCTTCCATTTTTAATTACTCTTGATGGATAAACAATATTAGGTGTTCCTGCATCAAATAAAGTTCCATACGTTCCATCATTGATATACAATTTTTGTTTTTTTCTTAAGTTTACTCTTACAATTGTAGATCCACTTTCTGCAACAAGCGATCTACCAGGTTCACAAATTATTTCTGGAAGTTTTTGAAGTTTTAAATTTTTTAAACCTTTACTTATTTCGTCAAAATAAGATTGCATTGACTGCGGTACAAGATCTGGATAAATTGTTGGAAATCCACCGCCAACGTTTATTATATCAGGAACAATCTTTGTTCTTTTAATTATATTTCCTATTTCCGAAATTCCTTTTGCATACGAAATTGGATGCATGCATTGAGAGCCTACATGAAAACTTAAACCAATTTTGTAAGCATATTGTTTACCAAGCCTCAAAAGACCTGCTGCTTCTGATGTTATAGCTCCAAACTTTTTGGATAAATCAATTTCAGCGTGTTCATTTGAAACAGAAACTCTTATAAATAATCTTAAGTCTTTTGCGTGATTTGTGCTTTCAATAATTTTTATTAACTCATCTTTTGTATCTAATGCAAAAGTTTTTATATTGTACTTAAAATATGCTTCCTTTATATCTTCTCTACTTTTTACAGTATGCATGTAAGAACATTCAATTTCAGGATTTAAATTTTTTATTGTTTCGATCTCTTTAATTGATGCAACATCGTAGTGCTTTATTCCGCTATCCAATAATGTTTGTAAAACTACTGGATGTGGATTTGTTTTAACAGCGTAAAGGATTTTACCAGGAAATTTATTTTGAAAGAATTTAGAAGCTAACCTTATAGAATTTCTTCTTATACAATATACCGGTTCTGTTGGTTTCAGTTGGTTTATAAGTTCGTCAACTGACTTAAATTTTTGCATTTAAAGCTCCAAAAAAAAAATTTAACAAAAAAAACTCGCATAACTGCTATGCAAGTTTATATAAAACGAGCATTTATGCTGAAAATGAGCCAATGTAAAGTAAAAATATATACTTGAAATAATTTAGAATGTTTCCATATAAGGCCCATGCCTGAAGCTGAAATAGTAAAAAAAATAACAGAATTTGAGGATAAATCTCTATTAATTGTAGACGATGATAACCCATTCAGAGAAAGACTTGCAAGAGCAATGGAAAAGAAAGGTTTCACCGTTTCACAAGCTGAAGGTGTAAAAATTGGTATAGAGTCTGTAAAATCCAAAAAGCCAGCTTTTGCAGTTGTAGATTTAAGATTAAATGATGGAAATGGACTAGAAGTTGTAAAAGAAATTCAAAAAAATAATTCTGAGAGTAGAATAGTGATGCTAACTGGCTACGGCAATATTCCAACTGCGGTTGCAGCTATTAAAGAAGGTGCAATTGATTATCTTGCAAAACCAGCTGATGCAGATGATGTTGAAAAAGCATTGCTTGCAGATCCAAACAAAAAAGCAGCTCCACCAGAAAATCCTATGTCAGCAGATAGAGTGAAATGGGAACATATTCATCGAGTTTTTGAGCTTTGTAATAGAAATGTTTCTGAAACTGCAAGAAGATTGAAAATGCACAGAAGAACTTTACAAAGAATTCTTTCTAAAAGATCACCTAGATAAATTTTCTAAAATTTTTCACTTTATTAACAATCAAGGTGAGCAGAAGTATTTTAAGTATTTCCGCATAAACAAATGGCAATAAGCCTAATTTAAATATCGGTTTATCCCACCCAATAACGGTACCAAGCCACAATAAACCAAATAGATAAATAATTGAAATTGAAAATAAAATTTTAAAAAAATTAAAAAAATAGTTTTTGTTATATTTCAAATATCCAGCAATAACTGCAGCAAAAATAAATCCAATTAGATAGCCCATTGTTGGACCCATAAAATAAGATAGACCAATTCCCTTCTCAGGAGAATTAGAGAATACAGGCAATCCAGCAATTCCCTCAATTAAATATAAACAAACTGCAGCAGCACCAGCTTTATATCCAAATGTTATTCCTAACAATATTACGACAAAAGTCTGCATTGTCATTGGAACAGGATAAAAAGGGATTTTAATTTTTGCAGATATAGTTAATAATATTGATCCAGCAAAAGCAATTACGATGTATTTAAGTATTTTGTTACTGTAAATATTTTTAGCTATTTCCATGCTTAATTGATACAATTATAATAACAATAAATCTACACTTTTGTTAACAAGTTATTTTAAAATTATTAACTTATATTAATTTAAGCTAAAATATTAAATGTCAAAAATTAAAAAAGACGATAACTTTTATTTGATTGATGGATCTGGATATATTTTCAGAGCTTATTATGCACTTCCACCGTTAACAAGAAAAAGCGATGGCTTACCTGTCGGAGCCGTTAGTGGATTTTGTAATATGCTTTTTAAACTTCTAGAAGATGCTAAATCAAAAGACAATAAAGATAAGCCCAGTCATTTTGCAGTAATTTTTGACTCGGCAAGAAAAAATTTCAGAAATGAAATTTACTCTGAATATAAAGGAAACAGATCTGATGCTCCTGATGATTTAATTCCACAATTTGATT
Organism: uncultured Pelagibacteraceae bacterium; assembly: GCA_902592445.1. Taxonomy (GTDB): domain Bacteria; phylum Pseudomonadota; class Alphaproteobacteria; order Pelagibacterales; family Pelagibacteraceae; genus Pelagibacter. The sequence goes on from CACJEN010000001.1 coordinate 30,898, forward strand.
ATATAAGAAAATCAGTACTTGCGTTCAATCTCCCTTCTATTGAATTAATAAATTATGAAGCAGACGATTTGATCGCTACTTATGTAGAGCAAATTTTAGAAAAAGGTGCAAAAGCAACAATAGTTTCCTCTGATAAAGATTTAATGCAGCTTTATAGGAAAAATGTGAGAATTTATGACCCTATGAAGAATAAATTTATAAATGAGGAGGATGTTCAAAATAAATTTGGAGTTGAAGCTGGAAAGGTAATCGATGTTCAAGCTTTAGCTGGAGATAGTACTGATAATGTTCCAGGTGTACCAGGTATTGGGGTTAAAACCGCAGCTGAATTAATCAAAGAGTATGGAAATTTAGAAAACTTATTAAAAAATGTGAATAAAATTAAACAGAATAAGAGAAGAGAAACATTAATTGAAAATAAAGATAAAGCAATAATTAGCAAGAAACTGGTAACATTAAAAAAGGATGTTCCAGTTAAAAATAAAATCGAGGAATTTCAATTAAAGGAAATTGATAAACAAAAGCTTTATAATTTCTTAAGAGAAATGGAATTTAATAGACTATTAAGTTCTGCGATTTCAACTTACGGTGAAACCGATTTTTCACAGAGCAAAAATAAAAATAATGATGAAAAAAATCATTCAAAAATTACAAAAGAAAACTATTATTTAATTAAAAATGAGGAGGAGCTCCAAAAATGGTTAAAAGCTGCAGAGGATAAAGGGGAATTTGCTATTGATACAGAAACTAACTCATTAGATGCTCACCAAGCAAAACTTGTTGGAATTTCAATGTCCCATGCAATTGGCAAAGGCTGTTATATTCCTACAGGACATAAAAATTTCAAAAATTTAGATGAAACAAAAATTTTAAAAATATTTAAACCTTATTTAGAGGACAAAAGTATCAAAAAGATCGGTCAAAATATTAAGTTTGATTATATTATTTTTAATAAAAGAGGAATAGATATTAATTCTTTAGAGGATACGATGTTGATGTCTTATGTTTTAGATGCAGGAAAAAATAGACATAACATGGATACACTGGCTGACATTCATTTAGGACATAAAACAATTCAATTTAAAGATTTAGTAGGTACTGGAAAAAAACAAATAAATTTTTCAGAAGTAGATGTGAATATAGCCAAGGATTATGCAGCTGAGGATGCTGATATTACATATCGATTGTACAAAAACTTTTTAAAGTCTTTAAAAGAAGAAAATCTTTTAAATATTTATGAAATTTTTGAAAAACCATTAGTTAAAATTTTAGCTAAAATGGAAATAGAAGGTATTAAATTAGATGAAAAATCACTTAAAAATTTATCTTCGAAATTTGAAAAAAAAATAAAAAGCCTAGAACAGAAAATATTTAAGCTCTCTAAAAAAGAATTTAATATTGGTTCTACCAAGCAGCTCGGTGAAATAATGTATAATGACTTAAAAATAGCATCATTAAAAAAAACAAAAAAAGGAAGTTTTGCAACTAGTGCTTCGGTTTTAGAAGATCTAGCTTTCAAGGGTTATGATTTTCCAAAATTAGTTCTTGAGTGGAGACAAACTAGCAAACTTAAAAATACTTATTCAGATACTCTTCCTGAACACATAAATAAAAATACAAAAAGAATTCACACGTCTTTTCTTTTAGCTGCTACAACAACTGGAAGACTGGCATCAAGTGATCCAAATTTGCAAAATATTCCAATTAAAACTGAAGAAGGCAAAGATATAAGAAGAGCGTTTATTGCTGAAAAAAACAAAAAACTTATTTCTGCAGATTACAATCAAATAGAAATGAGAATCTTAGCTGATCTAGCAGATGTGAAAGAGTTAAAAAAAGCATTTAATAATAATGATGATATCCACTCCCTTACAGCAAGCCAAGTATTTGGTACTGAAATTAACAAGGTTGACTCAGATATGAGAAGAAAAGCTAAAGCTATTAATTTTGGGATAATTTATGGAATATCGCAATATGGTCTTGCAAAACAAATTAATGTTTCAAACGTTGAGGCCGAGGAATTTCTTAACTCTTATTTTTTAAAATTCCCTGAGATAAAAGAATATATGTCTGAAACAATAAAGTTTTGTAGAAAAAGTGGATATGTAAACAATATTTTTGGAAGAAAAACACACATTACCGGAATTAATGATAAAAACTTTAACGTAAGAAATTTTCAAGAAAGAGCAGCAATAAATGCGCCAATCCAGGGTTCAGCATCAGAAATAATGAGGATGGCAATGATTAGATTAGATGACGAGATTAGCGATAAAAAAAATAATAATCTAAAAATGCTTTTGCAAATTCATGATGAGTTAATATTTGAAGTAGAGGAAAAAAATATTATCAATAGTTCAAAAATTATAAAAAAAATAATGATAAGCGTAAAAGATAGTAACCTGCACTCATTCTCAATACCTTTATTAGTAGACATAAATTCTGGTGATAATTGGGGACAATTACATTAGAAACATTTAATTGCCCAAATTTAAACATTTTAGTATTTTTATAAGTGAATAATGAAACAAACAATTGCACTAGTCGATGATGATAGAAATATCTTAACTACTTTAAGTATTGCACTTGAGAAAGAAGGATTTCAAATTCAAACATATTTAGATGGAGAAAGCGCTCTAATAGGTTTGTCAAGAACGCCACCTGATCTTGCAGTTATAGATATTAAAATGCCAAGAATGGATGGAGAAGAATTGTTAAAAAAATTAAGAAAAAAAACTTCAATGCCTGTAATCTTTTTAACTTCAAAGGATGAAGAAGTTGATGAACTGCTTGGATTGAAACTTGGGGCTGATGATTTCGTAAAAAAATCTGGTGGATTTTCTACGAAAGTTCTTATTGAGAGAATTAGAGTACAACTTAGAAAAAAAGATAATAAAATTGAAGAAAATAAAAATATTATTTCTCACGGTAAATTAAAATTAGACCCTTCACAATTAGAGTGTGAGTGGGATGGAAAAGAACTACCAGATAAATTAACAACGACAGAATTTTTAATAGTGAAAGAACTGTCAAAAAGACCTGGTATAATCAAAGAAAGATCTCAATTAATGGATGTTGCATATAGAGAAGATACTGACATTGAAGATAGAACAATAGACAGCCATGTAAAAAGAATAAGAAAAAAATTTAAGAGGATAGATCCTGACTTTTCAGCGATTGAAACTAGATACGGAAGTGGATATCGTTGGAATGTTAAATAATGTTGAGTCGTTTTCTAAAAAATTTATCAATACTAAAAAAATTTTTATTCATTAATTTTTTAGTATTTTTGATTATTGGTTTACTCACATTAATTTATCTTAACAGAATTCAACCTACATTAATAAAAAACAAGACTGTAAATCATATCAATACACTAGACAATACAATTGAAAATTTGAATAGATTACAAGTTCAATTTAATGAGGAAGAGGTAAAAAGTTTTCTTTTTTCTACTAGGTTTTTGTTTCAAAGTATAGATAGAGTTCAGTTTTTTGATCTCAATTTCAATTTAATAGGGGACACAGACACTCTTGATCTGGACCCGCGAGCTTTTTCCCAAAGATTAGATATAGTTGAAATGAATAACCTCAACGAAAACGAACAAAATATTAAACCAGAAAAAAAAGAAGAAAATTTAAAAAAAAAAGTTAAAATTTTGGAAAATTTAAACATTTACAAAAATTCAAAAAATTATGGACAACCCTTTACATTTACTTCTGATAGTTACGATCAATTTTTGTTAACAACTTTGAAAAATGTCATAATAGATAATAGAGAAGTTGGTTTTATTGCAGTTACAGAAAACGCAAATGATGTAAAAGCTGTAATTAACGAACGTAAAGTGTTTATAGTTAGAACAGCAATTTTAGTTGGTATAGTAATTATAATTTTTTCATTTGTTATGAATAGATACTTTTTAAAGCCAATTAAAAATTTGGTTATTTATACAAATTTAATAAAAGAAAAAAGTAGTCAAGAAACAAACATAAAATCAATTCAAAATAGAAATGATGAAATTGGCACTTTATCAAAATCATTGGGAGAAATGACTGATGAATTACATCAAAGAATTACAACAGCAGAAAATTATTCAACAGACTTGTTGCATGAAATAAGAAACCCGCTAGCATCTTTAAAGAGTGCATCAGAAATTATATCTGAGACTGAGGATAAATCGCAAAGACATAAGTTAGTAAAAATTGTTTCTCATGATGTTGAAAGAATTGAGAGATTAATTACAGATTATTCACAAATGTTGAGAGATGAGGCTGCAATTTCCTCCGAAAAGATGAAAAAAATCAACTTAGCTGAGGTAGTAAAATCAGTCGTTGATGATTTTAATAGCGTATATGACACTAAAAAATCTATAGCAATTAATTTTAAGACAAATGGCCAAAATAATTATGAAATTCTTGCTATAGAAAATCGAATTGAACAAATTATAGCAAACTTATTAGAAAATTCGATTTCATTCAGCGAGAAAAATCAAGCAATAGATGTTGAGCTAGCAAAAAAAGATGAGGATAAAATTACATTAATAGTTTCAGACGAAGGAGTTGGTTTTAATGAAAACGATACAAATAAAATCTTCAATAGATTTTATAGCAATAGACCTGAGAAATTTGGTGAGCATTCAGGATTAGGACTAAATATAGTAAAAAATTTAGTAGAGATACATGGGGGCGAAATCACCGCATCTAATAATGAGGATAAAGGTGCCAGAATTGAAATAAATTTCCCAAAAGCATAAATCTTTGTTGATTAATTTTATTAAATTGTTAAAAGCCTCACTTTATGGATGATTTTAAAGTTAAAGATATATCTGAAGCTGAATTTGGTAGAAAAGAAATCTCATTAGCAGAAACAGAAATGCCAGGCTTAATGGCATTAAGAGCAGAGTATAAAGGTAAAGAACCTTTAAAAGGTGCAAAAATTGTTGGCTGTTTACATATGACAATCCAAACAGCAGTATTAATTGAAACACTAGTTGAGCTAGGAGCTGAAGTAAGATGGTCTTCGTGTAATATTTTTTCCACCCAAGATCACGCAGCTGCTGCAATTGCAAAAGCTGGAATACCTGTTTTTGCATGGAAAGGTGAAACAGAGGAAGAATATTGGTGGTGTGTGAAACAAACTATCGAAGGAAAAGAAGGTTGGAAACCAAATATGATACTTGATGATGGTGGAGATTTAACAGCCTTGATGCACAAAGATTATAAAGATTTATTAAAAGATATAAAAGGTTTGTCAGAAGAAACTACAACTGGAGTTTTAGCTTTGAAAAAAATGGAAAGTGAGGGAACCTTACTTGTACCTGCGATAAACGTGAACGACTCTGTTACAAAATCAAAATTTGATAACCTATATGGTTGTAGAGAAAGCTTAGTTGATGGAATAAAAAGAGCAACTGACGTAATGATGTCAGGAAAAGTTGCTATCGTAGCAGGTTTTGGTGATGTTGGAAAAGGAAGTGCTGCATCACTTCGTCAAAGTGGTGCAAGAGTTATGGTTACCGAAACTGATCCTATATGTGCACTTCAAGCTGCAATGGAAGGTTATGAAGTAGTGTTAATGGATGATATGATCAAAGAAGCTGACATTGTTGTAACAGCTACTGGAAACAAAGATGTAGTTACAGCTGATCATATGAGAGATATGAAAGATAGAGCTATACTTTGCAACATTGGACACTTTGATAATGAAATTCAAGTTGAAGCGCTAAAAAATTATAAGTGGGATGAAATCAAACCACAAGTTCATGAAATTACCTTACCTAGCAATAAAAGAATAATTTTACTTGCCGAAGGTAGACTGGTCAATCTCGGTTGTGCAACCGGACACCCTAGTTTTGTAATGAGTGCATCATTTACAAATCAAGTAACTGCTCAAATTGAACTTTGGAATAATTCAGATAAGTATGAAAAGAAAGTATATGTTTTACCAAAACATTTAGATGAAAAAGTTGCAAGACTTCATTTAGAAAAAGTTGGGGCTAAATTAACTAAGTTGTCTGAAGATCAAGCTCAATATATTAGTGTAACTACAGAAGGACCATACAAGCCTGATGCGTATCGCTACTAAAAGTAGCAAGTTAAATATTTCTAAATTAGAAAATACTAAAAAAATCGCAGATATTTTTGCAAAAAATATTTTCAAAGGTGATGTTGTTTTATTTTATGGAGAGGTTGGTGTAGGCAAAACAACCTTTATTAAATCTTTGGTAAATAGTCTTGAAAAAATAGACAAAAAAAATATTTCAGAAATAACAAGCCCTACTTTCAGTTTGATGAACCAATACAAACTAAACAAATTTGATATACATCATTACGACCTTTATAGACTGAAGAGTGAAAAGGATATTTTGAGTTTGAATATTTTTGAAGATCTTTCTGATAAAATTGTATTAATTGAATGGCCAGAAATCTTAGGCGAACATAAGCCAAGAAATACAATTGATATAAATTTTGAGTATGGAGAAAATTTTAATTCAAGGTATTTAACAATATCAGCTTATGAAAGATTAAAAATATTTGATGAATTTAAATCATTGTAAAAAATTATCAGGAGATGCATCCTTTAGATCCTTTTATCGCTCAAACAAATCAGTAATTGTTTATAGTAAAAAGGATCCAAAAATAAATTTATTAATATATGATGCAATCAATCAACTTTTTTTAAAAAATAGAATTAACGCTCCTAAATTACTAAAAGAAAACTATGATAAAAATTATATAGAGATAGAGGATTTAGGAGACGAAACAATTTTAAGTATATTAAAAAAAAAAAAAAATAAAATTGAAATATATAAAAAAATTTTTTTATTACTTATTAGAATTCAAAAAATTGACAAAGAAAAAACTTTAACTTTTAAAAAAAGTTATTACCATTTACCTAAATATTCTGAGAAAAAATTAATTGAGGAAGCAAACTTATTTGCCCAGTGGTATCTACCAACAAAACTAAATAAAAATGAAATAAAAAAAGTAAAAAATAAACTAAATAAAATTTTTAAAAAATTATTATCAAAGTTAAAAATTAAAAAAAAAGTTTTAGTACATAGAGATTTTCATATTTCAAATATTATGTTTCATAAAAAGAAGCTATTTTTAATTGATAGTCAGGATGCAGTATATGGAAATCCTGCTTATGATTTAGCATCTTTAATAGATGATGTAAGGTTTAAAACAAATCGAAATTTTAAAAATCACTTACTTCAAACATATTTTGAACTTGAAAAAAAAATTAATATTGAAAAATTGAAAAATGATTTCGAAATATTATCTGTTTTAAGAAACTTGAAAATAATTGGTATTTTCACAAGATTATCATTAAGAGACAAAAAACATAAATACTTAAAATTTATCCCCTATGCATGGAAATTAATTAAAGATAGATCAGAAGATATAAAATTTAAAGAACTTAATTTTTTATTAAACAATTACATTCCAGAAAAGAAAAGACTAAAATGAGGATATCAACAGGATTAATTTTGTGCGCAGGTTTTGGTAAAAGAGTTGCTCCTTTAACAGACACTACACCGAAACCTCTTCTTAAAATAAAAAATGATACATTATTAGAAAATTCCATTAATTTTTTAAAGAAATGTGGAATTAAGAAAATTTTGATTAATACTCATTATCTCTCATATGAAATAGAAAATTTTATTAAAAAAAAAAATTATCAAAATGAAGTAAAATTACTTTTTGAAAAAGAAATTTTAGATACAGGAGGAGGTATCAAAAATTTGGTAAAAAATGATACTGATGAAGATTTTTTGATAATTAATCCTGATACGATATGGAAAGACAATTATTTAACTGAAATAGAAAAAATGAAAAAATTTTATTTTGATAAGAATTTAAGTAATATTTTAATGCTTGTTAAAAATTCTAAAAGCTTTGATAAACGATTTAAAGGTGATTTTACTCTAAAAGATAATTTAGTGTCTAAAGAGAATATAAATAACTATATTTTTACTGGGTGCCAAATTTTAAATAAAAGTATTTTTACAAGCATTAATAAGGATAAGTTTTCAATTTCTGAAGTTTGGGACAAAGAAATTAAAAATAAACAGCTTTATGGTATTGAAAGTGTTAACGAATTTTTTCATGTTACTGACCTTCAAATTTATAAAAAATTAAGTTCCTAAAATTTGATCAGATTTTTAGCTCTATTTTTGTCAAGATAAATTGCATCAGTTAATTTTTTTTTGTTATTAAATGTTATTTTCAAAGGATTACCAGTCGGTATTTCTAATTTAGTTACCTCATCATTATCTAGTTCAAATAAAAATTTACACATTGATCTAATCGAGTTTCCATGAGCAGAAACAATAATATTATTATTTAACTTACTCGCGATATGGGCCTTGTAATAGTGAATTACTCTTTCGTAAGTGTTTTTTAAAGACTCTGTATCTGGTAATTTATCTCTTGGAATATCTTTATAAGTTTCGATATTTAAAGGATGATAAGGACTATTTTTACTTAAAGGTTGAGGTGGAATATCCCATGATCGTCTCAAAATGTGAACTTGCTCATCTCCTAATTTTTTTTTCATTTCATCTTTATTTAAACCAGTTAAGGCTCCATAATGTCTTTCATTTAACTCCCATGCTTTTATAATTTGATCATTTTTTTCTCTGAGGGTGTTTAATATAAGTTTAAGAGTATCGATAGATCTTTTTTGATAGGAGCAAAAAAAGTAATCAACCTTAAAATTTAATTCTTTAATAAGCTCACCCGCTTTACATGCTTCAAGTTTCCCCTGCGGAGAGAGATCAACGTCAACCCACCCTGTAAACTTATTTTGTAAATTCCACTCACTTTGGCCGTGCCTAATTAATATTAGATGACTCATTTAAATATATTTAATATAGATTATTTTTAAATGTTAAAGACTTCTTTTCAAATAATAAATCTATTACTAATAATTTTTTATCTGTATCCTGGATCCATTTTGGGTTGTCTATTTTATGATAATTGTAATTTTCAACCCAGTTTAACCAGAGATTTTGTTATCTCATCAAATCATTTTTTTGCTTTTTTTATATTTGGTTTAATTGCCTTAAATGCTTTTTTAAAAGAAAAAAAAATTATAATAATTTATATTTTTATAATCTCTATTTTTTTAGAAGTAATGCATATTATAATCCCAAATAGATCATTTGAAATAAAAGATTTATTTGGAAATTTAATTGGTATAATAATTTCTTTAATTATTTTTAAATTATTTAAATTTGGAAGGAATAAATATGGACTCTTTCGAAGATAGAAAAAAAGGATTTGAAAAAAAGTTTGCTCATGATGAAGAGAAAGAATTCAAAATAAGTGCAAGACGAAATAAGTATCTAGGAGAATGGGGATCAAAAATTATGGGTTATAGTGAAGAACAAACTAAGGAGTATATACAATCAGTTATAAAAGCAGATTTTGCAGAAGCAGGTGATGAAGATGTATTTAGAAAAATTAAAAGTGATTTGGAAAGTTTTAATATTTCTGATGATGAGATTCGTGGTAAAATGAATGAGATGAATGAAAAGGCTAAAGCAGACTTTACTTAAATTATTTATTACATTTTTATTTTGTAGTAATTCACTCTCTGATAATAAACAGATATCCTCAAAAAATGTTTCAGTAATAGATGGAGACACAATTATTGTAGATAAAAAAAAAATCAGATTTTCAGGAATTGATGCTCCAGAAAGTTTTTTTAGAGGTAAGAAACAAATTTGCAAGCTTGAAACACAAAAAGTTTACTGTGGTGAACTTTCAAAAAAAAAACTTAGCCAAAAAATTGGAAATAATTTTGTAGAATGTTTAATTGAGAAAAAAAAAGACAGGTACAATAGAATTTTAGCAGAATGCTTTGTTAATGGTGAAAGTTTATCAGTTTATATGGTTAAAAATGGTTATGCTTTTGACTATGCCAAATACTCAAAAAAAAAGTACGAAGAACATGAAAATTTTGCAAAAAAAAATAATCTTGGATTATGGAAAACTAAATTTGAATATCCATGGGTATGGAGAAAAAAAAATAGATAATTTATAAATTAATTGGTGATTCGCTCAAAAAAATTAATTATTTTATTTTCATTTTTGTTTTTATCAGCATGTGCTTCAGTACCAAAAAATACAGCAGATGGATGCTCAATTTTTTCTGAGAAATACTTCTGGTATAAACATGCAAAAAAAACAGAGAAAAAATGGGGTACTCCAGTTTATTTACAACTTGCAATTATTAAAATGGAATCTGATTTTGATTGGTTGGCAAAGCCACAAAGACAAAAAATCTTTAAGGTTATACCATACAAACGTCCTTCAAGTTCTTTTGGATACTCACAAGCTGTCAAAGGAACGTGGAAACAATACAAAGATGAGACTGGAAATAAATTTGCATCAAGGGCAAGATTTAAAGATAGTGTTGATTTTATTGGGTGGTACACAAACAAAACAAAATCTATACTTAAAATACCGTTAGATGACAGTTTCAGACAATATCTTGCTTATCACGAGGGATGGGGTGGATACAAAAATTACAAAAAAAATCAAAAGGTTATCCTTCTAGCAAAAAAAGTAGAGAACCACTCAAATAAATATAAAAAACAACTTAATAAATGTAAAAGTTCTTTATCAACTAGAAGATTTATTATTTTTTAATTTAATTGTTTCTTTAGCTCTAAATCTACAGCATCTATTCTTTTAGTATTTTTTGCAAGAGCCAGATACATTGTTGGAGTGATGTACAATGTAAAAAATGTTGAAATTATCATTCCACCTAAAATAGTTGATCCAACAGCTAATCTCGATCCTTCACCAGCTCCAGGTCCAATATTTCCAATAACTAAAGGCAACATTGCAATCATAGTACTTAAAGAAGTCATAATGATAGGTCTTATTCTTAATTTACAAGCTTCTTTGATAGCTGTTTCTATTTTAGCACCTGTTCTTCTTATTTGGTTAGCGTAGTCAACAATTAAAATGCTATTTTTTGTAGAAATACCAATTAGGATTACTAAAGCGATCTGTGAAAAGATATTTATTGAACTATTTAAAAATAAAATAAATATTAGTCCTCCAAACACAGCAAGTGGGACAGTTAAAATTATAATAAACGGGTGAATAAACGAATTAAAGGTTGCTGCCATTACTAGGTATGCAGTAATTAATGCTAAAGCAAAAATAATAAAGATCTCGTTGCTAGTTTCCTTCAATTCCTCTGACTTACCTTTCCAAGTGATTTGATTTTGTGGGGCCAAGTTATTCATTGTATTTTCTAAGTACTTCATTGCTTCAGCTAGACTATAATTTTCATCAATTGCTGCGGATATGGTAACAGCTCTTTGTCGATTATATCTTGGTAAAGTCTCAGCTGTACCTTTCTCTTCAAACTCTACTAAACTTGCAAGAGATACGAGTTTACCACTTGTTTCTGATCTAACATGTATTTTTGAAATTCCATCTTTATTTCTTCTGTCTGCAAGATATTGTTGTAAAATAATTGGATATTCTCTTCCCATCCTATTAAATGATGTAACTCTTTTTCCTCCGTAAAAAGTCTCCAAAGTTCTTCCAATTGTCTCTGTTGAAACACCTAAATCTTTTGCTCTATTTTTATTCGTAATTAACTTAACTTCAGGTTTATTTTTTGTGTAATCACTCTCAATTCTCGAAAGATTTGTATTTTTTCTAAGAGTTTGAATTACCTCATTTTGAATTTTCTCTAGTTCCTCATAACTAGTACCATATATAACCAATTGAACTGGTTTGTTGTAATTAGATACTCTTATAGATTGTGGAGAAATTGGAAAAGCAAAAGCTTGTGGAACTGTAACTATCTTTCCAATAGCTTCTCTTAAGACTGTCTGACTACCTTTTTTTCTATTTTTCCATTCATCTAGTAATGCTATTATAATAAAACTGTTGTATGTGGTTGCTGATTTTCCAAATCCTGGAACACGCATAATCAATCTTTCATAAGGACTATCTTCAGCCTCAAGAAGTTTTAATAATCTACTTTCAATAATTTGTGCCTTATCTTGAGTGTATTCAAAAGAACTTCCTTCATCTGTTGAACCAATTATTAAATAAGCTCCCCGATCTTCAACAGGGATTAATTCTTTTTTGGTGAAATTGAAAAGGAAAATAGACCCCAAGACCACAAATATTATAAATCCTGATATTATTTTTTTTTTATTTAACCAATATCCTAAGGTTTCTATGTAACCTTCAGAGAAGGCTTTAAATAAATTATTAAACTTTTTAACAAATAAACCTTTTTTTTCTTTTTTATTTAAAAATTTGCTGCCAAGCATCGGAGACAGAGTAAGAGCAACAAAAGAGGAAACAACAATTGAAAAAGACAAAGCTATAGCAGTTTCTCTAAATAGTGTACCTGAAATTCCCTTAATAAAAATTAGAGGTAAAAATACAGCCACTAAAATTAGTGTTGTTGCAATAATTGCGAAAGTAATTTGTTTTGATCCTTTATATGCAGCAACTAAAGATGTTTCTCCTTTTTCAATACGAGAATAAATCGCATCAGTCATAATAACAGAGTCATCTGTTATAATTCCAATTGCTAATATAAAACTTAGTAGAACAAAAATATTTATTGATAAATCAAAAATATATAAGCCCAAAAAAGATCCAATTAAACTTACTGGAAGTGCAATTGCAGGCACAATGACAGCTTTTAAATTTCCTAGAAATAAATAAATGATTAATACAACTAATACGAAAGCAATAATTAAACTTTTATAAACTTCTTGAATAGCAGTTCCAACATATGTTGCTCTATTAAATGCAATTTCAAGATTTAAACCATCTGGCAATAAGGGTTTTATTTCATTTATTTTTTTTTTAATTTGATTAGATAGTTCAACTGTAGAAGCACCACTTCTAGCATAAATACCAATTCCTACAGTTTTTAAATTTTTTGCATTTTTCCTTTGTGCCTTAAACAGAGTTTTTTCTGAGACAGGTCCAAATTCTATATTTGCAACATCAGATAATAATATTACATTATTTTTAACTTTTTTAATTGGTAGTGATTTAATTGTTTCTATATTTGTATAAGATTTGTCAATGTTTAAAGTTAAGTCTCTATTATCTGCTTCTAAAGCGCCAGCAGGAAGATCAACATTCTCATTTCTTAAAGCTCTTTCAACCTCTTGAATAGTTAAATCATTTGCGGCTAATTTAATTGGATCAATCCATACCCTTACGCTTAATTCTCTTAAACCTCCAACTAAAATTCTCCCGACATTTGGTACACTTGAAAAGGCATCCACAAGGTACCTTTCAGCGTAATCCCCAAGGTCTAAATCGTTCCATGTAGGAGATGAAAGACTTAGCCACATAGTTGTAGTAAATCCTGCTGCTCTTTTTAAGATTTGAGGAGGACTAGACTCACTTGGTAAATTATCAACTACCCTTGACACTCTTTCTCTAATGTCGTTAGCGGCATTGTCTAGGTCTATATCTGTATTAAACTCAATATTAATTCTACTTCTGCCATTTAAAGAGGTTGAATCTATGTTCTTAATCCCTTCAGCACCCCCTATTACATCTTCAATTTTTTGTGTTATTTCCTCATCAATAATTTCAGAAGAAGCTGATTTATAATCTGTTTGAACTTGGACTACAGGTGGTTGAATTCCCTCAGGCAGTTCTCTTACTGGAAGTTCTGAGAAAACAAATATCCCAAAAATAACTAATACTAAGGACATTACCCATGCCACTACTGGTCTTTTAATGCTTATTTCTGTAAGATTCATTTTAAATGTTTATTTTAGCTTTTTTTCTCAGCCTCAGATTTTTTAAAAATATTTAACTTTTTAAGCCAATCAAATTTTCCTTTTGTCGCCTCACTTTTAGTAGTTTTCTCTTTTTTCCCCCATGTCGATGCTTTCTGATTTTCACCTTTTTCAATTGGTTTTATTTCTAAATTTGGTCTGACTTTTTTTAATCCCTCAGCTACAATCTTATCTCCAGAACTTATTCCATCTTTAATTTCAATAAATCCTTTAAAACGATCACCTATATTAACTTTGGTTTTTATTGCTTTGTTTTCATTGTTTACTTTATAAATAAATACATTATCTCCCTCTACAATTGTGCTTGTATCAGGTGCACCCAAATTATTTCTTACATTGTATCTAATTGAGACTTCAAGAAAAGATCCAGGTAAAATTTCACCTTTTTGATTATTTATTTTAATTCTTATAGGTAATGATCTTGTGTCTTCTGTAATCCTACTTGATATGGAATCTACTACTCCATCAAAATATTTTTTTGCAGAGCCGGAGTATTCAATTTTGACTGGTAATCCAACTTCAATAAAAGGAAAATAAATTTCTGGGATTTGAACGTCACAATATATTGTTGATGAGTCGTCTAAATTTATTAAAAGTGATGATTTTGAAACCTCAACGTCCTCCGAGAACTCTTTTTTACCAATAATTCCATCAAAAGGAGCAAAAATTTTCCTATTTTTTAATTCGACTATTACATCACCTTTTTTAACTTTTCGGTTAAATACTATTGGTTTGATTATTTCATATTTTTCGATTTTATACGCCTGAGTTTGAATAGGTACCGCAGTACCAAAAGTACTTATATTGTTTTCAAAAATCCTTTCTTTAGCGTATGTTACTATTACTCCTGGCGGTGGCATCTTACTAAATTTTTTTTTGAAATGATTTCCAATCATTGTTCGTGCTATGATTACTCCTGCAATAATAAAAAAAAATATAAATATAACTGTTGTAATTTTAGATGATCTTTTCATTTATTTTTTACTCTATTTTTCCGTACTCAGCCCATGAACCATCGTAAATGGTAGGCACATATTTATTATCTACCAAAGAATATGCAAGTGCTAATATACAAGCTGAAACTCCTGAGCCACAAGAAAAAACTAACATTTTTTTATTATCAGGATTTATTTGATTAAATATTTGTTTAATTTCATCAATATTTTTAAATGTTTTGTCTGATCGTATAATATTGGTGAATGGTAAACAATGTGAGTTTGGTATCGATCCACTTCTAACATTTTTTCTAGGATCAGATACTTTTCCAAAAAATCTATCTTCACTTCTCGCATCTAAAACTAAAAATTCATTTGTCTTAATATTTAAATCAATCTCAGACTTATTTTTTACCATGTTTCTTTTTTCAACAGCCTCATATTTTGTCTCTTTAAAATTAACTTTTTCTTTTGATGTAGATTTTCTCTCTTTTTTCCACTTACCCAGCCCTCCATCGAGAACTCCTACGTATTTGGGATTATGACCGTAATAAATAAAATTGTACCAACATCTACATGCACTTAACACATCAGAGTTATCGTAGATTATTATTTTATCTTCGTTTTCTATGCCAAGTTTTGATATATTTTTTGCCCAACTTTTAGCATCTGATAGCATATGAGGAAGATCAGTATTTCTGTCTGAAAACTTGTCTAAATCAAAAAAAATTGAATTCTCAATGTGTTCAATTTTATATTCCTCAAATCCATCTCTATTTGTCGAGGGCAAATGCCACGAGGCATCTATTATTTTTACACGGCTTAAATTGCCTACTAACCATTCTGTGGAAACTAAATACATTAGAATTTTTTATCTAAATATTTTTGATGATATTCTTCTGCTGTACAGTAATTTTTTAAAAGCGATAGTTGAGTTACTACTTTTCCATTTAACTTTTTATTTTCAGCTTGAATAATTTTTTCCGCAGACTTTTTTTGTTTTTCATTTAAATAAAAAATTTCACTTCTATATTGTGTACCAAAATCATAACCTTGAGAGTTTAGCGTAGTAGGATCATGAAATTCAAAAAAATATTTTAATATATCCTCGTAAGCAATGGTTTTTTCATCATATTCAAGTTTAACAACTTCAGCATGGTTAGTTGTTCCGGTACAAACATCCCTATAAGTTGTCTTTTCAGTATTACCTCCACAATAACCAACCTCTGTTCTAATTATTCCATCTATCTTACTAAATTTTTGTTCAGGACCCCAAAAACATCCAAGTGCTAAAATTGCTATTTCCATTGATAATTAGTGTATTTAATTTAAAGATAATAACATGCTCTCTAAAAATCAATTGGGATTTTTGTACATGTTTCTATCTGTATGTGCATTTTCAGTAATGGATATAATTGTAAAATGGTCTCAACACTACCCTTTGGGTGAAGTTTTGTTTTTTAGGGGATTTTTCGGCGTCATTTTTTATTTATTTATTATACCATCAGATAGACGAAAAAATTTTTATTACACTAAGAGGGCAGGGTTACATTTTTTAAGATGTGCTTTTGGATTAATTGCTCTAATTGCAATATTTATTGCTTTAAGAAATTTGCCATTAGCTACAGTAGTAAGCATTTCATTTGCTGCACCCATATTCACAACTATATTTTCAATTTTTTTATTAAGAGAAAAAGTTGGCATATTTAGATGGTTAGCAGTTATTATAGGTTTTGTTGGAATAATTATTATTACTGAGCCAGGTTTAAGTTCAGTGAACATTTATTATATATACCCAATAATTTTTTGTTTGGGATTATCGTACGTAGCAATTGCTATTAGACAGTTGTCAAAAACAGAGCCAGTTTGGTTAATTTCTCTTTATTTTTCAGTAGCAATCACTTTATTAAGCTTATTTACAATACCTTATGGGTGGATTATGCCAAGTTTATATGACCTTGTATTTTTATCTTTTATAGGTTTTTTTGGAGGTGTTGCAAATTTATGGTTAAGTCAGTCATATAAATATTCTGAGGTGTCATTAGTTACTCCTCTTAAGTATTTAGCTTTAGTTTTTGCTATATTTTTTGGTTATATAATTTGGGGAGAGATACCAACTATAAAAACTTTGATGGGAGCTGGTTTGGTAATAATTTCATCATTAATTATTTTTAGAAGAGAGATATATCTCAAAAAACAGTTAACAGTAGCACAACATGAGTAAACCACCATTATATTGGAATAAGGCAAAGAGATATTTATCATCAAAAGATAGAGTAATGAAAACTTTAATTGAAAAGTATTCTGATGCTTCACTTACTACAAGAAAAAATATTTTTCTTTCACTTTGTAAAAGTATTATTGGTCAGCAGATTAGTGTAGCAGCCGCAAATTCTGTATTTTTAAAGTTTAATAAAAAATGTAAGAATAAAATCTCTCCTAAAACAATTAAAAAATTGACATTTACACAATTAAAAAGCTGTGGATTAAGCAGGCAAAAGGTAAAAGGAATTAAGTCGTTAGCTGAAAAAATCCTTAACAAAGAATTTAAACCTAATTTAATAAAAAATATGTCAGACGAGCAAGCCATTGAATATTTATCAGAATTGAGGCAGATAGGCAGATGGTCTGCTGAGATGATACTTTTATTTACCTATAACAGATCAAATATTTGGCCTGTTCAAGACATTGGTTTATTAAGAGCTATATCGAATAATTATAAAAAAAAATATTTGCCTCCAAATAATTTTGTTGAAAAATTAAAAAATAGATTTTCTCCATATTGTTCAGTAGCAACATGGTATCTTTGGAGATCTATAGATGATGAACCTATTCAGTACTAAATCCTTCTACAACTTGCATGTGTCGAACAGTTGTATCCTTAGCTAGTGCCCAGCCTTTTTGATATTCATTTGAATCGTGACACTCAATTGCCTTTTGATAATTTGGGAATTCCCAAACAACTGTTCTTAAAAAATTATCTCCCTCAAAAGATTGACTCTTACCTCCTCTTACTAGAGGCACACCTCCATAACTTTTAATAATTGGGGTCGCTGCTTCAGCATATCTTTTTAAATTTTCTCGGCTTTCGATTTTTGTATATAAGCTTATCCAATATCCTTTCATTATATTTCTCCTTTTTAAATTTTGAAATTTATGATACCAGATTTTATGTCAGAAAAATTAATAATCAGTTTTGAAGAATACCTGAACACAGTAGAAAAACTCGCATTAGAAATAAATAATAATTTTAAACCAACTGTATTAGTTGGAATTATGAGAGGTGCTGCGCCTATAATTGATATTTTATCGAGGATTTTAAAATTACCTACAGCTTATATTGTAATCCAAAGTTATTCCGGTGCAGGCACAGAAGATAAGCAAGGAGAATTAGTTTTTGCTAGAGATATTAGCTCTATAGCTAAAGATGAAGATTTTAAAAAAGTTTTATTGGTTGATGACTTATCTGATACGGGTCTCACATTAAATAAAAGCATAGAATGGTTGAAAAAATATCAACCAATTAAAAATCATATTCAAGAAATTAAAACAGCTTGTTTATGGAAGAAAAAGTCTTCTAAATTTATACCAGATTTCTGTCCAATTAAGCTCGATAATGATCCATGGATAGTCCAACCTACAGAACACTATGAAGAAATGTCTATTGATGAAGTAATTGTGAAACAAAATAGGGCTAGAGATAAACTCTAGCCCTTTTAGATAATTATTTAAGCTACTACGAAACTAATTAAACTTAAGACTGCAATAACCCATATTGCAGGAGAAGTATCAGATGCTTTTCCTGTAAATAATCTTATTAATGCATAAGATACAAATGCTAAGGCAATACCATTGCTGATACTGTAAGTTAATGGCATCGTTATCATTGCAAGTATTGCTGGAGCTGATTCACCAATATCATTCCACTCAATATCTGTAATGTTTCTTACAAATAAAACTGAAACAAATAATAGAGCTGCACCGTCAATTTGTTTTGGTAAACTAGTTGCTAATGGTGCAAAAAATATGCAAGAAAGAAACAGAAGCCCAATTACTAAGGAAGTCATTCCTGTTTTTCCACCTGCTTTAACACCTGCACCAGATTCTACATAGCTAGTTACAGTAGTGGTTCCCATCATTGCACCTGCAACAGTACTAACACTATCTGACAGCATTGCTTTGTTAATATCTTGAACTTTACCTTTTTTATCAACTTTACCAGCAACATTAGCGACCGATGTTAATGTTCCTGCAGTATCAAAAAAATCTATAAAAAGTAACGTAAAGATTACAGTCGACATGCCTGCTGTCATAGCTGCAGATAAATCAAATTCAAAAAGGTATGTCATAGGAGGTGGAGCGCTTGCTATACCATTAAATTTTGCAAGACCAGTTGCCCATGAAATTATACTGAACGCTAAAATACCAATTATAATGTTTCCTTTTACATTCATTTTTTCAAGCACCACAATTACAATAAAAGTTGCACAACCCAATAAAACTAATGGATTACTTAAGTCCCCAAGTTTTACTAAAGTTACAGGATCGTCAACTACAACTTCCATAATTTGTAATCCAATGATCGCTAAGAATAATCCAATACCAGCCCCAATACCCAACTTTAAACTCCTTGGAATTGAGTTGATTAACCAAGCTCGAATTGGTGTAAGAGATATAATTAAAAACAATACACCTGCAACAAGTACAGCGCCTAATGCCTCCTGTGGTGTGTATCCCATTCCTGCACAAACTCCAAATGCAACAAATGCATTAATTCCCATTCCTGGAGCTAATCCAATAGGCCATGTTTTTCCATAAAATGCCATTATAAAACATGCAAGCGCAGTTGCTAAAATTGTTGCTGTGTAAACTGCTCCAAAATCAAAAAATCCTTTTTCAGGTCCAGCAAATTCACCTGAAAGTATAAATGGATTTAAAAACATAATGTAAGCCATAGTTAAAAATGTTGTAACACCAGCTATGACTTCAGTACGAAAGTCTGTTTTATGTTTTTTATAATTAAAATAATTATCTAACATTCGTTCCTCCTAAAAAACTATCCATATTAGATTCTTAATTTAAATTCGCGATTTTAGATTGAATTATTAACAATTTTCAACTGAGAAGTTTAAATTTGCCTTATTTTCGTGGTTATAATTTATCATAACATGTTTATGAAAATAAAATTTATTTTAATCTCTTTATTGTCTTTAATTCTTCTATCTGGTTGTCAAACTATTAAAAATAAATCTGATGAAGTTGCAGAAAAAGAGAATGAGAAATATGGACAATTCGTAGGCAAACAAATTAGTGAATTAAAAATGGAACTTGGAGCACCTACAGAAGATTTTGTTAATGAACTTGGAAATGAAACTTTAGTATATAAAACTAAAAAATTTGGTTTACCTTGTGAAAGAAAATTTGAGATTAACTCCTCTGGTTTTGTTATAGGATTTAATTCTAGCGGTTGCTTTTAAACCTGTGGGGCTTAACCCCACAAGCAAGGTTTACTTATTTGATTTCTATAAGTTTTCTTTTTTTATGCTCTGGTACTATTCTTTCACAAGCAATAGTCAAAAGACCATCTTTTAGTTGAGCGCCATTTACTTTTACATCATCAGCAATTGTAAATGATCTTGCAAAATGTCTTTGAGATATGCCTTTGTGAATTATTTCTCCATCATCGTTTTTATTTTCTGACTTATCAACTTGTTTTGTTCTTACAGTTAATAAATTATCCTCAAATTCAACTTCGACATCATTTTTACTGAAGCCAGCAAGCGCAACCTCTATAGAGTATTTGTCTTGTCCAGTTCTTCTAATGTTGTATGGTGGATAGTTTGATTGCATGCTCAAACCTCCATTTCCAAGCATATTTTCAAATTGGTCAAACATATCATCGAAACCAATAGAAAACGGCCTTAATGAATTGAAGATAGATAGATCCTTACTTGTCATAATTTCCTCCTTTGTTAAGCAAGTTTTTTTTGTAGGCCCCATAAGGCGACTTACAAGCTAAATATAGGAATGATATTTATTTTTTCAAGATTGGTTTAATTTTATCAGTAATTTTTAATATAAAAGAATAATCTAGTGCAATTTCCTCAATAGCACCATCTCTTCCAGACTTACCACCGTGCCCGGCATTCATTTCAGTTTTAAGTAGTAGTAGATTATTATCTGTTTTGTATTCTCTAAGCTTAGCAGTAAATTTTGCAGGTTCATCGAACAGAACTCTGTTATCACTTAAACTTGTAGTAATTAATATATCCGGATAATCCATTTTTTTTATATTGTTATAGGGCGCATAAGAATAAATATAATTAAAATGTTCCTTGTTTTCCTTAGCATTTCCAAATTCATCAAATTCTCCAACAGTAAGAGGAAGTGAATGATCCAAATTAGTTGTTAATGAGTCTACAAATGGAACAGCCATAACGATGCCCTTAAATAATTCTGGATTTTTATTAACGACTGCCCCCATCAATAAACCACCTGCAGAACCACCCATTCCGATTATTTTCCCTTTAGATGTATAATTTTTTTCAATTAGAAATTTTGCAACTGCAATATAATCCTCAAAAGTATTTTTTTTATTAAGAAGTTTACCTTCCTTCCACCATTTCATTCCTTTTTCCATTCCTCCTCTGATATGTGCTGTGACCCATATTATATCTCGATCAATTAAACTTAATCTCGTTGAAGAAAAGTTTGGAGACATTGAACTTCCATACGACCCATATCCATACAATAATAAATTAGCTGAGCCATTGACTGGTGTATCTTTATGCCTAGTTATTGTTATTGGAATTAATCTATTATCATGTGAAGAACACTCAAGTCGTTCCACTATGTAATCATCTGAATTGTGACCAGAGGGAATTTCCTGTTCTTTTAATAATTTTCTCTCTTTAGACTTAAGATTATACAAATACGTTCTTCCAGGTGTTTTTGGTGATGAATATGACAAGTGAACCTCATCAGTATTCTTATCTTTTTGAGCTAAAGAAATACCTGGAACAATAACTTTTTCGTCAGAAAAAATAATCTCCTCCTCTTTGTTAGTTTTGGGGTCTCTAAGAATAAGTTTGCTCAATGCGTTTGAGGTTTCAGATCGTATTATCCAATTTTTCAAAAATACTAAACCACCTATCAAAACTTCGTTTCTTGCTGGTATAAAAACTTCCCAATTTTGATCTTCCAAACTTCTTGCTCTCTCAATTTTAAAATCTTCAGCATCTTTATTGGTGTGTTTATAAAAATACTCATCCCAAGAATTTACAGAATAAATTATTCCTCTTTCCCTTTTTTGAATAAGTTTTGGTTTTGGTTCCTGCTCGTCTACTGAAAAATAATATTGTTCTGATGTATTATGATCTGATGAAGTAATAAAAAAAAATTTTTCATCTGAACTAATACCTAACCCAACTGTGAATGCTGCACTTTTTTCCTCAAAAATTAGCTCATCATCTAAAACACTGCTACCCAATTTATGTCTGAATATTTTTCTTGGTCGATGATGTTCATCAAGTTTTGAGTAAAAAATGTACTTATCATCTAAACTGAAAGTGATGCTTCCACTTGTTTCCTGTATTTTTTCAGTAATTAATTTATTTGTTTCTATATCTCGTACATGAATTGTGTAATATTCAGATCCCTTCAAATCTAGAGAATAAGCAAGGTATTTATCATTAAAACTAACTTCCAAATCTCCTAAACCAAAATATTCAGTATTTAATTTCTCTTTCTCCTTATCGCCATTCCAAATCTCCTCTACTTCGTTGGTATTAATTTTTTTTCTTAATTTAATTGAGTAATTTCCTTTTTCAGTTGTTTTAGTCCAATACTCATAGCGAACATCTTTAAAAGGCAACGATTGATCCTCTAATTTTATTCTTCCTTTAATTTCATCAAATATTCTTTTTTGACTATCTTTGGTATTTTTCATTTGATATTCAAAATATGCATTTTCTTCCTCTAGATATTTCTTAACTTCAGGTAGAAGTTTTGAACTATCCTTGAGAACTTCTAAAATATTTTTTTGATGTATCCAGCTATAATTATCCTCCCAAGAGACATCGTGACAAGATTTTACTTCTAGTTTTTTTTGTAATTGTGGTATTTTCATTATGAAATTTATTACATGAATTATTTTATTTTAATACTTATAATTTTTATTATTGTATATTTATTCCTAAACTGGTTTGCCAAAACATCTTCAAAAAAAATTTCAAAGTATATTAGATTATTTATAATTTTTTTTTCAGTTGTTTTAGCATTTCTTATGTTTTATGCAGGAAGGTATATTTTCTCATTACCATTTTTGTTGGCAATACTTCCTTTAATTAAAACAAAAGCTGGTATTACTTTGCTTCAATTAATCCGGATATGGGGACTTTTGCGTGTTTTAAAAAGCTCTGGGAGATTTAATTTTAATAATTTTAATCAAACCAACAATACTCAAAATATGAAAATTGATGAGGCGTACAAAATTCTTAATCTTGATATGAATAAAAAATATTCAAAAAATGAGGTAATGAAATCCTACAAGAGTATTATGAAAAAAATACATCCAGATGTAAGTCCTGAACTTTCAAGATTGGCATCTATTGTAAATGAAGCTAAGGATGTTGTGATAAAAAGTATAGATATTTAATCTTTACTAAAAAAATATTATCCATTAATTTATTACAATGAGTAAGCTAAATGGCATATACGCTGCAACACTATCAGTATTAAATGATGATTTGTCGTTAAACATTGAAAAAACCATTAATCATGCAGAGAATGTAATGAAATTAGGGTGTCACGGTGTAGTTTTTTTTGGCAGTACAGGCCAATCACAACTAATTTCTTTATCCGAAAAGATACAAATGATCAATAATCTACCTAATAGCCAACATAAAGAAAAATTTATTATTGGCACCGGTTTGAATTCGCTAGGTGACACAATTAATTTGATGAGAATTTCGCTGTCGAATAAATTAAATAAATTTCTAATAATGCCACCTGCTTATTACAAGTATGGGGACGATGATGCTATTAATTTTTACTCAAAGATTATCGAAGCTTTACCTGAAAGTGAAATCATACTTTATAATTTTGAAAAATTATCAGGTTATATTTTTAGTATAGATTGTATTGAAAAATTGGTCTCTAAATTTCCAAAACAAATAATTGGGGTAAAAGATAGTTCTTATAATCTCTATAAAAATTTAAAAATTGATAATTTTTCTGTCATGCCTGGTTCAGAAACAAAATTATTAGAGGGACTATCTATTGGTTGCTCAGGTATTATTACTGCAACTGCTAATGTTACAGCTTCAATTGCAAGAAGTGTTTATGATGATTTTTTAAACAATAAAGATCAGACACAAAACAAAAAACTGTGCGATGTAAGAAAAATATTCGATAAATTTAATTTGATTTCTGGATTACATACTTTTTTAAAGAGTAAAGATGATAATTTTAAAAATTTATTACCACCTCTTCACTTACTACCCAAAGATCAAGAGAATGAATTAAAAATATTATTAAAAAATATAGATTTTGATATTGAATTACCAAGAGCTGCATAATGAATTTAGCTAATTTTTTAAATAAAATATTTACTCAGGATGGATTTATATTAATTGACTATAATTCAAAAAAATATCAAATAGGCAAACCTATTAAAGAAAAACCTTTAAACTTAAAAATTTTAGATAAATCTTTGCATTATAAATTAATGTATTATCCTGATTTATATTTTGGAGAGGCTTATACAGATAGGTCATTAATCATTGAGAATGGAACACTTACAGAGTTTTTAGAAATAGTATTTAAAAATATAGGTAGAAATGAAATTAGCTTATATAGCAAGTTACTAAAAAAAATTATGGGAACCTTTAAATATCTCACTAATTACAATCAAATTACAAAATCAAAAAAAAATGTGAGTCACCACTACGATATATCCGAAAAACTTTATGATCTTTTTTTAGATGAAAAAAGACAATATTCATGTGCTTACTTTAAAGATGAAGATAAAACTATAGATGAGGCTCAAAACGACAAAATTGAACATATAATAAAAAAATTAAATATAAAACCAAACCAAAAAGTATTGGATATAGGATCGGGTTGGGGTTCTCTAGCAATCGACATTGCAAAAAAAACAAGTGCTCATGTGGTTGGAATAACACTTTCAGAAAATCAGTTGGAATACAGTAAAAAAAAAGTTAAAGAACTAAATTTAGGTAATCAGGTAGATTTTAAACTTAAAGATTATAGAGAAATAAATGAAAAGTTTGATCGCATTGTAAGTGTTGGAATGTTTGAGCATGTAGGAAGGAAATATTATCAAAAGTTTTTTAACCAAGTTGCAAAATTGCTTAATGAAGATGGAGCAGCTTTAATACATACAATTGGCTCAGTAAACAGCCCAAGAGACCCACAGCCATGGATAAATAAGTATATATTTCCAGGGGGTTATACGCCAAGTTTGAGCGAGGTCGCTAGTCCTATTGAAAAATCTGGTTTAATTATATCAGATTTGGAGGTTTTAAGGATGCATTATGCTCACACCCTCAGACACTGGAAAGAAAGATTTTTGCTAAAAAAAGATAAAGTTTTAGAAATTTTCGATGAAAGGTTCATGAGGATGTGGGAATTTTATCTTGCAAGTTGTGAAATGGCTTTTAAATGGGGAGATCAGGTTGTATTTCAGTTACAATTAACAAAAAAATTAACTTCAGTTCCAAATACTAGAGACTATATTTATTAAATTATTACTGATAGATCTTTAAATTCATCTTAATGAAGAAAAAAAAAAATCGAAAAAAAAAATCAAAAAAAAGAAAAATCATTAAAATAAAAAAGACTACTAGATTATCTAAGTCAAATAGAAAAATAAAAAAAAGAAGAACAAGAGTTAGGCTAAAAAAAATTAAAAGCAGACAAAAAAGAAAAAAACCAAAAAAAATAAAAATTCTACCACAACAAAAATCAGAAAGTTTAATTCTAAAAACAATAAGAATTCAAGAGGCTATAAAATCAAAATTTACATTTAATTTAAATATTAATTTTTTAGCTATTGATAGAGTCATAGCTAAATTTTTTCAGAAAATAGATCAAAAAATAGTTGAGTACAGAGAAATTAGAGCAGATGAGAAAAGAAGAATTAAATTAGAAAAATTAGAAATAGCCCAGCAGCAAAAAATCCTTTTACAAAAGCAAAAAAAAGAAGATGAGGAAAATAAATTAAAGCTGAAACAAAAAGAATTAAAAGAAGAGGAAAGACTAGAAAAAGAGAGGGCAAAAGATATAAAAATTTTTTTAAGGAAAGAACAAGCATTAATTAGAAAAGAACAAGCTGAAAGACAGAAAAAATTCTTACAAGAAATAAAATTAGAACAACAAATAGAAAAGTTTAGAATTAGGGAAATCAAAGAACTTGAAAAATTAGAAAAAGTTGCACTTAAAGAAAAGAGAGATGATTATTCAGGTTTACAAGAAAGAATAGAAAAACTTAAAAAGAAATATCAACAACTAAGGGATCAAAAAATTAGAGAAAGAGTTGAGGCTCTTGGCGTTGAAATCCAAGAAGGAGATGATAGAGAAACACTTTTAAAAAAAGAAAGAGAATACAATATTGCTAGACAAAAAATTGAACTGGCTCTTGAAAGTTTTTATAGAAGTGCAAATAGTTTAGTTTTCCAACTTAACAAAAGATATATTACAAAACATATGTCAATACTCAGGTGTATAGATAGACGATTCGAAACAGGAGAAATATTTATAAAATGGGATGAAACAATTGATGATGAATGGTTAATTCTAATTTATATAAAAGATAATTCTCCAGACAAAGGAATTATAATTGAGGATAAATCGAATGAGGAAAAAAATTTTTCTTATGAATACAAACCTAGCGAAATTTTTAAAGCATCAGATATGATGGTGGACTCTTTAACACAACTAATCGCAAGAAAAAGATCTAAGACAAACTAAACTTGTAACTCTTTTATCAATTTTTTAATTAATTCAATGCTATCACCACTTTTAATTAGCGGATAAATTGATTTTGCCTTTTCTAGGTCAGTTATAGCTTTTTCATACTCTTTTAATGTTAAATAAATCTGAGCTCTCCCTGATAATGCTCCGAAATGTCTTGGTTCTAAACTTAAAACCTGTTCAATATCTTTTAAAGAAGCATCATAATTTCCCATTAAAAATAGCAAAGTGGCTCTTTTATTCCAAGCTTCAGCCCAGTTGGGATCTTCAGTTATCACATCACTAAACAATTTTAGTGCTTGACGGTATTGATTGTTATTCATTGAAAATGTACCGTTTTCAAGCTTATCAGTTAAATATTTACTTTTTGGGTGAGTAACCCAATTTCTCCAAATATTTTTTTCAATATACTCTGCAGCATAAATATTTTCAGCCTTTTGCAACTCATCGAAAAGATTATTTAAATCTTTCGCATTTAATTTAAAAAAAGATATGGAAAGAATTAAAATTATAAAAGAAATCTTTTTAATCACTAACATAAACTGAAATACCTCTCGAATTAATATCAACATCAAATTTTTTGTGAAGTGGTGGGAAAGCTCTCTGAGAACAATCTAAACGATCGCAAGTTCTACATGATACACCAACAGGAATTTCAGATTTTTTATCATTTAAATCTAAATTTTCTGTATAAACAAAATCTTTAGCGTATTTAGCTTGGCACCCTAAACCAATAGAAAGCATACTTTTCTTTTGGCCGTATCTTCCTATTCCTTTTTCTACAGTTCGTGCAATACAAACATATTTTTCCCCATTTGTCATTTTGCTAACAGCAGCCTGAATTACCCCAGGCCTTGAAAAAGCTGAATAAACATTCCATCGTGGACATGCACCACCATATCTTGGAATTTCAATGCCAGACAATGAAAATCTTTTTGAAATATTGCCAGCAACATCTACTCTTAAAAAGTGAAATGGAACCCCAGGTTTTTTTGGATCATTTAAACAAGTTACCCTATGAGTAACTTGTTCAAAAGAAGTTGCAAATGTATTTTGTAAAAGTTCCAAATCGTATTTAAGTTTTTTACACTCAGAGTGAAATAAATTATAAGGCATTAAAATTGCTGCACCGCAATAGTTTAATAGAGCAACTTTCGATAATTTTTTTGACTCCTCGGATGGAAAATTAAATGTCCCTAAATATTCGTTAATTAAATCTTCCGCACCCTCTTGTGCAATTTGTGCAGCCGCATGAAGCTTCTTTGTTTCCAAAGATAAGTAATCTGACAAGTAAAGCTCTTTATTTTTTTTATTATAGATTTTGGAAAATGGTTTACCCTCCTCTGGAATAATGTCTTTGACTGTTATTCCATACTCTGTTTTCAAAAATTCACATAGGGCAACATATCTCGTTCTATTATTTTGTTTTATTTTTTCAAATATTTCGTTAGCGAAATTTTCAAGTTTAGAAAAATAGTTTTTATTTTCTTGAAGAAAATCAGAGATTACTTCACCAGGAAATGAATTTTTTCTACTGTCAACTATTTTCCCTGAAAGTTTCTCTATTTTGTTTACAAGTTCGTGATCTTTTTTTTTTAAAATATCTCCAAGTCTAATCAAAGCCTTTCCGATTTTAGGATTACTGCTAGCTAAATCTTTTACTTCTGGACCTAATATATCTAAATCTTCAAAAAGTTGATCGTCTAGTAACTCTGATATTGTATTAATCATGTTAACATCAGATTTAGAGGTAAGATCTGATATATTAATTTTTAATTCATCACAAATTTTAATTAATAAATCACCGTCAACTTTTCTTTTTCCACCTTCAATTAATGCTAGGTAGCTAGGTGATATTTCCAATTGGCTAGCAAGCTTATTAGCTTGCATCCCAATTTGTCTTCTAAAAGCCTTAATTTTAGGACCTAATTTAAAATCTAATTGACTCATTTACTATTTGTAAATTTTGTAAATTTATATTTACAAAAAATTTCCTCTATTTACTTATAATATAGCGTTTTTTGTAGAATTTGTAAATATTGTAAATTATAAGATTTACATGGATAAAGATAAAATTAAAAACAACGAAATTGAAGCACAAATTATTAGTAAAGAAGATTTGGACCAACACAATAGCAGAGGAGTTTATATGCGAGACGATCATTGCGATTGGGGTTCAAGTGGATTAGATCAGTTAATAAAGCCTATTAACGAAAACAATTAGATCTTTTTACTTTTATTCAATTTCAAAAATAAACTACTTTTACAAAACACGAAAATATGAGCGCAGAAAATGTTTCTTACGATTTAAAAAGATTTGCTGGTATTAAAAGAGATTATACTCCAGAAGAAGTAGAAAGATTAAAAGGCTCAATAAAAATTGAATATTCTGTATGTAAAAATCAGTCACAAAAACTGTGGAAATTACTTAATTCAGAAAAATATGTAAATACATTAGGCTCTCTATCAGGAAACCAGGCTGTTCAACATGCAAAGGCAGGATTAAAAGCAATATACTTAAGTGGATGGCAGGTTGCAGCAGACGCAAACAGCGCAGGAGAAATGTATCCTGATCAATCACTTTATCCCTATGATAGTGCCCCAAAACTTGTTGAAGCAATGAATAATTCATTGATCAGAGCTGATCAAATTCAGCATATGGAGTTGTCAGACGGTGATATGAAAAAAGAAAATTCTATTGATTATATGTTGCCAATTATCGCTGATGGAGAGGCGGGATTTGGTGGTCCTTTAAACGTTTTTGAACTAACAAAAAAATTCATTAAAGCAGGTGCAGCAGGTGTTCATTTTGAAGACCAGCTAGCTAGTGAAAAAAAATGTGGCCATATGGGTGGTAAAGTTTTAGTCCCAACAGGCACAATGGTTAGAAACCTGAAGGCAGCGAGGTTGGCAGCTGACATTGCTGATGTTCCTCTCATTGTACTTGCAAGAACAGATGCCAATGCTGCTAAATTAATTACAAATGATTTCGATGAAAATGATAAACCATTTTTAACAGGTGAGAGATCACCTGAAGGTTTTTATTATGTAAAAGATGGCATTGAGCAAGCTATTTCTAGAGGACTAGCTTATGCACCGTATGCAGATCTTATTTGGTGTGAAACAGCAACTCCAAATTTAAAAGAAGCAAAAAAATTTGCTGATGCTATTCACGAAAAATTTCCAGGTAAATTATTAGCCTACAACTGTTCACCATCATTTAATTGGAAAAAACATTTGTCAAATGATGAAATTGCATCTTTCCAACAAGAAATTGGAAAAATGGGTTATAAATTTCAATTCATAACTTTAGCAGGTTTTCATACTCAGAATATTGCAATATTTGAGCTTGCAGAAAAATATAAATCAAAAGGGATGAGTGCTTATTCCGAAATTCAAGAGCATGAGTTTGCTAGAGAAAAAGATGGTTATACTAGCGTTAAACATCAAAGAGAAGTAGGAACATCATATTTTGATGCAGTATCGAACACGATAAGTTCTGGAAAAAGCTCAACAACTGCAATGGAAGGCTCAACAGAATCTGAGCAGTTTTAGTAACTAGTTTTTTAATTTTTGAACTTGGTCCCAAGCAGAATTTATAGATCTCATTTTCTTTTTACTTTCTTCTATAACTTCAGGAGGAACACCTTTGCTTAAAAGCAAATCAGGATGGTGTTCTTTACTTAGTTTAATATATCTTTTTCTTATTTCCGTTAGGCTATCATCAGGATTACTTTCAAGCACTATATAAGGATTTAGCTTATCAGATGACTTTCTGCTTTCCTTCAAACTATTAAATTGACTTTCACTGAGGCCAAATATTCTTGCAATATCTTCCATCATAACCAACTCGGCTTGACTTATGTTACCGTCAGCTTCAGCTATGTAGAATAAAATATTTATAACCTCCTCAAGTACGTTTAAATTTCCTCTATAAATTTGAGCAATTTGTTCTGCATATGGCTTATACCCAGTAGACTCATTTTTTGCTTTATTAAAAATTTTTCCAACTTGATCTATCTCATTTTCAGGAATTTTAAGTTTATCTTTAACTGCAATTAACTCTTCTTTACTAACTTGTCCATCTGCTTTACTTAATTTTGCAGAGAGAACAATTAAAGACAGTGCAAAGATTTGTTGTGGTTGTGCAAAAGAATTATTTATTGAGCCTTTTGCTCTAGATATCTTTCCACCGATCAAGGAACCTAACAGCATACCAAAAGGTCCTCCTAGTGAAAAACCAATCATTCCACCTATTAAACTTCCCCAAATAGACATAAATATTTTAAAATTATATAATAAATTTTAAAATGTTAACAACTTCTTTGATCTTATTTATACTTTTTTTATTATTCAGCTGGGTAGCTTCATGGATTAGATACTTTAACAAATTAGATAAAAGATTTGGCGAGTCCATTTGGAGATATAGTTATGACCATCATGTGGTAGGCGAGAGGGATATTTCAATTTTAGATGATAGAGAGTTTGTTCTATTGAGACGGAAAAGAAACAGTGTAATTACAACTATGTACTTTATTGTTTTTTTAGCATTTATCTTTTTTATGTCATTAATGGGCGACATACTTATAAAAATAACTGGTTAGTTTTTTAGTTGTTTTCTATTTTTTAAATATAAGAAAAAAGCAACAATTTCATAACCTATATAAAAAAAATGGTAAACAATTGGTAATTTAAAAAATTTGTATAAAATTTTGTATTTTGGGATTTCTTTCCAGACTAATAAAAAAGCATCAACACCAACATAAATTTTTCCTTCTTTTTCTACATGTAACCTTCTTAAAAGCTCTTTATCAGATTTATTTGTTTCATCTTCTGCCTCTTTATTTTTAGTTATATCTATCCAGTTTAACTCACTAATATTTTCTTTTTTATAAAGGTTAATTTCTGCTCTACAAATACTGCAAGAATTATTAAAATAAACTTTCATCAGTTAAATTTATAATGATTTTTTTTATTTTTCTTAATGTGATAAAACGACTGTTGAAATATTAATTATGGCAACTACATTAACCTGATGTCAAATTTCTTCAAAAATAGCGACTTAGATAACATTCAAGCAGAGAGTATTGTATCAGATACACTAAATAATTGTGATGATGGGGAGTTATACTTAGAAAATTCGAAATCAGAATCAATCTTATTAGACGATAACAAAATTAAAAACTCAAGCTATAGCTCTGACTTAGGCTATGGTTTTAGGGCAATTACAGGAGAAGTTGTAGCTTATTCTCATTCTAATGAGATTTCAAAAGACTCTATTCTAAAATCAAGTGAAAATCTTAAAGATACACTTAAATCGAAAAAGGGTACCTACAATCATGAAATTCCCAAATCAAATAAAAAATATTATGAAGATCTAAATCCAATTGAGGAAAAATCACAAAATTCAAAAATAAAAATTTTAAATGAGGTAAATAATTACATTAGATCCAAAGGAGATATTGTTAGCCAGGTAACAGCCAGTTTTTTAGGCGAGCACAAGGAAATCGAAATTATACGATCAAATTCTGAGGTTTTAAAAGATGTAAGACCGCTGGTTAGATTTAATGTTTCAGTAGTATTAGAAAAAAATGGAAAAAAAGAAACTGGTGTTTATGGTATTGGTGGAAGACAGTCCTATGATGAATATTTAAAAAACGAAAACTGGAAACATGTTTGCGACGAAGCTTTTAGAATTGCTGATGTAAATCTTAAAAGCAAACCAGCTCCTGCTGGAGAAATGAAAGTTGTTTTGGGACCAGGTTGGCCAGCGATATTAATTCATGAAGCAATTGGACATGGTTTAGAGGGAGATTTTAACAGAAAAAAAACTTCAGCATTTCATAATTTAATGGGCCAAAGAGTGGCTAGTGAAGGAGTAACAATAGTAGATGATGGTACTTTAAATCTTCGAAGAGGAAGTCTTACCATTGATGATGAAGGTACACCAACAGAAAACACTGTGTTAATTGAAAACGGAATACTTAAAAACTTTATGCAAGATAGGCTAAATGCAAGGCTTATGAATACGAAATCTACAGGTAGTGGTCGAAGAGAAAGTTATAAACATGTCGTATTACCAAGAATGAGAAATACAATGATGTTAAGTGGAAAATACTCACAAGATGAAATGATAAGATCAGTTGATAAAGGTATATTTGCAGTTAGTTTTGGAGGAGGTCAAGTCGACATTACCTCTGGAAAATTTGTTTTTAATTGCACTGAAGCTTATGAAATTAATAATGGAAAAATAGGCTCTCCAATCAAAGGCGCTACACTAATTGGTGACGGTCCATCAATTTTAAAAGAAGTTTCAATGGTTGGGAACGATATGAAACTAGATCCTGGAATAGGCACATGTGGAAAAGCTGGACAAGGTGTTCCTGTAGGAGTCGCTCAACCATCTATTTTAATAAATAAAATGACGGTCGGTGGAACACAACTTTAACAAATGGTCAAAGATCAAGAGTATTTAAATAGTATTGCAAGTCAAACAATTGAGTATTCAAAAAAGCTCGGCGCCACAGATGTAAATGTTGAGGTTGTTCATTCCATCTCAGAAACAGTAAATTTAAGAAATAAACAATTAGATGAATCAAACAGATCTGATAGTTTTGCTATAGGCATTACGACTTATATAAACAAAAAAAAATCAACTATCTCATCCTCAAATTTATCAAAAGATAATATTAAAATACTTACAGAAAGATGCATTGAGACAGCAAAAATAACTCCTGATGATGAATTTAATTCATTACCTGACAAGGAATTAATGGCAAAAAATTTTGAAAGTTTGGATCTTTATGATGAATTTCATGTTCCAAATAATAAAAAAATAGACATTTTAAAAGAAGCCGAGGAAGCTGCATCAAAAGAAACTAAAATTATTAACACTGAAACAGACTTTACTGAAAATAAGTCAAATTTTGTTTTAGCAAATAGCAATGGTTTTATAAATGGATATAAAACTTCAAACTTTAATATTAGTTGTGTAGCGGTTGCTAAAAAAGATAGCCAAATGGAGAGAGATTATGACTTTACTAGTAAAAGACATTTTTCTGATTTAATTAACCCTAAAAATATAGGTGAAAGTGCTGCAGCAAATACGGTAAAAAAATTAGATCCTAAGAAAATAAAAAGTGAGAAAATAGGTATTGTATTTGATAAAAAAATTTCGAAAGGTATTTTGAATGTTTTATCTAGTGCAATATCTGCAGGAGCTATTTCCAGAGGAACCTCATTTTTAAAGAATAAAATTGGTGAAGAAATTTTTCCTAAATCTCTAAATGTTATAGACGATCCAAAAATAAAAAAAGGACTTGGCTCTAAAAATTTCGATAGCGAAGGAGTAGAAACTAACAATCTTAAATTAATCGAAAACGGTGTACTAAAAAGTTATTTAGTAGATACTTATTACGGAAAAAAATTAAATTTGAAATCAAATGGTAGATGCGGTGGTACAAGTAACTTATATTTTGAAAATGGGAGTATGCCTCCTGAAACACTACTTAAATCAAGTAAAAAAAATTTATACATTACAGAAACAATTGGACATGGCACAAACCTTGTAACAGGGGATTATTCTGTTGGAGCAAATGGTTTTATGGTTGAAAATGGTGAATTTATATATCCTGTAAGTGAAATTACAATTGCAGGAAATTTTAAGGATATATTTAAAAATATTACTTTGGCTAATGATCTAGAATTTAAATACTCTACTAATGCGCCAACTCTTTTAGTTGAGGGTATGGTTGTAGCTGGAAGGTGAAAAGTGTATGCGTAATTGGAAGTGGGATTTCTGGATCAACAATTGCCAATTTGTTATCTAAAAAATACAAAGTTGATGTTTATGAAAAAGCAAAAGGAATTGGTGGCAGAAGCTCTCATAGAAGGTATTTAAACAAACTAGGTTTTGATCACGGGCTACAATATATCTCTCCAAAAACGAGCAAATTTAAAAAATTTTGTTCTGGATTACAAAAAAAAAGAGTTTTAAAAAAATGGCAGGGTCCACATAAGTTTGATCACAGTAAAGTTTTAGAGAATAAAAAACATACCAAACTTATTGGAGCAAAAGGAAATAATGCAATATCAAAATATTTATTAAAAAATATTAATTGTATTTTTGGATATGAGCTATTTAAAATTGAGAGGATAAGAAAAAATTGGAAATTAAGTTTTTTAAATGGCGATGTTAAATATTATGAAATATTAATAATATCAATCCCTTTTGCACAATCAAAAAAACTATTAAAAAAATTTCTTCCTAATTTCTTCAAGAATAAAAATGTGAAAATGGAGGCAAATATAACAGTTATGACTGTAACAAATAAAATTGAAAATAATTTTTCAAGTTTCTTATTTAATGATGAAGTAATAGGGTGGGCAGCTAAAGAAAATAGCAAAAAAAGGTTTAAGTACAAATACGATCTTTGGACAATTCAAAGCACATTTAAATGGGCTAATAGAAATATTTTAAATTATAGAAATAATAAAAAAAAATTTACGAATTTTTTAATCAATAGATTTAAAAAACTATCTAAGATAAATATTAATAAAATATATTTTTCAAATATCCATGGTTGGAAATATTCTGCAAACAAAAAACACTTAAATATTCAATCTTTATGGAGTAAATCATTGAAAGTTGGGATTTGTGGTGATTGGTTCGGAGGCCCTCGTTATGAAAATGGATGGATAAGCGCCAGTGATTTATATAAAAAAATTACTAATTAACTTTTTTTAGTCTGTACTCCCAAGTACCTAATCTTTTATATCGAATTTTAACTATCATTGCTCTTTTTTTATCGTACCAAATTTCAAAATCTAGTCTCTTATCTTTTGGAAGACTTTCATCAGTAGATTTAAGTCTAAATTTTTCAACATTAATTTCATTTTCATAAAGCCTAATTTTTTCCTTTTTTAGAAATTCTACCGACTGTTTTTTGATACTTCCAGAAAGTGGACTAATTTGAGTATCTGATTGTAACAATCTATGATTCCACCAATTACCAATTATATTCTCTAAATTTCCAGTTCCTTTATAAGAAGATCCATTAATTTTAAAATTTCTATTTTCTTCGTCAAAGAACACTTCCACAAATTTTTTTTTATCATTTTGTACTGTATCTGATTTGAAAAAAATTAGTTGATCATTTTCGTAAATTTCCAAACCTTCACTAATAACTGAGAAAACTGTTATACCCATTAGTTTAACTTCAAAGTTTGTGATATTTGTTACTTCAAATTTTTTTTGAGTTTTATTAAAAAAAAATTTACTAAAGCCTATATATTTATTGTCTTTAAATATTTCCATTTCAATCGATTTAATATTTTTATAATGATCAGTGTGAGCGTATGCATTTATTTTAAATAAAATTCCTAAAGTAATGAAAAAGATTAAAATGATTTTATTCATAAAATTTATTAAATTATTTTAATAGAAATTAATATTTAACTAAAGTGTGAAGATATTAGAAGAGAATATAAATAAACTTATTTTCTGTTGTTTATACATAAATTCTGTTATGCAATATGATCTTTGATTAATAATGTTTTTAACTATTAAAAAAATTCCAATAAAAACCTGGAGCTCTGAAAAACCTTTAAATTTCAAACCTAAATTTTCAACCTTTTTTTTTCTTTGTTTGGGATTAGTTTTGTTTGGTTTAGGAGAGGGTCTTTTAGTTTTATCAACAACTGGTAATTCACCGTGGTCAGTATTTGCTGAAGGAATATCCAAAAAAACGGACATATCGATTGGTGCTGCTACATTTATAGTTAGTGTAAGTGTCTTATTTTCGTGGATTTTTCTAAAACAAAAGCCAGGAATAGGAACAGTTATGAATATCATCATTATTGCTGGAATGATCGATGTAACTTTATATTTCTTTGATCCACCAACAAATTTTTTTTCTAAATATTTATTATCAGTTGTTTCAGTATTGTTAGTTGGATTAGGTAGTGGAATATATTTAGTTGCTAACTTAGGACCAGGACCAAGAGACGGTTTAATGACGGGATTAACAAAAATTATGAATTTACCAATTGCTTTTGTTAGAGCTTGTCTAGAAATTACAGTTGTATTAATTGGATGGTATTTAGGTGGTACTGTTGGTGTTGGAACATTAATATTTGCATTTGGGATAGGCCCTGCAGTTGCCTTTGGTTTATTTTTTGTAAATAAAATTAGTTAGCTAAAGAAGCTGCTTTTTCAATTCTTTTTCTCTCGTGAGGATCTAAAATTGATTTTCTTAATCTGCATGATTTAGGAGTTATCTCTAAAGCCTCGTCAGTGTTTAGCATGCTTAACTGCTCAGCAATTGACATTTTTCTCACTGGAGTAAGGACAACATTTTCATCTGTTCCTTGTGTTCTCATATTTGTTAATTTTTTTCCCTTCATGACATTAATTATCATATCTCCAGGTTTTGGAGCTAAACCAACTATCATACCTGAATAAACAGGATCATTATGAGTTACGAACATCTCACCTCTTGCCTGTAGATTAAATATTGCAAAGGCAACAGCTTTACCTTGTTCCATAGAAATTAAAGCTCCGTTTCTTCTACCTTCCATCTCTCCTTCAAATTTACTATATGAGTGAAAAATTCTATTTATCACACCTGTACCTTTTGTAAGAGTTAAAAATCTACTTGTATAGCCCATCAAACCTCGAGTAGGTGCATGGAAAATAAGCCTTTTTTTATTTTTACCTGTGTCCTTAAGATCTATCAACTTTCCTTTTCTTCTATTCATAGAGTCAATGATTTTTGATGAATATTCCTCATCTAAATCCACGGTTATTTCTTCAAAAGGTTCTAATTTATTTCCATTATCATCTTTTTTGAATAAAACTCTTGGTGGGCTAACGGTTAGTTCAAATCCTTCCCTTCGCATTTGTGTAAGAAGAATTTCTAACATTAATTCACCACGTCCACTTATTTCAAATGCATCTTTGTTTTCATTTTCGGAAAATGTAATTCCAACATTATTTTGAGCCTCAACCATCAATCTTTCTCTGATCTGAGTGCTTGTTAATTTTTTACCTTCGGTACCTGCCAGTGGCGAACTATTTACAGTAATCTTTATTGACATTGTTGGTGGATCTATTGGAGTAGCTTGAATTGGATTATCAACATCTAGATCACAAATAGTATCAGCAACATTTGCTTTTTCTAAACCAGCTACAACGACTATATCTCCAGCTTCACCAATTTCTATTGGAACTTTTTTTGTTCCTTCGTATCTAAATATTTTAGTCAATCTTCCCTCGTCAACTTTTTCACCATTTAAATTTATTGCTTTAATTTGCTGATTTGCTTTTGCTGTACCTTGAGATATTCGTCCAACTAAACTTCTACCTAAGAAACTATCAGCATAAAGTAGGGTAGATAGCATTGCAAAAGGTTTTGTCTTATCAAATTTTGCTGGTTGTACATGTTCAATTATTAAATCTAATAATGGATGTAAGTTTTCCCTAGGGCCATCAATTTCTTTACTAGCCCAACCCGATCTACCACTAGCATATATAACTGGAAAATCTAATTGCTCTTCATTAGCATCTAAACTTACAAATAAGTCAAAAGTTTCATCTAAAACTTCATTTGCTCTTTGATCTGGCTTATCTAATTTATTTATCACCACTATTGGTTTTAGCCCTTGCTTAAGTGCTTTTGCTAAAACAAATTTAGTTTGAGGCATCACTCCTTCAGCCGAGTCAATTAATAACAAAGCTCCATCCGCCATACTTAAAACTCTCTCTACTTCTGCTGCAAAATCTCTGTGTCCAGGAGTGTCAATTATGTTTACTCTTGAATTATTCCAATTAATGGATGCTGGTTTAGCTAAAATTGTAATACCTCTTTCTTTTTCAAGTTCACCGGAGTCCATTAATCTTTCATCTACAACTTCATTTTCTCTGAAAGATCCACTTTGTTTCATCAGATTGTCGATTAAGGTTGTTTTACCGTGATCAACGTGAGCGATAATGGTTATGTTTCTAATTTCAGCTGTCATTTGAGCGCCGTTATATATAAAAAATATTTTTTTAAAACATCTAAAAACACAATATTACAAAGCATTTTTTCTCAATTACTAAGTGATGGATACAACTTGAGTATAATTATAGATTCGCAATATGTGGTTAATTAGAAAAAGACTACATAAATTTGTTAGATTAAGTTTTCATCCACCATGAAGTGGATAAAAAAAAGGCCATCACAAGGACGGCCTTTTTAGATTTTGTTTTAAGCAAACAGGATAATTACATACCCATTCCACCCATACCACCCATACCGCCCATTCCTCCAGGAGGCATACCAGCAGCAGATGCATCTTTTTCCTCTGGTTTATCGGCAACCATTGCTTCAGTTGTAACCAATAATCCAGATATAGAGGCTGCGTCTTGTAAAGCTGTTCTTACTACTTTAACAGGATCAATTATTCCCTCTTTAAACATATCCACATATGATTCTGATTGAGCATCATAACCATTTGAAGATTTGTTAGTCTCAAGCAGTTTTCCAACTACTACTGAACCATCAACACCTGCGTTTTTAGTGATCTGTCTGATTGGAGCTTGTAAAGCACTTTTTACAATTTCAACACCAGCTTTCTGGTCATCACCCTTAACTTTAACTTTATCAAGGTCTTGAGATGCGTAAAGTAATGCACATCCACCACCAACTACTATACCTTCTTCTACAGCAGCTCTTGTTGCATTAAGTGCATCTTCTACTCTGTCTTTTCTCTCTTTAACTTCAACTTCAGTAGCACCACCAACTTTGATTACTGCAACTCCACCCGCTAACTTAGCTAATCTTTCTTGAAGTTTTTCTCTATCATAATCAGAAGTCGTTTCCTCAACTTGTTGTTTGATTTGAGCACATCTTGCCTCGATATCGGATTTTTTACCTGCTCCACTTACAATAGTACTATTCTCTTTGTCTACTTTTACTCTTTTAGCAGATCCAAGATCATTTAATTTTACGTTTTCAAGTTTAATTCCAAGATCCTCAGAAATTACTTGTCCGCCTGTTAGAATAGCAATATCTTCAAGCATTGCTTTTCTTCTATCTCCAAAACCTGGAGCTTTAACAGCAACAACTTTTAAACCACCTCTCAATTTATTAACTACTAAAGTTGCTAAAGCTTCACCTTCAACATCTTCAGAAATTATCATTAGTGGTCTTCCAGCTTGAACCACTGCTTCTAAAAGTGGAACCATTGGCTGTAAGTTAGTTAATTTTTTTTCATGCAAAAGAATTAAAGGGTTTTCCAATTCTGTTGTCATTTTATCACCATTCGTAATAAAATAAGGTGATAGATAACCCCTGTCAAACTGCATACCTTCTACAACATCTAATTCAGTGTCTATACCTTTTGCTTCCTCAACAGTGATTACACCCTCATTACCAACTTTCTGCATTGCTTTTGAAATCATGTTTCCAATTTCTTTATCTCCATTTGCAGAAATTGTTCCAACCTGAGCAATCTCATCACTATCTTTAACTTTTTTCGCAGATGAAATTAATTTTTCTTTAACAGAATCTACAGCAGCATCGATACCTCTTTTTACATCCATTGGGTTCATGCCCGCAGTCACGTATTTGCAACCTTCTTTTACAATCGCTTGTGCTAGAATTGTTGCAGTTGTTGTGCCATCTCCTGCTTCATCATTTGTTTTGCTTGCAACTTCTTTAACCATTTGAGCACCCATGTTCTCAAACTTATCTTCAAGCTCAATTTCTTTTGCAACTGAAACTCCATCTTTAGTAGTTCTTGGAGCACCATAAGATTTGTCTATAACAACATTTCTTCCTTTTGGTCCAAGAGTAACTTTTACAGTATTTGCAAGTATATCAACTCCTCTAAGCATTGCTGTTCTTGCTTCCGAGTCAAATTTAACTATTTTTGCCATTATGAACTCTCCTTAATTAATTATTATTTTCCAGATGAAATACCCATAATGTCAGATTCTTTCATTATGCTGTATTCTTTACCATCTATTTTGACTTCAGTTCCAGACCACTTTCCAAAAAGAACTTTGTCGCCGACTTTAACATCCATAGGGATTATTTTTCCATCCTCTGTTTTTGCACCACCGCCAACTGCAACTACTTTGCCTTCTTGCGGTTTTTCTTGTGCCGTGTCAGGGATAATTATTCCACCAGCAGTTTTTTCGCTGCTATCTAATACTTCGATTAACACTCTATCGTGTAACGGTTTGAACTTCATATAAACTCCTTTAAATTAGCATTCATATAAAGGTCAATAATGAGTATTTCAAGATCCCTTCAGAAATTTATGGAACCAAAAAAGCAAAGAATTAATTGGATTTTTAGGCTATATCTCAATCATGATAACAAACCTTGATACAGAAGGGCTTAAAAAAATCGCACTTGATTACGATCTTTTTTATATCGATATATGGGGAGTGATACACAATGGTTTGGAGCTTAATTTTTCAGCTATAGAAACTTTAAAAAAATTAAAAGAAAATAAAAAAAAATTTGTACTTTTAACAAACGCTCCAAGGCCGAACGAGTCTGTAATAGAGTTTTTAAAAAAAATGGGCCTAAAAGATTTTCATGATAAAGTTTTCACTTCAGGAGAAGCAGCTTTGAGGTATCTAAAAAGTGATTTAAACAATAAGAAATTTTTCCACATAGGTCCCCCACGAGATTTTGATTTATTTTCCTCTTTTAAAAATTTAAAAGAAATAAATATAGATTTAGCAGATTATATTCTTTGCACAGGATTGTTTGATAATCATGATAAAGATTTAGATTATTATAAAACATTTCTTAAAGAACATTTAACAAAAAAGATGATCTGTACGAACCCAGATTTAATAGTTGATAGAGGAAATATCAGAGAATTTTGCGCAGGATCGGTAGCAAAAGTTTTTGAAAATTTAAAAGGAGAAGTTATTTATTTTGGCAAACCATATCCTCCAGTTTATGAGTTATCTGCCGAAACTAGAGATAAAAAAGTTTTATGTATAGGTGATAATCTTAATACAGATATTAAAGGTGCTAATCATCAAAATTTTGATGCTTTGCTAATTACAGGAGGCATTCACAGAAATGAAATTTCTGATAAAAAAATAGAAAATTTAACTAAATCTTACAATGTAAAAATTAATTATATTCAAACAGAACTAAAATGGTGAGAGTTAAAATTTATAAAAATTTTAATATTAAAAAACAACATCAAAACGCAATTATATTAATTGGTAACTTTGATGGATTGCACCTGGGTCATCAAAAATTATTTAATGAAGCTCTGAGGTATAAAAAAAAATTTAAACTAAATCTTGGAGTAGTTACTTTTGATCCTATTCCAAAGATGTTTTTCAATAAAGAAATAAAAAATTATAGGATTTCAAATTTAAACCAAAAGATAAGATACTTTGATAAATATAAAGTTGATTTTATAATAAACAAAAAATTTAATAAAACATTTTCAAAAATAGAATGTAATTCTTTTATAGAAAAATATTTATACAAAAAGTTAAAATCAAAGTTTCTTTTTGTAAGCAACAATTTTAAATTTGGATATAAACGTAAGGGTGATGTTATTCTTTTAAAAAAATTTCAAAAAAAGTTTAATTACAATCTTATTAAACCAAAACCCTTAATTAAAAAAAATAAAATTGTTTCATCAACATTGATTAGAAATTATTTGGAAAGTGGAAAAATAGAAATAGCTAACAAATTTTTATCAAGAAAATGGTCCGTAGAGGGAAAAGTTGAAAAAGGTAGAATGCTTGGAAGAAAAATAGGTTTTCCGACGTGTAACATTGATATTAAAAATTATGTGATTGCTAAACCTGGAGTTTACTCTGTAAATGTGAAAATAAATAAAAGCAAAAAAATTTTTAAAGGGATCGCAAATCTTGGCTTTCGACCAACTTTTAATCAAAAAAAAATATTGTTAGAGGTAAATTTATTTAATTTTTCTGGAAATCTTTATAATAAAAAACTATCAGTAGATTTTAAAAAATTTATAAGAGGTGAAAAAAAATTTAAAAATATAGACCAACTAAAGAAACAGATTAATAAAGATATTTTATCTGCAAAAAAATAATATCCTATGAGCAAAGAACATATAAATCTCCCTAAAACAGCCTTTTCAATGAAGGCCAACTTACCAGTAAGAGAACCTGGTATTTTGGATTACTGGCAAAAGATTGGCCTGTACAAAAAATTAAGACAAAAGAGCAAAGGTAAAGAAAAATTTGTTCTTCACGATGGACCTCCATATGCAAATGGAAATATTCATATGGGAACAGCTTTGAATAAAATACTAAAAGATATAATTACAAAGTTTCATCAAATGGATGGTAAAGACTCGGTATATGTCCCAGGTTGGGATTGTCACGGATTGCCAATAGAGTGGAAAATTGAGGAACAATATAAAAAAAATAAAAAAAATAAAAATGATGTTCCAATTATTGAGTTTAGGAAAGAGTGTAGAGATTTTGCAACAAAATGGATAGGAATTCACAAAGATCAATTTCAAAGGCTGGGTGTAATTGGCGATTGGGAAAATTATTATTCTACTATGAGTTTTGATGCCGAAGCTCAAATAGTAAGAGAACTTGGAAAATTTCTAAAAGAAGGCAGCTTATATAGGGGATACAAACCAGTTCTTTGGTCTACAGTAGAAAAAACTGCTCTTGCAGATGCTGAAGTTGAATATATGGACCATGTATCCGATACAATTTATGTAGAATTTCCGGTTGTTAAAACAAATTTTAAAGAGATAGAAAAATCAAATGTTGTTATATGGACAACCACACCTTGGACTATACCTGCAAACAAAGCTTTAGCTTACAATCAAAGTTTAACGTATCTATTGTTAGAGATTGATAACGAAAAAAAAATCATTATTGCAAAAGATCTTTTAGAGTCCTTCAAAAAAGACACTAATATTGAAAACACCAAAATTATTAAAGAATTTTCTGGAAAGGAATTTGAAGGGACACTCTGTAGTCATCCATTTTACTCAATTGGGTATGATTATGAAATTCCCATGTTGGAGGCGAGATTTGTAACGACTGAACAAGGAACTGGAATAGTACATTGTGCACCAAGTCATGGTCCAGATGATTTTAATTTATGCCTAAATAATAATATTAAAGCTGTTGAAACAGTTGATGATGACGGGAGATATACAAAAAATATTTTGCATTTTGAAGGGCTACATATTTTTAAAGCTAATAGTGTCATTATAGAAAAATTAAAAGAACATGAAAAACTTATTGCAAATGGTAAATTAAATCACTCGTATCCACATTCATGGAGATCAAAAGCTCCATTAGTTCACCGTGCTACCCCACAATGGTTTATATCGATGGAAAGTCATGAATTAAGATCAAAAGCATTGAAAGCATTGGATGAAACAACTTTTTATCCAAGTAAAGGAAAAGAAAGAATTAAGTCAATGATAGAAACCAGACCTGATTGGTGTGTTTCAAGACAAAGAGTTTGGGGAGTGCCTTTACCAATTTTTATATCAAAGAAAAATGGCAAGGTCTTAATTGATGATGATGTTTTTGAAAATATTGCACAGATTTACGAAAAGGAAGGTTCGGATTGTTGGTTTTCAGATGATTATCAAAAATTATTGGGAAACAAGTATAAAGCTGAAGATTTTAATAAACTAAGTGACATTGTTGAAGTATGGTTTGACAGTGGGTCTACTCACTCTTTTGTTCTTGAGAAAAGAGCCGACCTTAAATGGCCAGCATCTATGTATCTAGAAGGATCTGATCAACATCGAGGATGGTTTCATTCATCACTATTAGAATCTTGTGGCACGAGAGGCAAAGCTCCTTTTGAAAGCATTTTATCCCATGGATTTGTAGTAGACGGAAAAGGTTTAAAAATGTCTAAATCGCAAGGAAATGTTATAGCGCCTGAAGAT
This sequence comes from uncultured Pelagibacteraceae bacterium, assembly GCA_902592445.1. GTDB lineage: Bacteria > Pseudomonadota > Alphaproteobacteria > Pelagibacterales > Pelagibacteraceae > Pelagibacter. The sequence continues at coordinate 75,577 of CACJEN010000001.1, forward strand.
ATTTTAAAAAAATATGGGGCAGATATTTTAAGAATTTGGGTTGCTTCATCTAATTACGCAGAAGATCTAAGAATTGATTATTCAATTTTAGATCAACATGCAGAATCTTACCGTAAAATAAGAAATACTTTTAGATTTTTACTTGGAAATATAAAAGATGAATATGAAGAATACGATTTTAATAATTTAGAAATTGTAAATTTACCAGATCTAGAAAAGTATATGCTTCATCGTTTAGCTAAAGTGAACCGAAGTTTTCATAAAAATTTTCACTCATACAACTTTCATCAGCTATACAAAGAATTATTAAATTTTTGTACAGTTGAGTTATCAGCATTCTATTTCGATATCAGGAAGGATTTATTGTACTGTGACCCAATTAACTCTGATAAAAGATCTGATTGTATCAAAGTTCTGAATATTATTCTGCAGTGCTTGTTAAAGTGGTTTGCTCCTATATTATCTTTTACAACAGAGGAAATTTTCAAACTTTTAAATCAAAATAGCGACAAGCAAAGTATACACTTAGAAAATTTTATCAAAATTCCAGCAAATTGGTTTAATGAAAATATCGAACATAAATGGGATAATATTAAAAAAATTAGAGATGAAGCCAATGTTAGTATTGAGACAAAAAGAGCCAGCAAGGAAATAGGCTCCAGTCTAGAAGCAAAAATTTTAATAAAATTAAATAAAGATTTATACAATTTAACGAAAAATGAGAATTTTTCTGAAATTTGCATCACTTCAGAAAGTAAAATAGTTGAAGATCAGAATATTGCTAAAGAAGTGGAAGTGGTTACAGAAAAAGCTGAAGGAAGCAAATGTTCTTTATGCTGGAAAATAAAATCAAAAAAATGTGAGAGAATTAATTGTCAAATCGCCTAAATGAATAATTCTTTAGTAAAAAAATTATTAATATATTTTTTAATAGTTTTGGTAATTTTCGCTTTAGATAGGTTAAGTAAACTTTTTATACTAAATATCTTAGAGGACAAAGATAAAGTAGACATCTATATTAACTCCTTTTTAAGCCTATATTTAGTATGGAACAAAGGAATTGGATTTGGCTTATTTTCATTTGATGATACTAAAATATATAATTTAATGACTTTGTTAATTTTATTGATCAATGGAATTATAATTTATCTTATTTTTATAGAAAAAGGGGCGAAGGTTTATTTTTTACTAACTATATTAGGTGGATCATTGGGTAATTTTGTTGATAGATTATATTATAGAGCTGTCCCCGATTTTATTGATTTAAACTACCAAGGATATCACTGGTTTATTTTTAATGTTGCAGATATTTTTATTACTTTAGGAATAATTTGTCTTATTTTCGCTGAATTGTTAAATTACAAAACATCAAATGAAGAAAAATAAAAAATTATCAGTAATATTAATTTTTTTTAGCTTACTTGTATATTCGTGCCAATCTGCATCAGAGGCATTACAAGGAAAAAAAAGATCAGACCAAAGTGATGAATTTTTAGTAAAAAAGAAGAACCCATTAGCAATGCCACCAGATTTTGACAAGCTTCCAACACCAGGTAATCAAGAAGTTTCAACTGAAATACCAAATGAAAACAATGAAGTTAAAGATCTATTGAATTTAGACGATAATAAAAACAAAATTGTTGAAAAAGATGGTAGCTCTACAGATATTGAAAGTTCTATTTTAGAGAAAATTCAATAATAATGTTTACGAAAAATATAAGTTTTTCGAATTTTAAATTTAAATCAAATCTTTCTACTAAAAAAAAATTACTAAAAAAAATAAAAAATAATAAATTAATTTTAGAATTCCCATTACTTAAATCACTCACTAAAGAATATCACATGGGATACGATAGAAGTTTGATAAAATCACTAAAAAATTATAAAAAAATAAATTTAATTGGTATGGGAGGTTCAATTTTAGGTACCCAGGCAATTTACGATTTTTTTAAACATAGAATAAAAAAAAATTTTAATTTTTTTGATAATCTTCAAGCAAAAAAATTTGTTTCTTCAAATGAGAAAAAAATTAATATTTTAGTCTCTAAATCGGGTAATACGCTGGAGACAATCTCAAATTTTAATATTTTGAGACAAAAGGAGAAAAAAAATAAAAATATTTTTATCACTGAAAAAAAAATAAGTTTTTTAACAACACTTGCAAAGAAATTAAAAATTGAGGTTATTGAGCATAAAAATTATATTGGGGGAAGATATTCTGTGCTTTCCGAGGTTGGAATGTTACCTGCAGAATTAATGGGGCTAAATGAAAAAAAATTTAAAAACTTCAATCAATTAATTAAAAATAAATATTTTGTTAATTCATTAATAGAAAATGTTTTAGCAATAAACTATTTTGTATTTAACAAAAAAAATAACTCTATTATTTTAAATTATGATGAAAAATCAGATAGTTTTTTTAGATGGTATCAACAATTGACAGCAGAAAGCTTAGGAAAAAAGGGAAAAGGTATTTTACCATTAATTTCAACAATGCCAAAAGATAATCATAGTCTTCTCCAACTTTATTTAGATGGACCAAAAAATAATTTTTTTACTTTTTTTAGTGTAAGTGAAAAAAATTCCCCAAAAATTAATAATTCAAATTTGAACAGTAATTTTGGTCATCTTAAAAACAAAAACTTATACAAAATTTTAGTATCGCAAAAAAAGGCAACCGAAAATGTTTTCAATAAAAAAAAAATTCCCTTCAGGTCATTTAATGTTCATAATAGAAATGAAGAAACAATGGGTGAGCTTTTTAGTTTTTTTATTTTAGAAACTATTCTTTTAGGCCAATTGATGAAAGTAAACCCTTTTGATCAACCCTCTGTTGAATTAATCAAAAAAGAAACTGTAAAAATATTAAGATAATTTTCCAAAAATTATTTTAGAAATACCATAATTCTTTTCTCTTTGAATTAAAAAGTTTTCAGAAAATTTATCAATGGTTTTTTTATTTCTGTGCAATATTAATAGTGTTCTTTTATTAGCTAATTTTTTCTTTTTAATTTTATCAATTATTGTTTCAATATTTTTATTCTTGAATGGTGGATCTAAAAAAATTATGTCAAATTTATTATCAAATATAATTTCCTCATTAAATTTATAAGAGTCACATTGATAGACACTCGCTTTTTTTAATAATTTAAATTTTTCTAAGTTTTTTTTTAAAAGCATATTTGACTGATGATAGTTTTCAAAAAATACAACTTTTTCAGCACCTCTTGACAAACATTCAATACCAAAGGATCCAGTTCCAGCAAATAAATCTAATATTTTGGCTCCTTTTAAATTTATAGTTTCATTATTTGAGTGTTCAATTATGTTAAAAATAGATTCTCTAACTCTGTCTTTTAAAGGTCTAGTAGATTTATCTGTAGGTGCTAAAATTTTCTGTCCCTTAAGATAACCCCCAATTACGCGCATCTAATCAATAGCCTTGAAACCAATATCTTTTCTAAAAAATCCACCACCCCAATTTAAATCCTTAATTTTATCAATTGCTGATTTTCTAGCTTCTAAATAACTCTCTGAAATACTCACAAAATTTAATACTCTTCCACCATTAGCGAATGTTTTGTCATTTTTAGAAATTGTTCCTGCGTGGAACATGAAATTATTTTTGTTATTTTTAATTTTATTAAGATTTTTTATTTCAACGTTTTTTTCGTAACTTTCTGGATAACCCTTTGAACATAAAACAATAGATAAACTTTTTTTATCTGACCAATCTATGTTAGATTGATTTAATTTTTGTTCACAACAAGCATTAATTATATCTAAAAAATCTGATTTTAGTAATGGAAGAATAGTTTGACACTCTGGATCACCCATACGCACATTGTACTCAATTAAAAATGGCTCATTATTTTTAATCATTAAACCTGCATAAAGAAATCCAATATACTCCTCTCCAAAATCTCTTATAGCTCTAAAAGTAGGTTCGATAATTTTATCAATAATTTTTTTTTCTAAATCTTTATTTATTAAAGTTGATGGAGAATAAGCACCCATACCTCCGGTATTTTTTCCTGTATCATCTTCACCAACTCTTTTATGATCTTGTGCAGTGTTAAATTGTTTGAAACTTTTTCCATCTGAAATGACAAAAAAACTCATTTCTTCACCTTGAAGAAATTCCTCAATTACAATTTGATCAGCTTGTCCAAATTTTCCATCAAATATTTCTTTCACTGCTTCATTAGAATTTTCAAGATTTTCACAAATATAAACTCCTTTTCCTGCCGCAAGCCCATCTGCTTTAATGACTATTGGAAATTTAACTTGGTTTAAATATTTAATAGATTCTTCCAAATTTTTTAAAATATTAAATTTTGCTGTGGGTATATTATATTTTTTACAAACATTTTTAGTAAACGTTTTTGATCCTTCAAATTGAGATAGTAGTTTATTTGGTCCAAAAACTTTTATTTTTTTTTCTTGCAAAAAATCAGCTATACCATCTACCAAAGGTTTTTCTGGACCAACAACTACTAATTCAATTTTATTTTTCAAAATAAAATCATAAATGCTTTCAAAGTTGTCTAGATTTAAATTAACATTTTCAGCCAAATGACATGTACCAGCATTTCCTGGAATACAATAAATTTTAGTGGTTTTTTCTGATAATGACATTTGATTTACCAAAGCGTGCTCTCTTCCACCACTTCCGAGAATTGCAATTTTCATATAGATATTTATATATCTCAATAATGCAAAATAAGTTAGCTAAATTAAAATACCTTCATAATAATTTTGAGATTATTGAGGAAGGCGACCATGTAATATGTTCTATATCTGGAAAGAAAATTCTTTTAGAAAATTTGAATTATTGGAATGTTGAAGAACAAGAGGCATATTTTTCTTATAAAGAGGCCGCAGTTAAAAGAGATATGTTAAAAAAATCTTAATTTACTTCTTCCATCTGTCGTGGGTCCAAATCCATTGAAGTGGATTCTTTACTATCATTTGCTCGAGCACAGTATTTAAAAACTGTGTAATTTCCACAATAGTTTTACTTTCACCTACTTTAATAGGTTTGGAAACGTACATTTTAAAATGAAATTTGCTTTTTCTCTCTATGTAGATTGGAACAAGATCACATTTATATTTTTTAACCAGTTGCGCTGGAATGGTTGTTGTGGTTGCTAAGCTTCCAAAAAAATTAACTTTTGAACCTTCCCGAACTCTTTGGTCAATCATCAATGCAATAGATGACCCTTTTTTTAGATTTTCAATTATTTCTCTTGTTCCTGAACGTCCCTTTTTAATTTGTTTTTTACAAATATGTTTAATTCGAATTTTTTCCATTGTTTTATTAAGGAAAGTATTATTTAACGGTCTATAAATTGCAGATAAATCAATCCCAGATTTTTCAATAATCATTGCCATCAATTCAAAGTTATTAAAGTGTCCAGATACAAAAACAACTTTTTTGTTTTTTGATTTAATTTCATCAAGGTACTGTTTTCCATCTACTTGAATATACTTTTCAAGTTTACCTTTTCTAAAGTTTTTAATAAAAGGATACTCGGCAAAAATTCTTCCATAGTTTCCAAATATTTCATCCGTAGATTGCTCATATGTCTTTTTTAGTGAGATATTTGATTTTTTTAGATTATCTATGACTAAACTCTTAGATCTAAATAATGGTCCAAATGTTTTTCCAATAAAAAATCCAAAGTTTGAAGCTAATTTATATCCTAAGATTTTAAATATTATTAACAATAAAGAAATTAAAATAAATTCAATAAAATAAATTACTGTTTTCATAAATTTTTTTTTAAATAACTCTCAAATGCTTTTTGATTTGAGATTTTTAGATCAACTTTAATAAATTTTATATTTTTTTTTTTAGAATTATCTAGTCTTAAATAATCTTTTTCAGAAGTCACTATTTCCAATCTTTTTTCTTTTGCAACATTTTTAATCTCATTTATGTCTTTATTTGAAAAATTATAATGATCAGGGAAAAATTTTTTTTCTTTAATTTTAAATTTGTGCTTAATTAAAGTTTTTTCAAATTCTTCAGGGTTACCTAAACCACAAAAAACTAGATAATTTTTTTTTAGATTAAAAGATTTTAAATTTGTTGGTATATAGTTTGCGTAAAAAATTTTAATATTTTTATTAATTTTTTTAATTAGGTTTTGAAATTTATTATTTTTTTTCTCCCCATTCAGAAATACAGCGTCATAGTTTCTTATTTCAAATAAGCTCTCTCTTAAAGGTCCAGCAGGTAATAAAAATCCATTTCCAATAGTATTTGTACTGTTAAAACAGGCAATTGATACATCGTAATTTATCTTTTTTTCTTGCAATCCATCATCACAAATTGCGATATCGAAATTTTTATTTTCGGCAGTCTTAATAGCTATATCTCTATTTTTAAAACATATTAAATTTCCGTTTTTTTTTAAAATTTCTTGCTCGTCTTTTTGATCGAGATAGTTTTTTTTTATAATTACAGTTTTATATTTTTTTTTTAAAATACTATTTATTTTAATAACTAATGGAGTTTTGCCTGTCCCACCTAAATATATATTGCCAACACATATGGTTTTAACTTTAAATCTCGCCTTTGGTAATAATTTTTTTAAATTGTTAAATAGAAATGTAAATAAGGTAAATGGAAGTAGAATTATTGAAATTATATTAATTGTATCAAGATAAGTTGGTCTCTTAATTTTCATTATATAAATTTATCTATTTCATAAATATTATTTTTCAAAACTTTTTTACCCATTTCATCGAATTTTTTTAATATTTTTCTTGAATGATTGTAATTAATTTTTTTTTTAATTAATTCACAAATATTGTTTAAGCTTTTCACTTTGCTTGCAATTTTTAGATTTAGTAACAAATCATATACTTCCCTAAAATTATGAACAAATGGACCAAAAATAATGTAATTTTTTTCCCTTACAGGCTCCAAAGGATTTTGTCCTCCATGATCAATTAATGATCCTCCAACAAAGCATAAATTAGATAATTCATAAAATTTACGAGCTTCTCCATATGTATCAACAATATATATATCTGTGGATTTGCTTACTTTATTTTTTGATGATCTTGTAATTACATTTAATTGTTTATTTTCTAAAAGGCTAACTATTCTATCGGTTCTATAAACATGTCTTGGAATTATAACTGTAAGCAAATTGTTTATGCTTTTTTTCACATTTTTATGGGCTTCAGCAATCAAATTTTCCTCTTTGTCATGAGTGCTTGCGCAACAAAAAACATTTCTATTTTTAATTAATTTCTTAATATCAGAGTTTACATTTGTTTTTTTTTCCCCAAAGTATTTTAGGTTTCCTGCAATTTTAATATTTTTTACTCCAAGTTTGCTCAAATAAATTTTTGTCTCTTTATTCTGTGGAAGTGCTAAAGTAATATTGCTAAAGATTTTTTTTGCAAAATTTGGAAATCTTAACCATCTCTTATAACTTTTTGGTGTAATTCTTCCATTGATTAAAACTATGGGTATTTTTTTTCTTTTCAGATTTTCAATCATGTTTGGCCATATTTCCGAGTCTATAAAAATTGCCACTTTTGGTTTCCAAAATTCTAGAAATTTGTTTGTCAAATAATTTTCATCTAGTGGAAAATATACATGTTCGGTTTTTTTAAATTTAATTTTTTTAATAATCGATGCAGAACTTGTAGTGGTAGACGTGAGTAAAATTTTTTGAACTTTGTGATTTTTTTCTAAAATTTTAATTATAGGAATAACACTCATAATTTCCCCTACACTTGCTCCATGAAACCAAACTGTTTTATTTTTATTGTATTTTTTATAGATGCAAAATTTTTCAAGAAATCTTTTTAAATCTTCTTTTCCAATTATTATTCTCACAGCAAATATTATTGGCGAAAATAATAAAAAAGTTATTGCTAAAACTTCGTAAAAAAAAAACATTAGTTTTCTTTAATTTGTCGATTATAAAAATTTTTATAAATTTCAGAATGTTTCAGTAAATCATTATGCTTGCCTTGATCTATTACTTTTCCTTTATCAAGAACATAAATTATGTTTGAATTTAAAATTGTTGAAAGCCTATGGGCAATTACGATAGTTGTCTTATTTGAAATTAATTTTTCTAAAGCCTTTTGAATTTTTTCTTCGGTCTCAGAATCTAATGACGATGTTGCCTCATCTAAGAGTATAATTTTACTATTTTTCAAAAAAGCTCTCGCTATTGAGAGTCTTTGTTTTTCTCCGCCAGATAATTTAATTCCATTTTCACCAATTTTGGTTTCAAATTTATTTTCTAGTTTGTTTATAAAGTCAGTACACATTGCCATATCCGCAGCTTTAAATATATCGTCATTGGAAGCGTCAGGTTTTGCATACTTAATATTATTTAAAACTGTATCGTCGAATAAAGTGGTGTTTTGATCGACAATTGAAATTTCTTTTCTAAGAGAGGAAAGTTTTACCTTTTTTATGTTTTGACCATCTACCTCAACTATTCCAGAAATAGGGTCATATATTCTTGGTATTAAGCTTAATAAAGTAGACTTTCCAGAACCACTATGACCGACAAGTGCTGTCATTTTATTTCCCTCAACTTTCATGTTTATATCATGAAGTACTTGATTATTTAAGTTGCTCTCATATTTAAAATTAACATTTGCAAAATTTATTGATCCATTTTTCAAGCTCAACTCATTTTGTGTATCATTCGTTGATATTTTATTTTGTATATCAATAATTGGAATTATTCTTTTTCCAGCTGATAAACCTTGAAAAACTCCGACATTAATTGTTGCTAACGATTTGACTGGTTGATACGCTAACATCATTGCAGCTAGAAATGAAAAAAAATTATTAATATTTAGTAGTCCATTCATAATTAATTTTCCTGAATAAAAAATTAAAATCGCTATCATAATTCCAGTCAATATTTCCATTATTGGTGTTGCTCTAATGAATATTGTGGCAATTTTTATAGATTTTTTTTTTAGGTCATTCACAAATTTTTCTGACCTCTCATTTTCAAATTTTTCTCTTTGGAAAATTTTAATTATTTTATGGTTTTTAAATAAATCAATTAAATATTTATTTAGATCTCCTGATTTCTCTTGAGCCTCAGTTGTAACTTTTCCCATTCTTTTTCCGAGTTTCTTAGCAGTTATAGATGCCACTGGTATCATTATTATAGCTATTAAGGACAATCTCCAATTCTGCAAAAACATTACAGTCAAAAGACCTAACAAAGTTAATCCATCCTTAAAAAAACTTAAGAAGGCATTACTTAACATTCCAGTTATTTGGTTTACATCAAAATTTAAATTAGAGATATATTTTCCAGAATGTTTATCTTCTATTTGTTGCGTATCTGCTTTTATAAAAGAAGATAACATATCAATTTGTATTTTCTTTTTAACTTCCTCTGCAACATTAATCATAATTACTTTTGCCATATACAAGGAAATTCCTTTTGTAGAAAAAGCTAAAATTATTAAAATAGGAATTACAAAAATTAAAGTTTGATCTTGATTTATAAAAATTTTCTCTATAGCTGGGTCCAAAAGCCATGCAGTTGCAGATGTACTTCCTGCAACTAATACAGAAAAAAATACAGCCAATATAATTTTAATAATGAAAGCTTTTGTATAGTCGTTGTATAATCTTTTAAGTATTTCTAAGTTACTCATAAATTATAATATTTTACCTATTAAAAGGTTGAAAAATATCAACAAACCTAGAACATTGTTACTTTTAAATTTTGATAAACAACTTGTAGGATCTTCAATATTTAGTTTATAGATTTGAAAAAAAAATAAATGACCAATTGGTAAAAATAAAAATAAAAAATAAAAATAATTAAAATTCATTAATAGACCGATTAAGATAAGAATACTGATAAAAACAAAATAACAAAAAGAAATAAATTTCTTTGGATTATTTTTAAATTTTATCGATGTAGATTTTACTCCTATTATTTCATCATCATTTATATCTTGATATCCATAAATAGTGTCGTACCCCAGTGTCCAAAATATGGCTCCAAAGTAAAAAATAATTGGTATTATTGCAATTTCGTTAGTAATAGCAATCCATGCTAAAATTAGACCATAATTGAAAGTAATCCCTAAAAATAATTGAGGCCAATATGTAAATCTTTTCATTAATGGATATGAAAATGCAAGTGGCATTGATAACAGTGCCATCCAAATTGTAAAAAAATTAAAATTTATTAAAACTAAAAAAGCAATACCGCATAACACAAATGAGTAAAAACTTGCTAGTTTGACAGATACTTTACCTGAAGCAATGGGTCTATTTTTTGTCCTCTCAACAAGTTTATCAAAATTTTTATCCGTTATATCATTGACTATACAGCCAGCTGATCTCATTAACACTGCCCCTAGTAAAAAAAGAAACATATAAAAAAAATAGGTCTTAAGTTCACTGTTAAATTCATTGGCAATTGTGAGACCCCAAATACAAGGCCAAAAAAGCAGCATGAAACCTATGGGTTTATTTAATCTTGTAAGTTCAATAAATAATTTAATGTTTAACATAAATTTACTTGTAAATAACAAAGGCTAGTTTCATAATCAATTCGATTCGAATGAATATAGATTATACAGTTACAGCTTTAATGTTTCCTGCAATTCCTCTTTTAATGGGGGTTTACAGTAACAGATTTCATACTTTAAGCAGGTTGATTAGAGAACTTCATGACGAACATGTATATGAAAAACATATTCCCGCAGAATGGAAAAAACAATTTATTAACTTGAGTAGAAGAATTTCAATTTTAAGGTGGACTATAATGTTTGCTGCCTTTGGATTTTTATTTAATATGCTTACAGTTTTTGCTCTTTACTTAAATGAATTATTCTTAGCGAGAGTAATTTTTGGTTCGTGCTGTTTATCAATGATCATATCAATTATTTTCTTTATAAGAGAAATTCAAATATCCACAAATGCCCTCAATTTACATATGTCTGACATGGATGTAAAAATAGATTAATTTGGTAAAATTATTGCAGGACCAAGTAATTTTCTTCCCTCAAGATCTTCATGAGCTTTTCTAACCTCATCTAAAGAATACTTTTTTGAAATTTTAACTTTAAATTTACCTTTAGATATTGCTTCAAAAACTTTTTCAGCCGCTTCTTCAAGCTCTTTTCTTATGATCGTGTAATGAGCGATTGAAGGTCTAGTAAAAAAAAGACCTTTTGAATTTATATGTTTTTTTATATCTAATGTGTGAACGTAACCAGATGCATTACCAAAAGCAACCATCATCCCTCTTACTTTTAAAACCTCTATTGAACCTTCAAATGTTTTTGCTCCTACACCATCATAAACTACATCAAGTCCGTTTTTTCCTACAATTTTTTCAACTTCCTCAACAAAGTTTTTTTCATTATAGTTTATAACATGGTGGCATCCATTTTTTTTGGCTATTTCTATTTTTTCATCTGAACCGACCGTCCCTATTATTTCAGCACCAAGTGCATTGGCCCACGGGCAGAAAATTTGACCAAGTGCTCCTGCAGCTGCATGATATAAAATTTTATCTCCTTTTTTAACTTGATAAGTTCTGTGCAATAAATACTCAGCTGTTATACCTTTTAAAGTAATACACGATGCAACTTCATCAGATATATTATCTGGAACCTTTACTAACTTGTCTTCAGGTATTATTTGTTTTTCAGAATAAGTTCCAATTGGCATGGAGGCACGAGTTACTCTATCTCCGACTTTAAATAACCTAACTCCAGAACCTACTTCTTCGATAATACTACAAGCTTCAAGTCCAATACCACTTGGCAGTGGGATGGGATAAAGACCTGAACGGTGGTATGTATCAATATAATTTATACCTATAGATAAATTTTTAACTAGCACTTCATTCTGACCAGGTTTTCCAATATCAACATTCTTTATTTCCAATACCTCAGGTCCACCAAATTCTTTTATTTCAATTTTTTTCATTGTTTTACAAAATTTCCATTATGGTAATCGTCAATAGCTTGAAGTATTTCCTGTTTTGTATTCATTACAAATGGTCCGCCTCTCGCGATTTGTTCACCAATTGGTTTTCCAGATATTAATAAAAATTTAGCCTTAGTCAAAGCAGTTACATTTAATTTTTCACCATTAGTTAAAAGAATTAAAGTAGAGTCTTTAACTTTATCATGTCCTTTTTCTCCAATTTTTATTTCACCCTCGATTAAATAAATAAAGCTGTTGTGAGTGGAGGGTATCTCAAAATTAAATTCCTTATCTTCTTTAAGTTCAACATCAAAATAAACAGGTTCTACATTATGTTTTTTAATTGGTCCTTCTGCTTTTTGAAATTTTCCAGCAATAACTTTTATTTGCTTATCACTATCTTTATGTACACTCATTTTGTCAGCATCAATATAATGATATTCAGGTTTATCCATTTTCATACTCGCTGGCATGTTTATCCATAATTGAAAACCATGAAGTTTTCCCTCTTTCATTGCTGGCATTTCTGAATGAATAATACCACTTCCTGTTTTCATCCACTGAACATCTCCCGCTGTCATTCTACCTTGTCCACCAGTACTATCTTTATGTTCAAAATCTCCCGCTAACATATAAGTTACTGTTTCTATGCCTCTATGAGGATGGGGCGGAAAGCCTGCAATATAATCTTCACTATTTTCTGATCCAAACTCGTCCAACATTAAAAATGGATCAAAATAATTTGGCTCAACTCCAATACTTCTTTTTAATTTTACACCAGCACCATCTGATGCTGATATAGGTTTAATAACTTTTTCAACTTCTATTGATTTCATTCGATCGATATATACTTTAACTAAATAATTTCAAGTAACTCACTTAAATCGTGAATTTCATCTAATGGTTGATAGTCAAGATTATCAAATATATTTTTATTCCTATTTACCCAAACAGAATTATATCCATAATTTCCACCCCCAGAAACATCCCATGTATTTGCACTTAAAAATAAAATTTCATCCTTTTTAATGTTATATTTTTTTACAGGTAATTCATAAACTTTTGAGTCTGGTTTAAAAATTCCCACTTCTTCAATTGAAAAAATATCATCAAATATATTTTCTAAGTTATTATTTTTGACCAGATTTCCCAACAATCTAGGAGTACCATTGGAAAGAATTGCTAACTTAAAATCTTTCTTTTTCAACTTATTTAAAGTTTCTTTAACTTCAGAAAAAGGTGAGAGTACTTTGTACAAATCTAATAAATCATTTCTCATGGAGTTATCAATTTTAAAAAATTTCATTGATTTGTCTAAACTGTCTTCAGTAATTTTCCAAAAATCTTCATGTCTATTCATTAAACTCCTTAGCCAAGTATATTCTAATTGTGTGGTTCTCCAATAATTTGCGAAATCTTCCCACTTATCACCTATTTTTTCTTTACATTTTTCTGCAGCAGAATTGACATCAAATAAAGTTCCATAAGCATCAAATATTATTGCTTTAATATTTTTCATAATTTAATTTAAATATAATGAGCAATATTAGGTTATTTTATCCAGAAAGTTTATCAATTAATTTAGAAGGAAAATTGGATAAAGCACATTCACATTATTTAACTAAAGTGATGAGAATTCCTATTGGTGGTAATTTTTCTTTATTTAATAAGTTTGGTGAATGGCAAACAATAATTAAAAAAATTTCAAAAAATGATTTAACTTTTAAAGTTACTAAGCAACTTAGACATGAAGAAAATGAAACTGATCTTTGGTTAGCTTTTTCTCCTATTAGATCAAATTTTTTTAATTTCATGATTCAAAAAGCAACAGAATTGGGTGTAACAAAATTCATTCCAGTAATTACAGAAAGGACTGTTGTAAGAAACATAAATTATGAAAGACTAATAAAAATTGTTACAGAAGCCTCAGAACAATGTAATAGATTAAGTATTCCTGAAATAGATAAAATACAAAAATTAGATGAGTTTTTTAAAAATAATAAAAATTTAAATCTTATATTTGGAGATTTAAATTCAGATAATAAAAAATTAAAAATAAATAACAAAAAACTATTATGTATTTTAATTGGCCCCGAAGGTGATTACACTGAGGTTGAGAGAGAAAAGATTCTTAAATATGGTGGAACACAATCAATAAAATTAGGTAATAACATTCTTCGAACTGAAACTGCAGTAATATCCGCTTTATCTGTGATCAATTTTCTAAATAATTGATAAATTGTCGCGAAATCTCTAGTTTTTTTTTGTATTTTTGGCTTTATAAACTTTTTAAAATGAAAAAATTCATAACAACCTTATTAGCCTTATTAATTTCATTACCTGCTTTTGCCAATCAACCGGAGAAGTGGCAATTGAGTTTTCAAGAGCCTGCATCTCAGACAATGAGAGATATTGTGTGGTTCCACGACTATATGTTGCTTCCAATTATTGTTGCAATAAGTGCATTTGTGTTGTTTCTGATGTTATATGTGATGGTGAGATTTAGAGAGTCCAGAAATCCTAATCCGTCAAAAAGAACTCATAATGTTGCAGTGGAAATAATTTGGACATTGGTTCCATGTTTAATTCTAATAGTAATGGCTGTTCCATCATTTAAGGTTTTGTATTCTCAAGATACAATTCCAAAAGCGGATGTAACTATTAAAGCAATTGGGTATCAGTGGTACTGGGGCTATGAATATCCAGATGAAAATATAATTTTTGACTCTTACATGATTGAAGAAGAGGATTTAAAAGAAGGTCAACCAAGATTACTAGCAGTTGATAACGTTGTAGTGGTACCAGTAAATAAAGTTGTAAAAGTATTAATTACAGCAAATGATGTATTGCATGCATGGGCATTACCTTCATTTGGAGTTAAAAGAGATGCAATGCCAGGAAGAATTAATGAAACATGGTTTAAAGCAGAAAAAGTTGGAACATACTATGGTCAATGTTCAGAATTATGTGGAATAAAGCACGCATTTATGCCAATCGAAGTAAGAGTAGTTTCTGATGAGGATTATCAAGCGTGGTTGTCAGATGCAAAAATAAAGTTTGCAAAAGATGAAAGTTTAATTAATAAAAATTTAATAGCGAGTAATTAAATAATGAGTACAGCAACATTACACGATCACGACCACCATACACCAACTGGATGGAAAAGATGGGCATATTCTACAAACCATAAAGATATAGGAACTATGTATTTAATCTTTGCAATTATTGCAGGGGTAATCGGAACTGCATTTTCAGTTTTAATGAGAATAGAGTTAATGCATCCTGGTGATGGAATTTTAGGTGGTAACTATCACTTATATAATGTCCTAGTTACAGGACATGGTTTGATAATGATTTTCTTCATGGTGATGCCAGCAATGATTGGTGGTTTTGGTAATTGGTTTGTACCAATAATGATTGGTGCACCTGATATGGCATTCCCAAGAATGAATAATATTTCTTTTTGGTTGCTACCTGTGGCTTTTATTTTACTTCTAGCTTCAATATTTGTTGATGGACCTCCGGGTGCACAAGGTGTTGGAGGAGGTTGGACTATATATCCACCGTTATCTTCAAAAGCAGGTCAACCAGGTCCAGCAATGGATTTGGCGATTTTAAGTTTACATGTTGCGGGCGCGTCATCTATTTTAGGTGCAGTAAATTTCATAACTACAATTTTAAATATGAGAACGCCAGGTATGACATTACATAAAATGCCATTATTTGCTTGGTCTATACTTGTTACTGCTTTTTTACTTTTGTTATCTTTACCGGTTTTAGCTGGAGCAATAACAATGTTATTAACAGACAGAAATTTTGGAACAGCATTCTTTGAGGCTCAATCAGGTGGTGACCCAACCTTGTTTCAACACTTATTTTGGTTTTTTGGACATCCAGAAGTCTATATTTTAATTTTACCAGGTTTTGGAATGATAAGTCATATCGTTTCTACTTTTTCCAAAAAACCTGTGTTTGGATATTTAGGTATGGCATATGCAATGGTTGCAATAGGAATTGTTGGATTTGTGGTATGGGCTCATCACATGTACACAGTAGGTCTTGATACTGATACCAAAGCATACTTTTTAGCTGCGACTATGATAATAGCTGTCCCAACTGGAATAAAAATTTTTTCTTGGATCGCAACTATGTGGGGCGGATCAATATCATTTAAAACCCCTATGGTTTGGGCACTTGGATTCATATTTTTATTTACAGTTGGTGGAGTAACAGGAGTTGTTTTGGCAAACGCTGGAGTTGATACAGCATTACATGATACATATTATGTTGTTGCTCACTTCCACTATGTTCTATCGCTTGGAGCTGTTTTTGCGATCTTTGCCGGTTTTTATTATTGGTTTGGGAAAATGTCGGGTTATGAGTATTCAGAGTGGATGGGACAACTTCATTTTTGGCTTACCTTCATTGGTGTAAATATAGTATTTTTCCCACAACACTTTTTAGGTTTAGCGGGTATGCCAAGAAGATATGCAGATTATCCCGATGCATTTGCTGACTGGAATTATATTTCATCCATAGGGTCATATATATCGATCGTAGGATTGGCAGTATTTTTTGCAAATTTGATTTACGCATTTGCTAAAAAGAAAAAAGCAGCTCAGAATCCATGGGGCGAAGGTGCAACTACTTTAGAGTGGACAGTTCCATCACCGCCTAATTTTCATACTTTTGATGAGCTTCCTAAATTCGAAAACGTCGAGGGTGCAGAAAAATCTAGTAGTTAGATTCTAGTAAAAATATATAATATTAAAATGCAGTCTACTATCTTTAGAGAAAAAAGATCTAATACAGATCTTGGAATTATCTCAGAGCTAATAAAGCTCATGAAGCCAAGAGTAATGTCTTTAGTAATATTTACTTGCGCAGTTGGTTTGCTCACGGCTCCAAATTCCATACCTTTCAATCAGGCAGCTATTGGTATTCTCATAGTGGCCATTGGGGCAGGTGCAGCCGGTGCATTGAACATGTGGTACGAGGCTGATCTTGATAAATTGATGACTAGGACATGTTTAAGACCAATTCCACGAGGCAAACTTAATAGAGCTCAGGCCTTATACTTTGGAACAACATTATCTATTATTTCTATCTTTAGCTTATATTATTTTACTAATGCTATTTCAGCTTTCTTATTGTTTTTTACAATTTTCTTTTATTTGTTTATTTATACAATTTGGTTAAAGAGAAGAACTCCCCAAAATATAGTAATTGGAGGAGCAGCTGGTGCGTTACCACCTGTTATTGGCTGGACCATAGCAACAAACTCTTTATCAATTGAACCTTTAGTTTTTTTTCTAATAATTTTTGTTTGGACACCATCTCATTTTTGGGCCTTAAGCCTTTATAAGGCTAAAGACTATAAAAAGGCGAAAATCCCAATGTTGCCAATTACCAACGGAATTGAAGACACAAAAAAGAATATATTTATATATTCATTGCTAATGTTACCAACAGTGGTTTTTCCATATGCGATTGGATTTACATCAGAATTATTTCTAACACTTGGATTGACCTTGACTGTTTATTATAATTATCTTTGTTTTAAGCTTTATAACTATAAAAAAAATAAATTTGAGATTAAGATTGCAAAACAAATTTTTGCTTACTCAATAATTTATTTATTTTTAATTTTTGTATTACTTTTAATAGACAAACTTATTTAATGATAAGAGACGAAAAAACAAAAAAGAAAAATTTATGGACTGCGCTAGGTCTTGTAATTTTTATAGTGATATTGTTTGTTTTTACTTTATATAACGTAGGTGTCTTTGAGAGATCAATATGATTAAAAAAAATACATTAACGCCTCTTTTGCTAGCCGGAATATTCGTGTTTATGTTAGGATTATCATTTGCTGCAGTACCACTTTATGATTTGTTTTGTAGGGTAACAGGATTTGGAGGCACTACCCAAATCTCTAAAGAGGCACCAAAGATAGTATTAGATAAAATAGTCAATGTAAGACTTGATACAAACGTGAATTCTCAGTTAGATTGGGATTTTGCAGTTAATGAAAAAACTTTGGATGTAAAACCAGGCAAAGTTTATAAAATCAAATTTAATGTTGAAAATTTGGGTGATCAACCTTCATCCGCAGTTGCAAGTTACAATGTTTCCCCTTCGTCCTTTGGCCAGTATTTTAACAAATTAGGCTGTTTTTGTTTTGAAAAACAGACACTTAAGCCAGGAGAAAAAGCATCTTATGATTTAGTATTTTATCTAGACCCTGAATTAGTGAACGACCCAAAAACTAAAAATATAGAGGATGTTACTATGTCCTATACTTTTTTCTCCTCTGACTACTATAAAGTTGAGAAAAACGAGAGTTAAAAATGTCCTCAGCACAAAAGCATGATTACCACTTAGTTGACCCTAGTCCATGGCCGATTGCTACTTCTTTCGCTACATTAATTACTGCACTAGGAACAGTTTATTATTTGCATGCACAAGCAATGTGGGCAATGTTGCTTGGATTTGCCCTTTTAATTTATTGTGCATTTATGTGGTTCCGTGATGTTGTTATTGAGGCCGAACATCAAGGCCATCACACTCCAGTCGTACAACTCCATCATAGATATGGAATGACTTTATTCATTGCCTCTGAGGTAATGTTTTTTGTTGCTTGGTTCTGGGCTTACTTTGATGCAAGTTTATTTCCGAATGAATTTACTGGCAATGTTTGGCCACCAAAAGATATCGAAACATTTGATCCATGGGATATTCCTCTTATAAATACTCTAGTTCTTCTTTTATCAGGTACAACAGTTACATGGGCGCATCACTCTTTACTAGAAGGTGATAGAAAAGGATTTATCAATGGTCTGATTTGTACAGTTGCTCTTGGAGCATTCTTCACTGTTTTGCAAATATATGAATATCAACATGCTTCATTCAGTTTTTCAGGTCATATTTATGGAGCAACTTTTTACATGGCTACAGGGTTTCATGGTTTTCATGTGGTTGTTGGAACAATCTTCCTAGCAGTGTGTCTATGGAGAGGAAAATTGGGTCATTTTACAAAAGAACATCACTTTGGTTTTGAAGCAGCAGCTTGGTATTGGCACTTTGTCGATGTGGTATGGTTATTTTTATTTGCGGCCATATACATTTGGGGAAGTTAAAATCATTTGAAAAATAAGTTATCGTTTTCATTATTTGTCTATTTTTTTATTTTAGTTTTTTTAGCCTTAGGCACTTGGCAAATTATAAGGTTAAACTGGAAACTTGAATTAATAAACTCAATTGAAAAATCTTTAAAAAGTGAACCAATAGAGTTTAACGGCAGTAATCCAACTAATTTTAAAAAAATTAAATTTGAAGGAATATTAGATAATTCAAAAATCATTTATTTGTATAGTTTGAATGAAAAAGGAGAGCCAGGTTTTGATATTGTCAATCCAATAAGCATCAATAATAAAAGTTATTTGATTAATCGTGGATGGGTCCCAAGAGACTTTAAATCAAAAAAATACTTTTCAGATGAAAGCAAGTTCGAGGGTATTTTGAAACTAAAAAGTAAATTTAATTATTTTAAGCCAGATAATGATTTAAACGAGAACTACTGGTTTACATTAAAAGATGAGGATTTATTAAATTATACTGGTAAACAATTTTCTCCATACATTATAAACAATATCAGTAAGCAAAAAGGAATTTATCCAAAATCAAAACAAGTGGGAGCCAATATTTCCAACAACCATTTAAAATATGCATTAACTTGGTTTTCATTAGCTGTTTCTATATTTTTAATATATTTATATTTCAGAAAAAAAAATTACTGATGGAATATATTAGTACCAGAAATAATTCAGATCATTTCTCATTTAAAAACGTTTTTCTTAAAGGTTTAGCAGATGATGGTGGTCTATTTGTGCCTAAATCAATTAAACCATTTAGAAAGGAAGAATTAATCAAACTTAGCAGCCTTAAATACAATGAATTAGCAGTTGAAATTATTTTCCCATTTATTGGAAATTTTATGACAAAAAAAGAATTATCTTTCTTAATATCCAAATCTTACTCACATTTTAGATGTGAAGATGTTGTGAAAATCTCTGATTTAGGAAAATTTAAAATTTTGGAATTGTTTCATGGTCCAACACTCGCTTTCAAGGATATTGCGATGCAATTGATAGGTAATTTCTACCAATATCACTTAGAAAGTGCAGAGAAAAAAATTAATATTATTGTAGCAACTTCAGGAGATACAGGGGCTGCAGCTATTGATGCATTGAAAGGCAAAAGTAATCTAAATGTTTTTGTATTGCATCCTTATAATAAAATTTCACCAGTTCAGAGACGATTGATGACAATTCATGAAGAGAGAAATGTTTTTAATATTGCAATTGAGGGTAACTTTGATGATTGTCAAAATTTAGTAAAAGCCATGTTCAATGATCAAAATTTTTCAAATAAGATCAACATGTCAGGGGTAAACTCAATTAATTGGGCGAGAATAATAGCTCAAGCAGTTTATTATTTTTATGCATATTTTAAAACAGGTAATGGACAACCTTTATCATTTTCTGTTCCAACAGGTAATTTTGGAGATATTTATGCTGGTTACTTAGCAAAAAAACTTGGCTTACCTGTAGACAAACTTATTGTAGCAACAAATAAAAACGACATTCTTCATAGAGCAATTTCTGGAGGTGATTATACTCAAAAGAAAGTTGAAGAAACAAATACTCCCAGTATGGATATTCAGATAGCAAGTAACTTTGAAAGACTTTTATATGATGTGAAAGACTGTAATTCTGAATTTACAAAAGATGTTATGAGCAAAATAAAAAATAACGAATATAAAATTGATAATAATGACTTAGAGAAGATTAAAAGAAATTTTATCTCTGAAATGTTAGATGAAAATGAGACTGTTGAAATGATAAAAGATATCCATGAAAAATATCAAATAGTAATCGATCCTCACACTGCAGTTGGAATTGGAGCTGCAAAAAAACTAGAATTAGAAAAAAACTGTGTTGTATTGTCAACTGCTCACCCATGTAAATTTCCAAAAGCAATAGAGGATGCAATCTCAAAAACTGAAAAACTACCAGAAAGCCTAAGTTATGTTTATGATAGAGAGGAAAAATTTGATATCTTATCAAATGATTTAGAAAAAGTTAAAAATTATGTAATAAATTCAATATGAAAATTAAAATAAAAGATCAAATTCCTGATACTGAAATTTTCCATCTAGTAGAGGGTGAGCCAAAAATTAGCAAAATTAAAGAAATACTTGGTACAGGCAAAATTATTCTATTTGGGCTACCTGGTGCTTTTACTTCAACTTGTTCTAAATTTCACCTTCCAGGTTATGTGGCGAATGCAGATAAATTAAAACAGAAAGGGATACAAAATATATTTTGTATATCTGTTAATGATCCATACGTTATGGATGCTTGGGGACAAGCTCATAACATTGAAAATAAAGTAACAATGCTATCTGATCCTTACTTGTCATTTACAAAGGCAATTGGTGCAGAGGTCGATAGAAATTCTAGAGGTATGGGAATTAGATCAAATCGCTATTCAATGGTGATTGAGAATTTGGAAGTATCAAATATTCAAGTTGAAAAAGAGACTAAAGAATGTGGTTTATCTTCAGCAGAGGGTGTTCTGGGTATACTATAAATTGGAGGGCAGTTCAGTTACTAGGTACCTTAAAATTTGCTGAACTTCTTGCTTAGAAATTAACCATTTTTTATAAAATTAATTACTTAGATAAACCCAATTTTATGAACTCCTTTAACTCTTCATTAATAATTTCTTTTGATGATAAAAAAATACAATCATATTCTCTGCGACCTTTAAAGAGAGTGAAAATTAATTTTTTTTTGTCTATTTCACCTGTGTGCTGAATATCAAAAACATTTGATTTTATCTCTACATATTTTTTATTAAAAAATTTAACTTTCTCATCTTTTATAAAATAACTCTTTACATTTGTTGAATTTTCAAAAAAAAAGTAAAATGGGTAGCCTCGGGTAGTTTCTCTCTCTGTTTCACATTTTATTGACTTTCCAATTATTTCATCACTTAATGAAGTGGAACAAAAAATCAAATAAAATAAAATTGAAAAAAGTATTTTCATTTTAATTATCAAGTGCGATTTCTCTAGCAAGTTTATCAACTTTATTATTTAGAATATCTGTTGAATGTGCCTTTACCCAGTTCCATTTTATTTCTAAAGAACTTGATAAATTATCTAGTTCATTCCAAAGTTCTTTATTTTTTACATCTTTCTTATTTGCAGTCTTCCATCCATTCTTCTTCCAGTTATGTATCCACTCAGTAATACCTGATTTTACATATTTAGAATCTGTAAATATCTGCACCTTGCTTCCCTTACCAATTTTTTTTAAAGCTTTAATCGTAGCAAGTAATTCCATTTGGTTATTTGTTGTATTTTTTTTGCTCCCTTTAATTTGTGTCTTTATACCATTTTCAATTATTATCGCAGCCCAACCGCCATTCCCCGGGTTTCCAATACAAGAACCATCTGTATAGATTTTTATCATACGCAATAATCTTTAAATGAATTTAAATTTTTATGAAAATCAAGTTTTTGAATATATTCTTTGGGATCTTTAATTTTGATAATAGCTGTTTTAGGTGTGTTTAGATAATCATAAGATCTTGTGAGTAAGTACCTTAAAGCCGAACCCTTACAAAGCGTATTAAAACTATTTTTCTCTAATTTCGTTAATTTTCTGACTGATTGATATCCTTTTAATAAATTTGAAGATTTATTCTTATTCATAATAAATTTATTATTTTTTTTATTGAAGCATAAAGCATTCACACATATCGCAAGATCATATGCATAATAATCATTAGAAGAAAAATAAAAATCAATAAAACCATGAAAGCGACCTTTATAAAAAAATATATTATCTAAAAACAAATCACAGTGAATAATTCCTGTTGGAAGTTTTTTTGGCCAAAGTTTTTTAATTTGAATATAATCTGTTTTCATATTTTTAGTTAAATCCTTAAATTTTTTATTTATTTTTCTACTAATTTTTATCAAAAGAGGTCCCCATGAATTAACCGAAAGTGAATTTTTGCGAAATATTCTTAACTTTTTAGATGAGTTGTGCAATTTTGCTATATTTTTTCCTATGACAAAGCATTCTTTAGAATTTAAATTATTCTTATCTTTTCCTTCTAAGAAAGTTACCAAACATGCATTTTTACCTTTTAACTTAAATAAATATTTACCCTTTTTATTTTCAACTGGTTTTGGACACTTTATTTTAGATTTTACAAGACCCGACATTAGTTTCATAAAAAAAGGCAGATCTCTTGAGTTAACCCTTTTCTCAAAAATGGTTAATATAAATTTTCTTTTTTTTGATTTGATAAGATAATTTGTATTCTCAATACCTTTTTTAATACCACTATAATTTAATATTTTTCCAATACTAAAATTTTTTTCAATTAGATTTATTTCATCTAAACCTATTTTTGTGTAGACTGCCATTAGTTTAATTTTCCGGGAACTTTAAATGTAATATTTTCTCTCGTGATTTCTACTTCTTCTATATCAATAGTAAATTGTTTTTTTAGACTCTCAATAAATTCGGAAACTAAAATTTCAGGCGCTGATGCGCCCGATGAAATTCCTATTGTTTTACAATTCTTTATTTGACTGAAAGGAATTTCGCTTTCAGAATGTATTAATTCTGCTGATTTTGAACCATTTTTTTTTGCAACTTCAACTAATCTGACTGAATTGGATGAGTTACGGCTACCAATTACAAAAAACATATCACATTTTGAGGCAATTTTTTTTACTGCTTCTTGTCGATTTGTTGTTGCATAACAAATGTCCTCTTTTTTGGGCTCATAAATATCTGGAAATTTCGATTTTAGGACCTCAATTATCTCTTTGGTATCATCTACAGAAAGAGTTGTTTGAGTAATATAAGACAGTTTTTTGTTAGAATTATTAATATAATTATTAGCATCTTCAGTGCTCTCAATTAAGTCTATTGATCCTTTAGGTAATTGACCCATAGTACCAATGACTTCAGGATGATTTTTATGGCCAATAAGAAGAATGTGCATTCCTCGTTTATTAATATTTTCAGCTTCTCGGTGAACTTTTGAAACTAGAGGACATGTAGCATCTACATAAGTCATTTTTAAATTTGATGCATTTTCTGATACTGATTTTGGAACTCCATGAGCAGAGAAAATAACAGGTCTAGTTTTATCTTCAATCTCATCAAGCTCCTCCACAAAAATTGCGCCTATTTTCTTTAAACTTTCTACAACATGTTTATTATGAACTATTTCATGCCTTACATAAACTGGAGAACCATATTTATTTAAACTTTTCTTAACAATTTCAATTGCTCTATCTACACCAGCACAAAAACCTCTAGGCGCTGCTAAAAAAACTTTAATTTTATTATTTTTCATTTTTCTCAATCAAGTATTCAAGCAATATATGTGGAAATGTTAATGAGGCCAATCCAATAAATATTACCATATTCACACTTTCATTTAGTTTAAACTCATGATTTAAAAAATTTAAAGCAACTATAAAAATAATTCCGGTTATAAGAGTAAGTGGAAGCGCTTTTTTAATAAATAGAAAAATTCCTTTTTTAAAATTCTTATTGAGTTCAAATATCAATTTAATGGAATGTCTAAATGAATGTAGAAAGCAGAAATAAATTGTAAATGCCAACAAAGGGTTTAAAAAAATATTTAACGTAATTATTGAAAAAAAATCCATTAATAAAACAGACTTTTCATCATAATTTTTATTAAAAGATAATATTAAATTTGATATAAATGAGAGAAGAAGTAAAATTACTAAAAACTCAGTTTTAACTAGCAAAGTATTAGATAAATCAAAATTTATAGAATTAAATATTTCTAAAGTTTTATTTTGATTAAAGAGTAATGGTGAAATTATTATAATTGATCCTTTAAAAATTTTTAATAAAAAACTTTGTTTTTGATTTTTACTTATAAATTCTGAGTCTTCCTTACCAAAATGGTAAGATGCAATTATCAAAAATAATAGCAATAAACTTTGTGGAAATAGTATCCACAACAAAATAATGCCTAAACCAATCAAAATATATAACAAATAAAAGTAAGAAATATTTTTAATTTTTAGAATTTTAATTAATTTTCTTCCTTTAATATTATCCAAAGCTCCATGTGAAACACCCAAGATTAAAATTAAAAAAAAACATATTAAAATAAATGAATTTGATCTCAAGTAATCAAAAGAGGATAAAAAAATGCACGATATAAAAAAAATCAAAGAGTGATTATAATTAATTCTTTTAATCATTTTTGTTGGAATATAGCTTTTAAAAAAACTATTTTGGGCATTTTTAATATAATTGATAAATCTTCACCCAAATGACTTTTGTTGGATAAAAAATTTATAATTGTCTCTGATTTTGAGTTGAACATTTTATAAAATACATTAGGCATTATTTTTGGACTTTTTTTTAAAACTCTTAAGAAAATTTTATCTAAAAACTCATATTTTGTGCCTATTTTGAAGGCTTTATTAGATCTAAATTTTTCTATGTTTTTTGCTAAATATTTTGATTGTTCCTGAATGTTTAAAAACGTATATCCCGTACTTAGCCTAGTCATGCCACCTGCAGTTCCAATATTTACTAAATTTTGATTATTTATATTAGAAGTTCTAAATAAAGGGATTTTACCAACTTCTTTGTACTTAATCCTATAATTTTTAAGATTAAGATGATTTTTGATATAATCTATAAGTTGTTGGTCGTATTCTTCTTCTTCTTGATTATTCATTGTTGATAACCATGTGGTTTCAACTAGAGCTTTATTTTTTGAAAATGGAAGAGTATAAAAAAAATGAACACTGTCCTTTTGATCACAATCAAAATCCATAAGATTCATAATTTCTTCATCAAAAAATTCTTTATCTGTTTCAATTTCATATCCACAAAAGTGTTGCCAAAGCTTATCATCAGTTTTACTTATCTCTGGAACGCTATTAAAAACTATAGAAGAATTTGTTTTAATCTCGTTTTTGCTTTTAAAAAAATAAATATTTTTATTTTGTTTAAGTTTATTTAAAATTTTATCATAGAACAAACCACTATCTATTGATTGATATGGATATTTATTACAATCCTTATATAAAGTTCCATCTTTAGAATTAACTGAAAACTGTTTCCAACTTTTTATCACACAATCTTCAAAATCATGTTGATTTACTTTCCAAAAAGACCAAGTTTTGTCTCTAAAATATCTATCTCTATTATCAATTATAGCTAAAGATCTACCTTTTAATTTTGAATTAATTTCTAATTGATAGGCTAAAGATAATCCACTACACCCCCCTCCAATAATTACAATATCAAAATCTTTCATTTAAATTAATCTCTTCCATGATAATTTTGTGCTTATTTTGAGTATAACCTGTTTCTCGATTAGTCATTAAGCTCAGCTTAATCATATCCAATAAAGATATTAAAGTTTGTATAATTTTACCAAAATTATTTACAAATATTTTCCCAGAATTTTTATACTCTTCAAAATTACTTTTTTTTTTAATTTGAAATCCTATTTCTCTATACACTCTTCTTGCGACACAAATTGAAAATCTTAAACGAAAAGGGATATCTTTTATATAATAAAAACAACTTCTGTAAAAAGTTTCAGCAAGTTCTAAAGTATCTTTGATCTCTTTGATATCAGACTTTATATAATATCTATTAAGATTTTTATCTTCAATCACATCTCTAGATATATTTGTTAATTGCATAGCTATCCCTAAATCGATTGCGGCTTTAAAGGCACTCTCTTTTTTAACATTAAGAATTTTTGCCATCATTAATCCAACAGTTCCAGCAACTCTATATGAATATATCAATAATTCTTTTTCAGACTTCAATTCTACTTTTTCCTCTAAATCACTTTCAACACCATCAAATAAATCATAAATAATATTTGTAGAAATATTTGTATCAGCAACTAATTTCCACATTTTTTCAATTATTGGATTTGAGAAATTTTTTGATTTAAAGTCATTTTTAAATTCTTTGAATTTTAATTTCTTAGTTTCTAATTCTCCAGTTTCATCTGCAATATTATCTAAGTATCGACAAAAAGTGTATAAATCAGAGCACTTTTGATAAGTCTCTTTATTTAGAAAAAACCCTGCCCAACTAAATGATTTTGCATAAATCGATAAATAGTTTTGATTATTCATTAGAGTATCTTGTCTAGTACCTTCGCTGAAGACAAAACTCCTGGTACACCTGCGCCAGGATGCGTCCCTGCACCAACAAAGTATAGACCATCAAATATCTCAGATTTATTATGAAATCTGAAATATGCTGACTGAGTAAATTTTGGTTGTATTGAGAAGCCAGAGCCAAATTTTGTATTTAATTCTTTTTCAAAATAATCAGGAGTTAAATAGAAATCCTCTACAATGTTTTTTCTAAGATCAGGCATTAAGTTTTGCATTTTATCGATAACCAGATTTTTCATTTCCTCACCTTTCTCACTCCAATTAATGCCAGACTGATTATTAGGTACAGGAACCAAAACATAAAAACAATCATGGCCCTTTGGTGCCATCGCCTCGTCAGTAGCAGTAGGTCTATGTAGGTAATAGCTTATATCTTTATTCAATATTTTATTATTAAATATGTCATTTAAATGTTCCTCGTATTTTTCTCCAAATTTTATGGTGTGATGCTCAATATTTTCATATTTCTTTTTTGTACCAAAGTAATACACGAATAAACCCATAGAGTATTGCATACGTTTCATCTTATACTTAAAAAATGTACTTAATTTTTCATTCATTAGACTTGAATAAACTGCTGGAGGATCTGCATTACAAATAACATTATTTGCATCTAATTCACTTCCATCATCAAGCTTTACAGACTTAATTTTTTTATTCTTTGTAATTACTTCTACAACTTCTTTTCCTTTTATAATTTTAATTTTTTCTTCGAGCATAAGTTTTTCTAAACCACTTACTATTTGACCTGTGCCACCCATGGAGTAGTGAATTCCCCATTTTTTTTCTAAATATAATATCAATCCATAAATTGATGTCGTGGTGAAAGGATTTCCTCCTACCAATAAAGGATGCATGCTCAATAATCTTCTCAACTTATCATTTTTAACATAAGAAGATACCAAGCTATACACTGATTTATAGCTTTTTAGTTTAAGCAATGATGGTATTTGTTTAAACATAAATAAAGGTTTATCAAATGGGACATCTGATAATTCAGTAAATCCTTTATCAAATATTTTTTTTGTAAAATTTACTAAGTTTTTATATCCAATAAAATCTTCTTTACTTATTTTCTCAATTTGAACTTTCATTTTCTCATCATCACCTGAGTAATCAAATTCACTACCATCTTCAAAAACAAATCTGTACCAAACATTTAAAGGCTTTAAATCAATATAGCTTTTTGAAGTCTTGTTAAATAATTCAAAAAGTTCCTCAATTAAATAAGGGGCTGTAATAACAGTTGGACCAGCATCAAACGTAAATCCATTTTTTTTAAATACTCGCGCTCTTCCACCCAAATCATTATGCTTTTCAATTAAAGTTACATTATGATTTTTTGCTCTCAATCTTAGCGCTGAAGCTATACCCCCAAAACCAGATCCAATTACTACTGAATTCATCTTCTAAATTTATCTTATTTTTAAAAAAAAACGAACTTTACAATATCAGTTATGAATTAACCCTTTTTAACTCTATTTTGGTTTCCTCAAGATTTTTTTCAAATAGTATATCTAACTTTGATTTATCTACTGAGGTTGATATTGTTTTTTTAACTGCTTCGATTGCAATCTTTATGGATGTATCTTTGATATCTTTAATTGCAGCATCTTTCATTTGAGAAATTTTTATATTAGCTAAATTTTTCTTTATTTCCGCTGATTTTGAGAATTTTTCACTCATATCTTTTGTAAGTTTTTCAGCTTCAATGTTTGCTTGGTTAATAATTTTTTTCTTTTCCTGTTCTGCAGAATTTAATTTGCTTTGGGCATCATCTAACAGTTTTTTTGATTCAGATCTTAATTTTTCACTCTCATCAATTTCGTTTTTAATGTCAACGATCATCTTCGTTAGCAAACTATTCACATTTTGAGGAACTTTTAAATAAATTAAGCCTACAAAAAATATTACAAATGAAACAGCTACCCAAAAAGTTGCATCAAACATTTTTTCTATTCTCCTTAGAATTATTTGTTAGGTCATTTACAATTGATGAAATGTTTTCTTTGTTGATCTCTTCTCCAATGAGTTGTTTTATCAAACCTGAAGAAGTTTCTGTGGCTATTTTTTTTATATTTTCTGCCGAACTTTTATTTAAATTTTGAATTTCTTTTTCGGCAATTTCTATTTCTTCCTCTAAATTCTTCTCTAATTCAGATCTTTTTTTATCTATATCATCTAGTACTTTTTGACGAGCCTCATTAAACAAATTTTTTGCCTCTAGTTTGCTATTTAAAATAATTTTATCAAATTCTTTTATTTTATCTTCACTTTCCTCTCTTTGTTTTTCAGCAATCTCTATATTCTCCAAAATTTGTGACCTTCTACTTTCTAAATTATCACTTATTTTTGGCAGTATTACCTTCGACAAAATAATATACAAAGCACCAAACGTTGTGACTAACCAAACAATTTGAGATATCCAAAACTCTGGATTTAATTGTGGCATACCTCCATTTTCAGCACTTTGTACTTTAGTAATTAGTACAAAGCTAAAAAGAAATTTAAAAATTATTTTTTTTAGCATTAATTAAAATGCGAATAAAATAATCAGTGCAACTACTAGACCAAATAATCCAGTTGCTTCGGCTAATGCGAAACCTAAAAGCAAATTTGGAAATTGCTTTTGAGCCGCAGATGGATTTCTCATCGCGCCTGATAGGTAGTTTCCAAAAATTATTCCTATTCCTACTCCAGCGCCCGCAAGAGCTATTGCTGCAAGTCCTGCTCCAATCATTTTTGCTGCTTCTAATTCCATTATATCCTCCTTGTAAGTTGTTAATGGTGTAAATTTAATGCATCATTTAAATATATGCACGTTAATATTGCAAAAACATAAGCTTGAAGAAAAGCAACTAGTATCTCCAAACCTGTTAGCGCAACTGAAAAACTTAATGGTAGCCATCCTCCTACTATTCCAAGACTAACAACAAATCCTCCAAATACTTTCATCATGGTATGACCAGCCATCATATTTGCAAATAATCTTACTGACAAACTAATCGGCCTACTTAGATAAGAAATAATTTCTATTACAACAATTAATGGTAAGAGAACCATTGGAACTCCACTTGGCACAAATAATTTTAAGTAACCAAGGCCGTGTTTAATAAATCCAATAATTGTAACTCCAATAAATATAAAAGCTGCAAGCACAAAAGTAACAATTATGTGACTTGTAACCGTAAATGAATAAGGGATCATCCCAAACATATTGCAAAAGAGGACGAACATAAAAAGTGAAAATATAAATGAGAAATATGGTTTTGCTTTTGTTCCAGCTGTGTCACTGATCATTTTTGATACAAATGAATAACTTAATTCGGCAAGCAATTGCAATTTATCTGGTATTAGTGATTTTTTTTTTGCTCCTAAGTTTAAAACAATCAAAATAGCTATTGTACTAATAACCATAAATAAACTTGCGTTAGTAAATGAAATATCAACGTTACCTAATTTTATTTCTGGACCAATCCGGTAAACATTGAATTGGTTCATTGGGTTTGCTGCCATCTGTAATCTATTTTTGCATTTTTTTTGCGGTTTTAACCACGTTCATAATTCCAGCAGCCACCCCTACAAAAAAAAATATTAAAATTAACCATGGCTTAGTACCAAACCAATTGTCTAAAATAAACCCAATAATTGTCCCAACAGCTACTGCAGACACCAATTCTGTGCTCATTTTGAACGCTGTTCCCATGTTAGAGCTAGATTTTGGATTTTTTTGATCCTTGTGAACTTCTGCTTTATTTTTTGCAATTTTTAAGCGAGATTTGAATTCATCATCTGACATTTCTCTTAAGCAACCATGCTCTCAGCTTTTTGAAGATCAACAGCAACAAGTTGGCTTATTCCTTTTTCTGGCATTGTAACTCCGTAAAGTCTGTCCATCTTTGACATTGTTAAAGCATGGTGGGTAACAATTATAAATCTTGTAGATGTTATTTTAGTTAATTCAGTTAACAAATTACAAAATCTTGTAACGTTAGCATCATCAAGAGGCGCATCAACTTCATCCAATACACATATTGGTGAGGGGTTCGTTAAGAATACTGCAAAAATTAAAGACAGGGCTGTTAAAGCTTGTTCTCCTCCTGATAACAAAGTAATTGATTGAAGTCTTTTGCCAGGTGGACTAACTAACATTTCAAGTCCAGCATCTAATGGATCATCAGAGTCAACAAGTTCAAGTTTTGCATTTCCACCATTAAATAATTTAGTATAAACTTCATTAAACTTTCTATTAACTTTCTCAAAAGCCTCAAGCAATCTTTCTCTTCCTTTTTGATTAAGCTCAGAAATACTTTCTTTTAGTTTAATAATTGCGGTTACAAGATCTTGTCTGTCTTTTTCCATTTTTTTAATTTCTACTTCATATTTTGAAGTTTCTTCGTCAGCTCTTAAATTTACTGATCCTAATTTTTCCCTTTGTCTTTTTTTCTCATCAAGCAACTCTTCTTGTGTAACCACATCAGGAAATTCAACTTCTTTTTCTAAATTTGAAAATTCTAACAATTTTTCTTCACTTAGATTTAATTCTGCACTTACTCTTTCTAGCAAATCACTTCTTCTCTTACTCAAACCATCTATAGTAGCACCCGAACTAGCTTTTCTCTCTCTGATCTCAATAGAATTTTCTTTTGTATCTTTTAATTCATTACTTAATTTTAATATTTTATCATCTATCTCTACAATGATAGTCTCATTTTCATTTTGTTCCTTCTCTGAAATTCTTAAACTTTCAGAAATTTGTCCTTTTTTTTCTGCTTGCAGTTGGGGCTGTTTTTCAAGATCATTCAATTTTAATATTTGTTTATTTTTTCTATCATTTAACTCCCTCACCTTTTTTTCAGAATTAGTTAATAGATTTTTCCAACTTTCAATTTCTAGATCTATCTTTTGAATTCTTTCATTTCTTTTGACAGACTCTTTTTTAATATTTTGGTTATTGCTATAAATATCAGCGTATTTTTCTTGAAGTTTTTTAATTATTTCATTTGTCTCGTTCAATACAGTGATTTTATCACCTTCCTTTGCATCTTTAATTTTTATATTTAAATAAGATAAGTTTTCCTTGCATTCATCCAAAACTTTTAAGGCAGCTGAATTATTTTGTTCATTTATTAAATTTTTTGCAACTATTATCTGATCAATAATTTTGTTTATTTGTTCAATATTCTTCTCTAAAATTTTTGAACTAAATGTATCTAAAATTCTATCTACTTTATCTTGTTCTCTTTTCAAATTTTCTTTTGCAACATCTAGATCTTGATTGGATAATTTTTCAGTTTCGTAATATTTAGAATCTATTTCTATTAACTCGCCTTTTTCCTCTTTAAGTCTTTTTTCATTTGAGTTTGCATCAATTACAATACTTTTTTCCCTATCAATATCTTCATCAATCATTCTTAGTGAATTTTTTATAGACTTAATCTCCTCTTCAATTCTCTCATTTTCTTCATCAAGACTTTTTAATTCTAGATTAAGTCTCTGAATTTTAGATAGATTTTCAATGTTTCTCTCTCTAATTGGTGTTACCTTGTTAGTTTCATCTGTAATTCTTTTTTCCAAATTCTCTAATTGTGAATTAAACTCTTTAACTTGATCTTCCGCCTCAGTATTTATCTCATTTTCTAGTTTTATTTCATGATCAATATCTTTAAGTTTTAAATAATATAGACCTGCTTCAACTTTTTTAATTTCCTCAGATACTGATTTATATTTTGCAGCCTCTTCTGCTTGCTTTTGCAAATTTGCAAGTTGTCTTTCTTGCTGTCTTCTCAATTCGTCTGCTCTTTTCAAGTTATTCTCTGCTGCACTTAATCTAAGTTCTGCCTCGTGCCTTCTAACGTGTAAACCTGCAATTCCTGCTGCTTCCTCTAGTATTGCTCTTCTGTCAGCAGGTTTTGCTGTAACCAAAGCTCCAATTCTACCTTGGCTAATTAAAGATGGTGAATGTGCTCCAGTAGATAAATCTGCAAAAAACATTTGCGCATCTTTTGCTCTAACTTCCTTATTATTAATATAAAATTTCGATCCTTTATCTTTTTCAATTTTTCTTCTGATTTCTATTTCGTCAAGCTCGTTGTATTGTATTGGTCCGTCTTTATTTTCATTACTTAAAGCAATAGATACTTCTGCAATATTTTTTGACGGTTTATTTGATGTTCCAGAGAATATGACATCTTCCATCCCAGAGCCTCTCATACTTTTTGCTGATGTTTCTCCCATACACCATCTTAAAGACTCAACAATATTTGATTTCCCACAACCATTTGGACCAACAATACCGGTCAAACCCTCTTCAATAAGAAAGTTGGTTTTTTCTGCGAATGATTTAAATCCAGTAAGCTGGATTTTTTTAAATTCCATTCACTAACTTATATCAGTTTTTTTATGAATTTTTTTAATTTTTCAATAAAACTTTCACTTGGTTCAAAAGAAATTTTTTCTATGTATTTTTTTAATTTTTTATAGTCTGTTGGATTATCAAACTTTTTTCCATTAATTATTAGAGTAGGGGTTGCTTTTACTTCATATTTTTTTACACCATTGATTCGGTCTTCGAGTATATGATCTTCTACAGATTTATCAGCTAAACAACTTTCAATATCTATTTCGAAACTAGAGTTTTCTATAAGTTCTTTAATGTTTTTATTTGCATTATCAATTGAACCATCTCTTAACCATTCACCTTGCTTCTCATAGAGATAGTGCAATACCTCAGAATTGCCGTCGTTTTTACAATGAGCAATTTTTGCTGCATTTAACGCCGCATTGTCTAAAGGAAAGTTTTTATATTCAATTGAGACAAAACCTTTATCAATAAATTCTTTCTTTAATTCTGGATAAATTTTCTTATGGAAGTTTGCACAAAAACCGCAAGTTAAAGATTCAAATACTACTAACTTGACCTTTGCATCAACATTTCCATCAATTATTGGTTTCACAGCAGAACTTGAGATATTTGGGAGTAATAAGAAGGATAGTAAAAAAGTTAATAAAATTTTTTTCATTTTTTTTTGTATAAATTGCTTAACTCTATTAAAGAGTTTCTAACTTTTTCATTTTTAATATTACTTATGTCCTTTATGTGTTTGTTTTTTGTCGCATTATCAGCGCCTTTTTTGAGCTTTTTTTCCAAAAAACCGTCAAATGTATTTAGTTTAATAGTTTGAACAACTTCATATCCGAAGAATGCATTCATTTTTTTTATAATTTCATTTTTAGAATATTCTAAGTTCACTTCAGATCCCCTTTTAACCATTATAGTCAAACAACTATTTTTTACCTTATTAGATCCTTTAAATGATTTTGGATAACATTCTTTGAATAATTCTTTGCCAACTATATATTTCCAATTATCAAGAGTTTTATTATAAACATCCCCTTTTTTATTAAGTATTCTTTTTGCCTCTTTGGGCAATGTATCCTTAAAAGATCTTAAACCTTGAATGGATTTATATCTCTGCTTAGTATTGTATTTAATATTCATATGACAAATCAAAACATACCAAAAAAAATTCTATATTGGTACGATAATAATAAAAGAGCCCTACCTTGGAGAAAAAAAGTTTCGAAAAAAAAACAAGACTATTTTACCCTTGTAAGTGAATTTATGCTTCAACAAACACAGGTTAAAACTGTTATTCCTTATTTTGAAAAGTTTATAAAAGAATTTCCAAATTTAAAATTATTGGCTAAATCAAGTGATTACAAAATTTTAAAAAACTGGGAAGGACTTGGATATTATTCTAGAGCGAGAAATTTAAAAAAAACTGCAATAAAACTATTAAAAGACTATAAAGGTGAGTTGCCAGAGGATATTGAAACACTTAAATCTCTCCCAGGAATTGGTGAGTATACCTCTAGATCAATTTTAGCAATTGCGCATAATAAGCCTTATATCCCAATGGATGGAAACGTCGAAAGAATACTAAAAAGAGTTTTTCTACTTAAAACTGATTATGAAATATCAAAAGAAAACTTAAATAAAAAAAAATCTTTTTTTGGATTTTCAAAAAGATCAAGTGATTATGCACAAGCAATCATGGAGATAGGAGCATTAATTTGTAAACCTTCATTGCCATATTGCACTCGCTGTCCACTTACACAAAATTGTAAATCTTATAAGAAAAAAGATTTTTTAATCAAATCTAAAAATAAGTTTAACAAAACAAAATACTTTGAAGCAAATGTTAATAAATATAAAAATAATTATTTATTAATTAAAAATAAAAAATTCAATTTTTTAAAAAATTTGATCATTTTTCCAATGATAGAAATAGATGAAAATAAATTCGAAAATTCAACTCAAAAAAAAATAAATGTAAAAATGTCAAATATGGATATGAAAATTATTATTAATAAAAATATAAAAGTTAAAAAAACAAATAACAGTATAATGTTGAACAAAGAAAATATTAAAAATTATATTTTACCTTCATTTACAAAAAAAATATTAAATTCGGTATCACAATAAAATGAAAAGCATTGCAATAATTGGATCTGGAATTTCTGGTCTTTTTCTCGCAAATCTTTTAGAAAAAAATAACTCTTTTTCTTATAAAATTTTTGAAAAAAAACCCTCATTAGATTTAAGCGATGGTTATGGGATACAGTTGTCAGTAAACAGCATTAATCTTCTAAATAAAATTGGATTTCAAACAATGAATGCGAGCGAAGTATTTTTTCCAAAAAAAGTAAATTTCTTTGATGCAAAAGTGTTGAAAAAGATATGTGACATTGACTTATCTCAATT
The DNA here is from genome assembly GCA_902592445.1 of uncultured Pelagibacteraceae bacterium. Taxonomy (GTDB): domain Bacteria; phylum Pseudomonadota; class Alphaproteobacteria; order Pelagibacterales; family Pelagibacteraceae; genus Pelagibacter. Next base: position 111,601 of record CACJEN010000001.1, read on the forward strand.
TAACTTTGAGAATAACAGATATACAACATTAAGAAGATCAAAATTAATAGAATTTTTGTTAAGTAATATCCCAAAAGAAAAAATAATTTTTAACTCTGATCTCATCAATATTGAGGAATATGAGAAATTAAAATTATCTTTCAGCGATAATAGCAAAGAGGAATTTGATTATATAGTTGCAGCTGATGGAGTTTATTCAAGAACAAAAGAAATTTTGTTTAAAAAAGAGGGAACACCAAAGTATTTTAATTCAATTGCACTAAGAGGGAATATTCAGAACTTCGAAAATTTAGATATTTCCCTATATTTAGGGTCAAATTTTCACTTTGTAATCTATCCTATCAATCAAAATAACGAATTTAATTTTATATCTATAGTAAGAAAAAAATTAGTAGAATCTGAGATTACAAATAGAAGTCTATTTAAAGATAAAAGTTTTATAAATAACTTAATGAGCCAGATTTCCTCAAAATCAGATTTAAATTTAACTGAGTTGGTAAATGAAATTAAATGCTTTCCAATTTTTGTGAGTAAAAAAATTAAAATACCAAGTAATAAAAATATTTTTTTAATGGGTGATGCGTTCTTTTCATTTCCACCCTCTTTTGCGCAAGGAGCATCACAATCAATTGAATCTGCAAATGATCTTTTTAATGATCTAAATAATAATTTATCAAACTATTATAAAAAAAGAATTTTAAAGACGAAACAGATAAATTCTAGATCTTCCATCAATCACTATGCATTCCATATTGCAAATCCTATAAATGTTTTTTTTAGAAATATTTTTCTTAAATATCTTTCTAAAAATAAAAGTTTTTTAGAAAATTATTTGGGTAAAATTTATAAGAATTAAGCTCTTGGCCGTAGACGTTGCCTAAGTTCATCAATAGGCTTTAAACTATTTCCTACTTGATAATGCCAATAGGTCCAACCATTGCAGCTTTCTGCGCCTAATATCTGAGCAGCTACTTTGTGAATAGATCCCTCGTTCTCTTTATGTTTAATACTTCCATCAACCATAACTTTTGCAAATACTTTCTTTTTTTGGTCGTAAATTTCTGTACCAGGCTTTATAACACCTAATTCAATTAATGAACCAAAAGGCACTCTCGGCTTTGATTTATTATTCTGGAGTGTATCCAAATATTCATCCATAATAATTTTAGTATTTCTTATCCGTTTGTTCGCAGCTTCAAAATATTTTTTTTCTTTTTCTATTCCAAAATAAGATCGTCCTAATTTTTTTGAAACCACAGCAGTTGTACCTGATCCTAAAAAAGGATCTAAAATAAAATCGTTTTTATTTGTAGAGGCTAATACTACCCTATGTAATAAAGCTTCTGGTTTTTGGGTTGAATGTACTTTCGTTCCGTTATCTTTTAATCTTTCTTTACCGTTACATATTGGTAAATTCCATGTGGATCGCATTTGCAGATCATCGTTAAATGACTTCATTGATTGGTAATTAAAAGTATATTTTGACTTTTTACTTTTTGATGCCCAAATCAATGTTTCGTGAGCATTAGTAAACCTGGTACCTCGAAAGTTTGGCATAGGGTTATTTTTATTCCAGATTACATCGTTTAAAATCCAGAAACCAAGATCCTGAATTATTTTTCCTACTCTAAAAATATTATGATAACTGCCTATGACCCAAATAGACCCATCTTTTTTTAATACTCTTTTTGATTGTTTTAGCCATTCGCATGTAAACTCATCATAAGATTTAAAACTCTCAAATTGATCCCATTTATCATCCACTGCATTCACTCTAGATCTGTCTGGTCTTATTAAACTGTTTTGTAATTGTAAATTATAAGGTGGATCTGCAAAAATTAGATCAAATGTTTCATCAGGAATTTTTTTTAATTCTTCTAGACTGTCCCCATTTATAATTTTGTTATGTAATTTTTTAACTATCATTTTTAAAAAAGTAATTAGACTCTAGGGTAGATTCTGCGTCAACCAGAGATTGAAAAAAATAGACTCTACTTGTTGTAAGTTTTAGTTATGACTCAATATGTTGTGTATAGGCCTAAAGTTTTTTCGATGATGCTTCGTTATACCAAATTTCTTAATGGCTTTTAGATGTTCTTTAGTTCCATATCCTGCATTTTTATCCCAAGCATATTCTTTAAATTTTTTGGACATATTTGTAATTAGCCGATCTCTTGCAACCTTAGCAATTATAGATGCTGCCGATATTTCAGATATTTTTTGATCTCCCCTAATTACAGTCTTAAGTTTGTAACCCTTCATTTCTGGCAATTTATTTCCATCAATTAATGTTGATGTAGGTTTTATTTTAAGTTTTTTAATCGATCTTTTCATGGCCAATAAAGATGCATTTAGAATATTTAATTTTTCAATCTCTTTTAAAGATGCAAATCCAACGCCCCAGATAGAGTTTTTTTTAATATATTTTTCTAAAATATCCCTTTTTTCTTTTGAAAGTTTTTTAGAATCTTTGATCTTACTTTTATCTATATTTTTTTTAAATATTACCGCAGCAGCACATACTGGACCAACTAAACTTCCTCTTCCAACTTCATCAACTCCAGCTACCTTTTTCATTATTTAAAAAAAAAATGATAAATAATTAATCCAATAAATAAACCCTTGGAGAAAGATATCAAAACCAAACTATAATCTGAAAGATTAAATTTTTTTTTATAAAAATTTAAGTACTTTTTGTGCAGACCTATCATAAATTTATAAGTTTATTTCTAATTCATCAATTTTTTTTCTTATTTCTTTAAGATCTGTCCAAGAGTATTTTTTTTGCTCTGGTTGCCTTAAAAGATACGCTGGATGAAATGTTATCATTGTTAAGTAACTTTTATTGTTTATAATCACATTTTTCCAATTTCCTCTTCCTTTAGAAATTTTAATTTTTGATCCAAATAACGACTCCATTGCAGTGCTACCCATTAAAATTAAAATCTTTGGATTTATTATTGATATATGTTTTCTTAAGTATTCTGAGTATCGTGTTATTTCAGCAGGCTCCGGTTTTCTATTATTAGGAGGTCTATAATTTACAACATTAGTAATATAAATATCTTGTCTATTTATATTTATTGCTTTTAACATTTTATTTAATAATAAGCCTGCATCTCCTACAAAAGGTTTGCCGACCTCATCCTCTTTTTGACCAGGTCCTTCTCCAACAATCATTATTTTGCTATTGGAATTTCCATCACTGAATACAAGTTTTTTAGCACTTTCCTTTAGCTCACAATTTTTGATATTTTGTAAATCATTTTTTAGTTTTGCTAGAAGAGAAATCTTATCTTCTACTTCTGGTTTAGTTTTAAATCTATTTATTGGTTTATCGCTAAAGATGAATTCTATGTCGTTGGGATCATTGAATTCATCTAAAATGTCATTTTGATTTTTTTCCTCTAAAGTCATAAATTAAATTATGTTACTAAAATTTTTTTTTATTATTTTTACTCTTTTATACCAAACTGTAGGTTATACTAAAACAAGCGATAAAAATGATTTTAATTATAAGTACCTTTCAAGCTATTTTTCTGCGCTAATTTCATTTGATAATCAAAAAAATAATAAAGCCTTAAAATTTTTTGAGTCTTCAAAATATCTCAAAAAAAAACATGACAACTATTTAAAAGAATATGTGTATTCTCTTGTTTTAGATGGCCAAATTAAAAAGGCTGTAAATCAAATAAAATCATCTCGTAATTTGAAAAATTCAAATTTTTTTGAAGGTAAACTTTTATTAGTTTTAGATTTGATGAATAAGAAAAAATATATACAAGCTTCAAATACTATTAAGAGTTTTAATGTATCAAACGACAATACCTACGAGTTAATAATTATTAAAACTTTAGAAAGCTTTAATAATTTATTTAAAAATAAAAAATTACAATCTTCAACAAGTGATTTTGGAAAGTTAAGTTTGATTGTGAATGCTTTTCAAAATTGCTATCTGAATTCTAACAAAACAGATAGTCATTTCTTAAATTTAATTAATTCTGCTGAAGGAGATTACTCAAGATATTTATTTTTTTACTTATCAAATGTAATTGAAAATAAAGACTATAAAACCGCAAAACAAATATCAAAAACAATTGAACCTTTTTCGAGTACTTTATTAATATCCCAATCAAAAAAATGGATAGATAATAAAAATTATAAAAAATTTAATAAACATTTTTCATGTCAAAATGAAAATGATCTTTTATCTGAATTTTTTTTCCTGATATCTAACTTATATTCATCACAATATATTTTTGAAACATCGAATTTTTATTTAAGTCTATCTAATTACCTAAACCCAAAATTTTATTTTAATTTATCTCTATTGGCAGAAAATTATTATGATAACGACAATTTTGATATTTCGAGGGAAATATTAGAAAAATTCAGTTCAGAGGATGAAATTTATTTTTGGTACAAAATAAAAAAAATTGCTCAGATTATTTCTGAAGAGGAAAATGATGATAAATCTTTAAAATATATTGAGGATAATATTTCCGATTTAAAACAAAAATCACCAAAAATTCTTTTTGATTTAGCAAACATATATAAAAATTTTGAAAATTATAAAATAGCTATAGATTACTATACGCAAGTTTTAAATCAGATTGATAAAAATTCAAATATGTATGCGGATGTTTTATATAGAAGAGGAGGAACTTATGAGAGATTAAAAAATTATTCAAAAGCAGACAAAGATTTGTTGATGTCCTTAAATATTCGTCCTGATCATGCCTACACTCTCAATTACCTTTCATATAGTTGGCTTGAAAGAAATATTAAAATAGAACAAGCTATGAAAATGCTAATGAGAGCCTACGAGTTAAGAGATAACGATCCATATATAACAGATTCAGTAGGATGGGGATATTATTTGATTGGCGATTTTATAAACGCAGAAAAATACTTAAGAAAAGCCGTTGAACTAATGCCAGATGATCCAATTGTTAATGATCACTATGGAGATGTTCTTTGGCGACTAGATAGAAAATTACAAGCAAAGTATTTTTGGGAACACGTATTAGAACTTGAAGATACAGAAGAGGAAATGAAAAAAGATATTGAGAATAAACTTATTGATGGTCCTCGCAAAATATAATCGATGAGATTTGACAAAATCCGATCCTACGCAAAAATAAATATTTCTTTAGGCGTATTAAAAAAATTAAAAACCAAACATCATAAAATTGAGAGTTTAGTGAGCTTAATTGATTTATATGATCAAATTTACATAAAAAAAATTAAAGCTAATAGCCATAAAATATTATTTGATGGAGAATTTTCTAATGGAATAAGTAAAAAAAATACTGTTTCAAATCTTATTCAAATATTAGATCAAAAAAAACTTTTAAATAATGAAAAGTATTTAATTAAAATTAGAAAAAATATACCTCTTAAATCAGGCTTAGGAGGTGGCTCAATGAATGCAGCAAGTATCTTAAAATATTTAATTAAAAAAAATAATATAAAAATTAAGCGGAATGATATTTTTAAAATCAGCTCAAAGATAGGTTCAGATACTGTTTTAGGCTTAAACAAGAGTTCAATTATTTCTAAAGAATTGAGAATTAAATATGCTAAACTTAAATCGCACCTTTATTTAATAATAATTAAACCAGATTTTGGTTGTTCTACAAAAGATATATATTCAAGGGTTAAAAATTTCTCGAGAGCTAAGTTAAAATTAAAAAGTAACAAATTTTTGTCACTCAAATTCTTATCAAAACTAACAAATGATCTAGAAAATCCAGCATTTCAAAAATATCCAAAACTAAAAAATATAAAATTATTTGTTGAAAAATTAGATAATATTTTATTTACCAGAATGTCTGGGTCAGGATCTTCAATTGTCTTATACTTAGCTACAAAAAATAATGCAAAAAAAGCTCAAAAAATATTAAAAAAAAAATATAAAAACTATTGGTGTATTTTATCTAAAACTATATAAAGCTTTTTTTTTGTGTTATACGAAAATAATTTTGGGGTGTAGCCAAGTGGTAAGGCAGCGGTTTTTGGTACCGCCATTCCTAGGTTCGAATCCTAGCACCCCAGCCAAATATGAACAATATATTTACTAAATTTTTCAATTTTAAAAAAAAATTAAACCAAAAAGAAATCTTATTTCAAAATATTAAAAATACATCAGATGTAAAATCTATTTTTAATGCAATTTCTGGTCATAATGAATGGAGCGATGTAAGATATGTTGGTGGATGCGTAAGAAAAATTTTAAATAACGAAAATTACGATGACATAGATTTAGCGACAAATCTTAATCCTGATCAAGTAAAAGAATGTTTGACATTAAATAAAATCGAGTTTTTTGAAACTGGGATAAAACATGGAACAATAACTGCAAGAATAGGTAATCAAAATTTTGAGATAACCTCTTTAAGGAAAGATATTAAAACAGATGGAAGACATGCTGAAGTAATTTTTACAAAAGACTGGAAAGAGGATTCGATTAGAAGGGACTTCACTATAAATTCAATATACGCCGATATTGATGGAAATATATTTGATCCAAATAATGGAGTAGAAGATCTGCAAAATGGAACAGTAAGATTTATTGGAAATTCTTATGAAAGAATTCAAGAGGATTATCTAAGAATCTTGAGGTATATAAGATTTTTTCTTTTGTATAGTAAGAAAGACCACAACAGTGAAATCAAAAAGACAATAAAACAAAATATCAGTGGTGTTGCCAATCTATCCAAGGAAAGATTATTAGATGAATTAAAAAAAATATTTAAATCAAGGGCTTTATTTAAATTAGTTGAGGATAAATTTTCATATGAGATTATTTCACTTATTTTTCCTCAATTGATTAATCTCGAAATATTAAAAAAATTAGAAAAAAAAAAAGAAGAAATACTAATAAACAAAAGTTTCGATTTTTTATTAGCTCTATTAATTTTAGACGAGACAGATAATGCAGATTATTTTCTTTACAAATTCAATCTATCTAATGACGCTAAAAATAGAATAAAATTCCTAAAGACTAATTTTGAATATTTAAAAGAAAAAGATTTTTTTTCAAAAAAAAACCTTGAGAAAATCTTTTATTATAACAATAAATCAAGTGTAATTGATTTAATTGATTTTGAGTTAATTAAAACAAATACAATGAAAAAAAAATTAATTGAGCTTAAAAATTATTTTCAGAAAAAAGAAAAACCAGTTTTTCCAATAAAAGCAAAAAGTATAATGGAGAAATTTGATATAAAAGAGGGTCGCGAGTTAGGGCAAAAACTCAAAAATTTGGAAAATATTTGGGTAAACAATTCATTTAATATTTCAGATAAAGAAATTGAAAAAACTTTTTCTAATTAAATATATTTTACATCAATAATTTCAAAGTTTTTTACTCCTGCTGGCGTATTTACTTCCACAAGATCTCCTTTGTTTTTACCAATTAAACCTTTTCCTATTGGAGATTTAAAATAAAGTAACTTTTGTTTTAAATCGGCCTCGTCTTTACCAACAATTTTGTAATTTATTTTTTCATTTGTATCTAAATTTTGTAGAAAAACAGATGAACCAAATATAACTTTTCCATCATTAGAAATCTTTGTCACATCAATTACGTTAGCTCTTGCTATAATATCCTCAACTTCTTGAATTCTTCCCTCATTATGAGACTGCTGTTCTTTTGCAGCATGATATTCTGCATTTTCTTTTAAATCTCCATGAGACCTTGCCTCTGCAATTGCCGCAACTATTTCTGGTCTCTTTTTTTCTTTAAGAAATATTAATTCCTGTTTTAGTTTTTCTAAACCATTAACGGTGATAGGTTCCTTTTCCATTTTTTATTTCCATTTAGCAATTGGCGGTAGAGACATTAATATACCTTCAACATTTCCACCTGTTTGTAGTCCAAATTTTGTTCCTCTATCATATAATAAATTGAACTCAACATATCTACCTCTCTTTAAATATTGAATTTCTTTTTCCTTATTAGTCCACTTTTTTTTTGATTTTTTTAATATTATCTCTCTAAAAATATTTTTAAAACATAATCCTACTTCTCTTACAAAAGCAAAATCTTTCTCCCAATTTTCCTTTTTATAATCAAAAAATATTCCACCAATGCCTCTTGGTTCATTTCTGTGTGGTAGATAAAAATATCTATCACACCATTTTTTATATTTTGAATAATAATTTTTATTATGTTTATTACACGCTTTTCTTAATTCAGAGTGAAACCACTTTTCTAAATTTTTATCTTTTAAACATGGTGTTACATCCATACCACCACCAAACCAACCATGAGAAGTAAATATGTATCTTGTATTAAAATGCATTGCAGGAACATTTGGATTTTTCATGTGCATTACAACAGAAATACCAGATGCCCAAAAATTTGGTTTTTTACCTGTTCCAGGAACTTTATTTCTAAATTCTTTTGAGAATTTTCCATAAACTTCTGAGAAGTTTACACCAACTTTTTCAAAAATTTTGCCATTTTCAAATATTCTAAATTGACCTCCTCCTTCGTTCGATTTTTTTCCTCTTTCCCAGTTTGTTATTTCAAATATATTTTTTTTACCCTCTAATTCTTCAATATCTTTACACAAAACCTCTTGAATAGTTTTAAACCAGTTTCGGGCTAATTTTTTTTTTATTTCATTATCCATTTTGTTTGCCTTAAATTTTCAGAAAGGGTTATAGCAACCGATACAGCTAGGTTTAAAGACCTTTTTTCCTTTATCATTGGTATTTTAATTTTATTCTTGATTTTTTTGTGAATTGAATCTGGTACTCCAGCACTTTCTCTACCAAAAAGCACTGTATCATTTTTTTTAAATTTGAAAACATCAAGACCTATCTTAGCTTTGGTTGTCATGAGAATAACTCTTTCACCCTTCTTTTTTGCAAAAAAATCTTGAGAGTCTTTATAAAAAGTAATCATTTTTTCGTCTAAGTAATCCATCACTACTCTCTTAAATCTTTTATCATTAAAGAAAAAACCACAAGGTTCAATTATTTCAAGATGCGCCCCAAGACATGAGCATGTTCTTATAATCGAAGCAGTATTTTGAGGTATATCAGGCTCGTATAGAGCAATTTTAGGTCCAGAAAATAACCGTTTATGTGTCATTGTTACCATAGAAAAATATCTTTTTTCTTATAAGAAATCATATATTACCAAAGTAATAAATTAATAAAGATGTCTGACAAAAACGATAAAAAAAAGACAGAACGAAGAGATTTCCTTTTTACAGCAACAGCAGCGGCAGGAGCTGTGGGAGTTGGAGCAGCAATTTGGCCAGTAGTAGACCAAATGAACCCGGATGCATCAGTTAAAGCTCTAGCAAGCACAGAGGTTGATATTAGCTCTGTTCAACCGGGACAATCTCTTACAGTGCTTTGGAGAGGAAAACCGGTTTTTATTAAAAGAAGAACAGATCAAGAAATTCAGAAAGCTAGAGAAGTAAGTTTAGGAGATTTAAAACATCCAGAAAAAGATGAAGATAGAGTTAAAAAGCCCGAGTGGCTTGTAATGCTTGGAGTGTGTACCCATTTAGGTTGTGTACCTCTTACAGATAAAGGAGACTATGACGGATGGTTTTGCCCATGTCATGGATCTCATTATGATACTTCTGGAAGAATTAGAAAGGGACCTGCACCAACTAACATGGAAGTTCCAAAATATGAATTTGTAAATAATAACACTATTAAGATTGGATAATAAAATATATGAGTGATCACGAATACACGCCTAGTTCAAAATTTGGAAAATGGTTTAATGATAGACTGCCTTTATTATCGCTTGTAAATCATTTAACTGATTATCCAACACCAAAAAACTTAAATTATTGGTGGACATTTGGTGGAATATTAACATTTTGCTTAATAACTCAAATAGTAACTGGATTAGTTTTAGCTATGCACTACATCGCACATGTAGATCATGCATTTAGTAGTGTTGAACATATTATGAGAGATGTGAACTATGGATGGTTATTAAGATATGTGCATGCAAACGGTGCATCAATGTTTTTCTTAGCAGTTTACATTCACATATTTAGAGCTTTATTTTATGGATCGTATAAAGCTCCAAGAGAAATTATTTGGATTATTGGAATAATTATTTATCTATTAATGATGGCTGCAGCTTTTATGGGGTATGTACTACCTTGGGGGCAGATGAGTTTTTGGGGAGCAACTGTAATTACAAACTTATTTAGTGCAATTCCACTTGTCGGTGAAAGTATCACAACATGGTTGTGGGGAGGATATTCTGTTGATAATCCTACTTTAACAAGATTTTTTACTCTTCACTATTTACTACCTTTTTTAATTTTAGGGTTAGTAGTTTTACACATTTGGGCGCTGCATGTACCAGGTAATAATAATCCTGTTGGAATTGATATTAAAAAACCATCAAAAGATACAGTTCCATTTCATCCATACATAGTAATTAAAGATGCATTTGCTCTATTAATGTTTTTAATTATATTTGCTATGTTTGTTTTCTATTCACCCAATGTTTTAGGGCACGCAGATAATTACATTGAGGCAAATCCTTTAGTGACTCCCGCGCATATTGTTCCTGAGTGGTATCTTTTACCTTTCTATGCAATTTTACGTTCTGTTCCTGACAAGTTGATGGGAGTTATAGCAATGTTATCAGCTATTTTAATTTTAGCAGCTTTACCTTGGTTAGATACATCAAAAATAAGATCTGCTGTTTTCAGACCATTATATAAACAATTTTATTGGATATTAGTAGCCGACGTTTTAATTCTTGGATATGTAGGTGCAATGCCTGCAGAAGGTCTATATTTATTAATTGCTAGAATAGGAACAATTTATTATTTTGCTCACTTTTTAATTATTCTCCCAGTATTAGGACTTAAGGAAAAAACACTACCTTTGCCATTAAGTATTACCGAGCCAGTTTTGGGAGGCTCACCAAATCTTGCGGCCGCCAGAGATAAAGTAGAGAAAATCAGTTAAGTGAGAATTATAACTAAATTTTTAATAATATTATTTCTTGTCTTAAATTCGAAATCCTTTGCTGCAGAAAATACAGCAAAATTTTTGGAGACAGAATGGACATTCAAAGGTCTTTTTGGAAAATTTGATAGAGCATCATTACAAAGAGGATATCAAGTATACACAGAGGTTTGTGCTTCATGTCATTCAATGAAGTATTTAAGTTATAGAAATCTATCTGAGAAGGGTGGACCAGAATTTTCTGAGGCTGAAGCAAAAGCTATAGCAGCAAGTTTTGAGGTAACAGACGGTCCAGATAGCACTGGAGAAATGTTCACAAGACCGGCAAAACTTTCAGATAAATTTGTAATGCCATATGCAAATGATGAGGAAGCAAAATCTGCAAATGGTGGAGCTTATCCACCTGATATGTCTGTTCTTGTTAAAGCAAGAAAGGGTGGAGCAGATTATGTGTATTCTTTATTACTTGGATATGAGGACCCACCTTCTGGCATAAAATTAGATGATGGTGTTTATTATAATAAATACATGTATGGAAACAAAATAAAAATGCCTAATCCATTATCGGATGATTTAGTAGAGTATTCTGACGGTACAAAAGCAACGCAAAAACAAATGGCTAAAGATGTAGTAAATTTTTTAATGTGGTCAGCTGAGCCTCACTTAGAAACAAGACATAAAACTGGATTTAGAGTTATATCTTATTTAATTATTCTTACTATTTTAGTTTATTTTAGTATGAAAAAAATATGGTCACGTGTTGAATCTAAAATTTAGTACATCACCATCTTTTACAATATAATCTTTACCTTCTAATCGCATTTTTCCATTCTCTTTAGATTTTACCCAACCTTCATTTTTGATGAAATCATCATACGATATAGTCTCAGCTCTTATAAATCCTTTCTCAAAATCTGTATGAATTTCTCCTGCTGCTTTTGGAGCGGTACAATTTTTTGTTATAGTCCATGCTCGAGATTCTTCTGGACCAGATGTAAAAAAGGTCTCTAGAGATAGCAAATTGTAACCTTTCTTAATCAAATTATTTAGACCAGTTTCCTTAATATTAAGCATTTCCATAAAATTTTTCTTTTCATTTTTATCAACTAAATCATTAATTTGATTTTCTATATCAGCAGATATTATTAAAGTGTTATCTTCACCAAATGTTTCTATAAATTCCTTTGTGTAATTATTTCCTTTTTCAATACTATCTTCATCAACATTGCACACATAAAGCTTTGGTTTAGTCGATAATAAACCACATATTTTTATATCTTTTTTTTCAAATTCATTATCAAGCTGTTCCAATTTCTCATCGTTATTTATTAATAACATTGCTCTTTCTAAGATTTTAATGTGATCTTCTTCAATGTTTTTTCTATTTTTTTTATCCAATCTCTTTTGAATAGATTCTAAATCTGCAAGCTTCATTTCTGTTTCTATAATTTCCAAATCTCTTACTGGGTTTACATTAGGGTTGACATTTTGAATATCATCTGAATCAAAACATCTAATCATGTGGATAATTGCGTCTACTTCTCTTATATGGGATAGAAATTTATTACCCAAACCTTCTCCTTTCGATGCACCTTTGACTAAACCTGCAATATCAACAAATGATATAGTTGTATAAATTTTTTTTTTGGATTTTGAAATATTTACTAAATTATCTAATCTCTCGTCAGGAACTGGAACTAAACCGATGTTAGGGTCGATTGTACAAAAAGGAAAGTTAGCCGCCTGTGCTTTGCTAGAGTTAGTTAGTGCATTAAATAGAGTAGACTTACCCACGTTAGGTAATCCAACTATACCACATTTAAAACCCATTAAATTAATTATTATTTACAGTGCTAGAAAATAAATCCAATTTTTTATCAATTAAAATAGATAAAGACTCAATTATATTTGATGTAATTTTCTCTAAGTGTTCTTGTTCATCATCTGTAAAATCATTTAAAACAAAGTCAGATACTGAAATCTTTTTATCTGGTTTTCCAATTCCAATTCTTACTCTAGAGTAATCTTTGCCTATGAATTTATCAATTGATGCTATTCCATTGTGACCTGCGCTTGAACCGCCAAATTTTGCTTTTATTTTTCCGAACTCAACATCTAAATCATCATGAAAAACAATAACGTCCTCAGCATCCATTTTGAAGTACTCCAATAATTCTCGTATGCAAATTCCAGAATTATTCATAAAAGTTAATGGCTTTATAGCATAAATTTTTTTTTCACCAATGTTACCAGTCGTAAGCAAGCCTTTAAATTTTGGTTTTTGTTTTGAAAGGCCAAATTTTTGATTTATTGCATCGACGACTTTAAATCCAATATTGTGTCTATTATTATTTGAATTTGGGGTAGGGTTACCTAGGCCGACTAGTAACAGCATAATTTTTTTTGATATATATCACTATTAAGATTATTTTTTCTCAGCAGCTGGTTTAACTTCCTCTTTTGCTTTATCTTCTCCTTCAGCTGGCTTATCACCCTCAGCTTTAGTTTCACCCTCTGCACTAGCTTCCTCTGTAGCTTCGGCAGGTTTTTCAGGTTCTTTAACTACCGTTGGAGCAGCAACAGTCGAAATTACAAAATCTCTTCCTTGTATTGTTGGGGTTACATTTTCTGGTAATTTGATAAATGAAATTTTTATACTAGCACCAATGTCTAAACCTTCAAGATCCACCACTAATTCAGTTGGAATATTTTCAGTTGGACACCTTAGCTCTACTTTTCTTCTAACAATGTTCAAAACCCCACCTCTTTTTAGCCCAGGTGAAAGTTCGTGATTAATAAATCTTACTGGTATTTCTAAAATAATTTTAGCACCTTTTACAATTCTTAAAAAGTCAACATGTATAGGTTCATCTGTAACAGTATCAAAACTAATTTCTCTTGGTAAGACTTTTTGTTCTTTACCGTCTATAGTCATTAAGATTACATTTGATAAAAAATTCTCTTTATTAACTAAATTACTTACCTCTTTTTTAGAAAGAGAAATTTTTTCATTTGGATTTTCTCCACCATAAATGATGCCAGGGACTTGTCCATTCTGTCTTAGAAGATTAACTTGACCTCTTGTCTTTGTATTTCTTATTGTTGCTTGAATTGTACTCATAAAATTGAGGCGTTTTAACTTATGAAATATAGATTTACAAGTAAATTATTTGAATAAATCTGATACAGAAGTTGAGTTAGATATTCTTTTAATTGCTTCCCCAACTAAATTGGAGATAGTTAATACTTCAATATTCTTGATATTTTTTACTTTTGCAGCGTTATCGATGGTATCAGTTATTACTAAATTTTTAATATTGGATTTTTTTATTTTATTTTCAGCTCCCCCACTTAAAACGCCATGAGTCACATAAACATGAACATCCTTTGCTCCTCTTTTTTTTAAAGCAGTTGCTGCATTTACTATTGTGCCACCTGAGTCGATGATGTCATCAACAATTATACAAGTTTTTCCTCTTACATCTCCTATAATATTCATGACCTGTGATTGACCTGCCTTTGGTCTTCTTTTATCAACAATTGCAAGTCCTACATTAAGAATTTTTCCAAGCGATCTAGCTCTCTCTGTGCCACCAACATCTGGAGCTATACAAATCAAATTTTTAGTTTTTATCTTTTTTTTTACATGTCTTGCAAAAATAGGTGTAGCAAATAAGTTATCAACTGGAATATCAAAGAAACCTTGAATTTGACCTGCATGTAAGTCTACAGTTACAACTCTATCGGCACCAGCTTTTTCAATTAAATTAGAGACTAACTTTGCAGAAATAGATGTACGAGGTACTACTTTTCTATCTTGTCTGGCGTATCCAAAATATGGAATTACAGCAGTTATATTTTTAGCTGAAGATCTTTTTAATGCATCTATGCATAGCAATAACTCCATAAGGTTATCATTAGCTGGTGAAGATACTGACTGAATTACAAAAATACTATTTCCTCTAATATTTTCATTTATTTCAATATAAATTTCTCCGTCTGAAAATTTTCTTATACTTGAATTAACTAATCTATTTTTTAAAAATTTAGATATTTTTTGACTAAGATTTTTATTACTGTTACCTGTGAGAAGTTTCATTTTGAAGATTGACTATTTAATCATAATTACTGATATATTTCTACCATAATCATTAAATTTTTCATTTATTGATCTTCTGGAACTAAAAAACTTATTTTTTTTAGGGTAAGTGTCTTTATTAATTATTTCTATTTTTTTGACGTTACTTTTTTTTAATTGTGATTTTATATACGAATTTAGACTAAAAAAAATTTTATCATTATAAAATTTAAAGTACTTTTTATTTTGAATGGATTTTCTGACAAATTTTTTTAAGAAATCGTTTTTTACCTCATAATTTTTTATAGATATGCAGGGACCAATAACAGCTATCAAGTCTGTCATTTTTGATCCTTTTTCTCTCAATTTGTTTAAAGTATTTTTTATAATATTTTTATAGGCACCCTTCCAACCTGCATGCAATGCGGCTATATTTTGTCTTTTTGGATCAAAAATTAAAACTGGCGCACAATCTGCAGTTAAAATTCCTAAGGCTAAATTTTTCTTATTTGTAATTAAGCCATCACCAATAAATCTATTTATTGTATTTTTATTAATAAACTTTACTCTGCTACTGTGAATTTGGTTTAACAAAACTAAGTTATTATCAGCCACTTTTATTTTTTTTGAAACTTTCTTTAAATTTAGCAAAACGCTTCTTTTTTTATCCTTTGAGCCAATACCACAATTTAGACTTTTATAAATACCATTTGAATAACCTCCCTCAGAGTTAAAAAATCCATGAGATATATTTTTAAAATTTGATAGCAATCTTGATTTAATCATTTAAATCCCATACTAAACTTATTTTTTTTGTTAGTAGCAAACATTACTTTGAACAATTTTCCCATTTGTTTGCCATCGACTAATCTTTGTATCCTGTAATATAAATCTGATTTTTTATTAAAACTTAAATTTTTACTTACCAATTCGGCCCTCTCAAATATCCCCATATTAGTCAAGAATTCACCTTGAGTTGTGATTTTTACTTTATCTAAATTTTTTTTAAATTTTTTTAAATAAAAATTAAAGTTTAATAGGTGAGTAATATCAGACTGGTAAATGTTATTTAAAAAATCTACTTTTTTGTGATTTTTTACACATTGGACAGTGTCTGACATTTTCTTTTCAAGGTATCCATAATCAATTATTAATATGCCCCCATTATTTTTTTTAACAATTGATGATATTTTGCTTATTTTTGAAATTGATTTTGGTGAAACCTCGATAAAATTTTGATTTTTTTTTATCTTCTCACCTAATATTTTTTCAATTTCAACTAATTTCCTTTTTATTTTTTTAAAAAAATATTTATTTTTTTTTCTAGTAATATATTTTTCAAACCATTCATTATTTTCTTTTGTAAAATGTTTTACTGGAAGAGAGTCAAAAAATTCATTAGCTAAAAAAATTGATGGATTTTTTTTAATCTCATTAAGATTTTTTATCCATTGAATTTTATTTAAACTATTCCTTTTTTTTTGGATTTTAATTAATTCTGGGCTAATTTCCAAAATGTAAAAATTGCAGCTTTGTTTGAAATGCTTAAAGTTGCTAATTGATTTATTTATTTGATACATCATTTCACCTGTGCCTGCACCTAGCTCAATTATATTTAAGTTTTCTGGTTTCCCCAATTTTTCCCAAAATCCAACTAGCCAAATTGCAATCATTTCAGAAAAATGAACAGAAATTTGTGGAGAGGTAATGAAATCACCATTCTCACCAATAGGATTTTTATTTATGTAATATCCTTTTTTTTTATCGTATAGAGAATGTTCTATAAATTTATCTAAAGGAATTGCTTTTTCCATAAATAAGATAATATAAATATATCCCAGCCAATAAAGTGAATACACTTATCAATTGACCCATAGTAAAGTTCATCATTACAAAACCTAATTGAGCATCAGGTTCTCTTGAAAATTCAATAACAAATCTAAATATTGAATAAAGAATTAAAAATAATGCCGAAATTAAACCACTCTGCGGAGATAGCTTTTTGTATAGATAATTTAACACAATAAATAAAACTAAACCCTCAAATATTGCCTCATAGATTTGAGATGGATGTCGGTTTAAGTCATCTACTTTGATAAATTTAACTGACCAAGATAACTTAGTTTCTCTTCCATAAAGTTCAGAATTTATAAAATTTGAAACTCTACCCAAAAATATACCTACTGGTGCTGTCACAGCTACTAAATCTAAAAAATAAAATGGATTGATTTTTTTATTTTTGGAAAAAAATATTGTTACAATTATAATTCCAATTAATGCTCCATGGAAAGACATTCCACCACTCCATATCATTATTATTTCAACAGGATTATTAAAATAATATTTGAAATTATAAAAAAATACGTATCCCAACCTACCACCAACTACAATTCCAATAATTAAATAACTAATATAGTCGCTAAATAAATCTTTAATCTTAGGGTCATTAATTAGAAATTTATTGCAATATACCCAACCGAAAATAATCCCAAAAATATATGATAACGAGTACCATCTAATATCAAAAGAAAATACTTGAAAAGCAACTGGATCAAAATTATTGATAAACATTATTAATTATAAATAATATAATTTTAGTATTTAATTATTATGTCAAAATCAAGATTTGTATTCGATAAATTTGCAAAGTTATTAGAACAAGGGCTAGTTAGTTACAAAGACTTAAGTGATGAGGTAATAAATATTTTAAAATCCAAAAGAGATGAAATAATATTTAGAATGAAGCTTGCAAGTAAGGAGGAGATTGAAATCTTAAATAAGAGAATTGCCATACTTGAAAAAAGAATTGAACAATCAAAAAAAATTAAAAATTCAAGAAGTTCTAAAAAGGCAAAGAAATAGAAACTTCTAAACCACCAAATTTAGACTTACCAAAGTTAATGTCTCCACCATGAGATCTGCAAATATCAGATGCTATTGATAAACCTAGTCCTACACTTGATTTACTTTCAGATCTGCTTTTATCAATTTTATAAAATGGTTTGATTATATTTTCATGCTCTTTTTTTGGTACACCTGGACCGTCATCTGATACTGTTATTTTTAGATTTTCTTTTTGTCTTTCCATATTTATTTCAACTTTTTTTGCGTATTTTAGAGAGTTATCTATTAAGTTATTTATACATCTTGCAATAAGATTTTTTCTTCCATTAAAGTAAATTTCTTGCTTAAAATTTTGAATTATATTTGGATTGTTGTAATTATTAATTAATTTTAAAATAAGTTCTGAGATATCAAAAGTCTCGGTTTTATCCTTCGCTCCAGTACTTGCAAACTGTAAATACTCATTAAGCATTTTCTCCATATCATCTACATCAGATGATAATTTCTTAGATAAATTTTTATCTTTTATCATTGCTAGTTGAAGCTTTATTCTTGTTAAAGGAGTTCTTAAATCGTGACTTATACCTGAGAGCATTTCAGATCTTTGATTTAAATGACGAATAATCCTTTTTCTCATTTTGTCAAACTCTTGACCAGCTTTTCTGATTTCTAAAGCACCAGAGGGTCTAAATTCGTCTAGATCTTCACCTCTACCAAATTTCTCTGAGGCTTCTGCTAATTTTATTATTGGTCTAGTCTGATTTTTTAAAAATATTATTGCAATAGCAATCATCAAAAATGCAGGTAGAGTAATCCATAATCCAAATAATCTTGCTGAACTTGTTGTCAATCTACTTCTTGGTACAAAAAATTGGAAATAACCATCTACATGTTGAATTTTTATATCAACTATATCTTTATAGTTAGTTGTATTAAACCAATAAACAAAGTGTTTACTTTTTAATTCTCTTCTTAATGATCTATCAAGAGGACTAAACCATCTTTCAGGTATGTCACCAGGAATTACCTTTCCTTCTTTGTGTTGAATTTCAATTTGTAGATTACTTTTAAATAAATTAATAATATAATCTTTATCTTGCTGATCATTTTCATAAGCATCAATAAATGTTTTTATTTCAGCCACAAGACCTCTTGTCATTCCTGCATTTGTTTTGATCCATAAACTATCAAAGAAGACTAAAGATATCGTAACCTGCAATACTACAATGGGTACAGCTACAATTAGTAGTCCTCTGTAAAATAACCTTTTTGGGAGCAAATTTTTGATATGATCACTCAATCCATAAAACATATCCTTCTCCTCTGATTGTTTGAAGATATTTTGGACTTTTCGGATTTTCTTCAATTTTTTTTCTTAATCTAGTAATAATCACGTCAATCGATCTTTCCTTATCTAGGTCTATTAAATTTCCTATTTCCTCACGTTTAAATATTTTCCCTGGCAAATTTATCATTTTTTCTAATATAATTTTTTCAGTATTATTTATTTTAAAGTTTTGGCCTCCTCTAATTATAAATAATTTGTTTAGATCTATTTTAATGCTTCCAAATTCAATTACTCTTTTCCGAGTGTTTTTCTTAGTTTTGTTTAAGATATTATTTATCCTTAATACTAGTTCTTTAGGTTCAAATGGCTTTGGCAAATAATCATCTGCTCCAATCGCAAGACCCTCGACTCTTTCAGAGGCTTCTCCTTTGGCTGTCAAGAGTATTATAGGAGTATTTAGTTTTGCCTTGTTTTCATTTGTGAACTCTAAGCCACTTTTGCCCGGCATCATTATGTCTAATACAATTAAATCAAACTTAACTGTTTTAACTTTTTCGAAAGCATCCTCAGCACTTTCAGCTGTAGAAACTAAAAAATTATTTTGGTCTAGATATTGTTTTACAAGACTTCTAATACCATCGTCATCATCCACGACTAATATATGCGCTTTAAAATTTTTCATTAATTATTTTCTTTAAAACATTATCGAAACTAACTACTTCATTTGATTCAGAACGTAGAAATGCTTTATATAATCTTCTTTTTTGAATGCTAAATATTTCTTCAAATAATTTTATTCCACTTTCAGTTAAATATACGTGCTTAATACGAGTGTCTTTCTCATCTTTTTTGTAATTAATAGCCTTTAGTTTAATTAAATCCTTTAAAACTCTGTTAAGGCTTTGTTTCGTTACTTTTAATTTTTTTAAAAGTTCAGATATGGTTATGCCTTCGTATAATGAAATTAAATGAATAACTTTGTTATGAGCTACACCAATTGAGTATTTATCTAATATATTTTTGGCATCTGACACGGTTTCTCTATATCCCATAAATATTTTTTCAATGTATTGTTTCAGTTCATGATCTTTTAGATATAAAAGTTTTTTCATATTGGTAAGTTATATTGACATATCAATTATACAAATATATTTTTAAAAAATATTTTTTTTTATGATACCCTACGATAAACGCTCTGGAAAAATCTGGTATAATAATGAACTTGTAGACTGGCAAGATGTCAATGTTCATGTTTTAAGTCATGGATTACATTATGGTAGTTGCGTATTTGAGGGAGAGAGAGTTTATGATGGAAATATCTTTAAATTGGAAGAACATACGGATAGATTTTTTTATTCAGCTGAAAGATTGGGTTTTAAGATTCCTTTCTCAAAAGAAGAAATAAATATCGCTAGCAATAAAATTATATTAACTCAAAATGTTCAAAATGGTTATGTAAGACCAGTTGCTTGGAGAGGAAGTGAAATGATGGCGATTTCAGCCCAGCAGACGAAAATTCATGTTGCTATAGCTACATGGGAGTGGGGTTCGTATTTCGATCCGAATTTAAAAATTAAGGGAATAAAATTAAATATTTCTAACTGGAGACGCCCTGCACCAAATACTATACCATGGGATACTAAAGCATCAGGTTTATATATGATTTGCACTCTATCAAAGCATGAGGCGGAGGCACAAGGATATACCGACTCACTTATGCTTGATCATGAAGGCAATATTGCAGAAGCTACAGGAGCAAACGTTTTTTTCAAGGATCAAAATAATGAGTTGCATACCCCAATTCCAGACTCGTTTTTAGATGGTATAACCAGAAGAACAGTGATTGAAATTGCAAAATCAAAAAATATAAAAGTAAATGAGAGAAAAATTAAGCCAGATGAGATGTCAAATTTTGTTGGTTGTTTTTTAACAGGTACTGCTGCGGAAATTACACCTGTGTCTCAGATTGCTCAGCATAATTTTAAAGTTTGTGATACAATTATGGATCTTTCTGACAGTTACCAACAGATTGTAAGAAAAAAGAAGGCTGCTTAATCTTTACTGTCTTCTGATATAGCATGATCTATTCCTTTTCTTAAATAATCATAACCAGTATACAAAGTTAAAAACGCTGAAAGCCATAAAAGGATGATTCCAATTGTTTGGGAATTATAATCTTGAAAGTTTAAAATTCTATTTCCAGTATCACCTAGCAAAAGTAAAGAGATTGAAAACATTTGTAAAAAAGTTTTTAGTTTAGCTAAGTTTGAAACTGGTAATATAATTTTACCTTTAGCTAAAAATTCTCTCAATCCTGAAATCAGTATTTCCCTAGTTAAAATTATTATTGCTGCAATCACTTCATAATTTTTTATTGTATTATCCATAACTAAAAGAATTAACGCAGTTGCTACTATTATTTTATCTGCAATAGGATCAAGAAGTTCTCCAAGTTTAGACTCTTCTTTATATATTCTTGCCAATAAACCATCTAAAAAATCTGTAAATGAGGCAATCACAAAAAGTGCAAATGGTAGAATATCTCCATAAAAGCCTGGCAAATAAAAAGTAAAAACAAATATAGGAACAATTATTATACGTCCAATTGT
This sequence comes from uncultured Pelagibacteraceae bacterium, assembly GCA_902592445.1. GTDB lineage: Bacteria > Pseudomonadota > Alphaproteobacteria > Pelagibacterales > Pelagibacteraceae > Pelagibacter. The sequence goes on from CACJEN010000001.1 coordinate 133,388, forward strand.
CAGATAATTTGGAAACTTAAACTTCATTCGTGAAAGAAGTTATATATTTTTTTTGCCACCTTTTCCTCAACTCCCTCAACTGACTTTATTTCGTCTAAACTGGCGGATTCAACAGCTCTAGCAGATCCAAAATGATTTAAAAGTGACCTTTTTCTTACAGCACCAATCCCCTCTATTTGATCAAGCAAGGATTTGCTTATTCCTTTTTTCCTTTTTGCTCTGTGAGCACTTATGGCAAATCTGTGACTTTCATCTCTTATTCTCTGAAGAAAAAACAAAGTTGGGTCATTCTTTTCAAATTTAAATTCTTTTCCGTTGTGAAAAAAAGTTTCATTACCACTATTTCTCTGTTTACCTTTGGCAATAGCTACAATTGGAATTTCATGCAGACCTAGTTCATTCATGGCTTCTCTAGCCACAGAATATTGACCTTTACCTCCATCAATTAAAACTAAATCAGGGAAAGTTAAGTAGTTATCTTTTTCCTGAACAGCCCTTTTAAATCTTCTGTTAAGCACTTCTTTCATCATTCCATAATCATCTTGAGAATTTTTTTGTATCTTTATATTAAATTTTCTGTACCTTTTTTTTACAAAGCCTTCATCACCGTATGTAATCAAGGCACCAACACTATTTGTTCCTTGAATGTGACTGTTATCATATACTTCGATTAAATTAATATTAGTTTCAAGATTGAATTTTTTTGATACTGCATCGAAAAGATCTTTATTGTTTTGACTTTCATAGAGTTTTCTATTTAAACTTTCTTTTGCGTTACTTATTGCCTGATTTATTACTTTTAATTTTGTACCTTTTTTTGCAACAGTAATTGTAATTTGTTTACCCTCTTTTTGAGTAAGTGTTTTTTCAATGAGTTCTTTTTCTTTAATTTCATTTGATAAAATTATTGATGATGGCACACTTTTATTTTCATAAAATTGAGAAATAAAAGAATTTAATATATCATTTAAATTTTCGTCTGGATCATGCTTTGGAAAAAATGCTTGATTACCCCAATTTTGTTTTGACCTATAGAAAAAAACTTGAATACAGGTTTTTCCAGATTCTTTGTATCCAGCAATCACATCTGCTTCAATCAAATTTGCTTCATTTATTCTTTGCGATGATTGAATTATATTTAATGATTTAATTCGATCTCTTAATATTGCTGCTTTCTCAAAATCTAGATCCTCACTAGCTTTTTCCATTTGATTAGACAAACTTTTTTGTATTTTTCTAGATTTACCTGATACGAACTCAATTGCATCGTCTACGGTCTGCTTATAATCACTTTCTCCTACGTAACCAACACAAGGGCCAGAGCATCTTTTAATTTGATAAAGTATGCAAGGTCTCTCTCTTTTTCTGAAAACAGCGTCATCACAAATTCTTAGATGAAATATTTTTTGAATCATTTTTATAGTCCAATTTGCAGACCCAGCAGATGCAAATGGTCCGAAATAAAATCCATCTTTACTTTTTTTTCCTCGGTGTCTTTTAATTTGAGGCCATTTATCCCTGTTTCCTATAAAAATAAATGGAAACGATTTATCATCTCTTAATAAAATATTAAATTTAGGTTTGAACTTTTTAATTAAATTTGCCTCTAAAAGTAAAGCCTCACTCTCATTTGAAGTAGTTGTAATTTCTAGCCTTTTTGTTTGTGAGAGCATTCTATCTGTTCTAATGATATGATTTTTTTCTGAAACATAACTTTTCAATCTGTTGGGAAGGTTTTTTGCTTTACCAACATAAAGGATGTCACCTTTAGAATTTAACATTCGATAAACACCTGGCAGCCTAGGAACTAAGGGTAATTCTTTTTTAATAACTTCTTTGCCTATATCAGAGCTGATCATAACTTCTTTTTTTAGAAATTTGGATCCCAACTGAGCTGCAATCCTTCATTATTTCTAACTTTTCAATTTGAAGAGCGATTTTATCTATTCTCTTATCTTTGAATAGTTCGTCAAAAACATCCTCTGCCAATGTTTCAAGAAAATTGTAATGTTTATTTTTTACTAATTTTTTTATTAATCTGACTATCTTGGCATAATTAACTATAGATTTAATATCTTTGTCGTTTGAGGGTTGTTTATCTTGATAATTTACCTCTAAATTAAATTTTACTTTTTGGGGTCTTTCCTTTTCAAAATCAAAATATCCAAGTTTTAATCCTAGTACTAATTCCTTTATTAAAACTTTTTTTTCGTAATTAAATAAGCTTTTAGTTTTGTTTATTTTAATGACCCTTAGATTATTTTTTTTCATTAATTTAAATTTTTTTATTCCTTTCCACCCATTATGTCAGGCGTCTGCCAGTTTAAACTTTGACCACTATCAATAGAAATTACTTGTCCTGTAATAGACTTATTTTTAATAAAAAAGTCAACAGCACTACATATTTGCTCAACATCTACTTTCCTTTTAAGAGGTGTCGCCATGTATTGCTTTTTAAAATGTTTTTCAGATTGTCTTTTATTTTTTAAAGTTGGACCAGGTGCAACACCATTTACTCTAATATTTGGTGCAAAGCTCATAGCACTTGTTTTGGTAAGGGTATAAAGTCCTGTCTTACTTATAGTATAGGAGAAAAAAAATGGAGTTAGCTTAAAAACTCTTTGATCAATAATATTAATTATATTGTTATTTTTACCTTTTATATTTCTTGCAAACGCTTTTGACAAAAGTGCGGGAGTTCTTAAATTAGTTCTTAGATGTTTTCCCCAACTATCAGTGGTAAAATTTTCAATTTTATCATTTTCGAATAGTGAAGCATTGTTAATCAAGCAATCAAAGAATTTTAATTTAGATTTAGCAAATTTTATTAATTTATTTACATCCTTTTCCTTACTTAGATCCCCTTTAACTAAAAAAACTTTTGAACCCTTTATTTGTAATTCTTTTTTTAGGTTTTCCGCCTTTGATTTTGATTTATTGTAATGAATTAAAATTTCTATTCCTTTACCAGATAATTTTTTCCCAATGGCTGCCCCTATTCTTGTGGCTCCACCAGTGATTATGATCTTACGTGCTTCCATTTTTTATCTCTTTTTTTAGTAACTTTCGTACCTGGCATTCCCATAGTGGATCTACCTTTTGGATATAGCTTATTTTTAACATCGTACTGTCTAATCTTAGGATTTAAAGTTATTTCAAGCTCAGTGCTTTCAAGTTTTCTTATTTCATCCCTAATTTTAGCCGCTTCCTCAAATTCTAAATTCGATGCTGCATCCTTCATTTTTTTATCTAAAGCTTTAAGGTGTTTTTTAAGATTCCCCCCAATATTTGATCCTTCACTTATTTTTACGTAATCTTTTTCATAGACACTTTCTAAAATATCACTGATTTCTTTTTTAACTGATTTAGCATTAATTTTATTTTTCTTATTATAATCAATTTGAATTTGCCTTCTTCTTTCTGTTTCTTTAATAGCTTTTTTAATACTTTTTGTTTCCTTGTCTGCATATAAAATTACTTTACCTTCGACATTTCTTGCGGCTCTTCCTATAGTTTGAATAAGAGAGGTCTCTGATCTTAAAAAACCTTCCTTATCCGCATCCAAAATACCTACTAATGCACATTCAGGAATATCTAATCCTTCTCTCAATAAATTTATACCGACCAAAACATCAAATACTCCCATTCTAAGATCTCTCATAATTTCTATTCTTTCCAGTGTGTCTATATCGGAATGTAGATATCTTACTTTTACTCCATTTTCGTGCAAATATTCTGTTAGGTCTTCTGCCATTTTTTTTGTAAGAGTTGTTACCAAAACTCTAAAATTATTTTCAATAACCTTTTTGCATTCATGCATTAAGTCATCGACTTGATTTTTAGCAGGCCTTATTTCTACTTCAGGATCTATTAATCCCGTGGGTCTTATCACTTGATCGATAAATTGACCTTTTGTTTGTTCTAGTTCCCATGGTCCTGGAGTTGCAGATACAAATACTGTTTGGGTTCTCATTAAATCCCATTCTTCAAATTTAAGTGGTCTATTGTCCATGCATGATGGAAGTCTAAAACCATATTCAGCCAAAGTGCTTTTTCTTGATCTATCCCCTTTAAACATCCCATTTAGTTGAGGAACGGTTACATGTGACTCATCAACAAAAACTAAAGTGTTATCTGGAAAATACTCAAAAAGTGTAGGTGGGGGCTCACCAGGCCTTCTTCCAGATAAAAATCTTGAGTAGTTTTCAATTCCTGCGCAAGATCCGGTAGCTTCAATCATTTCAAGATCAAATTTTGTTCTTTCTTCCAACCTTTGTGCCTCAAGCAATTTATTTTCTGCTTTGTGTTTTTTTAAAGTAACTTCTAATTCTTTCCTGATATTTATAACCGCTTGTTCTATAGTCGGTTTGGGGGTTATGTAATGACTGTTTGCATAAACTTTTACTAGATTTAGTTCTCTTACAGTATCTCCAGTTAAAGGATCAAATTCTTCTATTTGTTCTAGTTTATCTCCATATAAACTTAATCTCCAAGCTCTATCCTCTAAATGTGAGGGAAAAATCTCTAAGTTTTCTCCTCTGGCCCTAAAGGTTCCTCTAAAGAAATTCTGATCATTTCTTTTATATTGTAAAGCAACTAAAGATTTTATGATTTGCTCTCTATTGTATTCATAATTTTTTTGAAGTGTTAAAGTCATTTTACTATATGCTTCAACAGAACCAAGCCCATATATACATGAAACACTGGCAACAATTAAAACATCATCTCTTTCCAACAACGATCTTGTTGCAGAGTGCCTCATTCTGTCTATTTGTTCATTAATGGATGCTTCTTTTTCAATGTATGTGTCTGATCTTGGAACATAAGCTTCTGGTGTGTAGTAATCATAATATGAAACAAAATATTCAACGGCATTATCAGGAAAAAAAGTTTTCATTTCTCCATAAAGTTGAGCTGCTAATGTTTTGTTTGGTGCGAGGATTAATGCAGGTCTATTGGTTTCTTCGATAACTTTTGCCATAGTAAAAGTTTTTCCTGAGCCTGTTACACCAAGCAATACTTGGTTAAATTCGTTTTTTTTTGCACCTTTAACTAATTTTTTAATTGCCTCAGGCTGATCTCCTGCAGGTTTAAATTCAGACTTAATTTTGAATTTTTTTCCACCTTCAAGTTTTCCACTTATTTCAGGATTTTTACTCTGTATATCTGTAATTAAATCTTGATAAGTATTTTGCATATATTAAACAGCGTATTAAAATAATAAAATATTTCAATGAGCATTATATCAGACAGTCTTAAAAGAATTAAACCATCACCCACGCTTGCAGTAACTCAAAAAGCTAGAGAATTGAAAGCAGCTGGAAAAGATGTAATTGCTCTTGGAGCGGGAGAACCCGATTTTGATACTCCAGATAACGTAAAGGATGCTGCTATTAAAGCAATAAAAGATGGTGACACAAAATATACTGCTGTTGATGGAACACCAGCATTAAAAAAAGCTATTTCAGAAAAGTTTAAGAGAGAAAATAATATAAACTATAATACTGATGAAATTACAGTAGGTGCGGGTGGAAAGCATGTAATTTATAATTTGATGATGGCAACATTAAATAAAGATGATGAGGTTATAATTCCAGCGCCCTATTGGGTGTCCTATCCTGATATAGTATTATTGGCTGGAGCAAATCCTGTTGTAATTGAATGCTCAGAGGATCAAGGATTTAAACTTACAGCTAAAGATTTAGAAAGCGCAATCACAAATAACACTAAGTGGTTAATTTTAAATTCACCTTCAAATCCAACAGGCGCTTGCTATTCAGAACAAGAGATAAAAAATTTAGCAATGGTTTTAAAAAGAAATCCCCATGTAAATATTTTAAGTGATGATATCTATGAACATGTTGTCTATGAAGATTTCAAATTTTTTACAATGGCACAGATACCCGAATTAAAAAATAAAGTTGTTACAATGAATGGTGTTAGTAAATCTTATGCAATGACAGGGTGGAGAATTGGATATGCTGGAGGTTCAAAAGAATTAATAAAAGCTATTGCAAAAATTCAATCACAATCTACAACAAATCCATCTTCTATAAGTCAAGCAGCGGCTGTAGAAGCTTTGAATGGTAATCAAGATTTCATATCAGTTAGATCTAAAGCTTTTCAAGAAAGAAGAGATTTTGTAGTGAATTCATTAAATGAAATTAATGGAATTAGTTGTATCAAACCCGATGGAGCATTTTATGTTTTCCCAAATTGCAAGGCACTTTTAGGAAAAAAAGATAAATTGGGAAAAAGATTAGAAAATGATACTGATTTTGTTCAGTCTTTGTTGGAAAATAATAATGTAGCTGTTGTTCAAGGATCAGCGTTTGGTCTAGATGGTTTTTTTAGAATTTCTTATGCTACATCAATGAGCAATTTGGAAAAAGCAATGAAAAGGCTAAAAGAATTTTGTGACAGTCTAGTTTAAATTATACTAATCCTAACCTTACAACTGATTTAGCATTTTCAGATATGCACCCTTTGGCTGGTTTGAATTTAAAGCCTAATATTTCTTCTGCATAAGATGTATCTGTCTGCATCATTATTCCAAGATCGGGTATCATTGTTTTAGCACTAGAGTCTATGTAGCTAATTAATTTAACCATTAAATTTGGTAATTCTTTTTTGGGAAGTTTTTTTTTGTACTCAGGCATTGCTTCAGCAATTAATTGAGATAATTCAACTAACTTCTTAACTTCTTTTCCAACAATCAATCTTCTTCCCCCAACTTTGTTATTTCCTATACACGCGACATGTGCTTTTGCTATATCTTTAACGTCAGAAATTAATATTGAAAATTTTGGTGCCCCTGGAAATTTGCCTTTCATAAATTGTCTTATGTATTCAATTGAGGTACCACCTTTTTTATCTAATGCATCGCCAAATACTCCTCCAGGATTAATTGTAGTTAATTTATTTTTTAACCCTTTGCTCTCCATTAACCTCCAAGCTGCTTTTTCAGCTTTTGTTTTTGATAAAAAATAGTCACTTACACCTTCAATCCAATTTTCATCGGACCAATCATTTTCTCCAAATCTGTAAGGGTTGGTTCTATTGGGTTTTCTAAACATTGCAACGATTGAAGAGGTTTTGATTATTTGTTCAACGCCAGCATTTAACCCTGCATTTAAGACCCTCAAAGTTCCATCTACAGCAACAGGTAACAAACTTTCTCTATTACTTGAAACTTTCATTGGAAAAGGAGAGGCAACATGAAAAATATAACCACAACCTTTAGCTGCTTCATTCCACCCATCATCTTTTAAAAGGTCTAATTCAACAAATGATAATTTTTCAGTTGATGCATATTTGCCTATAGTTTGTTTAGTTTGATCAACTAAATTGTTATTTCTTATGGTTCCTAAAACTTCGTACCCTGCATTCAATAATTCTATAGCAGTGTGTTTTGCAATCCATCCACTGATACCAGTTAATAATACTTTATTAATCATTTGCGCTATTTTCTTTTATATCAGAAAATTTGTAATTTTAATGAGATAAAAATTTCTCAGCCTCTAAGGCTGCCATACATCCCATTCCTGCAGCAGTAACTGCCTGTCTAAAAGTTTTATCCTTTACATCTCCAGCTGCATAAACACCAGGAACATTTGTTGAAGTTGAGTCTGCTTTAGTTATTAAATAGCCTTCATTGTCCATTTCTAATTGATTTTTAAATAATTCAGTCGCAGGATCGTGCCCAATTGCAATAAATAGTCCATCAATTTTTAATTCTTTAATTTCATTCGATTTTACATTTTTTATTTTAAGACCAGTTACATTTTTTGGTTCTTTTTCACCTAACACTTCTTCAACAACAGAATCCCAAATAATTTCAATTTTATTGTTTTCCATTAATTTTTTCTGAAGCATTTTTTCTGCTCTTAAAGAGTCTCGTCTGTGAATTAATTGAACTTTAGAAGCAAATTTTGTTAAGAACATTGCTTCTTCTACTGCTGCATTACCCCCACCAACAACTGCCACTGTTTTATCTTTGAAAAAAAATCCATCACACGTCGCGCATGCTGAAACACCAAATCCTCTAAAATTTTGTTCTGAGTCTAATTTTAACCATCTCGCTTGAGCCCCTGTTGATATAATTATTGAGTCAGCAGTATAAGTTTGTCCACTATCACCGATTGCTTCAAATGGCGTTTTTTTGAGATCAACAGATTTTATATGATCTTGAATCATCTCTGTCCCAACAGCTTCAGCTTGTCCTCGCATTTGGTCCATTAACCAAGGGCCTTGAATAACATCTTTAAATCCTGGATAATTTTCAACATCAGTTGTAGTTGTTAATTGCCCACCAGGCTGAATTCCATGAACTAATATTGGGTTAAGCATTGCTCTTGCAGCATAAACTGCTGCTGTGTATCCAGCAGGGCCAGATCCAATTATTAACACTTTTGTGTGTTTAGTTGGATTTTCACTCATATGAGAGCTATATAATAATAAATGTCGAAATTAAAAGGTTTATTGTTGACAGAGGGTATGCATGGAATGATAAGCCAAGTTGAAGGTTTAGCCAAAGCCTTAAGTATTAATTTTACTCACCGAAAAGTTGAACTTAAAAGTTTTTGGAAATTTATTCCACCAAGTCTTACTCCAAAGTCAAATATTTCTTTTAAAGAATTTGAAATACCTGACTTTGATTTAATTATTTCCTGTGGAAGAAAAAGTGTAATTCCATCAATTTATTTGAAGCAAAACTCAAGAAAAAAAATTTATAATATTCACATCCAGGACCCTAAAATAAAATTTAAATTATTTGATTTTATTATTGCACCTGAGCATGATGAAATTAGTGGTTCAAACGTCATCTCTACAAAAGGAGCAATACACTATTTAAATAAAACCGAAATCGTATCTAATTCTGAATATCTTAAATCATTAATCAAAATAGATAAAAGAAAAATCATTTCATTAATTTTAGGCGGCCCTACAAAATATTATGAATATTCAAAAGAAAATATTGAAAAAATATTTGATAAGTTGAGCAATTTGATTCAAAAAGAGGACTATCAATTAGTGGTAATACCTTCTATGAGAACACCAAAAAACACAATACTGTTTGCTAAAGAATTTTTTGGCAAAAATCATACTGTAATAGAACAAGTAGATAAAAAAGCATATTTGTCAGCTTTAGCATTATCTGAATTTATTGTTGTTACATGCGATTCTAGCTCAATGATTTCCGAGGCAGCTCTTACTGGCAAGCCAATATATGTGGCCAATATTTTACCAAAAAGAAAAGATAAAAGATTTCAAAAATTTATAAAATTATTTAAAGATTTAAACATTATTAAAAATTTAGATGATAATCATGAAAATTGGAGTTATGAAATATTAGATGAAACAAATAGAGTTGCTAAAATAATAAAAGAAAGTTTAAATATTTAATGTCATTTTTAAATTCTGTAATAAATAATTCAAAAAAGTTTGACAATCCTTTTCAACATTGGGAATTAGACAAACCTTTAACAGATGAACAAATAAATGAGATAATTACAGCTGATATAGATGACCCCACTAAACACAGTTTAAATTATGATGGTACAAGAGCCATCGATGGTGGGGAAGGAATATATAGAGAGGGAATTTCAAATGGAGGTAAGGCACTCAAATTCAGATGTTTTGTAACAAAAGAAAATTCACAACAATTTCCATTTTTAACAAAGTTGATAGAAGAGCTTAGATCAAAAGATACACATAAAATGATTTCAGATTTGATAAACAAAGATTTATCTAATTCTTACGTTAGAGTAGAAGTGATTTGTGATAGAAAAGGTTTTTGGCTCAAGCCTCATTGCGATATTAAAGAGAAACAAATGTCATGCTTATTGTTTGTTAACAAATTTAATGAAAGTGAAGACTTGGGCACAGATTTTTATGATGAAAAATTAAACAAAATAAAAACACTTCCATACAAAGATAATTATGGATATTTTTTTTCAAGTGGACCAAATACTTGGCATGGAATGGAAAAGAAAGAGATAGTAAAAGAGAGAAGGTGTTTACAAGTTAATTATGTAAGTTTTGAGACAGATTGGAAAGTCTTTTAGTTTGCTGACATCAACAATCTATATAACGAAGCAAAAATACCATGACCTGATAGCTCTATCAGTAATATAATTGCTCCAAAAAAAATTATTCTTTTGTTCACTTTAATAAAAGTACCATTATTAATAAAAACCAAAAAAAGGCGTAATAATAATATATATATTTTTTTGCAAACATTTTTGGCACACTTAATTGTTCATCTTTAATTTTTTTTTTTTTATTCTTTGGCATCTTGAAGAGATTTAACAGTTAATTTCTTTGTTTTAAGTGACTTAATCGCCTCAATAAAAGCATATGCTGTTGACATATTAGTACAGTAAGGAATTTTGTTTGCCAAAGTCCCTCTTCTTAATGCTCTTGCATCACTAATTCTATGTTCACTATTTCCACCACCAGTATTAATGACTAACGATATTTTATTTGAATTTAAAATATCAACTATATGTGGTTTGCCGCTGCTAACCTTGTTTATTTTTTTACACCTCATTCCATTTTGCTCTAGAACTTTTGCAGTTCCTTTTGTTGCAGAAAGCGTAAATCCAAGTTTTGTTAATCTTTGCGCTAAACCAACCACTTCCTGTTTGTGCGAATCTTTTACTGATAAAAAAGCCAAACCTTTGATTGGCAAAGAGTTAGATGCAGCAATTTGACTTTTTGCAATTGCAATACCAAAATCATCGTCAAACCCCATTACTTCACCAGTCGATTTCATTTCAGGTCCAAGTAAAAGATCACTATCAGGAAATTTATTGAATGGAAAAACCGCCTCTTTAACTGCAAATCTTTTATTTGTTTTATATTTTAATTTATATTTAGAAAGTTTCTCTCCAGCCATAACTCTTGAAGCAATTTTTGCTAAAGGAATTCCGTTTGCTTTAGATACAAAAGGTACCGTTCTGCTGGCTCTAGGATTTACCTCAATTACAAAAATCTCATCGTTTTTGATTGCGAATTGAATATTTAATAAACCCTTTACTTTCAAGGCTAATGCTAGCTTTCTAGTTTGAATTTTTATTTCTTTTAAAATATTTTGTTTAATTGAAACAGGCGGTAGACAACACGCAGAGTCCCCCGAATGTATACCTGCTTCCTCGATATGTTGCATAATACCAGCTACATAAACATCTTTGCCGTCTGAAATTGCATCTACATCAACTTCCATTGCATTATCGATAAATTTATCGATTAATATTGGATTTTGCTCTGAAGCTTTAAATGCTTCATTTATAAACTTTGTTAATTGGCTCTTATCATGAACAATTTCCATAGCTCTACCTCCCAACACATAGGAAGGTCTTACCACTACTGGCAGCCCAATTTTTTCTGACAATTTAATTGCTTGATTAAAGTTATATGCAATTCCACTTTCTGCTTGTTTTAGTTTAAGCTTTATTAGCAAATCTCTAAATCTGTCTCTATCTTCTGCAAGATCAATCGAGGAATATTGTGTTCCTAAAATAGGTAATTTGTTATCGTGCAAAAATTTAGCAAGTTTTATTGGGGTTTGTCCACCAAATTGAGCAATTACTCCCAGCAAAGAACCTTTTGATTTTTCTTTTAAAATTATATTTTGCACATACTCTTCAACCAATGGTTCAAAATATAATCTATCACTCGTATCATAATCTGTAGATACTGTCTCTGGATTACAATTTACCATTATTGTTTCAAATCCTGCTTCTTTAAGGGAAAAACTTGCTTGGCAGCAGCAATAGTCAAATTCAATTCCTTGTCCTATTCTATTAGGACCACCACCTAAAATTATAATTTTCTTTTTACTTGATGGATCAGATTCACATTCTGTTTTAATCGAAAAATTCCTTTGATATGTGGAATACATATATGGTGTAAAAGATTTAAATTCAGCTGCGCAAGTATCTACTTTTTTGTAAACTGGAAAAACCTTCAAAGCTTTTCTTTTTGATCTAATTATATTTTCTTTTATTTTTGTAAGTTTTGATAATTTTTTGTCAGAAAAACCAATTGATTTTATTCTATTAAACTCATCGTAGGATTTTGGTATACCCTTTTTTATTATATTATTTTCTTCATCTATAATTTCTTTAATTTGATTTAGGAACCAAGGATCAACCTTTGATAGTTTGTAAATTTTATCTAAAGGTATTTTCTTTCTAAATGCGTCTGCTATTAAAAGTAATTTGTTTGGAATATTAATATTTAATTGTTTTAAAATCTCACTTTTTGAATACCCAAATATATCATCTAGACCAGATAAGCCCGTTTCAAGAGAAACCAATGCCTTTTGAAAGGACTCTTTAAAATTTCTTCCAATAGCCATTGCTTCACCAACCGATCTCATTGAGGTGCCTAATTGTGCCTTGGTGTCTGCAAACTTTTCAAATGTAAATCTTGGTATTTTTGTTACCACATAATCAATCGTTGGTTCAAAAGATGCTGGTGTTACTTTTGTTATTTCGTTTTGAAGTTCATCTAAAGTATATCCAACTGCCAATTTTGCAGCTACTTTTGCAATTGGAAAACCAGTTGCTTTTGAAGCAAGAGCAGATGATCTTGAAACTCTTGGATTCATTTCAATGATAACCATTCTTCCATCTTTAGGATTGATCGCAAATTGAACATTCGATCCACCAGTTTCAACACCAATTTTTCTCAAACATGCTATAGAAGCATTTCTCATTACTTGGTATTCTTTATCAGTAAGTGTCAATGCTGGTGCGATTGTAATAGAGTCACCCGTATGAATTCCCATTGGATCAACATTTTCTATAGAGCAAATGATTATGCAGTTATCATTTTTGTCCCTAACCACCTCCATTTCAAATTCTTTCCAACCATCTAAACACTCTTCAACTAGAACTTGGCTTTGTGGAGACTCGTGCATTCCTTCTTTTACAATTTTGAAAAAATCTTTTTTAGTTCTTGCTATACCCCCACCTAAACCTCCTAGCGTGAATGATGGTCTTATTATTGCTGGAAGACCAATTTTAGATAAACACTTTTTAGCATTAATAAAGTTATTTAAAATTTCGGATTTAGGTAAATCTATACCTATGTCGGACATATTCTTTCTGAACTTTTTTCTATCCTCCGCGTTTTCAATTGCCTTTGAGTTTGCGCCTATAAGTTCAATTTTATATTTATTTAATAGACCGCTCTTTTCTGCTTTTATCGCAAGGTTAAGGGCAGTCTGACCACCCATGGTAGGTAATATTGCTTGAGGCTTTTCTTTCTTAATAACTTCTTCAAGTATATCTATAGTAATAGGCTCAATATAAGTTTTGTCAGCCACTCCTGGATCAGTCATTATTGTAGCTGGATTTGAATTAATTAAAATTACGTTAAAACCTTCATCTTTAAGAGCTTTACATGCCTGTGTCCCTGAGTAATCAAATTCGCAGGCTTGACCTATTATAATTGGACCAGCTCCTATAACTAAAATTTTTTTAATGTCTTTTCTTTTTGGCATATTTTTTTACTTCATTAATAAAATCACTAAAAAGGTAATGACTATCTTGTGGTCCAGGATTAGACTCTGGATGATATTGAACAGAAAAAACTGGTTTATTTTTTAATTTTATACCCTCTATACTATTATCGAATAATGATGTGTGAGTAACAATTATGTTTTTATTTAAACTTTCTCTAACAACTTCAAAGCCATGATTTTGACTTGTTATCTCTACTTTTTGTGAAATTTGATTTTTTACAGGGTGATTTGCTCCTCTATGACCCAGTTTCATTTTTTTTGTCTTACCATTTAAGGATAATGCTAGTATTTGATGACCTAAACAAATACCAAATATTGGAATGTTTGATTGAATTAATTTTTTAATAACAGGAATTGCATATTTTCCTGTTGCCGCAGGATCGCCAGGACCATTTGAAAGAAAAATTCCATGAGGCTTTAGTCTTAATATTTCGTCTGCTGTTGTTTTACAATTTATTACCTTTACCTCACAATTATAATTAGAAAAATATCTTAAAATGTTTTTTTTTATTCCGTAATCAATTGCAATTATTCTAAAAAGTTTTTTTTTATTTTTTAAATATCCGTTTTTTTTACTCCATGTTTTCAAACCTTTCCAAATATATGATTTTTGAGTTGTAACAACTTCAGCAAGATCCATTCCATATAAACCAGGCCATTTTGTAGAGGTTCTTATTAATTTATTTATATTAAATTTACCTGTTTTATTATTTGAAATTGTTCCTTTGGGAGCGCCTTTATCTCTAATATAATTAGTTAAACTTCTGGTATCTAAACCAGTAATTCCAACAATTTTATTTTTTTTTAGCCAGTTATTTAGGTTCATCAGAGACCTATAATTTGATGGATTGCTTATTTCTGAGTTAAAAATAACTCCTCTAGTCCAAATTTTTTCAGATTCTAAATCCTCATTATTAGTGCCAACATTGCCGATGTGTGGAAAAGTAAAGTTTATAATTTGACCTGCATAAGATGGATCAGAAATAATTTCCTGGTAACCAGTCAAAGATGTATTAAAACAAACTTCCCCAGTTACCTCACCTTGATAACCTAAGCCTATTCCTTTAAAAACGGTCTTATTTTCAAGAACTAGAACAGCTGGTGTAAATTTAGATTTAATTGATAAGTTTTTTTTACGTTTAAGGTACAATTACAACTCTTGAGTTAAAGGTTAATACTACAAAACCTCTTTTTCCTCAACCTCTCTAATGTATTTATGTAAAAAAACAATTTATCTTTTGAAGAAATTTATCTATCGAGTAAATTACATATATGAGCTTAAGAGAAAAAATTGAATCAGATTATAAAAATGCTTTAAAATCTAAAGATAAAAATAAAATATCAACTTATAGGTTAATTTTATCAGGCATAAAAGACCTGGATATAAATAATAGGTCAGGACCAAACAAAAAAGAAACAAACGACGAAGATATTAAAAAACTTTTAAAAAAAATGATCAAGCAAAGATCCGAATCTATAGAAGTATACAAAAAAAATAATAGAGGTGATCTTTTAGAAATCGAAGAGAATGAAGTTAATGTTTTATCTGAATATTTACCTAAACAAATGTCCGAAGAAGAGATCATAAGTATATGTAAACAAATTATTGAAAAAACAGGTGTAAGCTCAATTAAAGAAATGGGAAAAGTTATGGGGGAATTAAAACAAAATTACTCCGATACTATAGATTTTTCAAAAGCTGGAGCTTTAATTAAAGATCTACTTTCCAATAAATGAAATATCCAAAAGAATATTTAGAAGAAATAAAAACAAGGCTTAAAGTTTCAACTGTAGTCTCAAAGTCGGTCAATTTAAAAAAAAGGGGAAAAGAATACGTAGGGCTTTCTCCATTTAAAAATGAAAAAACACCATCTTTTACTGTCAATGATGAGAAAGGATTTTATCATTGTTTCAGTACCAGTGAGCATGGAAATATATTTGACTTTATTATGAAAACTCAAAATCTTAAATTTGGTGAAGCTGTGAAAACACTTGCTAACTTTGCAGGTATGCAACCATATACCTTTTCTAAACAAGATGAAGTGAGAGAAAAAAATTGGAAGGAATATAAAAGTATTTTTTCAAGATATGTTGAAAAATATCACGATGAACTTTTTAAAAATCCAAGTGCTGAAATAGCAAAGAATTATATTAAAAGCAGAAATTTAACTGCTGAGGAAGTTAAAAAATTTAAAATTGGTTTTGTCACAAATAATCAAAATACTTTTGAGGAATTTTCAAAAAATTTTGACATAAAAATTTTAAAAGAAACCGGATTATTTTATTTTGACGATAAAAAAAATAAATTTATAGAGAGATTTAAAGATCGGGTTATTTTTCCAATAAATAATATATCTGGAGATCCAATTGGATTGGGTGGTAGAACTATCAAATCTAAATCTTATCTTGCAAAATACATAAATTCACCAGAGACACCTTTTTTTAAAAAAGGTTCAAATTTATATAATTTAGATAAGGCTAGAAAACTTTCTAATAAAGAAGATTTCATTTATTTAGTTGAGGGATATATGGATGTCATTGGCTTAAGCAAAGCAGGTATTGAAAATTCTGTAGCAAATCTTGGAACAGCTTTAACAACTAGACAAATTTTAATTCTTAATCAATTTTTTGATCATATTATTATTTGTTTTGATGGAGATGATAGTGGATATAAAGCGGCCTTAAGAGCTGCAGAAAGTTCTATAGTTGAACTTCAACCTGAGAAAAAAATATCATTTCTTTTTCTACCTAAAAATGAAGATCCAGACAGCTATGCTAATACATATGGTAAAGAAAATTTTATAAATTACTCAAAAAATAATACTTTATTGATACATGATTTTATTTTTGAACATTATTATAAACAAACAGATGGAAACCCATCGTCTTATGCTCTTTTTGAGAAAAAACTAAGATTAATTTCATCAACGATAAAAGATGAATACATAAGAAAGTATGTTTTAGAATTTTTTCTAGATAAAATAAGTCAACTGACACCCAATATAAACAATTCACACAAAAAAAGTTTTGTAAAAAAAGCAAAATCTCTTCAGTCGACCAAAAATTATTATAATGAGACTAAAACTTTAAAACCTGTTGAGTTGAAAGAGTTTTCTCTACTTTATATAATCTTAAAAAAACCAGAATTAATTAGAGAACATTCTTATTTAATTAATGATATAAAAATATTTACAAAAGAAAATAATTTAATTTTCAAAGAATTAATCAATCAAACTAATAATTTTGAGTCCTCAGATATTTCAAACTTAAAAATTGATGAAAATTTAATAAATAGAATCTATAAGTATGCATCAGTTAAGCATATTCTTGATAAAAATTTTGACGAAGATCAAAAAATAATTGAAATTTTCAATGAAATAATTCGAGACCTAAAAAATTATGAATTGGAGTTTAGAATTGCAGAATTAGAATCGAAATTTTCAAAGGATTTAAGTGAAACAACTTTTAACGAGCTAAAAGAGTTAAAAAAACAGCAAAAAATCAACTAAATAATAAAAAAATCGCATAGATTTTTTTTAAATCTACATTATACAGATCTACCTAACTTTAAATTGTGGAACGAATAATTACAAAATCATTTGCTAGATTAATGGGTCGTGGGATCCATAGAGGCTTTATAACCCACGAGGAATTAAATAAATCTCTTGGAAAAAGAAACTTATCTAATGAAAATTTAGCACAGGCCTTCATTCATATATTAGATGAGAGCATAGTATTAGTTGAAAAAAAATCAGACTACAAAATTTTAAAAAAGAAAGACTCTTCGTCTAAAGAGGAGGGAAAAACTATTGAGAAAAGTGACGACCCTATCAGAATGTATTTAAGAGAGATGGGAGGTGTGGAGCTTTTATCTAGAGAAGGTGAGATTGCAATCGCAAAGAGAATTGAAGCCGGTAAAGATGTAATGCTTAATGCTCTTTCGCAAAGCCCAATTACGGCTCAACAATTTTTTGAGTGGAATACGAAACTTCAAAATGATGAAATTTTAGTAAGAGAAATTATAGATATTGATACTAATTACATGGAGGACGAAGATACCGGACAAAGTGCAAAGCAGAAAAAATCTGACAATGGCAATGAGGAAGGCGAAGAACAGAGTTCTAATTCAAGTGAAGATGATGAATTTAATCCTACTTTAGCTGCAATGGAAACTGAAATTAAACCAAAAGTATTACAAACTGTCCATAATTTAACAAAAGAATACAATAAGCTTATTAAGTATCAAAAAGAAAAAATTGATTGTTCTTTAAACTCACAAGTTTTTTCAAGTTCAAAAGAAAAAAATTACAAAAAAATTGTAGATGATATTTTAGAAAATATAAAATCACTCCAGTTATCTCCATCTGTATTAGAGGAATTAGTGCAGAAACATTATGCAGAAAATAAAAAGATCATCTCTCTTGAAGGAAATCTTCTAAGACTTGCAATTGATGCTAAAATTACTAGAGATGAATTTATTAAATTTTATGTTGGTAATGAAATAAACCCTAATTTAAAAAGCTTCTTAGATACAAATGAAGTATGGAAAAAATTTTTCCAAAAAAACAAAGATGAATTTAAAAATATTAGAGAAAGACTTATTGAAATAAGCCATAAACTTGGAATCTCTGTAACTGATTTTAAAAAATTGGTGAGCAGGGTACAAAAAGGTGAAAAAGAATCTAGAATTGCAAAAAAAGAAATGGTTGAAGCAAATCTAAGATTGGTTATTTCAATTGCTAAGAAATATACGAATAGAGGATTACAATTTTTAGATCTGATACAAGAGGGGAATATAGGTTTGATGAAAGCCGTAGATAAATTTGAATATCGAAGAGGTTATAAGTTTTCAACTTATGCAACTTGGTGGATAAGACAAGCAATCACTAGATCAATTGCAGATCAAGCAAGAACAATAAGAATACCAGTTCATATGATCGAAACAATAAATAAAATAGTGAGGACACAAAGGTTAATTTTAAGTGAATTTGGAAGAGAGGCAACTCCCGAAGAGCTTGCTAAAAAGTTAAGAATGCCATTAGAAAAAGTTAGAAAAGTACTCAAAATTTCAAAAGAACCAGTGTCATTGGAAAAACCAGTTGGAGATGAAGAGGACAGCAGTTTAGGAGATTTCATTGAAGATACAAAAGCACTAGCTCCATTAGAACAAGCAATTAAATCTAATTTAAGTGAAGCAACCACAAAAATTTTATCTACATTAACTCCAAGAGAGGAAAGAGTCTTAAGAATGAGATTTGGTGTAGGAATGAATACAGATCACACGCTTGAAGAGGTTGGACTACAATTTTCTGTTACAAGAGAAAGAATAAGACAAATTGAGGCAAAAGCGCTGAGAAAATTAAAACACCCAAGTAGATCTAAACAATTAAAAAGTTTCTTAGAAAGTTAATTGGGCCGTTAGCTCAATAGTAGAGTACTGCATTGACATTGCAGGGGTAGTTGGAGCGTAACCAACACGGCCCACCATTATAAAGTTATCTTCAATTGATAAATAAAAAAAAATGATATAATTATTTTTATTTTCATTTAATAAGTGCAAGTACAAATTAAAATTAAATATAAATATGCATATAAGTAAAAAAATTCTGAATAAATTTAAAAGTAAATTTTTAAAAAAAAAGATTATATTTCCAGATAATATTAATAAATTTATTCCTTCAATTGAAAAAAACTATAATCATGTAATAAAGAAAAATTACGAACTAAATTACTTAGGCAAATATATAAATTATATTCTTCCAGAATGCTTTAAAAGACTAAAATATAATTTTTCAAATTTTCCTAAAATACTGGATATTGGATGTGGATATGCTCCAATGTGTTTAGCAGCAAAAATTTTTAGAGATAACTCAAATTTAAATCAAAAGGACATACAGTACATTGGTATAGATATTCGCGAAGATGCTATAACATACAATAAAAAAAATTATAAAAAATTTAAAAATATCTTATTTGTTCATCATAAATCAAATAATGATAGAGACTATATTGGAAACTATAAAAAATTTGAACATAGAGGTTCCAGTCTTCAAATAACTAGAGCAAAAAGCGATGGCTCTGAATGTAATTACAAAATACCAATTCAGTATAAAGCAGATATACAATGGTCAGGCAGTTTGTTTACACATCTGACATACAATGGTGTTAAAAAAACTTTAAAATTTGTTTCTAAACATTTAAAAAAAAATGGCTTAAGTATAACCACTTGGCATATAATTGATCCTGAAAGTTTATTTAGCCTTCAAATTGGAATTGCTGATAGAAAATTAAAATATGATATGAAAGAATTCTTAACATATTCAAAAGAAAATCCTCTTTTGAATACTGCATATAAAATAGAATACATTAAAAAAGCTTATAAATTTGCAGGATTAAAGATTGTAGAAATAATTCATGGTTCTTGGAGAGGTAATAAAAATAATGAGTTTAATTCCGAACAAGACGTGATAATTGCCAGAAAACTTTAGTTAAATGTTTTCAATAATAATAAATTCAAAAAATTAAATAAATTAAAAGATATTTGGATTTATGGATATGACTTCAAAAAAGCAGAAGAATTAAAAAATACCTCTTTCTTAAAGGTTGCGAAAGAAATTTTAAAATACAAGAAATTAAGAATAAATGGAATTTCTGAAAAAACTTTTAAAAGTTTATAAAAAATTTTTACCAACGGATTTACCAATGAATGCAAAGTTTGTGTTTTAAATTCTTAGAAAATACAATTTATTGTTTGTAAAGTTAACTTGTATGAATTTAAAAATTGATGTAATACCAAACTAATTTCAAGGGCCTGTAGCTCAGTTGGTTAGAGCAGTACACTCATAATGTATTGGTCCCAGGTTCGAGTCCTGGCGGGCCCACCAAAAAATATTAAAAATACAACTTTAAGTTTAAAATTACTTTCTTTAATAATATTTTTAAATTTATTATGCTTTTATAAAATAATGAATTTAAAAATAAAAGTGTTGCCCAAGTATGCTTATTTAGCATCTTCTAGCATTGCATTTATTTTTTTTTGCTATTTTGCCTACAAAGCTTTTATTGCTTATTTAATTCATAAAGAGCTTTATGGAGATGGAATGGATGTATTAGTATCTCTAAGAGCGGCACTTGCTGGAATAATGTTTTTATTAATCCTTCTTTTTTTTCAGTTTATAAAAATAAAAGATCTCAAAAGCCAGCGTACAATCTTGAGAGGAATATTTATTGCTTGGTCAAGTTTATTTATAATATTGATAATTGTGAATGCCAACTTAATTTATTTTATTTCTTTAAGTGGAATAGCTGCACTAATAAATTTGATATCTTTATTTAGTCTTGTAGACTTAATTAAAGAAGAGAGGAATACATTGACTGAAAAAGAAATATATCTTTTGCAAAAGCTTGCAAATAAAAAATAATTATTTGATTATAAATTCCTCTAAAACTTTAAATAAAGAGTTAATATCACCATTATTATTTTGGATTATTGAATTAAATTCTTCTTTTTGAGTTCTTGCTAAACTTAATCCCTCCACCATTAAATCTCTGATTAAAGGTTTGTCAGGGTTTTTTGTGTAAATTCTCCAATCAATTTTTACTTCTGGTCTTCCTTTGCTTGCCTCTAGCAAACTGTTCACTATTGTGTAATTATCACTTACTTTCTTCTCTGAAATCACATTAATTTTTGGATCTGTATAATCAATTAATCGACTTGAAAAACTCTTTAAAAAGTAACTTTTAAATAATTTTTGATACTTTGACTTATCTTCCTCTGAAATAGACTTTCTATACTTACCAAGTGTATACATTCCTATTCCATCAATATCTACACTCCTTTCAGCAATATCATTCAGCTTAATAATTTTAGATTCAACTGGATCATCACCAGATAAAATATTTGAAGCTTGATCCACAATTTCATTGATTAAATCGCTCGGATTTTTTGCATATGAAAACTGTGATACAGCTAAAGAGACTAAGATTATAAAAATTATTTTAATATAATTCATTTAATCTTACTGGGTATCAACTTCTTCCCAATCATCATCACTAAGCGTTTCAGTAACCTCATCAAGGTTTTGTATTTTTTTTCGTCTGTCTTGTAGGTATAAACTTCTTACAGATGAGTAAAGATCTAAGGAAGTTTTCTCCAAACTATCAAACGACTCAAGATTTTTTGCTCTAAAATCAACACCGCTCATTATTTTACTAAAGTAGTAATCTGCCTCGTTAAAATACTGAGTGTCGTTAGCTACTGTAACATTGTACCAAGCATCTCCACCCACAACATTTACAACTGAACCTATAGAATCCCTCACAGTTGTTGGTCCTAAAACTGGTAAAACAAAATAACATCCTTCACCTACACCCCAAGCACCTAAAGTTTGACCGTAATCTTCTTTTTCTCTTTTCTCTAAACCATAATAAGACGCAACATCAAATAAACCACCAATTCCTAAAGTTGAATTAATTAAAAACCGCATGGTATTTACTCCTGCACTTTTTAAGTCTCCTTGCAAAACATTGTTAGGTATCGTTACAACGTTACCTAAATTTCCAAGTGCATTACTTGCTCCAGATCTTACTGGTTGTGGAAGTTTCCTATACCCGGTTGCTAAAGGTTTAAAAATTACTTTATCTAATCCTTGGTTGAACGCAAAAATTCCTCTATTAACTTTTTCAAAACAATCACTAACTTCACTAGTGTCTGAATTTGATTTTAACTCAATATTTCCATCAGAACCAGCATTTGCCACTGAAAACAAAATATTGCTAAAAACAATTATTATTAAAATTTTAAAGTAGTTTTTCATAAGACGATTTATAATATAACTCTTAATAATATAAACACTAAATTGTTAAAATTTATGCCAAATATTGTTGAAAAAATGACTTTAAATTACTCTCCAAACTTTCATTCAAGAAAAAGGACTAAGTCAGAAATTAAATATTTGATATTTCATTATACTGGAATGAGAAGCGATAAGTCTGCAATTAAAAAACTAACAGATGTAAATTCAATGGTAAGTTGTCATTATTACATAAATAAAAAAGGTCAAATTATTCAAATGGTACCTGATTTATATATTGCATGGCATGCTGGAAAGTCATTTTGGAAGAATGACAAAAATTTAAATAAAAATTCTATTGGTATAGAAATCTCAAATCCAGGTCATGATCACGGATATAAAAAATTTACAAAGAAACAAATTGAAACCTTAATTAATTTATCGAAAAAATTGATTAAAAATTATTCAATTAAAAGAAAAAATATTTTAGGACACTCTGATATAGCCCCATTGAGAAAAAAAGATCCTGGTGAAAATTTTCCGTGGTATTTTTTATATAAAAAAAAAATTGGAATTTGGCATAAATATGTAAGGAATAAAAAAAACCAATTTAAGATACTCAGGTCTGAAACATTAGAAAAAAATTTCTTTAAGAATCTGAAACGATTTGGATATTCAATAGTTTTTAAAAGTAATTTAGAAAAAAAAAAAATAATTAAAGTATTTCAAATGAGATTTAGGCCTAAAAGAGTGACTGGCATTTTAGATCTAGAAACATTTAATATCTCAAAAACCCTCAAATAACTTACATTTAAAATTATTGAAAAAATTTAAAAAAATTATATTTTCTAATTGCCAGATAAATGACTTATCGCTTTAAGAAATTAAAGAGGAAAGTCCGGGCTCTACAAAGACACAGTGCCAGTTAATAGCTGGCGGGGGAGACCTCAGGGATAGTGCCACAGAAAATAAACCGCCTTATCAAGGCAAGGGTGAAAAGGTGTGGTAAGAGCACACCGGCTAAGTTGGTAACAGCTAGCGCATGGAAAACCCCACTGGGAGCAAGACTGAGTAGAGATGACACTGTTAGAAATAACTAAAAGCAGTCTTTGGCTAGTCATCAGGGTTAGTTGCTTGAGCTTTAAAGTGATTTAAAGCCTAGATAAATGATAAGTTTTAAAGACAGAACCCGGCTTATAGTTTATCTGGCATATCCTCATTACATATAAAATATCAATACAAGCTAATATTTTTAAATATTTTCCGATGTAATTTTATGTTGATAATATTTTAAAAAACCCATAATATCCCATATATTCCCAACTATGGAATTATTTAATATAATAAGACATGTTTTTATCTACGTACGAAAACAAATTGGACAAAAAGGGGAGAGTTTCAGTGCCTGCACCTTTTAGATCATACTTATCAAATCTTGGTTATAATGGGATAATTTGTTTTCCATCATTTAATCATTCATCCATAGAAGCATGGCCTCAAGACAGAATAGAAAAAATATCAAATGCAATAGATTCATTAGATCCCTTTGAAGAAAAAAAGGATTATTTTGCAACATCAATTTTATCAGAAAGTATAAATCTACAATTTGATAGTGAAGGTCGTATTGCACTTACAAAAAAATTACTAAAACATTCGAAAATTAGACACAGCATACTTTTTGTTGGTCAAGGAAAAACATTTCAAATATGGGAACCAACTTCTTTTGAAAAATTTAGGGTAAATGCTAGAAAAAAATCAAACACCAATAGAAACAGCCTTAAATGGGAAAAAAAATTTAACAACTAAAAGGGGGATAAATGACTATTAATTTTAAAACACCAGACATTAAAGAGCTAAAACCAAGAATATTAGTTCTTGGAGTTGGAGGAGCCGGAGGAAACGCTATTAACGGAATGATAGATGCAGGGCTTCAAGGTGTAGAATTTATTGCAGTAAATACTGACGCACAAGATTTAAGATTAAGTAAAGCCCATGGAAAAATTCAAATGGGTTTAAATCTTACAAAAGGTTTAGGTGCAGGTGCAAAATTGGATATAGGCGAGGCTGCAGCAGATGAATCTTTAAATGAAATTGTTAATATTTTACAGGGTGCAAATATGGTTTTTATTACTGCTGGGATGGGTGGTGGAACTGGAACGGGAGCCGCACATGTAATTGCTAGAGCAGCCAAAGAATTAAATATTCTCACAGTTGGTGTTATTACTTTGCCATTTTTATATGAAGGTCCATCAAGAATGCGTAAGGCTCAACAAGGATTAGAGGAATTAAGAAAACATGTAGATACAATAATTGTAGTTCCAAATCAGAACTTATTTAAAATTGCAAGTGAACAAACTACATTTGAAGAATCGTTCGAATTATCAAATGATGTTCTTTTACATGGGGTACAAAGTATTACAGACTTAATGGTGAGACCAGGTCTAATAAATTTAGACTTTGCTGACGTTGAAACAGTCATGAGCTCTATGGGTAAAGCAATGATGGGAACTGGCCAGGCAGATGGTGAAGGAAGAGCAGTAAAAGCAGCTGAGATGGCTATTAACAATCCACTAATAGATGATTATACATTAAAAGGTGCAAAAGGTCTTCTCGTTAATATAACTGGTGGAAAAGACCTAAAATTATTTGAAGTTGATGAGGCAGTCAATAAAGTTAGAGCTGAGGTTGACCCAGAAGCTGAATTAATTATTGGTGCAATAACAGATGAGAGTCTTGATGGACTGATGAGAGTATCCATTGTTGCTACATCTTTGGATGGACAACAACCTGAACCAAAATCAGTTATCAACATGGTGCACAGAATACAAAATAGAAATCCTGGTTATACAGATTTTTCTAATACAGGTTCATCTCAATCATTTACATTTTCAAATCCAACTAATTCAATAATCACTAGTGGAGCGAATGCTCTTAAAATTGAAGAAGAAATAAAAAATGAAAATTTAAATGTAAACTCAAATGAGATAGAAACCTACCAAGAAAATTATGGTGAAAAAGAGAGTTTGGAAACTCATGGAGTAGAAAGCACCTCAAATACAGTTGATAAAGATTTTTCGTCAAATGGTCTTGAGAATTTTAAATTTAATGAAGAAGAAACTCCCGAACTTTTTAATTCTGATAGCGAGGTGATAAACGAGGAAAACTCAACAAAATCAGATGAGGATCAAATTTCAGAGGAAGATGATCTAGAAATACCAGCATTTTTGAGAAGACAAAAAAATTAATGCTCTTCAAAAAAATAAATGAATGCCACCATAAATCTGGAAAAAAACCATTTTCCAGTTCTGCTAAATGAATTAATTAGCATTATTTCCCCTCTTTATGGTGGCACATTTATAGATTGCACTTTAGGTCAAGGCGGATATTCAAAAGAAATATTAAAAACAAAATCAAATAAAGTAATTGCTCTGGATAGAGATCCGGATGTTTTGCAGATTGCAAAAAAAATAGAAAATCAAAATAAAAATCGGTTTAATTTTTTTAATAGTAAATTTTCCGAAATTGAAAAATTAAATATTAAAGATAATGATCTTAAAGCTGTAATATTTGATTTAGGTTACTCTTTAAATCAAATTTTGGATTTAAAAAAAGGGTTATCATTTAAAAGCACTGGAAAATTAGATATGAGATTGGGTTTAAATCAGTTTTCATGTGATGATGTAATTTCAAATATCTCTGAAAAAAGTTTAACTAAAATTTTTAAAATATTTGGAGAGGAAAAAAATTCAAAATTAATTGCAAGAAGAATAATTAAAAATAGAAATAAAAATAAACTTAAAACTGAAGATCTGGTTAATATTGTAGCAGAAATTAAAAAGTATAAATTTTCTAGAACAAATCCATCAACGAAAATTTTTCAGGCTCTACGAATTTATATTAATAAAGAGATAAGTGAATTAATTAATGGATTAATATATTCATTCAATATTCTACCAGTTGGAGGTATGATTGTTGTAGTAACTTTCCATTCAATAGAAGATAAAATAGTAAAATTCTTTTTTAAAAATTATTCTGATAAAAAAAATTCCTCACGATATGCACCAAACATAATAAAAAATAATTGTTTAAAATTAAAAAATAATAAACCAATTGTTCCAAGTAATGACGAAATTAAGATCAACCCCGCATCAAGGTCAGCAAAACTTAGATATGCTATTAAAACCAATGAAAATGATAATTTTAATGAATTACATGAAAAATTTAATTACTTAATTGAGACTGAGAATTTAAGTTATAATTCATGAGAAAATTAATTTTTTTAATCCCTGTTATTTTTTTAATATTAGCAACAACTTTAACTAAAAACTCTACAAAACAACTAGATAAAAAAATATTTGAAACAAAAGAAAATATAAGAGCTTTAGAGAATCGTTTGGAGCTAGTACTTTTAGATTATAATTTTCTCACCTCTCCAAAAAAATTAATGGAATATCAAACAAAATTTTTTGAAAATAACCTCATTCAATTAAAAATTAGCAACATTAAAAATTTAGAAGATTTGAATAATAAGATAATAAACGATGAGTGAATTCAAGTTTGTTGAAAAGAAATCAAATTTAAAAATCTCCTTTGAGAGAATTGCTTTTATATTTTTTATTTTTTTTATAATTTCTTTATTGTTTTCAACTAAAATTTTATTTCTCAGTTATAACGATCTGCCTGAAAAAAAAGTTACAAAAAAAAAAGAAAATTTTAGATCTAGTATTACTGATAGGGAAGGTGATATTTTAGCTAAATCAGTCAGAATAACTAACTTAGGAATAGATCCAAGGTTAGTTGTAGACAAAAAAAAACTATTATTATCTTTAAAATTACTTTTTCCACATAAAAACTTCATAGATCAAATAAATGGAAAAAAATTTTTTTATGTACAAAAAAAAATACCACCAGAAAAATTAGAAGCAGTTTTAAAATTAGGAGAAAAGGCATTTAGATTAGAAGAAAAAATTGCAAGAGTGTATCCAAATGGAGAATTGTTTAGTCATATTATTGGTCAAATAGATGATAATAATAATGGTATATCTGGATTAGAAAAAAGTTTTGATTATGAGTTAAGATCCTCAAAAGAGGCCTTGAAACTTACAGTTGATAAAGAACTGCAATACTTAATTAGAGAAGAGTTAGTAAAAGCTGAAGATATATTCAACAATGTTGGGAGTGCAGCAATTTTAATGAATATTCATAATGGAGAAATATTATCAATGATTTCTCTTCCAGATTTTGATTTAAACAAAAGAAAAAATCTAGAAGATAAAAAATATATAAATAGGGCAACGAAGGGAGTTTATGAATTAGGATCAGTTTTTAAAACCTTCACTTTAGCTGCTGGAATAAATTATGATGTAGTTGGTCCAGATACAGAATTTATCAACTTAGAAAATAAAATTACTTGTAATAAAAATTCAATAGAAGAATATGACAAAAAAATTCCATCAGATTTAACTGCTGAACAAATTTTAATAAGATCTGGAAACATAGGATCTGTTCGTATCGCCCAAAAGGTAGGAATAGATAATTTTGAGGATTTTTTAGTAAAAATTGGAATATTAAACCAAATTACATTTGATACAGATGAAATTGGAACTACACAAATTGGAAGATGGGGCAAATGTAAACTTGCTACAGTTGCATTTGGACATGGTATAGCTACTACACTTTTACAACTCACAAAAGGTTACTCTATTGTTACTAATGGTGGATACGAAATAAATCCAACATTGATTAAAAAAAAATATGAAAACGATAAAGTAAGATTAATCAATCAAGATGTTTCAAATCTTATTAATCCAATATTAAGAAAAATAGTATCAACAAAAGAGGGAACGGCTGGATTTGCAAATGTAGCTGGGTTTGAAGTTGGAGGAAAAACAGGCACTGCTGATCAACCAGCAGATGGGGAATATTCAAAAAAAAAAATAAATACTTTTGCTTCTGTTTTCCCTGCCTCAGATCCAAAGTTTGCTTTAGTGGTAATGTTAGATGAACCAAAACCGAATAAAGAGTTTGTATATAATTATAGAGATGGAAGACAACCTTATAAAGGAAATTGGAGAAACACTGCTGGATGGACTACCGTTTGGGTTACAGGTCAAATAATTGATAAAATTGGGCCAATTTTAGCCACAAAATATTAAGAGCGTAAATGATGTTACTTAAAGATTATCTTCCAAATATAAATAAAAAATTTAAAAATTTAAATTTCTCAGGCTTAGCATTTAATTCGAAAGAGGTAAAAAAAAATTACATATTTATTGCAATTAAAGGAGATAGGTTTGATGGAAACAATTATATAAATGATGCAATCAAAAATGGCGCAAAAATTATTATTTCTTCAAAATTTAAAGATCAAATTAAAAATAATATTATTTATTTAAAACAAAAAAATCCAAGACAAATATTATCTCTTTTGTCTTCGCAAATTTTTAAAAAAAAACCACAAAATCTAATTGCTGTTACAGGAACTAATGGAAAAACTTCAATTGCAAATTTTTATTATCAAATTTTAAAAAAAAACAAAAAAAAGGTAGCATCTTTCGGTACCCTTGGAATTAGTGGAAAGAAAAAAATCGAAAACACATCAAATACTACTTTTGATCCAATAAAAATTGGAAAGAATTTAAATTATTTAGAAAAAAAAAAAATTAATAATGTGATATTAGAAGCATCAAGTCATGGGCTAAAACAACATCGGCTTGATGGATTAAAATTTAACGTTGGAATATTTACAAATCTAAGCAGAGATCATTTAGATTATCACAAAACCTTTAAAGATTATTTAAATACAAAATTAATTTTGTTTAAGAAATTGATGAAAAAAGGATCTTTTGCTATTTTTGATGAAGACATAAAATATGCAAAAATTTTAAAAAATATTTGTAAAAAAAATAAAATTAAAAAATTTACAATTGGAGAGGTAAATGGTGACTTATTAATTAAAAATTATTCTATTGTTAATAATAAACAAGAATTAACATTTTCTTTTAATAAAAAAAAATACCATTTAAAAACCCAATTGATTGGCAAGATCCAAATTAAAAATCTTTTAATGTCAATTCTAGCCGCACATAAAAGTAATATAAAATTAGATAATATTCTTAAATCTGTAGAAAATATTAAAGCTGTACCAGGTCGTTTTGAAGAAATTGGGAATTTTAAAAATAATTCAATAGCTATTTTAGATTATGCTCACACACCTGATGCGTTGAGGACCTGTGTTTTAAACATTAAAGAGCAGTTTAAACATCGAAAAGTAAATTTAGTTTTTGGTTGCGGGGGAGATAGGGATAAACCAAAGAGATCAATTATGGGCAAAATTGCTAATGATTTATGTGATAAAATATATTTAACTGACGATAATCCTAGAACAGAAAGTCCAAAAAAAATAAGAAACAATATCAAAGCTAAGATTTTAAAATCAAAATTAGTTGAAATTCCTTCAAGAAAAAAAGCAATTGAAAAGGCAATAAAAGATTTAAGATCTGATGAGATATTGATAGTGGCAGGAAAAGGTCACGAAAATTACCAAGAATACAAAACTAAGAAATTTTTTTCAGATAAAGCTTGTATGATTGATGCTATTCATAAAAAAAATAAAAAATTATCTAAGAATTTAAAGGTAAATATCATTAATGAATACTTAAATATAAAAATTAATAATAACTTTTTAATTAATAAAGCATCTATTAATTCAAAAGATATAAAAAAAAATAATATTTTTTTTGGTATTAAAGGAAAGAATATTGATGGGAACAAGTTTGCCGATGAAGCTCTTAAGAAAAAAGCATCTATTTGTATATTAGAAAAAAATTATTCAAAAAAAAATCCAAGAAAAATATTTGTAAAAGATACACTTAAAACTTTTTCAAATTTATCATGTATAATACGTAAATCATTAGGAACACCAATTGTCGCAATTACAGGATCTGCTGGTAAAACTTCTTTAAAAGAACTAATTGGTCAGAGTCTTAATACTTTAATACCAACTTCATATTCAAAAAAATCATTCAACAATCAATATGGAGTTCCATTGTCGTTATTTAATATTGATATGAAGCATAAAATTGGAGTATTTGAAATTGGAATGGATAAGAAAGGTGAAATTCAAAAGTTGTCTAATTTAATCCGACCAGATATTGGAGTAATAACAAATATATCTTATGCTCATATTAAAAACTTTAATTCAATTAAGGGAATTGCAGAGGCAAAAGCTGAAATTATAAAAAATATTGCTA
This sequence comes from uncultured Pelagibacteraceae bacterium, assembly GCA_902592445.1. GTDB lineage: Bacteria > Pseudomonadota > Alphaproteobacteria > Pelagibacterales > Pelagibacteraceae > Pelagibacter. Next base: position 163,966 of record CACJEN010000001.1, read on the forward strand.
GTGGAGGCAGGATCATCTTAAATGCAGATGATGTTTTTTATAATTTTTTTAAAGAGAGGGCATTAAATAAAGGATTAAAGATAATTTCCTTTAGTATTAAAAATAAATCAGATTTTCAATTTATAGATAATAAAAAAAATAGAATAAAAAAAATTCTCGAAATAAAATCTAATAATAAAAAATACAAATTTAAAATAAATAAAGATTTATATAATTATAAGCTTAATTTAGCAGCAGCCGTTGCAGTAATTTCGAATTTTATAAAAATCGACAAATTAAATAAAAATATATTCAAGGATTATATTCATCCATCAGGCAGAGGTAACCTAAAAAAAATTAAAATTAAAAAAAAGACAATCCATTTAATTGATGAAAGCTATAATTCAAACCCATTATCACTGAAATTTTCTATTGAAAAATTTGATAAAATTAAAACACGAAATGCTAAATATTTGCTGCTTGGAGATATGTTAGAGCTTGGTAAATTTTCAAAAAAATTACACTCTAATATTGCAAATAATATTAATAAAACTCAAATATCCAAAGTATATGTCTATGGTAAAGATATAAATTATACTTTCAACAAATTAAGAACACAAAAGAAGGGCAAAATCTTAAAATCTAACAGTGAAATATTAAGATTTATAAGTAATGAAATTAATAATAATGATTATCTTATGGTGAAAGGATCAAATTCGACTGGATTAAACGAAATAATAAAAAAATTAAATTAATTTATGCTTTATATTTTATTTTCAAATTTAGTTGATACTTTTAGTTTTTTTAATGTCTTTAAATATCTGACTGTCCGAACAGGATTATCAATGTTTACAGCAATGATAGTAGTATTTATAGCTGGTGGACCATTTATTAGATATTTCTCATCAAAAAAAATACACAATCCGATTCGAGATGATGGACCAGATGAACATATAGTAAAAAAAATTGGAACACCTACAATGGGGGGGTTATTAATATTGTTTGGTGTTTTCTCGGGTGTCCTTTTGTGGGGAGATTTATCAAATCCTTATAATTGGTTTCTTATTTATATCGCTGGTACTTTTGGACTGTTAGGTGCTTATGATGATTACAAAAAAATAAAATTTAACAATTCAAGTGGCGTTTCTTCTAAATTTAAAATTTCAATTCAAATATTTTTAGCAGTTGTTGGGATATTAATTTTATATTATTCAGGTGTATCAGATGAAATAGAAAATCTATATTTTCCATTTTTAAAAAATTTAGTTATTAATTTAGGTTGGTTTTTTATACCTTTTTATATTTTTGTACTTGTGGGCTCATCTAATGCTGTGAACTTGACCGATGGTTTAGATGGCTTAGCAACAGTTCCAGTGATACTTGTAGCTTCATGCTTTGCATTGATAAGCTATGTTTCTGGAAATATGGTTTTTTCAGGTTATTTGCAAATTCCTTACATAGAGGGTGTTGGAGAGGCCTCAATATTTTGTGGTGCAATAATAGGAGCGTGCCTTGGTTTTCTTTGGTTTAATGCACCACCTGCAAAAATTTTTATGGGTGACACTGGGTCACTTTCTTTAGGCGGGTCATTAGGGGCTGTTGGAATAATAACAAAACATGAAATTGTTTTAGCTATTACGGGCGGTTTGTTTGTTTTAGAGGCTATATCAGTAATTGTGCAGGTTATTTCATTTAAATTGACTGGAAAAAGAATTTTTAGAATGGCTCCAATACATCATCATTTTGAAAAAAAAGGATGGCCAGAGTCAACTGTTGTAATTAGATTTTGGATTATATCTATAATTTTAGCATTAATTGGAATTGCAACTCTAAAATTAAGATAATGATATTAAAAGAAAATTTTTTTTTTAAAAAAAAAATTTTAATTTATGGATTAGGAAAATCTGGAAGTGCATGTTTTGACTTTTTAAATAGAAATAATAACCTATTAGTTTTTGATGATAATTTTCCTATAAAAAATAAAAAATATATTCATTACTTTTTTTCTCCATATAGAATAAAAAAAATAAATTTTGATTATATTTTTTTAAGCCCTGGAATTGATATAAATAACTGTGTTTTATCTAAGTTTTTAAAAAAAAATAAAAATAAAATAATTAGTGAATTAGATATTTTTTATAAAACATATCCAAAATTAAATAAAATTACAATTACAGGAACAAATGGAAAATCAACTACATCTAAATTAATTTACGAAGTTTTAAAATACCATAAAAAAGATGTTAGATTAGTGGGAAATATTGGAAATCCAATTTTAAAAGAGAAAAATATAAAAAAAAATACAATTTTTGTAATTGAGGCTTCATCCTATCAAATCGACTACAGTAAATATTTTGAAACTAATATAGCTCTAATTTTGAATATAGCCCCCGATCATTTAGAAAGGCATAAAACTTTTCAAAATTATATAAATGCTAAATTAAAATTAATTAAAAAACAGAGTAAAAAATCAATTGCGCTTATCGAAAAAAATAATGGGCTAATTAAAGATATTTTAAGATCACAAAAGGTTAAATCTAAAATAAAAGATGTAGACTTTAAAGAATTTAATAGCTTTTATAAAAAAATAAATAATAATTATTTTAAAAATTTATCAAATATAAAAAATTTATCATTTGTATTAAAGCTTTCTAATATCTTAAAGCTTGATAAATCAAAAATTTTAAAAGTAGTAAATAGTTTCAAAGGATTAAATTATAGACAACAGATTGTTTATAATAAAAAAAAATTTTTGATAATTAATGACTCAAAATCAACATCATTTTCATCAACAGTGCCATTGTTACAATCATACGAAAATATCTATTGGATTTTAGGCGGTTTAGCAAAGAAGGGTGATAAACTAAATTTAAATAAAAAATATTTTAAGAATATAAAAGCTTATGTCTATGGAACTAACAAAGCATTTTTTTTAAATGTACTGAAAAATAAATGCAGATTGCATTCATCAAAAAATCTAAAGGATATTCTTTCTAAATTATTTTTAGATATTAAAAAAAATAAAAATGGAAAAAAAACTATTTTATACAGCCCTGCAGCAGCTTCATTTGATCAGTTTAAAAATTTTGAGGAGAGAGGAAGATATTTTAATCAACTATTAAAAAAATATATAAATGCATAGATTTTTTGAAAATTTTTATGATTGGTGGAAGAATATAGATAAATTTATGCTTTTTCTTATTTCAGTTTTATTTTTTTTAGGTCTTTTCTTTTCTTTGGTATCTACATCTTTAATTGCCTCCGACAAACTTGATACAAACTCATATTACTTTTTTATAAAACACTTAATTTTTGTTGGGCTGGGAGCTTTAATACTGTTTTTTCTATCAATTTTGAAAGAAGATATATTAATTAAAATCTCATTAGTTTTTTTTTTAATCACACTAGTTTTTCTTTTAATGGTTCCATTTGTGGGTATAGAAGTAAAAGGATCAAAAAGATGGCTTGATTTAGGGGTTTTACCACGCTTTCAACCTATAGAATTGTTAAAACCATACTTTATAGTTTTTGTCTCAATTATGCTCTGTTTAAATAAAAATATTTTTTACAAATATTTATTAAGCGGCATTGTTCTTTTGCCAGTTATACTTCTTTTAATATCACAGCCCGATCTTGGCCAGACGTTATTAATTACCATGGTATGGTTAACACTAATATTTGTTTCAGGAATAAACATATATCTATTCTTTTTGTTTTTTATTTTTACAATATCAATATCAACATATTTAATATTTTTTGTATCAAAGTTTGAATACATAAAAATAAGACTTTTATCTTTTTTGAATACTAGTAGTGGAAATAATTACCAAGCGGATCGAGCAAGTGATGCGATTTCTGGTGGAGGATTTTTTGGTAGAGGGATCGGTGAAGGAACATTAAATTCAAAAGTTCCTGAAGCGCACACAGATTATATAATCTCTGTCATATCAGAAGAGTTTGGAGCTATTATTGTAATTTTGATAATGATTTTATATTTAGTCTTCTCTTATAATGTGATCAAAAAAATTAATAATACTATTTCAGAAAAAAATAAATTAATTTTAATTGGATGTATAACGTTGATATTGTTACAAACATTTGTACATATTGGAGTAAATATTAGATTGTTACCTACTACTGGTATGACTCTGCCATTTTTAAGTTATGGTGGCTCATCTATAATTAGTACAGCTTTAGTTTCAGGTATAATACTTAACTTAACAAAAAGAAGATTGTCAGAAGTATGAAAAAAATTTTAATCGTAACGGGTGGCTCAGGTGGCCATGTAATACCCGCTCTTACAATTTTTGATCATTTAAAAAATAATTTTGATGCTCGTATAGCCACAGATGAAAGGGGTACTAAATTTATAAATAAACAAGATTACGAATATAATTTAATAAAAGTACCAAATTTATTTAGTAATATTTGGTTTCTACCATTTAAATTATTTAAATTTATTTATGTAATTTTCGAATCATATAATTACTTAAAAAAAAATAATATAAGCAAAATTATAAGCACAGGTGGGTATATGTCCTTCCCATTTTGTTTTGCATCTTTATTTTTAAATTGTGAGATTGTTTTATTTGAACCAAATAGTGTGATTGGACGGTCAAATAAATATATGATTAAAATTGCAAAAAAGATTTTATGTTACGATAAAAACTTGAAATTATTTCCCAAAAAATATTTTGGAAAAATTGCATTGATTGCTCCAATTTTGAGAAAAAAAATTTATGAAGCAGAAAAAAATTCTCAACATTTACAAAAAAAAGTTATTAAAATTTTAATAGTTGGAGGAAGTCAAGGATCTATTTTTTTTGATAAACAAATAACAAAATACATTTTGGAGTTATCAAAAGAACTAAACATCGCAGTTAAGCAACAAGTTTTAAATATAAATGAACGAAAAAGAATTAATGATTATTATCAAAAATCTAATTTTAAATATGAATTATTTGATTTTGATGTAAATCTTCATACAAAAATTAATGATATAGATATCGCAATTACAAGATCAGGTGCTTCTGCAATTGCAGAATTAGCACATTTAAACATACCTTTTTTAGCAATACCTTTCCCATTTGCTAAAGATAATCATCAATTTTATAACGCCAAGGTATACGAGGAAAATAATTGTTGTTGGTTAATAAAACAAAACGATCTTAACAGCATAAATTTTAAAAATTTATTTAAAGATAAGAAAGATCATGAAGAAAAAAAAAATAATTTATCAAAAATTACTAACCAAAACAGCTGGAATAATGTAAATAAAAAATTGATAGACCTTATCAATGAAAATTAATTTAGGAAAAAGAGAGCTAATTCACTTTATTGGAATAGGTGGAATAGGTATGAGTGGCTTGGCTTTAATAATGAACGGTCTTGGTTTCAGAGTTCAAGGTAGTGATATTTCAGAAAATAAGAATATTGATAGATTAAAACAAAAAAAAATACCAATCTTCTTAAATCATACCAAAAAAAATTTAAAAAATAGTACTGTTCTTGTAATTTCAACAGCAATAAAAAAGAATAATCCTGAATTAGTTCAAGCAAAAAAATTAAAGTTACCAATATATACAAGAGGAGAAATGCTTGGTCATATTGTTTCTTTAATGAAAAATATTGTAGTCACAGGATCTCATGGAAAAACAACTACAACATCATTACTGTCTAGTATATTTGGAAGCGCCAAATTGGATCCAACCATAATTAATGGAGGAGTTTTAAATTCATTTGGTAACTCAGCTAAACTTGGAAAAAGTAATTGGTGCTTAATTGAATCTGATGAGTCTGATGGAAGCTTTTTAAAAATACCTTTTACATATTCTATAATTACAAATATTGATGCCGAACACCTGGATTTTTATAAATCTCTTGAAAATTTGAAAAAAAATTTTTTAAGCTTTATAGAAAAAACTCCCTCACTAGGGAAAACTTTTTTATGTATTGATGATAAAAATATTAAAGAAGTTATTAAAAAAACAAATAATAAAAATTTTTATTCATATGGATTATCAAAGGATGCAAACTTTAATATAACAAATACTTTGCAAAAAGAAAAATACTCTGAATTTAATTTAAAAATAAAAATACCTGGCAGTAAAAAAGAAATAAAAAAAATAAAGATACCTTTAATTGGTATGCATAATATTAAAAACGCAGCTTCATGTGCTGCTGTTGCTTTTTTAATTGGGATAAATGATAAGACTATCAAAGAAGGTCTAAAAAATTTTAAAGGTGTGCAAAGAAGATTTAATTTTCTTTTTAAAAAAAATGATGCATTATTTTTTGATGACTATGCACACCATCCAACAGAAATATCTTCTGTACTCGAGGGAGTAAAAGAAGTTTACAAGGAAAAGGAAATTATATGCATATTTCAGCCACACAGAATATCCAGAGTAAAAAACCTTAAATTTGAATTTTCTAGATCCTTTAAAAAAGCAGATACCGTAATTCTTTGTCCAATATATAAAGCAAGTGAAAATATTAAACTCGGTTTTGCATATGAAAAATTTGCAAAATTAATAATTAAAAATTCAAATGTTAGTCTTATTAAAATTGAGAATGAAGATAGTCTAAAAAAATTAATTAAACAAACGGGCTATGGTGAAAAAATTTATATAGGAATGGGCGCTGGAAGCATTTCTAATTGGATGAGGAATTTATAAAAAAAAATTAATGCAAATTGATGACCTAAAAAAACTGCCAATTAATGATGATGAGCTTTATTTTGATTATGATTTAAAAAAATTGAATTGGTTTAATATTGGAGGAAAAACAAAAGTTTTTTTTAAGGCAAAATCTCTTACTGGATTAGTAAATTTTTTAAAGACCTTTAAAAAAAGAGGAAAAATATTCGTTTTAGGGGCAGGATCAAACGTATTGATTTCAGATGATGATTTCAATGGAGTGGTCATTAAGCTTGGTAAAAATTTTCAAAATCTCTCAATTTTGAACGAAAACTTAATAATAGCTGGATGCGGAATATCCCAAAAAAAATTATCTGAATTTTCTAGAGAAAATAGTTTAACAGGAATGGAATTTATGTCTTGTATTCCAGGTTCAGTTGGAGGTGGAATTAGAATGAACTCTGGATGTTTTGATAATGAATTCAAAGATGTATTAGTTTCTGTTCAATGTATTGATTTTGATGGATCAGTAAAAATGATAAATAAAAATGATATCAAATTTAAGTATAGAGGTTCTGATTTATCAAAAGATCTAATTTTTCTAAGCGCGACGTTTGAAGGAAAAAAAACTGAGCAAAATAAAATTTTACAAACTATGGAGCAAATGAAAAAAAGAAAAGAAATAGCTCAACCTACTAAAATTAAAACTGGAGGAAGCACATTCAAAAATCCCATAGATCAAACTTCAAAAAAAGTTTGGGAGTTAATAAATGAGTCAGTGCCAAATTCTTTGAGTTTTGGAGATGCAATTATATCAGAAAAACATATGAATTTTTTTGTAAATAAAAAAGATGCAAGTTTTAAAGATATGAAAAAATTGATTTATACAGTTAAAGAAAAAGTTCATAAAAAAACTGGTATAAAAATCAATCCAGAAATAATTATAATAGAATGAAGAAAAAAATTTTAATTATTGCAGGTGGTTATTCAAATGAGAGAGAAATAAGTTTAAAAACTGCAAAAAGTGTTTACCTGGAATTAAAAAAAGCTAAAAAATACATCATAGTTGTAACAGAACCTGATGGAAATTTTTTAAAAAAAATAAATACTTTTAAACCTGATATTGCGTTTAATTTACTTCACGGAAGATACGGAGAAGATGGCTATATACAGGCGATATTAGAATCACAAAAAATTAAATATACTCACTCTGGTGTTTTATCCTCATCTTTAGCTATAGACAAAGAAATTTCTAAAAAAATATATATTAAAAATAAAATTCTTACTCCCAAGTATATTAAATTAAAATTTAAAGATTTTAATGAAAAAAAAATTATTCAAGAAGTTCACAAAAAACTCAAATTTCCTGTCGTAATTAAACCAATCAATGAAGGCTCAAGTGTCTGTGTTTATATATGTAAAAAAAATAATTTCCTAAGAAATTTAAAAAAATTGAGACATTATGATGAAATATTAATTGAAAAATTTATTCCAGGTAGGGAAATACAAGTAGCTATTCTTGGAAATGAAAAATTAGGTGCAATTGAGCTTAAACCAAAGAGAATGTTTTATGATTATGAGGCGAAATATAACCCAAAGGCAAAAACAGAACATATTATACCTGTAAACATAAGCAAAAAAAATTACGATAAAGTTACATCTACGGCGTTAAAAGCACATAAATTGTTAAAATGCAGAGGTGTAACTAGGTCAGATTTTAGACTTAATGGAAATAAATTCTATCTCTTAGAGACTAATACTCAACCAGGAATGACAGCTTTATCGTTAGTTCCAGAAATAGCTAAATATAGAAATATTTCTTTTGCACAATTAATTGATAAAATTTTGTTAGATGCATCTACCAATAAATAAAAAAAAAATTTATCTTTATTTTTTAATTTTTATTTTTCTAACCACTACAATCAATACAAACTATAGCATGACTATCTCAAAATATTTTAATGTAAAATCCATTGATATAATTGGTTTGAATTTTGAGTTACAAAATGAATTAAAACAAAATCTAAATACTCTTAAAAACAAAAATATTTTTCTTATTAAAAATGATGACTTATTAAATATCCTTCAAAAATATAATGAGTTTGAAGATTATAAAGTTCATAAGATCTTTCCATATAAATTAAAAATTGAAATAAGAAAAACGAATTATATTGCAAAAACTTTAATAAATGGAAAAGAGTTTTTAATTGGAGAAAATAAAAAATTTATAGAATTGGATAACAATATTTTATATCAAAATCTACCAGTCGTATTTGGAAAATTTCCAGTCGTAAGCCTAATAAATTTACAGGAAAATTTAAAAAAAATTAACTTTGATCTGGATATAATCGATAATTATTTCTATTTTAAAAGTGGAAGATGGGATCTTGAGACAAAAAATAACATCACTATTAAACTCCCATCGAATAATCAATTTGTGTCTTTAAAAAATTATGATCTTTTTATAAAAAAAAATCAGTTAAAAGAAAATAGTATTATTGATTTAAGAATAACAAATAAAATAATTACTTCGAATGATAAATAAAAAAATAAATACAGTCATTGATCTTGGAAATTCAGCGATAATATTATAAATATTTTATGAAAAAAAAAAAAATATTTTTTCGTTAATTGAAGAAACAGAATATTTATCAAAAGAAAATAACTTATCACAATCAATTAAAAAAATTATCAGAAAATCTGAAAAAGAAATGTCAAGTCATATAGATAATATTACTTTATTAATTGATAGGGCTAATTTTTTTTTTTTAGATCTTTCAATAAAAAAAAAAATTGACCAGATTCAATTACCTACTGAAATTAAACAATCCGCATATTTAGATTGCACAAGTATCATAAATAATTCCTATAAAAACATCAAAATATTTCATATATTTATAAATAAAATTACAATTGATGAAGTAGAGGTACATAAATTACCAGAAGTTTTACAGGATACATCTAATATAATATTTCATTTCAAAATTTTGTGTTTACCAAACAAAAATTTTTCAAAAATAAGAGAAGAGTTTAAAAACAATAATATTGATATAAAAAATATTTTCTGCTCAAGTTTGGTTAGATCAGAATCATATATTAATATTTTTAAAGACGAAAAATTTACTGCATTTTTAGATATTGGTTTAAATAGGAGTACTCTTATTCTATATGAAGGTGAAAAATTAACATATATAAATAATATTCCAATCGGCAGCCATAAAATTACAACTGATATATCTTATGTGATGAAACTTAATTTGGAAGAGTCTGAGCAAATTAAAAAAATATTTAATAAATCTGAGTCAGATTTCTCATTTTTAAATCAAGATCATTTAGAAGAAAAAATCACTAAAAAATTAATTAATAAAAAAATGTCCATCAATCTATTAAAAAAAGTTATACGTGCAAGAGTAGATGAAATATTTAGACTATTGTGTAAAGACATTGAACTTTCAATACAAAATTTATCCAAGGGAGAACTTTTAATAGTATTAATTGGCAGAGGTTCAAAATTGTTTAATAAAAACACTATCAACTTTGAAAGTGGAGAAATGTTTAAAAATATGATTTTTTATAAAGAAAATAACAAAGAGATTTCTAAACTAGGATTGGAATACGCTTCAATGCACAACTTTGAGATGGAAAATTTTAAAAAAATAAAGAAAAAACAGGGTTTTTTTGAAAGATTCTTTAATTTATTTCAAGAAATTTAAATTTGTATTTTGTTGTAATAATACGTGTATGTCTAATTAAATCAGTATTAACTATAAGTTCGGTGTGTCTTTATTAACTCAAAAAACGATTAGAGAAAAATTCTCAATTAGCGGAATTGGAATTCATACTGGATTAAAAGTGAATATGAATGTCCTTCCAGCACCCGCAAATAATGGAATAACTTTTAAAAGAACAGATGTTAAACATAATAACACTGTTATACCAAATTATAGGAATGTTGTGGATGCAACTTTATGCACAACTATATCAAATGAACATAATGTTAAGGTGTCAACTATAGAACATTTAATGGGCGCTTTATATGGTTTAGGGATCGATAACGTTATAATTGAGCTAGATTCTCAAGAAGTTCCAATAGTAGATGGTTCAGCTAAGAAATTTGTAGACTTAATATTAAAATCTGGTTTTAAAAATTATGAAGAACCAATTAAATTAATAAAAGTTAATTCTAGAATTGAAATTGCTGAAGGATCTAAATCAATATCAATTGATACATCAAATGTGTCTGCAAAAATTGACTTTGAAATAAAATATAATAATTCTGTTATAAAAACTCAAAGAAATAAAATAAGTCTTTTTGAAGACGATCTAAACGATGTCTATAACTCTAGAACATTTTGCTTGTATGAAGATATCAAAAAACTGGAATCACTAGGACTTGGAAAAGGTGGCAGTTTAGATAATGCAATAGTTGTAAAAAGTAAATCGATTTTAAACAAAGAGGGTTTAAGAAACAAATTAGAGTTTGTTAATCACAAAATTTTAGATTGTATGGGAGACCTTTATTTATCTGGGTATAGAATTATAGGGTCGTTAAAATGTTCTCAAGGAGGTCATAGTTTAACAAACAAACTTTTAAAAAAACTATTTGATGATAAATCTAACTATTCATTAATAGAAGTTAAAGGAAAAAGCCTACCACATTCATTTATAGATAGAAATCAGCTAAGATCAATAGCCTAAAAATTAGAAATTTTCAAAAATTCTGCTAAAATTTTATATGTCATTTTTCTATAAAATTTTAATTTTTTTAATTTTTATAAATTTTACTTCTTGTTCAAAAAAAGAGGAGAAAATTACAATAGTTGAAAAAAAGAGTTTAGAGATGCAAATGAGCGATGCATATAATGAAGGTCTTGAACAGCTAGAAAAAAATGATGTGATTTATGCCGCAAAGAAATTTAATGAAGCTGAGCTTATATATCCACAATCAATTTGGGCTCCACGAGCAGCATTGATGGCTGCCTATTCTTATTTTTCTCAGCTTTACTACAATGATACAATTGTAGAATTAGAAAAATTTTTACAGAAATATGAAAATCACCCAAGAAGAGATTATGCTTATTATTTGTTAGCATTAAGTCATTACAATCTAATAGTTGATGAAACTAAAGATTTAGAAGAAATACTTAAGGCTAAGAAATATTTTCAAATTATCATTAAAAATTACCCAAACACAGAGTTTGCAATAGATTCTGAATTTAAGCTTGAGCTAATACAAGAAATACTTGCGTCAAAAGAAATGTATCTTGCAAGATACTATGTAGATAGAGAAAAATGGATACCTGCAATAAATAGGTTCAAAACAGTCATTAATGATTATGAAACCACTATATATGTGGAGGAGGCTCTTCATAGATTAGTGGAGTTACATTACAAGTTAGGTTTAGTAGATGAGTCTAAAAAATATGCCTCTTTATTAGGTTATAATTACCAATCGAGTGAATGGTATGAGGAAAGTTATAAAATTTTAAATAAGAATTATGTTAAAAAAGTAAAAAAAGTAGACTCTGAAAAAGAGCGGTCAATATTGCAAAAATTTAAAGATCTACTTAAATAAGTTGATCAGATGAATAAGGAAGTTGAAAAAATATATAAAAAGAAAGTTAAAGAATTCCAAAAACATAACAAATTATATTACGACAAAAGTACCCCAGCTATTTCTGACAGAGAATTTGATAAACTTAAAGCTGATATAATAAATTTAGAGAAAAAATATTCTTTTCTCAGAAGTTCAAAATCACCTTCTGATTCTGTAGGTTTTAAACCATCTAAAAATTTTGAGAAGTTTAAGCATAAGGTACAAATGTTATCTTTATCCAACGCATTTGATAGAGAGGATTTAATTAATTTTGAAAAAAAAATCCTAAATTATTTAAATGAAAAAATTGCGTTAGAATACAGTGCTGAGCCAAAAATTGACGGTATTTCGGCATCTTTGACTTATTTAAATGGCAATTTAACTTATGGTGTCTCTCGTGGTGATGGAAGTGAAGGTGAACTTATAACAAACAATTTAAAAACCATCAAAGATATCCCACATAAAATTTTAAAAAAAAATATTCCAAAAGAAATAGAAATAAGAGGGGAAGTATTTATTGAAAAAAAGGATTTTGAAAAAATAAAAGATAACTTTGCAAATCCTCGAAACGCAGCATCAGGATCACTTAGACAAAAAGATCCTAAAGAAACATCTAAGATTCCACTTAAATTTATTGCTTATACATTTGGATTTATAAGTGAAAATAAATTCAAAAATCAGTCTGATTTTTTGAACGAACTAAAGTCCTGGGGATTCTTAACAAGTGATTATAATAAAGTAATAAAAAGTATCGATGACCTATTTATATTTCATGAGCAATTTGAAAAGAAAAGATTTGATTTAAATTATGATATTGATGGATTGGTTTATAAAGTAAACAGTTTGCAATTACAAAAAAGATTAGGATTTACTTCGAATGCCCCTAGATGGGCAATAGCACATAAATTCTCAGCTGATAATGCGTATTCTGAAATTTTAAACATCGATATTCAAGTTGGACGAACAGGAGCTTTAACGCCTGTTGCAAAAGTCAAACCAGTAAATATTGGAGGTGTAGTGGTATCAAATGCAACCTTGCACAATGAAGATGAAATCAGAAGAAAAGACATAAGAATTGGTGATACAGTAAAAATTGAGAGAGCAGGAGATGTTATCCCACATGTTTTAGAAGTAGACCTTAAAAAAAGAAAAAAAACACAAAATAAGTTTATATTTCCAACAATTTGTCCTTCTTGTGGATCTAAGACAGAAAAGGAATTTAATAAAATTACTAAAAAATTTGATGCCGTGAGAAGATGTACTAATGATGGATACACATGCAATAAAATTGCAATAGAAAAAATTAAACATTTTATATCAAAGGATGCAATGAATATTGATGGTTTAGGAAAAAAAGTAGTAGAAAAATTTTGGGACTTAAAATTTATAAAATTACCTCAAGATATCTATAATTTAGATTACCAGAAAATATCCTCTCTCGATGGATGGGGATCACAATCAGCTTCAAATCTTAAATTTTCAATTGAAAATTCAAAAAAGGTTACATTAGATAAATTTATTTTTTCTTTAGGAATAAGACATATTGGAATAGAAAATGCTAAAATAATCGCTGATTTTACAAAAAATATAAAAAGTTTTTTAAATTTTTTAAAAAAAGATAAAATTAAAGAACTAATTAACATTGATGGAATAGGAGAAACTCAAGTTAAATCTTTAGAAAAATTCTTTCAAAATAAAACAAATATTAAAGTTGTAGAAAAATTAAGTGAGGTACTGAGTGTTAAAGATAGAGAAGTTAAACGTAAAGGAAAATTAAAAAATTTTTCTTTCATGTTTACTGGCAAACTCCAAAACATTAGTCGTGCGGAGGCTAAAAGTTTAATTGAGGAAAATGCTGGTAGTATTGTTAGCAGTGTAACAAAGAAATTAGACTACTTAGTAACTGGTGAAAAACCAACAAATAGAAAAGTAGAGCAGGCTAAAAATTTAGGGATAAAAATTCTTACGCAAAAAGAGTGGTCTGATTTACTGAATTAGTTTTGCAAGCCACTTTCTCTCTTTATTATTTAAATATGCTGATATTTTTGAATAAGTTTCCAAGTGGTAAGAAAAAATATAGTCTTTTTCAATTTTTGTCAGCAAATTTTCATCTATTAAATCTTTTTCAAAAGGAGCAAATGTTAAGTTTTTAAAAAAAAGATTTTTATTATTTCCATCTATATAAACTAAATTTTCAATTCTTATTCCAAGTTTGTTTTCCAAATAAAGACCTGGCTCATTACTAACAATCATACCTTTTTTGAGTTTTATAAAGTTGTTTTTAGATATACTTTGTGGTCCTTCGTGCACATTCATAAAAAACCCAACACCGTGACCAGTTCCATGTCTATAGTCTAAATTAACAGAATTGAGACTTTTTCTTGCAAGTTTATCTATATTATTTCCATTTTTTAATTTATCTATTTTTGACATTACAACTGCTATGTGACCTTTCAAAACTCTTGTATAAAGTTCTTTAGTTTTCTTACTGGGATCACTAAAAGAAATTGTCCTTGTAATATCAGTTGTACCCCATTTGTATTGTCCACCTGAATCTACTAATAATAGATGATTTTTATTAAGTTTACGGTTTGATTTTATATTGGATCTATAATGAATTATTGCACCGTTTGGTCCTGATCCTGCAATTGTATCAAAGCTAGGAAATAAATAACTTTTGCTTTGTTTTCTAAAACTTTCCAACCTTTTCTCAACTTTAATTTCATCCAATTTTTTGATATTCGAATTTTTTATCCAATATAAAAATTTTGTAACCGCAACACCATCTTTTATATGTGCTTCAACCATATTTTTAATCTCAGTATTATTTTTAATTGATTTTAACTCATTAATTGGATCAACTCTCTTTTTGATTAAGAACCTTGAGCTTATTAATTTTTCATTAAAAACTGAACAAGTTTTGTTATCTATGCAAAAGGATTTTCCTTTCAGAGAGCTTAGTATTTTAAAGAAATCATTTTTTTCATAAAAAGAAATTTTGTTTTTAAAAAGTTCTTTTTTTATATTTTTTAGTTTTTTTATATTTCCAAAAAGAATTATGTTTTTATTACTAGTTAAAATAGCTTGAAAATTAGCAATTGGAGAATTCGGTAAATCTTTACCTCTAATATTAAGTAACCAGCAAACATTTTCTCCTGAGCTGATAAATAAATTATCTAATTTTTTACTTTCAAGAATTTTTTTTAATCTTTTAATTTTACTTTTTGAACTTTCCCCAACAATTGAAGTATTAATTTGGTAAACTAAGTTATCTTTATTAATTTCCTCAACTTTATCTTTGAATAAATTAGAATTTACTGGAAAGAGATTACAAGAGTTATTAAAATAAATTTTTAATGTTTCTGTTGTAAATAATTTTGGATCAAAACCAATATTAAATTGTGCATCATATTTCAATATATCTTTCGGCCACGTGAAAGGTATTTCGTGAATTTTAAATTTCTTTCCTGACTGTTGTTTAGCTTGAATTGTATATCTGCCATCAACAAATAAATGATTTGTGTTTTTTAAAATTAATATAAAACCTGCAGATCCAGAAAAATTTGCAACTATTTCAAGTTTATTTATTTTTGAATATTCTGTAAAAAACTCGTCATTTTTTGGTACTATATATCCATCTAGATTATTTAGGTTTATTAGTTTTTTAATTTTATTTATCATTTAATTTTTTTTGATATCTCAACCAGCCAGGACTTCTAACTGGTTCATCAAATTCAATATCTTGGTTAAATTCAAAGTCATCCTCGTTTTCATCAATAAAATTGTTATTTTTTTTTAAATTTTCATCTGGTAACTCATCAATAAACCTAGAGGACATGCTATCAATCCAATCTCCTTGATAAAATCTGTTCATAGAAAACGAAATTTTTGCTATTCTTTTTGCTCTGGTTATCCCCACATATGCCAGTCTTCTCTCTTCTTCCAATCCACTTTCACCTTTTTCTTCTATGCTTTTTTGATGAGGAAATAAACCTTCCTCCCATCCTGGTAAAAATACAACGTCAAACTCTAAACCTTTAGAAGCGTGCATGGTCATAAGGTTTACTTTATCAGTTTCCCAATCTTGATCCAAAGATGTTGCAAGAGCAACATGTTCTAAGAAACTTTCAAGATTATCAAATTCTTTCATTGCATTTAATAATTCCTTTATATTTTCTAATCTATTTTCATTTTCTAAGTCTTTTTTGTTTTTTAACATTTCACTATATCCAGATTCGTCCAAAACAAGTTGTAAAAGTTTATTATGATTTATTTTATTTTTTAAGTCCTCTCTCCACTTTTGCAAAAGATTTAACAATGAATTTAATCCCAATTTAGTTTTTGGTTTAATTTTGTTATCTTCAATAAGCTTTCTTGCTGCATTTTCTAACGAAGTTTCATTTACTTTTGCATACTCATTGATTGCTTTGATTGTTGTATCGCCAATAGACCTTTTAGGTACATTAATTATTCTTTCGAAAGATAAATCATCAAAAGGTTGATGAATTACTTTTAAATATGCAACACAATCTTTAATTTCTGCTCTTTCATAAAATTTAATACCCCCAACTATTCTATAAGGAAGTCCTATTTTTAAAAACCTTTCTTCAAATTCTCTAGTTTGAAATATGGCTCTAACTAAAATTGCTACTTCATTAAGGGAAAATTGTTTTTTAAGTTTCTCAATTTCTGTGCCAACTTCTGTTGCCTCGTCTTTAACATTTCTAAAACAACTTAAACTCACCAACTCCCCATCGTCATGATTTGTGAACAAAGTTTTCCCTACTCGATTTTGGTTATTTTCAATTAATTTAGAGGCAACACTCAAAATATTTTGTGTTGATCTATAATTCTTTTCCAATCGAATAACTTTTGTATTTTCATAAACTTTATCAAACTCTAGAAAGTTTTTTATTTCTGCACCTCTCCAACTGTAAATTGATTGATCATCATCTCCAACACAACAAATATTTTTATTATAACCTGACAAATGTTTTAACCATTCACTCTGAATAAAATTAGTGTCTTGATATTCATCAACTAAAATGTATTTAAATTTTTTTGAATATAACTCTGCAATATCCGTATATTTTTCAAATGTTTTAACTGTATGCAAAATTAAATCACTAAAATCTGCTGAATTTAAATCGATAAGTTTTTGTTGATAAATTTTGTAAATATTTAGAAAATTTTTTTCTAGTGGATCTTTTCTTTTCAAAATTACATTTTGTGGATAAAATCCTTTATTCTTCCATTTATCTATTACTGCTAAAATGTACTTTGGTGATATTTTTTTAATATCAATATTTTCTGCTTTACATATATTTTTTATGAGTCTTACCTGGTCATCTTGATCTATAATTGAAAAATTACTTTTTAAACCAACTGCATCAGCATGTTTACGAAGAAATTTGGCACTAATAGAGTGAAAAGTTCCAAGCCAAGGTAATCCCGTGGCATCTTTTCTTAACAATTTTGATACTCTTAATTGCATTTCTTTTGCAGCTTTATTTGTAAACGTCACTGCTAAAATTTGGTTTGGAAATGCTTTTTGTTCATGAATTATATGGGCAATTCTTGATGTAAGAACTCTAGTTTTTCCTGATCCAGCGCCAGCTACGATCAAAAGAGGCCCATCTAAATATTCAACAGCCTTTCGCTGATTTTCATTCAAATTTTTTAAATATTCTGAATTTAACATCTAATTATTTATAGTATAAGCCATTCTAAGTTTTTATGAGGAAAAGAAAAAAAATAGACTCTTCCACAGTTTTTTTGTCGTCAATTATATTAGTTTTTACAATAATTGCATTTTTATCACTACCAGTTTTATTTAATTATAAAAGTATACAAAGTGAAATAGAGAACAAATTTTTTTCGGATTTTAAGATTAATTTAAAAATTTTAGATGATATTTCATTTAGAGTACTTCCTCGACCTCATTTACTTATTAAAAAGGCGAATCTAGATTTTAATTTAGAAGACAAAAACTCAGCAATTTTGGAAGTTAAAAATTTAAAACTTTTTATACCAAGTAATAAAATATATTCAAAAAAGGATGTAGTCATTACTGACATTATGTTTCAAGATTTAAATTTAAATCTTAAGTTAAATGATCTAAAAGACATAAGAAATCATCTTAATAACAAAATAAATAAGCCAATAGTTATTTCAAATATAAAAATATTTCTTGAAGATGGTGAAAATAATATAATTCTTATTTCTCCTATTAAAAAAGTTAATTATCGGATAAATGACAATTTTACATCAAAAGAATTTAAATTGATTGGCTCTATATTTGATATTGAATTTAAATCTAATTGGAAAAAGAATTTTGATTTACCAGGTACATCTGTTAATGAGATAAATTTAAACAATCCAGATATATATATTAAAAATTTATTTACTTATAAAAATCAGAAAGAATTTAATGGTAGCAGCTCTATAGATTTTTTAAATGAAAATATATCATTTGATTATAATTTTAAAGACTCTCAGATAAAACTGAATTCATCAGAGAAAAAAAATAATCAAAAAATCAAATTTAATTCAACGATAGAACTAAATCCATTTTATTTAGATGGAAATATAATATTTGAAGAAAAAAATATAAATTTTATCACTGACTATTTGTTAAATTCGATTTTAAATATTGATAAAAAACTAGTAAAAAATTTCAATGGAAAACTAGAATTAGTATTATCTAATTTAGATAGCAAAATATTAAACAATGGAAAAATTTTATTTTCAATTAATGAGGGCAAAATACAAACTGTTAATTCTTATTTCGAGATGTATAAAATTGGCACAATTAAGTCTAGTTTCAATTATGTGATTGATGGTGGAGAACTTTTTTTCAAAACGCAAAATGTACTTAGTGTTAATAACCAAAAAGAATTATCAAGAAAATTTCAATTAAGTTTTAAAAAAGTAAAAAATGTCAATAAAATATATTTTGATTTTAAAAGAAATATAGATACAGGTGATATGTTTATATCAAATATATATTTTAATGACAAAAAATCAAAAAATCTTTTAGAAGAAATAATTAAAACTAATAACATGCTTGTTCTCAAATCTACTTTGAGAGATATATTGCCTTAACTCGGTTTTGTCATCTTGAGAGGATTTACAATTTTATCATAATCTTTTTCACAGATAAGACCTGTTTTTAAAGTCTCATATTTTAGTTTTGTTTTATTTTTTAGTGCTGATTTTGCAATTTTTGCAGCATTGTCATAGCCAATTTTTGGAGCGAGTGCTGTCACAAGCATTAAAGAATTTTCTAAATATTCTTTAATCTTTGATTTGTCTGCTTTAATTCCATTGACACAAAACAAGCTAAAGTTTTTAACACTGTCAGCTATAATGTCGATAGACTGAAGTATATTATGCGCAATTAAAGGTTTAAAAACGTTTAATTCAAAATGTCCATGTGATCCAGCTACAGTGATTCCTGTATGATTGCCAATTACTTTAGCACATACCATCGTTACAGCTTCACACTGAGTAGGATTTACTTTACCAGGCATAATTGAGGACCCAGGTTCATTTTCTGGCAAAATTAATTCTCCGTAACCTGCTCTTGGTCCTGAACCTAAAAATCTTATGTCATTAGAAATTTTCATTAATGCTACAGCGCAAGTATTTAATGCCCCAGAGAAATTAACTACAGCATCATGTGCGGCAAGCTCAGAGAATTTATTTGGTGCTGGTTTAAATTTAATTTTGCAAAATTTCCCGATCTCTTTTACAATTTTTTTATCAAAATTTTTTTTTGAATTTATTCCAGTTCCTACAGCTGTTCCTCCTTGAGCTAAAAAAAGGATGTCATTAAGACAATATTTAATTCTTTCTAAACTTTTTTTAATTTGTTGATGATATCCAGAAAATTCTTGGCCAAGCGTAAGCGGAGTTGCATCTTGAAGATGTGTCCTTCCAATCTTTACTATATTCTTAAACTCAACAGATTTTTTTTTAAGGGATTTCTCTAAAATCTTTAAATTAGGTATTAATTTTCTTATAGTTTCTTGTGCTATAGAAATATGTATCGCAGTCGGAAAAACATCATTTGTAGATTGAGATTTGTTTACATGATCATTTGGATGAACAGGTTTTTTTGATCCTTTTTTCCCTTTAAGAATTTGAATAGCCCTATTAGCAATAACTTCATTTACATTCATATTAGTTTGCGTGCCGGAACCAGTCTGCCAAACTTTTAAAGGAAAATTTTCATCCAGCTTTCCACTAATTACCTCATTTGAAGCTTTAATTATTGCATTAGCTACATTATTTGGAATTAATTTATCTTTTTTGTGAACTATTGCTGCAGATCTTTTTATTATTGCTATTGATTTGATGATTGATAAATCAACCAATATTTTTCCAATATTAAAAAACTTATTTGATCTTTGAGTGGATGCACCCCAATATTTATTATCAGGTACATTTATTGATCCAATACTATCAAATTCTTTTCTTGTTTTCATTTTATTGAATAAAGTTTCAAATTATTTATATACTAGAATTCAATAATCTTACAGGAGTAAAATGACAAACTTTCAAAAAGTAAAAATATTTATGGAGACATTTGGTCAGGAGGTAAAGTCACAGCCCTCTTTTAGTTCAGAAAAAATAAACAATTTAAGATATAATTTAATTAAGGAAGAATTAGACGAATTAAAAAAAGCTATGGATAATAAAGATTTATTAGAAGTAGCTGATGCACTTACAGATATACTTTACGTAACCTATGGAGCAGGTATAGCCTTTGGAATTGATTTGGATAAATGTTTTGATCAAGTTCAAAAATCCAATATGAGTAAGTTAGATAAGGATGGAAAACCAATATACAATCAAGCAGGAAAAGTGATGAAAGGACCTAATTATTTTAAACCAGATTTATCGAAATTTGTTAAATAAAATCTATAACCACTGTGGTTTTTTAAAAAGAATTTTTGCATTACTACAATTGATCTCCTTATTAAATTCAAAACCTTTTTCTTTTAATTTTATTAAGGCAAAAGGTCTATTATTTTTAATTAAAACCTTACCAATTTCATTGTTGTTAACTTTAATAATCTCATCATCTAATTTTCCTTCCAGAACTGTAATTGGAAGTATTCTTTTAGATAATTTATTTTTATGTTTAATTCTTGCTGTATTTTCTTGTCCAACATAACAACCTTTTTTGAAATCAATCCCATTTAATTCTTCAAAATTACATTCAATTCCAAACAATTTATTTTGTAGTTCTTTAGTATTAATTTGTGGAATCCCTAGAGAATGACTCAGGCTATAATATTCATCAATGTTTGACGATTGGAGATTTAATTTTTTTAAAGATAAATATAACTTTTCTAGATTAATAATTAGCCTCGCACCTAATTCAGTATTTCTTGGGTCCAAAAAAACAGTATCCTCTCTAAATTTCGTTGTATATCCATTTAGATCTTTAGTATTTTCTAACTCAAGGAATTTATCTTTATGAAGTGCTGCTATAACAAACTCATTGCTGAGATTTAAAATTTCGACTTTAGATCTTAGTTTATACAATGTTAATTGCTTATACAGCTCATCAATAATTTTTTTTTCGCAATCTAAAAAATAACCTGACTTATGCTTTACAACTATAAAGTCATATAAGTATTTTCCTTGAGGACTAAGCAAACCAGCAAAACATGAATTGTTCTCTGATACTGCATTAATATCATTTGTAATAATATTTTGAAGAAATTCTTTTACTTCAACTCCGCTTGCATATAGTAAACCCCTATCTTCTAAAATATATACTTTATTTTTATTCATAATTGATTGATCTTATGTATTAATATAATTACTTTTTTTAAAAATGTTAGATTTAATAATAAAAAATGGGTCCTGCTACATTGATGGAAATCTAACTAAAACAGATATTGGTATATCAAACAGTAAAATTTCTCATATTGGAAATCTTGAAAACGAAAAAACCAAGGACATTTATGATGCAAACAATTTAATTGTTTTACCTGGTTGTTTAGATACCCAAGTACACTTTAGAGAGCCAGGATCTACAGATACAGAGGATCTTCATTCAGGTAGTAGAGCAGCAATTGTAGGAGGTATTACTGGTGTTTTTGAAATGCCAAATACAAACCCACCAACCTCAAATAAAAAAGAATTTCAGAGAAAATTAGATCTTGCAAAAAATAGAATGTACTGCAACTATGCTTTTTACTTTGGTGCAACAGCTGATAATGCTGATGATTTAGCAAGTTTAAAAACTTTAGAAGGATGTTGCGGTATAAAATTATTTGCTGGATCCTCAACTGGAAATTTGTTAGTCGCTGAGGAAGAGGATATCGATAAAGTTTTTCAAAATAGCTCAAAAGTTGTTGCAGTCCACTCTGAAGATGAAGCAATTTTAAATACAAATAAAAAACTTATTAAAAATGGAGATGTTCACACACATCCAATATGGAGAAGCGTAGAATGCGCATTATCATCAACAAGAAGAATAGTAAGAATAGCTGAAAGATATAACAAAAAAGCACATATCCTTCATGTTACAACAAAAGAGGAAGTAGATTTTTTATCTCAACATAAAGGAAATATTACATTTGAAATAACCCCTCAACATTTAACACTCTATGCTCCTGATTGTTATGAGAAACTTGGAACTTACGCTCAAATGAACCCCCCTTTAAGAGATAAATCACATTACGATAGATTATGGTACGGGGTTAGAAATAATTTTAATGATACTATTGGATCTGATCATGCCCCTCATTTAAAATCAAATAAAGATAAAGAATATCCAAATTCGCCATCAGGAATGCCAGGTGTTCAAACTCTATTACCTGTGATGTTAGATCATGTAAATAATGGAAAATTATCTTTAAATCAACTTATGAACCTTTTATGTGAAAACCCAGTTAGAATTTTTGGAATTAAAAATAAAGGTTATATCAAAAAAGATTTTGATGCTGATTTTACGATAGTTAATATGGATCAAATAATTGAAATAAAAAATGAGAAGATTGAAAGCAAATGTAAATGGTCACCATTTAATGGAAATAAATTTAAAGGAACCCCAGTAGCAACAATTATAAATGGAAAAATTAAAATGAAAGATGGAAATATAATTGGTGATGCTGAAGGTTTACCATTACAGTTTAATTAAAAGATATAAAATTTTTTAAATTGTTTTAGTAGAGTAGATATTCACAAGTGTAACTCCAACTACTATTAAAAACATACCTAAAATGGCTTGCCAGCTTAATGTTTGTTTAAAAAAAATATATCCTAAAACTGCAATTGTAAAAATTCCTAAACCACTCCATGTCCCATAAACAATTGCAATTGGTAATTTGTCTACAACAAAAGTAAGTAAATAAAAAGCTGATAAGTAAAAAAGCGCTAAAAAGACTGTTGGCATTAATTTTGTAAAGTTTTGGGTTACAGGCAGCAACATTGTTCCACAGACTTCGCATACAATAGCTCCAACTAAAAAAAGATATGTTTTAATCACTAATTAATAATTTTATTTTGTATCAAACTTTCTTTAATTTCATCTAGTATTGCAGGATCATCAATAGTTGCTGGCATTTTATAATCTTCTTGATCAGCAATTTTTCTCATTGTGCCTCTTAAAACCTTACCAGACCTTGTTTTTGGCAATCTTTTTACAACAATTGCTATTTTAAAAGCAGCCACTGGGCCAACTTTATCTCTAACTAATTGAATACATTCTCTTGAAATAATTTCATTATCTTTTGTAACTCCAGCTTTTAAAGCAATTAATCCAACTGGTAATTGACCTTTTAGCTGATCTTTAACTCCTATAACTGCACATTCAGCAACAGACTGATGCTCAGATAATACTTCCTCTATAGCACCAGTCGACAGTCTATGTCCTGCAACATTTATAATATCATCAGTTCTAGACATAATCCAAATATATCCATCGTCATCAATGTGACCAGCATCATAAGTTTGATAGTAACCCTTATAATTAGTCATATAATTTTCCTCATATCTTTTATCTGCATTCCATAAAGTTGGAAAAGTTCCTGGAGGAAGTGGAAGTTTAACTACAATGTCTCCCATTTCATTTGGTTTTGCAATTGTCTGATCAGGTTTTATAATTTTTACATCATATCCAGGCACTGCTTTACAAGCTGAGCCGTATTTAGTTTGTTGCATTTCTATTCCTGTACAATTTGAACTAATTGCCCAACTCGTTTCAGTTTGCCACCAATGATCAATTACTGGAACATTTAATAAATTCTCTGCCCATTTTATTGTATCAGGATCTGCTCTTTCTCCTGCTAGGAAAAGTGACTCAAAAGAGCTCAAATCATATTTCGAAAAAAATTTACCATTTGGATCTTCTTTTTTTATCGCTCTAAATGCTGTTGGAGCAGTAAATAAAGATTTAATTTTGTGTTCAGATATTACTCTCCAAAAAACGCCTGCATCAGGAGTACCGACGGGTTTACCTTCAAACAATACAGTTGTGCATCCTTTAAAAAGTGGAGCATACACAATATAAGAGTGTCCAACAATCCAACCAATATCACTTGCTGACCACCAAACGTCATCTTCATTGATGTTATAAATATTTTTCATTGTCCATTTTAAAGCAACGATGTGTCCACCAATATCTCTAACGATTCCTTTTGGTACACCAGTTGTGCCAGATGTATATAAAATATAAGCATATTCATTTGCACCCATCTCAACACAATCTTTATCTTTTGCATTTGATAATGCCTCATCCCAACTTATTTCTAAAGGTGAGTTTAGTTTTACTTCGTGATCTTTTCTTTGAAATAAAATTAGTTTTTTAATTTTATGTTTCGCTAGTTTTAAAGCTTCATCAACTAATGGTCTGTACTCTACGGTTCTTCCAGGTTCAAAACCACATGACGCAGTAATTAATAAATTTGCTTGACTGTCATCAATTCTGCTAGCAAGCTCGTTTGAGGCAAATCCACCAAAAACAACTGAATGAATAGCACCAATTCTTCCACAAGCCAGCATAGCAATTACAGCTTCCGGTATCATTGGCATGTAAATTATAACTCTGTCCCCTTTTTTAACCCCTTGGTTATCTAGAGCGCCCGCAAATTTTGATACTTTGTCTTTAAGTTGGTTATAGGTGAACTTTGCTTTGTTGCCAGTTACTGGACTATCATAAATTAATGCTGTCTTGTCTCCTTTTCCATTATCAATATGAAGATCAAGTGCATTGTAGCAAGTGTTTGTTGTTCCATCCTCAAACCATTTATAGAAAGGAGGCTTGGAATTGTTCAAAATTTTTGTTGGTTTTTTGAACCAAAAGACATCTTTTGCAACTTCACCCCAAAATTCCTTAGGATTATCTATAGATTTATTGTAAATTGCGCTAAAATCTTTTTTCACCGTGATTTGTTTAGATGTGTCATTTTATTGATATTTTACGTCTTCGGTTGTATTTAATTTTAAAAAGTTAGTAAAATCAATACTTTTTAGAGGTCAAAAAGTCTTCTATTAACCCACTATATTTGCTATGTAGCCCTAACTTTGGAAAGACTTTCGAGTCGGACCGTAGTTTAAATTTAAACTAAAAAAAAACTAACTGAGAGGGAGTTTTTTATGAAAAAACTTAAATTGTTTGCTCTTGCAACTGTAGCTTTCTTAGGCTTTTCAGGTGCAGCAAACGCAGAAACAGTCCTTCTAGCATCTGATGACTTCGTTGGGATATCTTTTTGGATAATCGCAATGGGTATGGCAGCTGCAACTGTATTCTTCTTCATGGAAAGAGG
This sequence comes from uncultured Pelagibacteraceae bacterium, assembly GCA_902592445.1. GTDB lineage: Bacteria > Pseudomonadota > Alphaproteobacteria > Pelagibacterales > Pelagibacteraceae > Pelagibacter. The sequence goes on from CACJEN010000001.1 coordinate 189,966, forward strand.
AACAGTGCATCCTGGCTGGAAAACGTCAGTAACTGTAGCTGGACTAGTAACTGGTGTAGCATTCGTGCATTACATGTACATGAGAGAAGTATGGGTAATGACTGGAGACTCACCAACTGTGTACAGATATATTGACTGGTTAATAACTGTACCATTACAGATGATAGAATTTTACTTAATTCTAGCAGCAGTAAGAAAAATCCCAGGAGCTATCTTCTGGAGATTGCTAATTGGTTCACTAGTTATGTTAATTGGTGGATACATGGGAGAAGCAGGTTACATCAATGCAATGCTTGGTTTCATTATCGGTATGGCTGGATGGATCTACATCTTGTATGAAGTATTCTCAGGAGAGGCTGGTAAATTAGCAGCTAAGTCTGGTAATAAGCCATTAGCTACTGCGTGGGGCGCTATGAGAATGATCGTAACAGTAGGTTGGGCAATTTACCCACTAGGATATGTTTTTGGATACCTAGTAGGTGGAGTTGACGCTAACTCACTAAACGTGATTTACAACTTAGCTGACTTCATAAACAAAATTGCATTTGGACTAGTAATCTGGTCTGCTGCAGTTTCACAAAGTGGAGCTAGAGCAAAATAATAGCTTAAAGCTTTAAAAAATAATTGGGCGAGTGTGTTTCACACACTTGCCCTTTTTTTTTGCATAATTATATAAAAGTCATGGCAAAAATTACATACATAGAGCATGGTGGTAAAAAATACGAAATAGACGTTGCAAACGGTTTGACAGTAATGGAAGGCGCTGTTCAAAATGATATACCAGGAATTGATGCAGACTGTGGTGGCAGTATGGCTTGTGCAACTTGTCATGTTTATGTGAAAGAAGATTGGTTTCCAAAATTACCAAATAAAGAAACTGGTGAGGATGATATGTTAGACCAAGCATATGAACCGAAAGCAAATAGTAGATTGAGCTGTCAAATAACAGTTTCAGATGAATTAAATGGCTTGGTAGTTCATTTACCGGAGAAACAAGTTTAATGATTAAAACTGATGCATTAATAATTGGAGCTGGACCTACAGGTCTTTTTTGTGCACATCAATTAGGTATCATTGGATTAAAATGTGAGATAGTTGATAACCTAGATAAAATTGGTGGACAATGTATAGAACTTTATCCAGATAAACCAATTTATGATATTCCCGCAATCCCACAATGTACTGGCGAAGAGCTAACAAATAATTTAATTGAGCAAATAAAACCATTTAATATTAATTTTCACTTAAGCGACAGAGTTCAAGAAATTAAAAAAGAAAAAGAGAATTGGAGAGTTAAAACGTTAAATGGAAAAGAATTTTTAACTCCAAATATTGTAATTGCAGGTGGAGTAGGATCATTTGAACCAAGAAAATTTCCCATAAAAAGTGCAGATAAATTTGATGGGAAAACTGTTCTCTATTCAATTAAAGATAAAACAATTTTTAAAGACAAATCGGTTGTAATATTTGGTGGAGGCGACAGTGCTTTAGATTGGGCGATTGAATTGTCAAAATCATCAAAAGTTACTTTAATTCATAGAAGAGATGAATTTAGAGGAGCTCAATCAAGTGTTGATAAAGTTAAAGAATTACAAAAAAATAATAAATTAGAAATTTTTACCAAATTCTCCATAAAAGATGTCAAAGGAAATGGAAAGCTAGAATCTGTTGAAATTAAAGATGATGATGGAAATTCAAAATTAATATCTGCTGATTATGTATTAGGTTTTTTTGGTTTAATAATGCAGCTTGGGCCAATTTTAGATTGGGGTTTAAATATTGATAAAAAAACAATTCCTGTAAACACAGAGACATTTGAAACAAATAAACAAGGAATATTTGCAATAGGAGATATCTGTACTTATCCAGGAAAATTAAAGTTAATTCTTTCCGGCTTTCATGAAGGAGCCTTGGCAGCAAGAGGATGCTTTAAATATGCTAGACCAGATGAAAAGTTACGTTTTGAATTCACCACAACTTCTAAAGCAGTTCAAAATAGACTTGGTCTAAAAAATGATTGATCTCTTCTCATCTGACACACCTAACGGAAAAAAGATAAGCATTATGCTTGAGGAAATAGGTTTTGAATACACTGTTAAAAAAATGGATTTATCTAAAGGAGATCAATTCAAAGAAGATTTTAAAAAAATAAGCCCTTTTTCAAAAATACCTGCCATCATTGATCATTCTAACAATAAAGAAAGCGTGTTCGAGTCTGGGGCCATATTAATTTACCTTGCTGAAAAAAGTGGAAAATTTTACGAAAAAGAAAATAAACTTAAAATTGATCAATGGCTTATGGCTCAAATGGGGTCAATCGGTCCTTTTATTGGCCAGTATCACTTTTTTTATAAATTTAATAAAGGATTAAGTGAAGTTGGTGAAAAGAGATATTTTGAAATAACCAAAAAAGTTTACGAAGTTTTAGAAAATCATTTATCAAAAAATGATTATCTTGCAGGAGAAAATTATTCTATTGCCGATATTGCAACTTGGCCATGGATAGCAAGACATCAATGGCATGATATAGGCTTAAAAAATTATAATAAATTATGTGATTGGTATCTTCGTATTGGTGAACGACCTGCAGTGATTAAAGGTTATAAATTTTTAGATAAAAATTCAGAAATACCTAAGCCTTAATCGTCAGCATAAACTTTTTCATCTTTTTCATGCTTTTCTTGTGCAGCTATACATAAAGTTGCAACTGGTCTTGCCATTAATCTTTTTAAACCAATTGGTTCCCCTGTATCTTCGCAAAAACCGTATGTTCCATCCTGTATTTTTTTAAGAGCTCCATCAATTTTTGTTATAAGTTTGATTTGTCTATTAATTGCTCTCATTTCTACATTCTTTTCTGTATAAGAACTTGCTTGATCAACAATATCTGCTGATGCACTGTTATCATCCATAGATGCTTGTGCAATTGCCTCATTATTTGATCTTTTTAAATCTTTTTTCCATTCATTTAATTTTAATTTAAAATATGCTAAATGCTTCGCACACATATATTTCTCAGTTTCTTTTGGAACGTAAGTTTTAGAGATCTTTACCATACTTAGTTTTTTGAATTTGGTGAATATATTCATGAATATTGGGGTGTCAAGAAACGTTTAATTGTATAGATTGTAAAAAATGGCTTTAAATAAAAAGAATTTAAATAATTTATTTTACATATTTATTACATCTCATCTAATAATTTGGACTCTTATACCAACATTTACAAATCATAATCTTCCACTTGATACAATTGAACATTTAGCATGGGGAAGCAATTTAGATTGGGGTTTTGATAAACATCCTCCTTTAGTTGCCGTATTTCTTGAATTTTTTTATCAAATGTTTGGTCCACAAGATTGGGCTTATTATTTTTTAAGTCAAATTTTTGTAATTATAAGTTTTTTTATTATTTATAAATTTTCTAACGAAATATTTGATAATAAAATTTTAAGTCTGTTATCTGTTTTAATTATAGAGTCTATTTTATTTTACAATTTCACCACACCAGAATTTAATGTAAATGTTTGCCAATTACCATTCTGGTCATTAACTGTTTATTATTCCTGGAAAATATACAAAACTAATAAAATAAATTTTATTGACTGCCTCCTAGTTGGATTGTTCGCTGGTTTTGGTTTTTTATCAAAATACCTTTTCATATATCTGTTAATTTCAATAGATCTTCTATTTATTTATTTAATTTTTATAAAAAAACAAAAAAAGTTTGATTTCAAATATCTAATTACTTTTGAGGCTTTTATAATTATTCTAATTCCACACTTAGTTTGGTTATTTAACAACGATTATGTCACAATAAAATATGGTTTATCAAGAACAGGCGTTGAAGAGGCAAGTATTATAGATCATTTAAGATATCCAATAATTTTTGTAATCAAGCAAGCAGCGATTTTAATACCATTTTTTTTCTTAATATGGATTTTAGTAAAAAAGATTAAACTTAAGTTAAATTTTAAAGATAAAAAGCTTATTTTTTTGTTGGCAATTAATTTAATTCCAATTTTTTTAATGTTAGTTACGTCGTTTATTTTAGGATCCAAAATAAGAACAATGTGGATGACACCATTTTATTTATTTTGGGGTGTTTTATTTATCTACATTTTTCAATTTCAAATAATTTTTAAAAAGATTAATATTTTTTTGATATCATTTTTATTTCTGTTTTTTTTATCTCCCTCTTTATATGGATATATTTCTTTATCAAAAGACAATAAAAGAACAGATTACCCAGGTAAAGAAATTGCAGAATTAGTAGAGAGAAGATGGGGAAAAAACTTTATAAACGAAATTAAATATGTAGTTGGAGATGAATGGCATGCAGGTAATTTATCTTACCATATTTCTACTAGACCTACTTGGTATGAAACAATAAAAGGCAAAACTGATGAACTTGATCCTGATGGTGGTATCATTTACACAGGTAATGCAGATATTTTAAAAGAAATATGCCCAGGAGATTTTGGTAAAATTAAAAATCAAGGTTTTTGTATGATTGGAGTGAAAAATAGATGAAAAAAATTTATATTTTAATTCCAATTTATAATGATTGGGAGTCCGTGTCTAAACTTTTAAACGAAATAAATTATTTCATCAAAGATGTTGATGCAGAATTTTCAATAACAATTGTTAATGATGCATCAAGTGTTCAACAAAATATAAATCTAAACAAAATAGATAGTTTTAAAAAAATTAAAATTCTTAATATGAAAGAGAATAAAGGACACGCCAGATGTATAGCAACTGGATTAAAATATATTAGTGAAAAACAAGATTATGACTATATAATTCCAATGGATGGTGATGGTGAAGACAGACCTGAAGAAATAATAGAATTTATTAATCAGATTAAAAAATTTACAAATAAAGCTATAGTAGGGAAAAGAATAAAGAGATCAGAAGATCTAATATTTAAAACCTGTTACGAATTACATAAATTAATCACTTTTACCTTTACAGGAAAATCGATTAAGTTTGGAAATTACACATGTCTTCCAAAATCAACTGTCGAAAAAATGATTAATGAAAAGGCAACTTGGAATAGTTTTTCTGGTTCTTTAACTAAAATAGAAAAAAATCTAATAGAAATACCATCAATAAGAGGCATAAGATATTTTGGACCATCAAAAATGAGTTTTTTTAATTTACTTAAACATTCACTTTCAATTATTAGTGTATTCAGAAGAACAGTTTTAATTCGATCTGCTTTTTTTATTATTGTTTACATACTTATGATAAAGAGCAATGCCTCAATTTTAACCTCAATTCCACTTTTGTTATTGTTAATTATGATTTATTCAATCTCTAGCTTAGCCTTAAGAGAAAATATGGATGAATTTGATAAAGCTTTATCTAATATAAATAATATTGATACAGTTAAATAAAAAAATTATTTATCCCTAATTTTTATGTGATGCCGCTTTTAGTGTTTATATTCTTATCTTTGGTAAGCAATAAAAATCTGCGGTATCTATTTTAGAAGAATATTGTCTTCTCATATTCCATTTTTTATGAACCCCAGCACTTGCAAGGCTTAGGGTTGCCCTACCATATCTATAATTCGTATTATCCATAGATCGCATCAGACTATTAATTTTTTCATCTTTTTCTGATGAAAATAAATTCTTCTTGCCATCTGCATTTGATAATCCTGTAAGCATCACACCGGCTTTTTGATAACGATAACCATTTTTAAATATGCTTTCTAAGATTGCAACAGCAGTTTTTACTGTTTCAATACTATTGTTTGTTGCAATTGGAAAATCAATCGTCTTTGAGTTTGAATAATATCCAAAGTTTCTCTGAAAAGGACTGGTTCTAACAAATACTGTAATTGCCTTTGCAACCAAAGATTCTGATCTAATTTTTTCTGAAGCATTTAAACAATAATTTGCGACAGCTTCTTTTAATTCTTGGAAAGTCTCAATTCTTTTTCCAAAGGACCTTGATACAACACAACTTTTTCTTTTAGTTTGAGTAGTTTCGATATCAATACAAGGAACACCTCTAAGTTCCATTGCAGTTCTTGAGCTTAAAACGTTCGAGCTTTTTTTTATCCATGTGTTTGATTTATTTTTAAGTTGTTTTGCATTGTAAATCCCATTTTTTTGGTAAAATTTTGTAAGTTGTCTACCAACACCCCAAATATCATTAATTTCAACCTTCTCTAAGATTGGATCTAGATTTTCAATTCCTATTAAACTTGTAACACCTGACTGTTTTTTCTTTGCAATATGATTTGCAACTTTGCTCAATGTTTTTGTTTTGGCAATTCCAATACTAGTTGGAATACCAGTCCATTTTAAAACTGTTTGCCTTATTTCTCTTCCTACACTTTCAACCTCCGTATCTGTATAATTTGATAAATCCATGAATGCCTCATCAATTGAATAAACCTCAATATCAGAATTAAATCTTTTGAGGGTTCTCATTACCCTTCTAGATAAATCTCCATATAATGAATAATTTGATGAAAATACTTCTACTTTATTTTTCAAAATAATATCTCTTGCTTTAAAATAAGGTTCACCCATTTTAATCCCCAAAGCTTTTGCTTCGTTAGATCTTGAAATAATACAACCATCATTGTTAGATAAAACAACAACAGGTTTTTTTCTAATTCTTGGATTAAATAATCTTTCACAAGATACATAGAAAGAATTACAATCAACTAATGCTATTTTTTTAGAATACTGAGTGGATGACATAAGTTACTACTCCCCATATAAAAACATCTTGTTCTTCATTAATTAAAATTCTGTCTGTAAATTCTTTAGATCCAGATGTTAGAAATTTTTTATCTCTCTCTTGAACTAAAGTTTTAACAACAAGTTCGTCATGAACATTTGCAATAACAGTTGAAAAGTTTTTTGGTGTTAAGCTTTTATCAACAACTAATAAATCTCCATCGTTTATCCCAACGTCCACCATAGATTTTCCCTGAACTCTAATGATGAAAGTTGCTGGAACATTTTTGATTAAATGCACATTTAAATCGATATCTTCCTCAATATAGTCTGTTGCAGGCGACGGAAAACCCGCGCCAGCCTTATGTAAATAGTAGGGTACAGTTAGCTTCATAAATGTTCTTATTTTGTTCTAATTAATACATAAGTTTCAGAATAGTGTCAAATAGGTTGTATTTTGAGTCTAGAAGTGAATCAAAAGTGAATCAAAACGAGAACATTCAAACTAGATTTTGTATGGTTGTGGAAAACTTTAACAACAAGTAGTTTATTAAAAACAAAATGGAAAGTTTTAAAACATTAAAAGGCAGTTGTGGTTGTGGGAAAGTAACATATCAAATCAAAGACAAACCTCTCATAACACAAGCTTGTCACTGTAAAGATTGTAAAAAATCAACAGGATCATCATTTGTAATTCACACAATGGTATTTGAAGATGACTTTAGTGTTGATGGCAATGTTTCATCTACGGAACTGCCTACAGGAAGTGGCAAAGGAATGAGAGCTTACTTTTGTGTAATTTGTGGTGTTTACGTCTACTGTCAATATAATATTTCATCAGGCAAAGGTGGAAGGATTGCTGTTAGAACGGCTACTTTAGAAAATACCATTACTCCTGATGCACACATTTTTGTTAAGGACAAGGACCCTTGGATTGATATAGTTAATAAAAATATTTGTCATGATGAAATGTATGATAGAGATAAAACCTGGTCTGAGGAAAGTTTAAAAAGATTAAAAGAAAAAATGAATTAATAAAAATGTTGTCTTTAAAAAAATTAACATGTCATTGTGGAGCAGTAGAAATACAGGTCAATCTTAGCGATGACATTGATAAACTTAAAAGATGTAATTGTTCAATGTGTAAAAGAAAAGGAATTATGGTCGCGACAATCGAAAAAAAAGATTTAAAGGTTATTAAGGGAGAAAATAAAATTAAAGTTTATCAATTCAATACTAAAGTTGCTAAGCACCATTTTTGCTCAGAGTGTGGAATTCAAACACACAATCAAAGAAGAAGTGACCCTAATACTTATGGTATAAATATGGGATGCATAGATTCTATAGAGGCGAATGATTTATTTAAATTTAAAACATTTATTAATGATGGTCAAAATCATATAAAAGATAGGAAATAAAATGAAAAAATTAATATGTCATTGTGGTGAGGTTGAGCTTGAAATTAAAGAGTCCGAAGGAGCACTAAATAAATTTTTAAGATGCAATTGTACACTTTGTAAAAAGAAGGGTTACATAATGACCTTTGCTCCTATTACAGATGTAAAAATTATGAAGGGTGAAGATAAACTTAAACTTTACCAATACCACACTAAAGTAGCAGAACATTATTTTTGCTCAGAATGCGGAATTTACACACATCATAAAATGAGAAGTAGACCTGATACGTTTGGATTAAATGTTGGATGTATCGATGATATCGACCAGTTTAAATTAGAAAATGTCGGTTTAAATGATGGTCAAAATCATCCAATGGATCAAAAAAAATAATTTCAATGGTCACTGTAAGTGAATGTTTTGATAATGTAAAAACTGATTGTTTTAAATTTATAAAATCTCAAGAAACATCGAAAGAGAAATTTAAAGGAAAAGAAAAGATGTTAAAATCTTTTTTAATTCCTGCTTGTTTTTGGATCTCATCAAAAACCAAAAACAAACATCCTTTTTTTTTAGGGCTGGTAGGTGGACAAGGAACTGGCAAAACAACAATAAGTTCAATACTAGAAATAATATTAAAAAAATACTTTAAATTGATTGTCTTCAAGATCTCAATCGATGATTTTTATAAAACAAGAAAAGAAAGATTAAATCTTTCAAAAAAAATTCATCCTTTATTAATGACAAGAGGTGTGCCAGGTACTCATGATATAAATGCTATGTTAGATTTTTTTAAAAGATCAAAAAGTAGAAAATTTAAGCCTTTCAAGTTACCAAAATTCAATAAAGCCATTGATGACAGATGTAAAAAAAATCAATGGTACACTTTAAATAAAAGACCAGATGTAATTATATTTGAGGGTTGGTGTGTTGGGGCGAAAGCAGAGAAAAACAGCACCCTAAAAAAAAGCATAAATTCTCTTGAAAAATCAAAAGATACTAAGTTGATATGGAGAAAATATGTAAATAATGAATTGAAATCAAAATATAAAAAATTATATGACCAATTGGATTGTTTAATATATTTAAAAGCTCAAAGTTTTTCCTTGCTTCAAAAATGGAGACTGATCCAAGAAAAAAAATTGTGGTTAAAGAATAAGAATAAGAAAACTAAAAATAAAATTATGACAAAAAAAGATGTACTAAGTTTTATGCAAACCTATCAAAGAGTAACTCAAAATATGTTTAAATTTGCACCAAAATATGCATCAATTATTTTTGATTTAAATAGTAATCATCAAATAAAATCTGCAACATACAAAAAATAAATGAAAAAAATTATTCTATCATTTTTAATATCTTCTTTGTTTTTAAATAATGGAAATGCTGTAGGTTTATATCAAGCATTAAATGATACTTATAAAAATAATACGCAATTAAATGCCGAAAGAGAAAATATAAACGCTGCTGAAGAGGATATCAATATATCTAAAGCAGATTATATGCCCTCAATTTCCTTAAGTGGATCAAAAAGTTTTGAAAATACTAATGAGTTAACAACACAGAGTGGAGCAGATACAAGTATCAACGATTTAAATCCGTTAAGTTCTTCGATCAAATTAGAACAATCCTTATTTGACCAAGGAAGAAATTTTACTCATCAAAAAAATAAAGTTGGACTTGAACTTGCAAAAGCAAAATTAATTAAAAAAGAACAAGATATTTTGTATAGTGCTATAGATGCATTCACTGGACTTATCCTTGCAAGAGAAAAATTAGATATAAATAGAAGGAATCTAAATTTACTTATTAGACAAGTAGAAACTGACAAAGTAAGACTGGATAGAGGACAAATCACAATTACGGATTTATCACAATCAGAATCTTCATTAGCAGGAGCCCAAGCACAATTCACACAATCAAAAAGTGATCTTTTAATCAGCAAACTAAACTATGAAAATATTATTGGAAATATTGATGACCCAAGTAAGCTAAAAAAATCTTCAAATTCAATTGTTAAAATTCCTGAAAATTTATCACAAGCAGTTTCACTTTCGAAAGAAAATAACCCAGATATAAAAATTGCAGAGTTAGAATTAATTCAATCAGAAAAGGATATTGAGATTTCAAAATCAGATTTGAGCCCAACAGCAAGTTTGTCTTTAGAAAGATCTTATAACTACGACCTAAGCACTACTTTTGATGAAAGAGAAAAAGATGTTCTAAAAGCAACAGTTAATTGGCCGTTTTATTCAGGTGGAAAAAAACGTTCTAAAGTAAAAAAAGACACAAATTTAAATTATAGAAAAAGATTGTTATTAGAAGACACAATTAAAACTAATGAAACAAATGTTGCAAGCGCGTGGTCAAGTTTAGAGGCTTCAAAGGGATTTTTAAATTCTGTTCGAGCACAAGTAAGAGCAGCCAATATTGCATTTGAGGGTATCTCTGCTGAGTATGAAAGAGGCTCTAGAACGACATTAGATGTAATTCAGTCTAATTCACTACTTCTATCTGCTCAAATATCTTTAGCTAATTCAGAGAGAAACTATCTTCTATCTCAATATAGCCTTCTTAAAGCTGCAGGGCTTTTAAATAAAGAGTATTTAAACCTTAAATAATCACTCTCTTTTTAAAGAATTATAATTTATATATTGCTAATGAGAACAAAATGTGTACATTTATTTTATGATTCGACTGTTAAAAAATACAAAAAAAGAGGCAAAAAATGACGAAAAATAACCTAAAAGTGGTGAAATCCACGAAAGATAAAGAATTGGAAAATAAAGAAAAAAATAAAGCATTAGACGCAGCAATTAGCCAAATTACAGATAACTTCGGAAAAGGTTCTGTTATGAGACTTGGCGAACAAAAAGCCATGGATGTTGAGTCTATTTCAACAGGATCTTTAAGCTTAGATCTTGCACTTGGAATTGGTGGACTTCCAAAAGGAAGAATTATTGAAATTTATGGACCAGAGTCTTCTGGAAAAACAACATTAGCATTACAAGTTGTTGCTGAAGCACAAAAAGCTGGTGGTATTTGTGGATTTGTAGATGCAGAGCATGCGTTAGATCCAGTTTATGCAAAGAAATTAGGTGTTAACACTGAAGAATTATTAATTTCCCAACCTGATACTGGTGAACAAGCTTTAGAAATTACTGACACATTAATTAAATCTGGCTCAATGTCAGTTCTTGTTGTCGACTCTGTTGCAGCATTAACTCCAAGAGCTGAAATTGAAGGAGATATGGGTGATCATCACGTTGGTCTTCAAGCAAGATTAATGTCACAAGCATTGAGAAAATTAACAGGCTCAATTTCCAGAACTAATACAATGGTTATATTTATTAACCAAATTAGAATGAAAATTGGTGTTATGTTTGGAAGTCCAGAGACAACATCAGGCGGAAACTCATTGAAGTTTTATTCATCAGTTAGAATGGATATTAGAAGGATTGGAGCAATTAAAGATAAAGAACAAATTATCGGTAACAACACAAGAGTTAAAGTTGTTAAAAATAAAGTTGCACCACCATTTAAAGTTGTTGAGTTTGATTTGATGTATGGAAAAGGAATTAGTAAAGTAGGGGAACTAATCGATCTAGGTGCCAAGGCAGATATCGTTGAGAAGTCTGGTGCCTGGTACGCTTACAAAGGCGAAAAGATTGGTCAAGGCAGAGAAAATGCTAAAGTTTACCTTGAACAAAATCCAACTGCTGCTGCTGAAATTGAAATGGCAATTAGAGAAAAAGCTGGTGTTATTTCAAAGAAAATTGAAGGTAATCCTTTGAACGACGATAAAGTAGAGGCAGAAACAAAAGAAGAAGTTCCTACTAAAAAAAATTAGCAGAATAACTTTTAGTTATTAAAAAGGCGCTTGAAAGAGCGCCTTTTTTCCCTTCCAAGGTGTAGACAACATTCAAAAATGCTGTATTTTAAAAAAATATGGCAAAAACTCTAAATGAGATCAGAACTACATTCTTAGATTATTTTGAGAAAAATGATCATAAGATAGTTGAATCGTCAAATTTAGTACCAAATAACGATCCTACCTTGATGTTTGCAAACTCAGGGATGGTTCAGTTTAAAAATGTTTTCACAGGTTTAGAAAAAAGAGATTATCAAAGAGCAACAACCTCTCAAAAATGTGTGAGAGCAGGTGGTAAACATAATGATCTAGAAAATGTTGGTTACACGCCAAGACACCATACATTTTTCGAAATGCTTGGTAATTTTTCTTTTGGAGACTACTTTAAAGAAAGAGCAATTGAGCTTGCATGGAATTTAATCACAAAAGATTTTGGATTAGATAAAGATAGACTATACGTAACTGTTTTTCATGAAGATGATGAGGCCTTTAATTTTTGGAAGAAAATCGCGGGTTTCAGCGATGACAAAATAATAAGGATTGCAACATCAGATAATTTTTGGTCGATGGGAGAAACTGGCCCATGTGGTCCTTGTTCAGAAATTTTTTATGATCATGGCGATCATTTATATGGCGGACTTCCTGGAAGCAAAGAGGAAGACGGGGATAGATTTATCGAAATTTGGAACCTAGTCTTTATGCAATTTGAACAAGTTTCAAAAGATAAGCGAATTAATTTACCAAAACCATCTGTTGATACAGGAATGGGACTAGAGCGGATAGCAGCTTTACTTCAAGGCACACACGATAATTACGAGACAGATCATTTTAAAAAATTAATAAATTCAACTTCAGAGGCTGTAAAAGTAAAACCAAACGAAAGCAACTTATCAAGCTTTAGAGTTATTGCAGATCATCTAAGAGCAAGTTCATTTTTAATTGCAGAAGGTGTTCTGCCATCGAATGAAGGAAGAGGATATGTCTTAAGAAGAATTATGAGAAGAGGTATGAGACATTCTCATTTACTCGGATCAAAAGAACCAATTTTTTTCAACATTTTTAAAACTTTGATGGATGAGATGAAAGGAAATTATCCTGAAATTGAAAGAGCCGAGTCTTTAATTCGTGAAACCTTAAAGATGGAGGAAGAAAAATTTTTAGTGCTTCTTGATAGGGGAATAAAAATTTTAAATGAAGAAATTTCAAAAATTGACAAAGTTTTACCTGGTGAAGTTGCTTTCAAATTATACGACACTTACGGTTTCCCATTAGATTTAACCCAAGATATTTTAAAAAGTAAATCGTTAACAATTGATAATGATAAATTTAATACTTTAATGCAAGAAAGTAGAGAGCTTGCTAAAAAAAATTGGAAAGGTTCTGGAGATAGCGCTGTTGATGATATTTGGTTTGGAATAAGAGAAAAGTTAGGCGCAACAGAATTTTTAGGTTATGAAACAAATCAAGCTGAAGGAGTAGTGCTTTCTTTATTAAAGGATAACAAAGAAGTAGAACAGATTAATTCTGGTGATGAGGCAATGATTATTATCAACCAAACTCCTTTTTATGGGGAGTCAGGTGGGCAAGTTGGTGATAAAGGAGAAATTATTTCAGGTGAATTTATTTTTGAAGTTAAAGATGTACAAAAAAAACTTGGAGATTTATTCGTTCACTATGGAAAAGTTAAAAAAGGATCAATTAAAAATAATGAAAATGTGGAAATGAAAATAGATGTTGAAAGGCGAGATAATGTAAGAGCATATCATTCAGCAACTCATTTATTACACGAGTCTTTAAGAAGAGTTTTAGGCACGCATGTTACTCAAAAAGGCTCATTAGTTGAGCCTGACAGACTAAGGTTTGATTTTAGCCATATGAAACCAATTTCTAGCGATGAAATAGAGAAGATAGAAACATATGTAAATTCAATGGTTAGTAATAAGTCTGAAGTTAAAACAAGAATAATGACTCCTAAAGAAGCGGTAAATAATGGAGCGCTAGCTTTATTTGGCGAAAAGTATGGAGATGAGGTGAGAGTTTTATCAATGGGGAGCGAAAAAGATAAATATTTTTCAACAGAGTTGTGTGGTGGAACTCATGTAAGAAATACTGGAGATATAGGAAAATTTAAAATTGTAAGTCAATCTTCAATTGCAGCAGGTGTAAGAAGAGTTGAGGCTTTAAGAGATAAACAACTAGATGATTACTTAAAAAATAAAGAAAAATTATCTGATTTATCAGCTCAAAAAGATGAGCAAACTATAAAAGAAATTTCAGAAAAAATCATTAAAGCAGGAGGAAAACCAGATTTAAGTAATAAAGATCAAAAAGGTTTAATAAAAGATCTTTCCAAACAACTTGAACTATTAAGTGTTAAATCAATTTTGGAAGACAAAAACAAAAATGTAATTAATGATGAAACTATAAATGGAATAAAAATAAGATTACAAAAAGTTGATGGATTGCCACCAAAAGATTTGAGAAAATTGGTAGATAATGGAAAGAAAGAATTAGCAGAAGGTATTGTAATTGTGTTTGCTAACAAGGATGACAAAGTAGGGTTGGCAGTTGGTATCACAGATAATCTTATTGAGAAATATGATGCTGTAAAACTTGCAAAATTGGGTTCTGAAATAATTGGGGGCAAAGGTGGCGGAGGTAGAAAAGATTTCGCTCAAGCTGGAGGTACTGATCCAGGCAAAATTGATGATGCTATAAGTAAATTAAAAGAGCTAATTTAATTTTTTTCAATAAACTCAATTATTTTTTCACTAGATAACTTATCTATAGAAGTATTATTTAAACTACAGTCATAGATAAAACTATTGTCATTCAAAGGCTGAAATTTTTTTGATGAATTATTGTAGAAGATATAATTTTTATTATCTGAAAAAGAAAGCATATGTGAAATACCATTATCAATAGTTATATTAAATTTGGTTAAAGACCCAAGAGCTGTAACAAGCATGGGTTTCTTAAATTCTGTACTCGATTGATGTTCTGGAAAATAAGCTTTTTTTACATTTTGTTTTATTTTTGCAATTAGTTCCTGAAATTTGTTCTCAATAAAAAAAGTGGGAATAAATTTATCTGAAAAATAGTTAGCAACCTTAATAATTTCTTCATAATTTATTTCTTTAATGCGTGTTGGATGACCTGCTGTAATTGAAAAGCCAACATAATTTTCATTAGATATTAATTTTTTTGCTTCGTTAATAAAATTGTTCGGAATTGCTATCCTATAATTTGGTTTTATATTTAATTTTTTATTTTTATTAAAATAATCAATTATTCTATTTGCAAAAATTTCTCTCTTTCTCATAAACGTAATAGGCTTGCTCATCAAATAGTTTAAGCACGGGGAAACATAGTATCTATGGGGTATTTTTCTATAAATTAGAGTATTTTTAAATCTTGTCTGGTTATCAATTATTAGGTCAAATTCATCAAATTCAAAATTTTTAATAACATCTTTGGATACTTTCATATGATGATCTCTAAATCCAAAGTGTTCTGGAAAACTTTTAACAGTAATTAAATTATAAGGCTTATATTCTTGAAGTTTTGTATCGAACCAAAAATTTCCCAAATCAGTTGAAAAATAATATAGGTTTTTAGGCTTAAGATTATCGTTTATGTAATTGAGTGTTGGTAGGGAAGTCAGTGCATCACCTATACCGCCACCAGTGTTAATAAATAGAATATTATTTAAATTATCCAATTAATTTAGTTTTTTTTCTAAATTTGATTTTATTACTTCTAAAAACTGATTTGTAGTTAAGTATTGATTTGATGGACCGATTAATATGGCCAAATCTTTAGTCATATGACCTTGTTCTACAGCATCAATACAAACAGTCTCCAAACTTTGAGCAAATTTAATAAGCTCTTCATTATTATCTAATTTCCCTCTATGTGCCAGTCCTCTAGTCCATGCAAAAATCGAGGCAATTGGATTTGTTGAAGTTTCTTTTCCTTGCTGGTGCATTCTAAAATGACGAGTAACTGTTCCGTGTGCAGCTTCGGCTTCCATAGTTTTTCCATCAGGTGCTAACAACACACTTGTCATAAGTCCTAAAGAACCATATCCTTGTGCTACAGTGTCAGATTGAACATCACCGTCATAATTTTTACAAGCCCAAATGTATTTGCCACTCCATTTCATTGCACAAGCAACCATATCATCAATTAATCTATGTTCATAAATAATATGATTTTTTTCAAAATCAGATTTAAACTCATGATCGTAAACTTTCTGAAAAATATCTTTAAATCTTCCATCATATTTTTTTAAAATTGTATTTTTTGTTGATAGATAAACAGGCCATTTTTTTATTAATCCATAATTGAAACAAGATCTTGCAAAATCCTCTATCGATTTATCTAAATTATACATTGAAAGTGCAATTCCTGGACCTGGGAAATTGAATACTTCATATTTTTTCTCATCACTACCATCCTCGGCAGTCCATTTGACTTCAAGCTTACCTTTACCAGGCACTACAAAATCTGTTGCTCTATATTGATCCCCAAAAGCATGTCTACCTATAATTAATGGATCAGTCCAAGATGGAACTAGCTTTGGAATATTTTTACAAATAATTGGTTCTCTAAAAACTGTTCCTCCAATAATATTTCTTATAGTCCCATTTGGTGATCTCCACATTTTTTTGAGACTAAATTCTTTAACTCTTGCTTCATCTGGAGTTATTGTTGCACACTTTATTCCAACACCATTTTTTTTAATTGCATTTGCACAATCAATAGTTATTTGATCATCCGTGTCGTCTCTACTTTTCATACCAAGGTCGTAATATTCAATTCCTAAATCAAGATATGGTAGAATTAATTTATTCTTGATAAACTCCCAGATCACTCTGGTCATTTCATCACCATCCAATTCAACAACTGGATTTTTAACCTTAATTTTACTCATTTTTTTGATGTATCTTATTAATTGAATTTCTGCATTTTATATACATATTAATCAAAATTTATCAATTAATCGAGTGAACTATGTTTGAGAAAATATTCCCAAAAATTCATAATGAAGGTTATAAATTTATCGTAATTTTCGTTTTTGCAACAATAGTATTGTATTTCATTCATGGATTTTTAGGTTTTGTCGGTTTAATTTTATCTATCTGGTGTTATTATTTTTTCAGAGACCCAGAGAGAATTTCAATTGGTGATGAAGATTATCTTACAAGTCCAGCTGATGGAGTTGTTCTTCAAGTTTTGGAGACTAATGGTCCAAAAGAGCTTGGCTTAGAAGATAGAAAATTTACCAAAGTTAGCATATTTATGAATGTATTTGACTGTCATGTTAACAGAATTCCATGTTCAGGAAAAATTACAGAAATTTTATATAAACCTGGAAAGTTTATTAATGCATCTTTAGATAAAGCAAGTGAAGACAATGAGAGAAATTACTATAAATTAAACAATACATTTGGTGAAGACATCATTGTAGTTCAAATAGCGGGTTTAGTTGCAAGAAGAATTGTATCAGAATCATCAGTGGATCAAGATCTTAAACAAGGTGACAGAATAGGAATTATTAGATTTGGAAGTAGAGCTGATTTATATTTTGAAAATTACAAACCCTTAATCAAAGTTGATCAAAAAATGATTGCAGGTGAAACTTTAATAGCCAAAAGGTAAAATGGAAAAATCAAAAGAAAATTTAAAGTTAGTATCGAATAAAAATTCTAGGATAATTTTACCTAATATCTTAACATTATTTGGTGTTTGTATTGGTTTAAGCTCTATTAAATTTGCTTTTGATGGGAATTTTGAACTAGCAATTATAGCTGTAATTGTTGCAGGTATCATTGATGGCTTAGATGGCAGAATTGCAAGACTAATAAATGCTACATCAAAAGTTGGAAAAGAACTTGATAGTTTGACTGATGTAATAAGCTTTGGTGTTGCACCTGCTTTTATAATGTATTTTTGGTCATTAGTTGAAATTGGTAGATTAGGCTGGTTGGTTGCATTAATTTACGTTGTATGTGTAGCATTAAGGTTAGCAAGATTTAATGTTTCAACTAGTGAAGAACCATCATGGAAAGATAATTTTTTTGTTGGAATACCATCTCCTGCAGGTGGGATTTTAGTTTTAATGCCCTTAATTTACAGTTTAAGTGAATTTCAAATATTTAATCCTAACTACCAAATATTAGTGCCATCTCTATTTATTATAATTTCAATTTTACTCATTAGTAAAATTCCAACCTACTCATTAAAAAAAATTGTAGTTCCTAGGAATACTACAATTTTTCTTTTATTTTCTGTTATACTATTTTTTGGTCTTTTATTTATTTATACTTTCAATACAATTGTAATTGCAGGAACGGTTTATTTATTATCTGTCCCAGTAAGTGCGTTTCATTTCTACTCAATTTTAAAAAGCAAGAAAATTGAGGAAATTGAAGATATTGAACATCATGAAGATGTTTTGTAATAGAAATTAATTGAAAAAAAATAAAATCTCAAAAAATTGGATAATTAAGCAAAAAAAAGACATCTACGTAAGACAATCAAAATTAGAAGGTTATCGTTCTAGAGCAGTTTATAAACTTCAAGAGATACAAACAAAGTTTAAAGTAATTAATAATGGCATGTCCATAGTTGATCTTGGAGCTGCTCCTGGAAGTTGGAGTGAGTTTATTTCTAGAAAATTTAAAAATATAAAGCTTGTCGCAATTGATCTTAAAGAATTAGATAAAATTGAAAATGTTATCCACATAAAGGGTAATTTTACAGATGAGATCACTCAAAAAAAAATTGAAAAAAATTTTGATGAAAAAATCGACCTAGTTATCTCTGATATGGCGGTAAATACTACTGGAAATAAAAATGTAGACTCGCTTGTTACAGGCGAGTTAAGCATTGAGGCCATGAATTTTTCACTTAATATTTTGAAAAAAAATGGCATTTTTGTCTCAAAAATCTTTATGGGATCAAGTTTTAATGAAATTGTTGATAGTGCTAAGAAAAATTTTAAAGAATTTCATGTTTATAAACCTCCCTCAAGTAGAAAAGAGTCGAAAGAAAATTTTATAATCTGTAAAAATTTAAGATAGCTACCTTTTAATTTTCAAAGAATCGTTTATACAGGGACATGGAAATCATTAAAGAAGCACTTACGTTTGATGACGTAACCTTAGCACCTAATTATTCACAGGTACTCCCATCAGAGGTCAATACATCAACCTATCTATCAAAAAATTTATCTCTAAAGATACCTTTATTAACATCTGCCATGGACACAGTTACAGAATCTAAAATGGCAATAGCGATGGCTGAACTTGGAGGTATAGGAGTAATACACAGAAATTTGACCATCGAACAACAAATTTCAGAGATAAGAAAAGTTAAAGCAAAAAAATGTCTTGTAGGAGCAGCTGTTGGAGCAAGTCCACGGGAACATTTAAGAGCTCAAAAAATTTTAAAAGAAAATTTAGATTTAATAGTTGTTGATACTGCACATGCACACACAAAAAAAGTTGGAGAGATAATAAAAAAAATTAAAAGACTAAAACCTAAAAAAACTACATTATGTGCTGGAAATGTTGCAACTGCCGAAGCTGCAAAATACTTAATTAAATTAGGTGTAGATATTATTAAAGTGGGCATTGGTCCAGGATCAATTTGCACAACAAGATTGGTTGCTGGAATTGGTGTCCCCCAACTAAGTGCTATTTTAAGTGTTAAAAAAGGAATGGGAAAAAGTAAATGTACTTTGATTGCTGATGGTGGAATAAAATTTTCAGGAGATTTAGCTAAAGCTTTAGCGGCCGGTGCTGACGCTGTAATGATTGGGTCTTTATTTGCAGGAACTGATCAAGCTCCAGGTAAAATTATAAAAAGGAATGGAAAATTATTTAAAAGCTTTAGGGGAATGGGTTCTATTGGTGCAATGAATAAAGGATCAGCTGATAGATATTTTCAAACTAAACAAAAAGATACTTCAAAATATGTTGCTGAAGGAGTTGAGGCATTTGTAAAATATAAAGGATCAGTAAATAAAATAATTTATCAATTAGTAGGAGGGTTAAAGTCATCCATGGGATACCTTGGATCACCTAGAGTTGTAGATTTAAGAAAAAAACCTAAATTTGTAAAGATAACCAAAGCTGGATTTTATGAAAGTATGGTACATAATATAGATGAAATAAAAAAATGATTTTAAAAATATTCACCTTTTGCATATTTATATTTAGTTTAAACTCAATCGCTAATGCGAGTGAGAACAATTTTTATGACAAAGGTAAGAAATTATTTGATGAAGAAAAATATGAAGAGTCAAAATTCCAGTTTGAAAGAAGCATTGTATACAATCCTAAACATTCAAATTCATATCTTTATTTAGGAAAAATTTTTAAAATAGAAAAAAATACTAAAGAGGAAGAAAAAAATATTAATACTGCCTTGTTATTAGATCCAAAAAATGAAGAGGCAATGTATATTTTAATTGATCTAGAATTAGAAAGATCAAATTTTTCAAAGGTTCAAGATCTAAAAAAAGATTTTAAGAAAATATGTAATAAATTATGTGAAAAATTAACCTCTATAGATACAAGACTTAAAGATTTTGAAAAAAAAGATGCTTCTTGAGAACAGTCTTAAGAAAATCTTGATCATAGATTTTGGTTCACAGTTTACCCAATTAATAGCAAGAAAAGTTAGGGAACTTGGGGTTTATTGTGAAATTCTTAGTCATCACAAATCAAATAATATTAAACTTTTTGATAAAAATGTTAGTGGACTTATATTGTCTGGAGGACCTTTAAATGTTTATCAAAGTAAAAAGGTAAAATTTAATAAGAATTTACTAAATTCTAATATTCCAGTGCTTGGAATATGTTTTGGTCACCAAATAATATCAAAAGAATTTGGCGGCAAGGTCAAACAATCAAAATCAAGAGAATTTGGTTTAGCAAAAGTTAAAAAATTAAGAGAGAGCATACTTACAAAAGATTTTTTTACAAAAAAAGAAAATAATGTTTGGATGAGTCATGCAGATGAGGTTACCAAATTACCAACAGATTTTAAGGTAATAGCAAAAACAAATAATGCAAAATTTTGTATAGTTGAAAATTCTAAGAAAAAATTATTTGGTATTCAGTTTCATCCAGAGGTAACTCATACTAATAGAGGAAAAATTATCTTAAGAAATTTTGTATTTAAAATATGTAAAATTAAAAGAAACTGGTCCTCTAAAGATCAGAAATTAAAGCTTATTGATCAAGTTAAAACTCAAGTCGGTAATTCAAAAGTCATTTGTGCCCTCTCGGGTGGCGTAGACAGCAGTGTTGTTGCAAAATTACTATCTAATGCAATAGGTAACCGATTAACTTGCATATTTGTTAATACTGGACTTTTAAGAAAAGAGGAGGAAAAGCAAGTTATTCAAACATTTAAAAAACGTTTTAAAATTAATTTAATTTATGTGAATGCTGAAAAACAATTTTTAAATAAATTAAAAAATATTTCTGACCCTGAAAAGAAAAGAAAAATAATTGGAAATTTATTTATTAAAATTTTTGAAAATTATGCAAAAAAAATCAAAAATGTTCAGTTTTTAGCACAAGGAACTTTATACCCAGACTTAATCGAGAGTAAATCTGTTACTGGAAGTCAAACATCAAAAATAAAATCTCACCATAATGTTGGAGGTTTACCAAAAAAAATGAATTTAAAATTAGTGGAACCTTTGAAATATTTATTTAAGGATGAGGTTAGAAAATTAGGGCTAGAGCTAGGATTGAATAAAGATATTATATCAAGACATCCTTTTCCAGGACCTGGTTTAGCTATTAGAATGCCAGGAAATATAACAAAAGAAAAAATTAAAATTTTAAAAGAGGCCGATCATATTTTTATAGATGGATTGAAAAAAAATAATCTTTATCATAAAATTTGGCAGGCCTATGCCGCCTTGCTACCTGTAAAAACTGTTGGTGTGATGGGTGATAATCGAACTTACGAATACTTATGCTTGTTAAGAGCAATAACATCTGAAGATGGTATGACAGCAGATTTTTTTAAATTTGAAAAATCTTTTTTACAGAAAATTTCTAATCGAATAGTAAATAATATTAGAGGTATTAATAGAGTGGTATATGACGTCACTTCTAAACCCCCTAGCACCATTGAATTAGAATAATAAGAATGTATTAATTAATGACACAATATGTGCATAATACTTTATTAAAGTATTATATCTTAAGAAATTAAATGTTCGATAAAGTAAAAAAAATAAAACAAAAAAAAAATAAGTCAAAAATTGTTTGTCTAACAGCATATTCTAAAAATATTGCAGAAGAAGTAGATAAATTTACAGATCTTATTTTAGTTGGAGATTCTCTTGGATCGGTTCTTTACAATTACAAGTCAACCAGACAAGTCACACTTGAAAAAATGATAGAACACTCAAAGAGTGTTAGATTAGGAATATCTAAAAGTCTGATGATTGTAGATATGCCATATAATACTTATACAAATAAAGCTGAGGCTTTAAAAAACTGTAAAAGAGTAATGAAAGAAACAAAATGCGATGGAGTAAAATTAGAAGGCGGACTTAGAATTAAAGAGATAGTTAAACACTTAATTAAAAATAAAATACCTGTTTTAGGCCATCTTGGTATAACTCCTCAAACTGTTAGAGGAAAATTTAAATCAAAAGGAAAGTCTGTACGTGAAAGAAAGCGTCTTTTAAGTGATGCTGAACTTTTAGAAAAATCTGGAGCATTTGCAATAGTTCTTGAATGTGTAAAGAGCGATTTATCAAAAGAGATTACTAGAAAAATTACAATTCCAACGATTGGAATAGGATCATCTAATAATTGTGATGGTCAAATTTTAGTCACTGATGATATTTTAGGACTAACTCAATCGAAAATAAAATTTGTAAAAAAATATATTGATTTAAGACGCTATATCCGAGAAGGAATAAGCAAATTTACAAAAGAAGTAAAAAGAAAAAAATATCCTAGTAAAAAATATTCTTATTAAAAATATTTTTTAAATTCCTCATTTATATTTATTATCTCTAAATCAACCATTCCACCTATTATTAATTGAATGGCTACAAGCAAAATAAAACCTAAACCTATATAGGCAATCCATAAATGTTTTTGAATATAATTTGCTAGGTATGTAGCTAACGCACCAGTTAATACTACTGATAAAACTAATCCAAATATCATAAATCCAAAGTTACCTTTTGAGGCTCCAACAACTCCAATAACATTGTCAAAGCTAATTGTAATATCCGCAAATAGAACCTTGTAGATACTTTTAATAAAAGATGGCTCCATTGATTTTTTTTTAGGCGATTTAATTTTTTGAATTTCAAATAAATCTTTTCTTAAATCATTTACAATCCAAATAAGAAGTAACCCTCCTAAAATTTTGATAAAATAGAACTTAAAAAGGTATGTGGCAAATATTGCAAAAACTACTTTAAAAACAAGTGCACCTACAACACCCCAAAAGATAATTTTTTTTCTGTTTTTGGGAACAAAGTTTGCAGCAATTAAGCCAATTATAATTGCATTATCTGCAGCTAAAATTATATCAATAAAGATAATTTGTAATAGTATTAAGGATTGTTCTATCAATTTAAAATTTCTAATTATTGGGTATTAAAATACACTATATAAGTAATTTCAGTTATTTTGCTAATTAAAATTTTTACTTATTTATTTAATTATAAAGTCTATAAAAGATTTGTTAATACTTTGATTTTTCACCAGCTATGACTGCTTTAAGTTGATCATATTCCTCACATCCACAACCTCTTAAAACCTCAAGTCTTTCAACAGCAAGGTTATGTCTGTTTGTTGCAACATATAATTCACCTAAATATTCGTTGATACCTTTATGTTTTGGATCAATAGATAAACCTTTAAGGTAATATTTTTCACCGTTTTCAAAATCTCCCAACTTTCTAGTTGTGAAGCCTAAATAGTTAAGAGTGTCAGCTTTATTTGGTTTATTCTTATTTGATATCATTAAAAATTTTAAAGCTCTTTCATATCTTTTCTTAGCCTTGTCTACTTTTCCATCTATTTCATACTTTTTTGCAGCTTTTATAAGCTTTACAGCTTTATCATAATTAGATGTGGTATCTGAGCTTGATGACGATGAGCCTGCAGCAATCGAATTGCTTGACAATCCTATAGTTAACAAAAGAACTACAAAAATTTTCTTCATATTTTAAATTTCTCCATTTTATTTAATGCCTTTAGTTCAAGACCATTTTCCAACAAATTTTTTTTAATTAATTTTGCTGTTACTAGTGAACTAAGATTATCTCCATGTATGCACACAGAGTCTATTTCACAAGGTATCTGCTTCCCGCTGTGACAATTAAGTGACTGATTTTTCACCATGTTTAATACGTGTTTTTTGGCTTCTTCAGGGTCGGTAATAAGAGCATGAGATTTTTTTCTAGAAACTAAGTTTCCATCATCTTCATAGTTTCTATCAGCGAAAATTTCACACGCAATGTTCATATTTAATTTTTTTGCAGCTATTTCCATTTTTGAACCAGTTGGAACTAAATAAATAATATCATCACTAATTTCATGTACGGCTTTTGCAAGAGTGATTGCCAAATCCAAATCTTCACATGCCATATTGTTTAATGCACCGTGTGGTTTAATATGTGTAACTCTTTCTCCATGATCAGATGCAATTTTTTGTAAAATCTCATATTGATCTAATATTAATTTTCTAATTTCTTTAGATGATAAATTCATTCTTTCTCTCCCAAAATTTTCTGGATCATTAAAAGATGGGTGGGCACCAATACTTACATTATTTTTTTTAGATATTCTTATAACATCATTCATTGTTTCTTCGTCGCCAGCATGATAGCCACAGGCTATATTTGCAGAATTTACTATCTCAAGTAAATCAGGATCATGTTTATTCGAATGATGTTTAGATTTTTCACCTAAATCACAATTTATATTAATTTCCATAGCTACAAAGTTTAAAGTATAACATGGCATGATAAAAAATATATCAAATCTTGGTGACGCAGCAGTTTACTGTGATTTTGGTGATGAAGTTAATAAAGAAATTAATTCGAGTGTAATAAATTATTTTCAAAATTTAAAAGACTGTAATTTTGAGGGAATTACAAATTTAACTCCATCTTACAACAAGCTAATAGTTTCGTTTGATTTATCAATTACGAATTTTGAAAATACTAAAAAAATTATTGAAAATTTAGAGATAAAAAAGAGTCATAGTATATCTAAAAAAAAAATACAAATTCCAGTATGTTGCGAGGATGAATATGCATTGGATCTTAAAAAACTTGAAAGAAAATTAAATAAATCAACTGATGAAATTTTAGAAAAATTTTTTTTAAAAGAATATTTCTGTTATATGACAGGTTTTATTGCAGGTATGCCTTTCTTAGGAGATATTGATAAGAATTTACACGCTAAAAGATTAGAAACTCCAAGAGTTAAAGTTCCAAAAGGTTCAATAGGTTTAACAGAACAATTTTGCAATATTTATACTTTTGAAAGCCCAGGTGGTTGGAATATAATTGGTAATACACCCTTGAATGTTTTTGACTCACTGAACGAAGATAATCCAAATCTAATTAATCCAGGTGATACTGTTAGTTTTATTAAAATCAATAAGGAAAAATATAAAAAATATTATGAGTGAAAATTTTTTCAAAGTCATAAGAGCAGGGATCAATACAACTTTTCAAGATTTAGGTAGAAATAATCTAAATCATATTGGAATACCAATAAGTGGCGTAATGGACAAAAGAAATTATATTATAGCCAACAAAATTCTTCAGAATGTTCCAAGTCATCCAATAATAGAATTTGCATATCAAGGACCAAGATTAGTGTATCACGGGGATCCTTTAAATATATCAGTTTCAGGAGACGTAAAATTTAAAGTTTTTAAAAATAAAAATGAAATAGAGGGTAAATGTTATGAAACAATTACAATACAGGATCATGATGAAATTGATTTAATTTCAACTAATAAATCTGTTTATGGTTATTTGGGAATCGGAGCTGACCTTAAGATAGATTATCAATGGAAAAGCTGCTCTATAAACACAAAAGCTAATATCGGCTCAAATAATGGTAAAAAACTTAAAGATAATCAAAAGATTGAAGTTTTAAAAATTAAAGAATTATCAAGAAGAAAATTAGATCACATTAATTCTAAAATTGAAAATATAAGAGTTATAAAAGGAACCAATTTTCATTATTTCTCTAAAGAGTCCCAAGCTAAGTTTTTTAAAAACGAATATAGCGTGACCAAACTTACAGATAGAATGGGAATGCGTTTGGAGGGAGAGCGATTAGACAATATTGTTAATAACAATATTAAATCTGAAGGACTTGTAAAAGGAGTTATACAAATCCCAGCTGATGGTAATCCTATTATTATGCTTGCAGATCATGGTACGATAGGCGGGTATCCAAAAATAGCTACTGTTATTAGTGCTGATTTCGATAAACTCTCACAATTAACACCTGGATCAAAAATAAAGTTTAAAGAAGTAAATTTAAAAGATGCAGAAACAATTTTTAAATTATATGAAATGGAAACAAATAATATAATTTCAAAAATCTTGTGAATATAATTTCAAAAATACCAGGTCCATTATTAGTATTTTTAGGCGCCTGCAGCCTTAGTTTTGGCGGTATGATTGTAAAGTCGTTTGAAGGATCAACCTTATGGCAAATATTATTTTGGAGATCTCTTTTTTTTATAGTTGTTGTATTTTTATTCTTAATAATTTCTTATAAACAAAAAATTTTTACCGTGCTTATTAAATCTGGTATTCCAGGTTTGTTTGGTGGTTTAATTCTAGCAGTAGGCTTTGCAAGTTATGTTTTTGCAATGTACAATACTACTGTAACAAACACTAATTTTATAATTCAGACACAAACGATATTTCTTGCTGTATTTGGTTATTTATTTTTAAAAGAAAAAATATCTAAAATCACTTTAGCCTCAATCATTTTGGCAATAGCTGGCATAATCATGATGGTGGGTAATTCTTTATCACCTGGAGAAATGTCTGGAAATATAGCTGCATTTCTAATGCCAATTTCATTCGCAATTTTAATTTTAGTAGTTAGAAAATATCCAGATGTTGACATGGTCCCACTTCAACTTGTAGCAGGTGTTTTTGCAATGATTATTGGATACTTGATGTCACCAACTATTGCAATTTCTAGCCATGATATTTTTTTAGGATTCTTAGCTGGTTTTTTTCAATTGGGATTTGGATTTATTTTTATTACAGTTGGTGCAAGATCTACACCTTCTGCATTTGTTGGAATTATTATGCTTACTGAGGCAGTTTTAGGGCCTCTTTGGGCATGGATGTTTGTTAACGAAAACCCTCCTTTTATTGTTTTAATTGGTGGGTCCGTGGTTATATTCGCAGTTCTATTACAGTTTTTAACTTTATTTTTAAAAAATAAATCTGCATAAATATTTATATTTTATAATAAATTGTGTTATAAGACCTTACGGGAGAGACTACTTTATGTAGCGCCGAAGGAGCAAATACCCAATAATCTCTCAGGCAAAAGGACCGTACGTATTAACTCTGGAAAGAGATTAAGTTCTCGCCGAAGGAGCAAAACTCTCAGGCAACAAGACAGAGGGGTTTGAAGAGTTAATATGATTAAAAAAACACCTTTATACAATTTACATATCCAACACGGTGCAAAAATGGTTGAGTTTGCAGGTTATCAAATGCCTATTCAATATAAGAGTGGAATAATCCAAGAGCATAAATTTACGAGAGAAAATGCTGGTATATTTGATGTGTCACATATGGGACAACTATTTATAACTGGTTCAGATCAGCTTACAAATGATCTTGAAAAAATATTTCCAGTTAATTTAAAAAATCTAAAAATAAATCAAAGTAAATATTCTTTTTTAATGAATGAGCAGGGAGGAATTTACGACGATTTAATTATTACAAAATTAAAAGATGGTTACTTAATTATTTTAAATGCAGCATGTAAAAAGCAAGACTTTGAAATTATAAAAAAAAAATTAGATGACAAATATGAGTTAAATTTAGATGAAAGCTTATCTTTGATTGCACTACAAGGACCAAAAGCAAAAGATGTATTAGGAAAAGTAGTTTCAAATATAACTAATCTTAAATTTATGAATGGAGGGGAATTTGAATATGATAATTCAAATATTTACATAACAAGATCTGGTTATACTGGTGAAGATGGTTTTGAGATCTCTATAGAAAACAAAAAAGCTGAAAAATTTGTCGATCAATTAATTAATTATGGTGCTAAACTTATAGGACTTGGTGCAAGAGATACGCTAAGATTAGAGGCAGGATTATGCTTATATGGTAATGATCTTGATGAAAAAACAAGTCCGATCGAGGCAAACCTGAAATGGGCAATACCCAAATCAAGAGTTGATAGTGATTACCCTGGTTCAAATATTATAAAAAAACAAATTGATGATGGAGTAAAGACTTTAAGAGTTGGAATCAAACCTGAAACAAGAGTTATAGCAAGAGGAAATACTAAAATTTTTGATAAGAACGATAAAGAAATAGGTAAAGTTACAAGTGGTACATTTGGACCAAGTGTTGAGTGCTCAATTGCAATGGGGTATGTCGAAAACAATTACTCACCAACAAATACAAAAATCTTTTTAGAAGTCAGAGGAAAAAAAGTTCCAGCTAATGTTTGCGATTTACCATTTTATAAAAAAAACTATGTAAAAGGAGAAAAAAATGTCTGAAGTTAAATTTTCCAAAGAGCATGAATGGATTACACTTGAGGGTGAGATTGCAACTATTGGAATTACAAAACATGCAACCGAAATGTTGGGTGATATTGTTTTTGCTGAGTTGCCAGAAAAAGGGAAAAATGTTGAAAAAGATGGAACTGCAGGTGTTGTAGAGTCTACAAAAGCCGCAAGTGACGTTTACACACCTATCAGTGGAGAGGTAGTTGATATAAATCAATCTATTGTAGACGATCCAGCAAAAATTAATGAAGACCCTGAAGGTGCTGCATGGTTTTTTAAATTGAAAGTGAAAGATCTATCAGAATTAGACACGTTAATGAATAAAGAAGAATACGAGAAATTTGCAAAGGAGACATCAAGCTAATGTTACATAATTCACAAAAAGACTTTATTCGAAGACACATAGGTCCTTCAAATAATGAGCAACAAAAAATGCTCAAAGAACTTAACTTTAAGTCATTGGATGATCTTATAAATAGTACTGTTCCAGATAAAATACAGTTCAAAGGTGAACTAAATATTGGAGAGCCGAATTCAGAATACGAAGCGCTTAGAAAATTAAAATCAATTTCAAAAAAAAACCAAATTTACTCCAATTTTATTGGCATGGGTTATTATGGAACTTATACACCGTATGTTATTTTAAGAAATATATTGGAAAATCCTGGTTGGTATACTTCATACACCCCTTACCAACCTGAAGTAGCTCAAGGAAGATTAGAAATGCTGTTAAACTTTCAACAAATGATTGTTGATTTTACAGGAATGGATATTGCAAATGCATCTTTGCTTGACGAGGGGACCGCAGCAGCAGAGGCCATGGGTTTAAGTCATAGACTTAATAAAAGTGACAGTAATTTAGTTTTTATTTCAGAGAATTGTCATCCACAAACAATCGAAGTTGTTCAAACAAGAGCAGAACCTATGGGTCTCAAAGTTCTTGTTGGAGATGAGGATAAAGTTTTAGATCAGCTAAAAGAAGATGTTGTTTGCGGAATTTTGCAATATCCAGGAACTTTGGGTGACATTAAAGATCCAAGTGAACATATTAGTAAAATTCATAAAAAAAATGGTAAAGCGATCTTGGCTTGTGATTTATTGGCACTTGCTAAACTAAAAACACCAGGAGAACTTGGTGCTGATATAGCGGTTGGTAGCTCACAAAGATTTGGTATTCCAATGGGTTATGGAGGACCGCATGCAGCCTTTTTTGCAACAAAAGACGAATTTAAAAGATCAATGCCTGGTAGAATTGTTGGTGTTTCAGTTGATAGACATGGAAACAAGGCTTACAGGTTATCATTACAAACTAGAGAGCAGCACATCAGAAGAGACAAAGCAACAAGCAATATTTGTACGGCACAAGCATTACTAGCGATTGTATCATCAGCTTATGCAATATATCATGGACCACAGGGACTAAAGGAAATTTCTGAAAGAGTATCTCAGCTAGCAAAAAATTTTGCTGATAAAATAAAACAATCTGGATACCAACTATACTCAGATTATTTTTTTGATACTGTAACTATAATCACTAAAGAAAAGACTGACCAGATTTTTAAAAATGCTTTAGATCAAAAGGTTAATATAAGAAAAGTAAATTCAGAAATGCTCGCTATTTCTTTTGATGAAAGAAAAAATGTTTATAGAGTCAATCAATTACTTAAAATTTTTAATGCAGCGGAATCCATTAAGAAAGAAGATCCTACAGTAAGTTTACCCAACCTACCAAAAAATTTATTAAGAACTTCAAAATACTTAGAACATCCTGTTTTCAATTCATATCACTCAGAAACAGAAATGCTTAGATATCTTAAAAAGTTGGAAGATAAGGACATAGCTCTTAATAGAACTATGATTGCACTAGGCTCGTGTACTATGAAGTTAAATGCGACTGCAGAAATGATTCCAATTTCATGGAGAGAATTAGCTGAGCCACATCCATTTGTTCCTGTTGAGCAAATGGAAGGATATCGAGCTTTGTTCACTGATCTTAAAAATTGGCTAAGATCAATTACCGGTTTTTCTGGTGTCTCACTTCAGCCTAATGCAGGGGCTCAAGGAGAATATGCTGGATTAATGGTGATAAGAAAATACCATTTAGATAGAGGCGAAAAAAACAGAAATATATGCTTAATACCAAGCTCAGCACATGGAACTAATCCAGCAAGTGCCCAGATGGTAGGAATGAAGGTGGTAGTAGTTAATTGTGATAAAGAGGGCAATGTTGATTTTGAAGATTTAAAGAAAAAAGCTGAGACACACTCGGAAAATCTCGGAGCTTTAATGGTTACATATCCATCTACACATGGTGTATTTGAGGAAAAAATAAAAGATATATGTGAAATAATTCATAAACATGGAGGACAAGTTTACATGGATGGTGCAAACTTAAATGCACTTGTTGGTATAGCAAAACCAGGAAATTTTGGTCCTGATGTTTGCCACATAAACCTACATAAAACATTTTGTATTCCTCACGGTGGAGGAGGCCCTGGAATGGGACCTATTGCATGTAAAAGGCATTTACAGGTTTATCTTCCCAATCACCCGGTCGTTAAAGATTGTGGGCCTTCAACTGGAATTGGACCTGTCTCTGCAGCACCTTGGGGAAGTTCAAGTATTTTATCAATTTCTTGGATGTATATTAAAATGATGGGCTCTCAAGGATTAAGACTTGCAACACAAATTGCGATACTAAATGCAAATTACATAGCAAATAGGTTAAAAGATCACTATCCAATACTTTACAAAGGCTCAAATGGTAATGTGGCTCATGAATGCATTATTGATATTAGATCAATTAAGAGTGAAACAGGTATTACTGAAGAAGATATTGCTAAAAGATTGATAGATTATGGTTTTCATGCACCCACGATGTCATGGCCAGTTGCTGGTACAATGATGATAGAACCAACTGAAAGTGAGAGTTTATCTGAGCTGGATAGATTTTGTGACACCTTGATTAGCATTAAATCAGAAATTGACATGATCAAGTCAGGTAAATTTGATAAAGTCGATAACCCAATAAAAAATGCTCCACACACCGATTTTGAATTAGCATCAGATGAATGGACCCATAAATATTCAAGAGAGCAAGCTGCTTATCCTGCAAAATTTTTGAGAGTAAATAAATTTTGGCCTCCAGTTGCAAGAGTAGACAATGTTTATGGAGATAAAAATATTTTTTGTACCTGTCCTAGTATTGACGAATTTAAAGAAGATGCTGCATAAGTTTTAATGAAAATCGGAGTTGTTGGATCAGGCATCTCAGGTCTTAGCGCAGCTTACTATCTTTCAAAAAAACACCAAGTTGATTTATTTGAAAAAGAAGATCATTTTGGGGGTCACTCACATACAATTGATTTATTAATCGAGGAAAAGAAAATATCTGTTGATATTGGATTTATAGTTTTTAACCACAAAACTTATCCTAACTTAATTAAATTTTTTGATGAAAATAAAGTTCACATAGAAAAAAGTGATATGTCTTTTGCTGTATCAGTTAAAGATACGAAATTTGAATATTGTGGAAGAGGTCTGAAAGGTATTTTCGCAAATAAATCGAATTTATTTAATAAATCTTTTTTAAAAATGTTTTTTGATATTTTAAAGTTTTATAAAAATTGTGAGAGAATAAATCAATTTGATCAAAAAATTACCTTAGGAGATTATTTAGTTATAAATAAATTATCTGATTCATTTATAAATTTTCATTTAATACCAATGGTTTCAGCTATTTGGTCTATGCCACCGTATGAAGCAAGTAAAATGCCTTTAAAATTTTTCCTAAAATTCTTCCAAAACCACGGCTTATTCAAATTAAAAAACAGACCGCAATGGTACACAGTCGCCAAAAGAAGTCGGACTTATGTTGCAAAAGTACTTTCAAGCGTAAGTGGTGAATATTATAAAAATTATAATGTTAATAGATTAATAAGAAGATCAAATGGAATTGACTTATATTATGGTGATAAAAGTGAATTCTTTAGTTATGACAAAGTGGTCTTAGCTAGTCACGCAGATCAAGCATTATCAATAATTGATGAACCAACAAAAGAAGAACAGGAGATTTTGTCTAAGTTTAAATATAGAGAAAATATTGCGGTCATACATACAGATGAAAGTATAATGCCTAATAATAAAGATATATGGAGCTCTTGGAATTCAAGTGTGGATAAAAATAACATAGAAAAAAATTCTATAACTTATTGGTTAAATCTCTTACAAAATTTAGATTTCGATAAAAATATATTTTTAACCTTAAATCCAAATTTCAAAATTAATGAAGATAAAATATTAAAAAAAGTAAATTTTACTCATCCATATTTTGATCAATCAGCACTAGATAACCAAGATAAATTAAAAAATTTACAAAATAAAAAAAATTTACTTTTTTGTGGGAGTTATTTTGGATATGGTTTTCATGAAGATGGAATTAAATCATCCATTGAAATGATAAAAGCCATAGATGATTAAGAATTCAAAAATTTATACTGGAAAAGTAATACATAAAAGATTCAAACCTAAAGAACATTATTTTAAATATAATGTATTTTCACTATTAATAGATTTAAATGAGCTGGAAGAAATTAACAAAGATATAAAATTTTTTTCATACAATAAATTTAATATTATAAGTTTTTACGACAAAGATCACGGAGACAGAGATGGATCTTCAATAAAGTTATGGGTTAAAAAAAATCTAAGGAATATTGGAATTATGACAGAGGATATAAGTATAAAATTGTTATGTTATCCAAGAATTTTTTGGTTATGTATTTAACCCCTTAAGTACATATTTTATATATAACAAGCACTTAAAATTAATTTCTATTTTTTATGAGGTAAAAAATACTTTCGGTGAGCAACATACATATATTTTTAAAGCTCAAGATGAAAAAACAGTTCAAAATAAATGTAAAAAAAAATTTTATGTTTCGCCATTTATAGAGATGGATTGTGAGTACCATTTTAAAACACTTAATCCAAGAGAACAACTATCAGTAGTAATTAACCAGAATGATAAAGATGGTAAACTTTTGTTTGCCTCTCAAGATGGTATATCGAAGGATTTTAATAATAAAAATTTAATATTTTCTTATTTAAGACACCCGTTAATGACTTTTAAGATCATTGGAGCTATTCATTATGAAGCATTTAAATTATGGGCAAAAAGAATAAAACTCATAGCAAAAAAGATTAAATTAAAAAATAATATTACAATTGAAAGTAAATGAATTTAAATAATTGGTCAGATAAAATTGTTTTTAGTTCACTTAAATTAATCAAAAAAGGACATCTTATTCTGACAAATTATGATGACGAGAAATATTTATTTGGTGATCCAAGTCAAAAGCTTAAAGTAAAAATTAAAATAAACAAACCTGGATTAACTTATCAAATTGTTAAAAGTGGTAGCACAGGACTTGCAGAAGCTTACATGCGTGGTGATTTTGAGACAGATGATTTAACAAATTTAATTGAATTAACAGCTAAAAATATAAATCTAGTATACAAATTTTCAGGATTATTAGACTTTTCGTTATTCAATAAAATAAAAAATTTTCTTTTAAAAAATAATAAATCAAGGAGTAAAAAAAATATTTCAAAACACTACGATTTGGGAAATGAATTTTTCTCTTTATGGCTTGATCCAACCTTAACTTACTCAAGCGCCATTTTTGATCAAAAGGACAATGATTTGGAGAAAGCACAAATTAACAAGTATAAAAAATTAGTTGAATTAATTAAACCAAAATCAGGAAATAAAATTTTAGAAATAGGATGTGGTTGGGGTGGTTTTGCAGAATATGTAGGTAAAAATCATGATGTAAAACTTGATTGTATAACAATTTCAAAAAAACAATTTGAGTATGCATCGAGTCGAATATTTAAAAATGGTCTAAATGAAAAAATTAATATTCAATTTAAGGATTATAGAGATGTAAAACAAAAATATAATTCAATTGCATCAATAGAGATGATAGAGGCTGTTGGACAAAATTATTTAGAAAATTATTTTAAAACAATTAAGACGAATCTCGTTAGAGACGGTAGTGCAGCTATACAAGCTATAACAATAGATGATAATTTATTTGATAGATATAAAACTAAAGAAGATTTTATTCAAAAGTATATTTTTCCTGGTGGTTTCTTACCATCAAAAAAAAAATTATACGATTTGTCACAAAATAATGGTTTAGCTATCAATCAATATAATTCTTATGGACTCCATTATTCGAATACACTTAAAATTTGGCGTGATGAATTTTTTAAAAAATGGGAAGAGATCTCTAAGCAAGGATTTGATAATAAATTTAAAAGAATGTGGCACTTTTATTTATCTTATTGTGAAGCAGGGTTTAAATCAAAAAATATAGATTTGATCCAATTCTCATTACAAAATAGATAAGATACTTATGATTATTTTTTCTAATATTAAATCAATTTTATTGATAATTTTTTTTGGATTGATTACAAGTTGTTCAAGCAATCAATCTATGAAACCTCAAGATTTTAAAGATAAAAAACCAAGACTTGTAATAGAAGAATATTTATCAGGTAATGTAAAAGCATGGGGCATTCTTCAAAATAGATCAGGTAAAGTTACAAGACAATTTTCAGCAACTTTAAGAGGAAATTGGGATGGGAAAAAACTTATATTAGATGAGAAATTTAATTGGGATGATGGTGAAGAACAAGATAGACAATGGCATATCACAAAACTAGATGAGCATAATTATGAAGGCACAGCTTCAGATGTGGTTGGAAAAGCAAAAGGATATTCTTATGGCCCTGCTTTTAAATTTGAGTATGTTTTATTAGTCCCTGTGAAAGGAAAAGAGATAAAAATTACCTTTGATGATTGGATATTTATGCAAGATGAAAAAGTTGCAATCAACAGAGCAAAAATGACTAAATTCGGTTTTAAAGTTGCTGAACTAACTGTTTTTTTTGTTAAGGAATAATTATTTTTTTTGAAACTTAGTAAGTTTTTTTACTAAATAAAAATATATTCTGTATGGCAAAATACTAAAAAATTTTAGCGTTAAAGTTAATTCTTTTGGAAAATGTATTTCAAAATTATTTTTCTTTATTAATCCATCATAAATTTTTTCTGCAGCATACTCAGGAGTTTTTAAAAAAGGCATTTTAAAATCATTTTTATCAGTCATAGGTGTCTTTATAAAACCTGGAGAAACTAAGCAAACTCGTACATTAAATCTGCCAAAATCAAAATAAAGACTTTCAGCAAGATTATTTAAAGCAGATTTTGATGGGCCATACCCTGTTGAATTAGGCAAACCCCTGTAGCCTGCAATAGAAGATACAATTACAATTGCACCATCTTTCTTGTCTTTATAATATTGTTCAACAGCTTTAATAGAATTAACAGTTCCAAAAAAGTTTACTCGAAATACATTTTCAATTTGTTCAACATCTATATCCTTTTCTTTCTTTGGGTCCCATGTTCCAGTTGAAAAAAAGCAAATATCAACTCCTCCAAACTTTTCAACAATTTGATCAAAAATAATTTTACAATCATTTTTATTTGTTACATCTAAACTAAAATCATAAATATTTTCAAAATTTTCTGATAATTCTTTTAGTAAATTTTCACGTCTTGCAGATATAGCAACATTCCATCCTTCATTAGCAAACTTGATGGCTAATGCTTTTCCAATTCCAGTGCTACCTCCAGTGATCCAAATTGTTTTTTTCATTATATTCTGTTGTATAGTATTTAAATGCTTAAAAATAAATTTATATCTTTATTTCTATTTTTAATTGTTACATTTACCGCATCTTTTACAGGAGGTATTTTAACAATTAAATTCAAAGATCCTTGGTATTCTCTATTAAACAAACCATTTTTCAATCCACCAGATTGGATATTTGCACCAGTATGGACAATCTTGTATTTTTTAATGGCTCTAGCAATTTGGAACATTTGGATAAAAAGTAATAAGTTAAACCTAGTTTACTTATATTTTATTCATCTAATATTTAACACAACTTGGAGTATCGTTTTTTTTGGGTTTAAAAATATAGAACTAGCCTTAATAAATTTAATTGTGATAATTTTATTCATTGTAATTTTGTTTCTAAAATATAAAGATATAAGCAGGCTCAGTGCGTATTTAATGATACCTTATTTTTTGTGGTGTAGTTATGCACTTTTGTTAAATTTTAATTTAATGATTTTAAATTAATTATGGATGATGTAGTCGTTATTGGCGGAGGTATTATTGGTGCTGCAACTGCTTACTTTTTATCTAAGGAAGGCAGAAAAGTAAAAGTTATTGAAAGAGACCCAACTTATAAAACTGCTTCTTTCCCTTTATCACTCGGAGGATTTAGAAGACAATTTTTTCAAAAAGAAAATATTTTACTAGGAAAATTTGCTAAAGAATTCATATTCAGTATACCCGAACTGTTAAAAACTGAAAAAAATCCAAATCCAACAGCAAGCATGGTACCAAATGGATATCTACTTATGTTTGGTCCAGAACATGCTGAAGAACAATATAGAGCCCTCGAAAATCATAAAGCTTGTGATGCAGGTACAAAAAACATTAAGGGATCAGAACTTAATAATGTATTTCCTTATATAAACAATGAAGGAATTGAAACAGCAACTTTTACAGATAATAAAAGCGAAGGGTGGATCGATCCTTTTCTTTTTCATAGCGCACTAAAGTCAAAGGCAATTGATCTTGGAGCAGAGTTTATCAAAGGGGAAGTAAAGTCCCTTTCTGAGATAAACGCCAAAACAATCGTTTCAGCTGCAGGGTGTTGGACAAAAGAATTACTAGAAGACATTCCTGTAGTTCCACAAAAACACACAGTTTTTAGAGTTAAATGTCCAAAACATATTCCAGAAATGCCATTAACAGGAGATCTTACAACGGGTGTTTATTGGCGACCTGAGGGAAAAGAATATCTAGCTGGATCACCAATATCAGTCTTTGATGCAGATGATCTAGAACCAGCTTGGAACGATTTTGAGGAATTAGTATGGCCGGCTCTGGCTAAAAGAATTCCCATTTTTGAGGAATTAAAACTAACTGGCGGTTGGGCAGGGTATTATGATTGTAATAAATTAGATAATAATGCTGTGGTTGGAAAGCATCCAAAATACGAAAACGTTTATATGGCTTCAGGTTTTACCGGAAGAGGATTAATGCAAGCCCCAGGAATAGGAAGAGCTTTAACGGAATTAATTACAACAGGAAGTTATCAAACAATTGACATCAGCGTATTTGCTGTTGAGAGAGTTTTGCAAAGTAATGCAAGACCCGAGCCTTACGTATTATAATTTCTTAATAAATGTTCCTAATACTCCATTAAATATTGAGACTGAAATTATAATTACCTGTCCTTTAAATGAGTAAAAATCAAAAGAGGGATAAAAACTAATTGCAATGCTAAAAAAAATGTATGTGATTAAAAAAGGTCGATAAAATTTTTTTAATTTATTAAGTAACATTACATAAAGTTATATCCTATTCTTAAAGCAACAAAAATAACCAGCAATGATGTAATTAAAGCAAGAATTTTTGTTGGAAATATTTTTATATTTAAAAAATTACCTATTTGACCACCAATTAAAACAGCTACTAATAAAATAATATAATTTTTTATTTCATTAATTTCTATACTTTTTGTTATCTGACCCAAAATTCCTAAAACTGAATTTATTAAAATAAATAAAGATACCATTATTGTAATATTTTTTGGGTTTGCTGCACGAAATAAATACAATATAGGACTTAAAAATATTCCTCCTCCAATACCCACTAAGCCAGAAACAAACCCTAAGACTATACCTATAGGAATTGAAAAATAGATAGCTAAAGATTTATATGCTTTTGAGTTATTTCCGTAAGATCTAAAATTAAACAACAACAATATTCCCGCAATACCTAAAACAAAAAATAATATTATTTCAAAAATATCTTTTTCAATATTTAGAGAACCTCCTATAAATGCAAAAGGAATAGATCCAATTAAATATGGAATAAGTGACCTAAAATTTAAATTTCCCGCCCTTATATAATTAATTGAATTTCCTGAAACTACAATAATATTACAAGTTAACGCTATTATGGGAAAGATAGAGTATGGAACTCCCCAAAGAAGTAACAATGCAAGATAAGTAGAGCCACCACCAAACCCTACACTTGAATATATTATAGCAGTTACAAAAAATAAAATAGGTAATATAATCATCCAATTATTATGAGAGTAAATATAGCACTATTAACAGTAACAGATACAAGAACTTTAAAAACAGATAAATCTGGAAATATTCTTGTAAAAAAAATAAACAAGGCTGGTCATAGTTTAGTTGAGAGAGAAATTTGCAAAGATAGTAAAAAAGATATTAAAAAAATTTTAAAGATTTGGATAAAAATTAAAAAAATTGATGTAATTATTACAACTGGTGGAACAGGATTAACCGGAAGAGATATTACTCCAGAAGCAATTGATGAAATAGCAGATAAAAAAATACCAGGTTTCGGTGAAATATTTAGATATATAAGCCTATCTACAGTTGGCACATCTTCTATTCAATCAAGGGCATGTGCAGTACTTGCGAATGGAAAGTATGTATTTGCACTTCCAGGTTCTTCAGGAGGTGTAACAGACGCTTGGGATAAAATTCTTGTTCATCAACTTAATATCAAACACAAACCATGTAATTTTGTGGAGTTATTTCCAAGATTAAAAGAGAAATAATTACTTTTGGTATTTCTCTTTCCATTCAGTATAAGGCATACCGTAAACATGTTCTCTAGCATCAGGATCTGAAATCTCAATTCCTCTTTTTTGAGCTTCTTCGCGGTACCATTTAGAAAGGCAATTTCTGCAAAACCCAGCAAGATTCATTAGATCAATGTTTTGAACATCTTTTCTCACTCTTAAATGTTCTATAAGTCTATTAAATGTAGCAGATTGTAACTCGTTATTAATTTTTTCATCCATAAGACAAATATAGTCTTTTAATAAAAAATATGAATAAAAAAATATCAAGTAACAGATTTTTTCTTTAATAAAAATTTAATAAAATCTAATCTTAAGGTTAAAAGAGTTATTAGAATTATTAAGTATATCAATGGCTCAAAAAAAATAGTCTTAGATAACCAGATAAAATGTAGAACAGCAAAAATACCAATTAAATAAGATAGTCTATGAATTTTTTTCCAGTTTTGTTTTAAGATAAGTACCATTTTTTGATTTGAAGTAACAACAAGAGGTAACATCAAAATCCACGCAGCAAATCCTATAAAAATAAATTTTTTATTCAAAACATCATCAATAATTGGATCTAAATTAAACTGATAATCTAAACCAATATAAGTAAGCAAATGTAAAGTTCCGTAAAAAAAAGCAAATAATCCCAACATCCTTCGATATTTTATCCAAGCTAAAATTTTTGTAATATTTTTAAGAGGTGTCATTGCTAGAGACAGTAAAATAAATCTTAATGTCCACTCTCCTGTATGATGAGTTACTTGTTTTACTGGTTCTGCTCCAAGTTTATTAAATAAAATTTGATAAGCTATTATTATAAAAGGAACTAAACACAATACAAAGATTGTGGGTTTGAAAATTCTTATCATTTAATTAAAAATTTTTTCTTAAATCCATTCCGTCATAGAGACCTGCAACTTCATCTCCATAACCATTAAAAATCACTGTTTTAATTCTTGGTGAGTATATATTCTCACCAATTACTCTTTCAGTCGCTTGAGACCATCTTGGGTGTGATACATTAGGATTAACATTTGAATAAAAACCATATTCTTTTGGCGAAGCATTCATCCAAGATGAGATAGGCATTTTTTCAACAAATTTTATATTAACAATTGCCTTGGCGCTTTTAAATCCATATTTCCATGGCACAATCAATCTTAAAGGTGCACCGTTTTGATTTGGTAGTTCTTTTCCATAAAGACCAGTAACCATTATTGTTAATGGATGCATCGCTTCATCGATTCTCAAACCTTCTTTATATGGCCAGTTCAATACTGGAAATCTTTGTCCTTTCATTTGATCTGGATCATATACAGATGTAAATTTTACAAATTTAGCCTTAGATGTTGGCTTAACTTTATTTAATAGTTTATTGAGCGGAAAACCTAACCATGGTACTACCATCGACCAACCTTCAACACATCTAAATCTGTATATTCTTTCTTCACTTGGGATCATGTTTTTAATTTCCTCAACTGACAAAGTAATTTCATTTTCAACTTCGCCATCAATTTTAATATCCCATGGCTTTGTTATAAAATCTTTAGAGTTTTTATGTGGATCAGACTTACTTGTCCCGAATTCGTAATAGTTGTTGTAAGTAGTTGCAAATTTATAAGGAGTTATTTTTCGCTCAGTTTCAGGGGTATAAGATAAAGCAGATGTAATAATATTTTGAGAGGCGAAAGCAGTTCCAGTTATGATACCCATTTCTTTAAGAAATTGACGTCTATTTATATAAAAATTTTCAGGAGTAATTTCTGAGGATTTAAATTTATTCAATTTCATGTTGTTAATGAAATACCTTTAAGCCATTTACTATCTTCATTTTCATAATGTTCCTTTTTCCATATAGGTGATCTTTTCTTTATTTCTTCTATAATAAATCTTGATAGTCGATATGCCTCATCTCTATGCTTACAAGCTACACCTATAAGTATACTTTTTTCAGAAAGTTTTAGGTGACCCTTTACATGTTCAATAAAAACAGCTTTATTTTTAATTCCCAGTTTTTGCTCTGTCTCATTATAAATTTCCTCAAAACTTTTAAGTACCATTGAATCTTTTGCGTCGTATGTAATTCCATTAACCTTTTTATTTTCATTATCATCCCTAACAACTCCAACAAAATAAATTACTGCACCAAATTTTTCTGATTTTAAAAAATGTTCAGCTCTAGAAATTTCAATTTTTTCAATTGAGGAGTCTATAATTTTTGCATGGAGCATTAACCACCTCCAATTGGTGGAATAATTCCAATTATTTGATTTTTATTCAAAATTTGGTTTTCCTTTATTAATTGATCTTTATCTGAGCAAAATGCCGAACTTTTTATAATCTCTTTATAATTTAAATTTCCATTAAATTTATTATCAACATGCTCATAAAGTTTTTTTTTAATGTCAATTATTTTACAAGATTTTGAAAAATTAAATTCTAAGTACTTTGTTTTGCTGAATTCTCTTGCAGCCCCAAACAACTCAACAGATATTTTCATTAATTAAATATTTCTTTTAAAAAATCTGGCAACCCATCTGGATTTTTCCATAATCCTTTTTTGCCACCTTCTTTAATTAATAATTTTATGTCAGAAATTTTTAAATGTGGATTTACTATTTTGCTTAAATCATAAATGGTTATTAAAGCGCTATTTACTCCCATTATTGCTTCCATCTCAACTCCGGTTTTAGAAAATGTTGAGACAACACAAAAAACGTCAAGTGAAAAAGTTTCATCATCCAATATAATTTTTGTCGAAATATGATCAATTGAAAGAGGGTGGCATAATGGAATAATTTCACTTGTTTTCTTTACACCCAAAATAGCTGATACTTCTGCTAAAGAAATAGGATCCCCTTTAGGCATTTGATTTGATTTAATTAATGAAAAAACTTCTTCACCTACAAAAATTTTTCCTGTCGCGAGCGCTCTTCTGAAGGTTTCTTTTTTTGAGGATACATCAACCATTTTATACGAATTTTTTTGAAACAATTCCTCAGCCCAATCTTTTAAATCATTTTTTTTAATTATTTTTAAATTTTTCATTATCCGCCAGTTACTGATAGGTTATTAGTTAAACCAGTTTCACCAAGTTCTAAGTAATGAGATTCTTTTTTAAAATTTAATTGTTTCAAAATTAAATCCTTTAACTCTTCAGTTTGGTCATCTCTTTGAATTAAGTGTCTTATATTTATTCCAGTATTTCCGAACAAACACAATCTTAAGTCTCCTCTAGATGTAATTCTTAATCTATTGCAGGATTTGCAAAAATCTTTTGAATAAGGAGCAATAACTCCAAATTTCCCTTTAAATTCTGGATTTATATAATTTTTAGACGGACCAGCATCTTTACCTAGAGTTTGTATTATCCAATTATTCTTAATTAAAAAGTCAGTGAATACTTTTGAGGATATATGATATTTTTTAAAATAATCCAAATTATCTCCTGTTTGCATCAATTCGATATATCTAAAATCCACTTGGTTTGATTTTATGTAATTAGACCAACTGTCAAAATCCTTATCACTACTGTTTATGCCTTTTAAAAGAACAGCGTTAATTTTAATATTTTTAAAATTAAGTTTTTGTAGTTTTTCAATACCGTCTAAAATTTCATTAAGTCGATCATGACCTGTGATTTTATGAAACTTGTTTTTATCTAAGCTATCAATACTTATATTAATTCCATCTAAACCACTTTCTACAAGCTGTTCTGCAAATTTATCAAGTTTATATCCATTAGTAGTGATTACAGTTTTATTTATTCCTGAACTTTTTTTTATTACTTTTACAATATCATAAAAATCTTTTCTAATTGTAGGTTCTCCTCCAGTTAATCTAATCTTACTTACTCCTAATTCAGATAAACCTTTAGCCAATCTTTTAATTTCTTCTAAACTTAAAAAAGTTCTATTGTCACTTTTGTCAATTTTGAAGCCATTAGGTAAACAATAGCCACATTTAAAATTACATACATCTGTTATGGATAATCTTATGTAGGGAAATTTTCTGCCAAATTTGTCTTTTAATAATTCCATATTTAGATAATCATAGTTTTGTAAATAAATTCAATAAGTCTTTTTACAATTCAAAGTTGAATTCAAAATAACACATTTACAAGATCTAATTAACAGTCTTAAATTAATTTATTATAAATTTGGATTTAAAAATTATTCAGTCTTCAATCTCTTTTAAATTCAAAAACGACTGAAATAAACAAGTTAATTTCGAATTTATATACTTATTGTACTTAACTTAAGGAGGAAAAAATGAGTGCAGAAGCATTGAAAGTGTCATCAGTACTAGATACTTCTCATTTAAAGGTAAAATTTCCATTTAAAGCTAAATATGGAAACTATATAAACGGAAAGTTTGTAGAACCTAAATCAGGCAAATATTTTGATAATGTTAGTCCGATATCAAATGAGAAAATCTGTTCTGTTGCAAGATCAAACGAACAAGACGTAGAGGCAGCATTAGATGCTGCTCACGCAGCTTTCACCGAATGGGGAAAGACAGACATCACAACAAGATCAAATATTTTATATAAGATTGCTGATGTTTTAGAAAAAAACCTAAACTTACTAGCTGTAGCTGAATGTTTAGACAATGGAAAACCTATCAGAGAATGTATGGCAGCAGATTTGCCTTTAGTGATAGATCACTGGAGATATTTTGCTGGTGTAATTAGAGCAGAGGAAGGATCCATTGCTGAGATTGCGAACAATCAATACTCATATAACTTTCATGAGCCATTAGGTGTTGTTGGTCAGATAGTTCCATGGAATTTTCCATTATTAATGGCGACATGGAAATTGGCTCCAGCACTTGCAGCAGGAAACTGTTCAGTTTTAAAACCAGCTGAGCAAACTCCAGCTTCAATTATGGTAATGATGGAACTTATTGGAGATCTATTACCTCCAGGAGTTGTAAATATTGTGAGTGGTTTCGGTTTAGAAGCAGGTAAACCTTTAGCATCATCAAAAAGAGTTGCTAAAGTTGCATTCACTGGTGAAACAACAACTGGAAGATTGATTATGCAGTATGCAGCACAAAACATTATTCCAATCACACTAGAATTAGGTGGAAAATCTCCTAATATTTTCTTTGAAGATGTCATGGAAAAAGATGACGACTTCTTCGATAAGTGTATAGAAGGTTTTGTGATGTTCAATCTAAACCAGGGTGAAGTATGTACTTGTCCAAGTAGAGCTTTAATTCAAGAATCTATCTATGATAAATTCATGGAGAGAGCGATTGCAAGAACA
This sequence comes from uncultured Pelagibacteraceae bacterium, assembly GCA_902592445.1. Classification (GTDB taxonomy): domain Bacteria; phylum Pseudomonadota; class Alphaproteobacteria; order Pelagibacterales; family Pelagibacteraceae; genus Pelagibacter. The sequence continues at coordinate 234,773 of CACJEN010000001.1, forward strand.
AAAGCAGTTGTACAAGACAATCCTTTAAAAATGGAAACCATGATTGGAGCTCAAGCATCAGTAGAGCAAATGGAAAAGATAAAATCTTATCTAGAGCTTGGTAAAAAAGAAGGTGCTAAAGTTCTTACAGGTGGTGACGTAGCTAAACTAAATAGTGGTTTGGAAAAAGGAAACTATATTCAACCAACTGTTTTTGAAGCTAAAAATGATATGAGAATTTCTCAAGAAGAAATTTTCGGACCTGTAGTATCTGTAATTAAATTTAAAGATGAAGCAGAAGCATTAAAAATTGCTAATGATACTCTTTATGGTTTAGGCGCAGCTGTATGGACTAGAAATGGTAATATCGCTCACAGAATGGGTAGAGCAATACAAGCAGGAATAGTATGGACTAATTGTTATCATGCTTATCCAGCTCACTCTCCATTTGGTGGATATAAACAATCAGGAGTTGGAAGAGAAACTCATAAAATGATGCTTAATCATTATAGACAGAATAAGAATCTTCACGTTTCTTATGCTGAGAAAAAATTAGGCTTCTTTTAATCAATAATATATACTGGCCCATGATTCTAAATCATGGGCCGTACTTTAAAAATGAAAGTATCTGCAACAAATTCAGCGTTAAACTTATTATCTGAACTCCAGGAAAAATATGGGGAAAATTTAATGTTTCATCAATCAGGTGGATGTTGCGATGGTAGTGCACCTATGTGTTTTCAAGAGGGTGAATTTCCTCTAGGTGATAATGATATTAAACTAGGTGAAATCGGAGGAGTGCCGTTTTATATGAATGGTGACCAGTATGAAAAATGGAAACATACTGATCTAACAATTGATGCTGTTAAAGGAATAGGTGGAATGTTCTCATTAGATAATGGAACAGGTCGCAGATTCCTGACTAAATCAGAAATCTGCCTAGTCGTAGATAACGACGAAAAAAAATAATTACCTATTGTCCTGGAGGTTTATAACCTATCTGACTTGCTTTAGTTGTAGCTTTAGTAAAGTCTATTGCCTCCAACATTGTCATATTCTTAACAGCACCAGATGCTTCAACAACTAATTTAATTGCAGCAAAATTTTCAAACGCTCCAATATCAGTCACAACAATAAAATCATATGAACCTCTAACGATGTCCATACTATGAATTGTTCCACCAACTGCTTTTGTTAATTGTTCTACCACTGCTTTTCTATCACTTGTAGGATCCTTCATGAAACCTTGAAAAGCTTTTTCTGTGTAGTTACCCATTATATATGCTTTCATTATAACTCCTTTTTTTTAAAATATTTTAACCTAAAAAATAAAATTTTAAAAATTTTTGGAGAATTTTTTAATTTCTTACAATTTCAGCTTGTTTTTCGGATGGAGAAATTTCTGTTTTAAATTTATTTGATATTTTTTGAACTTGAACTGCAGAAACTTTATATTCTGCGCATTTTGTCTCTTCATCTTTACCATCACCTGTAACCATGTTGACCATGTGTTCTGGAAAATGGAAAGTTGTGAAAACAATTCCCTCTTTTACTTTATCTGTTACCTCAACTTTTAATGAAACCTCACCTCTGCCTGAGTAAAGTCTTGCTATATCGCCGTTACTTAATTCTCTTTCTTTAGCATCTATAGGGTTTACTAATAATATATCTTCATCCACAATATTTAAATTTTTAGTTCTTCTTGTCATAGTTGCTGCATTGTAATGCTGTAAAACTCTACTAGTGGTAAGAATAAGTGGATACTCTTTAATATTATTTTTGATTTCTGTAGATTCTTTCCAATCAAAAGACTTTAATCTTCCTTTTCCAAGTTTAAACTCTTTTTCATGTAAAATTTTTGTATCTGTTCCGTCTTCTTTTACAGGCCATTGTAATCCAAGTTTACCTAGTCTCTCTCTAGTAATCCCCTTAAAGAACGGAACAACATCTGCAACCTCTGCTAATACTTGATCAGCATCATAAGTTGGCTGATCATATCCAAGCTTTTGCATCATCTCAGTAACAATGACACCATCTGGTTTTGTGCCTGGTAAAGGTTCAGCGGCTTTATTAACTCTTTGAACTCTTCTTTCTGTGTTTGTAAAAGTACCGTCTTTTTCTAAAAATGTTGTTCCTGGCAAAACGACATCTGCTAATTTTGCTGTTTCACTCATAAATATCTCTTGAACAACTAATAAATCTAAAGATTCCATTGCTTTAATAACATGCGCACTGTTTGGATCAGTCTGAACAATATCTTCTCCAATAATCCATAATCCTTTAACTTCCTTATTTATTGCTGCATCAAATATTTCTGGGATTTTCAATCCAGCTTTTGTTGGGTGGACTGCACCATATTTTTCAGTGTAAAAATCTTGAATTTTTTTATCAGCTACTGGGAAATAACCAGCACCTTGGTGAGGTTGGCACCCCATATCTGCAGCCCCTTGAACATTGTTCTGACCTCTTAAAGGATTAACCCCAACACCTCTTCTTCCTATGTTGCCAGTAATCATTGCAAGGTCTGCAATCAACATCACAGTTTTAGAACCTTGTTCGTGCTCAGTAACTCCTAAACCGTGAAACTCCATAGAATTTTTTGCTGTTGCATATGCAATGGCTGCTTCTTTAACTAATTGTTTATCAACACCAGCAACATTTGCTAGATGATCAATATCTAAACCATTAATGTGATTTAAAAATTCATCAAACCCTTCAGTTCTGTTTTCAACAAAATCTTTATTTAATAAGTTTCCTTTAACAATGTAGTAAAGCATCATGTTTAGTACAGCAACGTTTGTTCCAGGTCTTAATCTAATATGATAGTCAGCAAGTTTAGCAATATCAGTAGTAATTGGATCAAGCACAATTAATTTTTTACCTTTCATAACCTGTTGTTTAATTTTTGCACCAGTTACAGGATGAGCATTTGTTGGATTTGCTCCAATGACTAAAAATAAATCAGCATGATAAATATCCTCTGTGGAGTTAGTTGCTGCTCCTGTTCCAAAAGTTTGTTGCATTCCCCATGCAGTAGGTGAATGACAAATTCTTGCACAGCAATCTATATTATTTGTTCCAATTGCTGCTCTTATCATTTTTTGAAACACATAATTTTCCTCATTAGTGCATCTAGCTGAAGAAATACCAGCAATAGCATCTGGGCCACTCTCATTTTTAATCTTTTCTAATTTTTGCTTTATATATTCGTAAGCATCATCCCAAGAAACTTCTTCAAATTTTCCATTTCTCTTAATCAAAGGACTTCTCAGTCTGTCTGGATGATCATAAAAACCAAATGCATATCTTCCTTTGATACATGTATGACCTGCGTTTACTTCAGTTTCTTTTGGAGTATCTATTGCAACAACTTTTCCATCTTTTACAGAGGTCTCTAAATTACAACCAACACCGCAGTATGAACATGTAGTTCTAACTTTTTTGTCTACTTTTACTGATTTAGATTGAAATACATCTGAAATAGCATCTGTTGGACACGTATGAGCACAAGCACCACAAGATACACATGATGAGTCTCCAAAGAGCATATCATTATCAGTAGTAATTCTAGATTCAAATCCTCTTCCACTCATTGTCAAAACAAATGAACCTTGAATTTCATCACATGCTCTTACACATCTTCCACAATTTATACAGTTGTCCAAATTCATTCTCATGTAAGAGTGAGAAGTATCTTTGGGAGTTCCTTTATGTTGTTTAGGGTTATTATATCTATGGTCGCTTATTCCTAAGTCATTTGCTACAGTTTGAAGTTCACAATTTTTATCTACTTCACAAGTATCACAATTCATCGGATGGTCTGTTAAAACTAACTCAACAATATTTTTTCTTAAATTTTGCAATCCATCATTACTTGTAAATATGTGTTGGTTTTCTCCAACAGGTGTATGACATGATGCAACTACTTTAGTTGGACCGTCTTTTTCTAGAGCAACTTCAACAGAGCAAACTCTGCAAGCACCATAAGGTGCAAGGTTAGGGTCGTCGCATAGTGTTGGTACCTTCTTTTCTCCCAAGTAACTTTTTACAAATTTTAAAATGGATGTATGATTTGGCCCTATTTCATAGGGTTTTCCATCTATATAGGCAACTTTTCTTTTTTCCGCACTCATTAATTATCTTTTACTATATCATTTTTAATTTCATCACCAAAATACTTTAATATGTTCATTATGGGTGTTGGTATCGCTCCACAAAGCGCACACAAGCATCCTTTTTGCATGGTAACTAATAATTCATTCAAAAGTTTAAGTGGAATTTTAGATGTTCCTTTCTTTAACTGATCAAACATTTCTTTTCCTCTGTAGGATCCAATTCTTCCAGGAAAGCATTTTCCACATGACTCTTCAGCTGAAAACTCAAATAAGTGATGAATGTATTCAGCCATATTAAAATCTTTAGGAATACTAACAACACTCGCATGACCTAACATAAAACCTGCTTTAGTAAACTCCTGAAAATCTAAATTTAACTTTTCAATTTCTGATATAGGCACAACTCCACCTAAAGGTCCACCAATTTGGAATGCTTTTACATCTTCTTTGTATCCACCACCATATTCTTCAAATATTTTTTTCATTGGTGTTCCCATATCAATTTCATAAACACCAGGATTATTAAAAAAACTATCTAGACAAACTAGTTTTGTTCCAGCAGATTTTTTATTTCCAACCGATGAAAATTTTTCTGCTCCATTTAGTAAAATTCCGGTTGCAGCTGCTAATGTTTCAACATTGTTAACTACAGTTGGTTTTTTATACAATCCTTCTGTTACAGGGAATGGAGGTCTTACATCTACCTCTGCTCTTCTACCTTCAATAGATGCGATTAAAGCTGTTTCTTCTCCACAAATATAAGCACCTTGTCCAATACAAATATTCAAATCAAAAGAAAATTCTGTTCCTAATATTTTTTCACCTAATAATCCCGCTTCTTTTAATGAATTAATACATCCATTAATTGCTTCAATTGATTTTGGATATTCACCTCTTATATAAAGTACTCCTTCATTGCTACCAATTACATAACCACAAACTATCATTCCAAATAAAACTTTTAAAGGTTGGTCTTCTAATAAATATCTATCTGAGAAAGCACCAGAATCTCCTTCATCAGCATTACAAACTACATATTTTTTTTCTGATTTTGTTTTACTACAGAAATCCCATTTCATTCCCGTTGGAAATCCTGCGCCACCTCTACCTGTAAGATTAGAAGATAATAACGAGTTTATGATTTCTTTTTTATCTGTTTTAATAAATTTTTCTAAATGCTCTTTGAATTGATCAAAGTTTGATAATTTATCATCCATTAAAAAACTTGTTGTTGCAAAACTTTTTGAAAAGAATTTTTCTTGTTTTATTTTTTCACCTTTAATGATTTGATCTATTTGATTGATGTCATTACCTGCATAATTTTCTCCATCATAGTGAAACGCATGATTTTCAAAGCAATGGCCAAGACAAAACATCTCGCCAACTTTATCGTCACCTAATTTTTCTTGTAATTTTTTCTTTAAAGGCTCTTGTGTACCTGCGCACATACAAGCACTTCCATTACATACAAATGCTTTCTTCTCTCTGTGCGAGGGTCTTAAAAATTCGTAAAAACTTTCCGCTCCGTGAATAGTTGAAACACCCATTTTGTATTCTTCAGCTATTTCCTTTATCCCTGCATCATCTTTAGAATTCAAGGATCTGTCAGATAGCTTTTGAAATAGATTATTTTTTAAGCCTATTCTTCCAGATAAATTACTTATGTTTTTAGACATACTCTTTATAAATTAGCTTAATACTATCCTATTTTTATTATTATAAATATTAAAGCCACTTTCTTTTACAAAACCTAATAGAGTCATGTCAAAACGTTTAGCTAGATCCACTGCGAGACTCGTAGGCGCACCCACACCAGCCATAATACCAATATTTGCCATTAATCCCTTTTGAACTAGCTCGAAATTCAACCTTCCAGAGCAGGCAATAAACTGAGCTTTTATATTAAGCAGTCCATTTTGAATAGTATGACCTAACAATTTGTCTAAAGCATTATGTCTTCCAACATCCTCACGGGTAGCTATTACCGAACCCGCTTCATCAATTAATGCACTAGCATGAATTCCACCAGTTTTTGCAAACTCAGACTGTTCATTCATCAATAGACTTGGAGATTTTAAAATTATCTCCTCTTTTATTTTTGGAAAATGCGAATCTAATTTATCATTTTTTAATACTTCAATTGAGTCTAATGAAGTTTTTCCACATACTCCACACGAGGAGTTTGTTAAGAAGTTTCTTTTTAATTTACCAATATCTAA
>CACJEN010000002.1 GCA_902592445.1 uncultured Pelagibacteraceae bacterium
AAATGTGCATGTAATTTCCTCAGATCCAAATATTTCAAGAATGATGGCTTATACAATTGGGCTTTATAAAGATATTGAGAAGGAATCTGGTCATTCAGTAGGTTTCAAACCTAGTGGAGGATTTTATCTTGCATCAAATGAAGTTTGGGCCGATTATTTAAAAAGAGAGAGATCGAAAGCAAGATATATGGGCTTAGATCAGGAATTTATATCTCTTGAGGAAGTTAAAAAAAAACACCCGTTAATTGACCCTTCTAGATATCTTTTAGCATTGTGGGATCCAATTGATGGAGAAGTTGATCCATCTGGAGTTACCTACGCTTTTGCAAAAGCAGCAAAAGTTCATGGTGGAAAATATTTCACTCACACTGTGGTTAAAGATACAAAACAAAAAGAAGATGGGACTTGGGATGTAATAACCGAGAAGGGCAATATCAATGCTGAAATAGTAATCAACGCTGGAGGATTATGGGCCAGAGAAGTGGGTCAACTTGCTGGAATAAATCTACCAGTTCAGCCAATGGAACATCATTATTTGATTACGGAGGCAATTCCAGAAATAGAGGCAATGGGTGATCAAAGACTACCAATAGGTACTGACTTTGAAGGGAATATTTATTTCAGACAAGAAGCAAAAGGAATGCTTCTTGGAACATATGAACCTAAGTCAACTCCTTGGAAAGTTGAAGGAACGCCAATGAATTTTGGTCATGAGTTATTAGAACCAAAGCTAGATAACATTGAAGATAGATTAGCAATAGGTTTTGAGAGAATGCCTGCATTAGAGAAAGCAGGAATAAAAAATATTGTTAATGGACCATTTACTTTTGGACCAGACGGATCTCCACTAATTGGTCCTGTGCCAGGAATGAAAAATTACTGGGTAGCTGTAGGTGTTATGGCTGGATTTTGTCAAGGAGGAGGAGTTGGAAAATGTATTGCTGAATGGATTATTGACGGAGAACCATCGATAGATGTTTGGGCAATGGATGTCGCAAGATTTGGAGATTATGCATCACCACAATATGGAACAATAAAATCATCTGAAAATTATGAGAGAAGATTTATAATGACATTTCCAAATGAAACCTTACCTAAAGGAAGAAAGCAAAAAACGACAGCGCTCTATGATAGATTTGTAAATCAAGGTGCAGTTATGGGAGATAGTTTTGGTTTAGAAAATGTTTTGTGGTTTGCAAATAATAAAGAAGATGCACATGAGGAACCAACTATAAAAAGATCTAGATCACATGATTATGTTTCGAAAGAAGTTATTAATGTAAGGCAGAATGTAGGCTTAATAGAAGTAGCTAATTTTTCAAAACATGAATTTAAAGGAACTGATGCAAGAAAATTTTTAGATCACGTAATGGCAGGCAAGCTTCCAAAACCTGGCAGGATATCTTTGTCTCCAATGTTATCTTATAGAGGAAAATTGTGTGGAGACCTAACAGTTGCTTGTCTTGATGAAAATGAATTTATGGTGTTTGGATCTGGTGCAGCCCAAGAAATGCATAGACGTTGGTTTGAAAGTCACTTGGATAAATTTGATGTTAATTACAAAAATAGATCTGATGAATTCCACGGCATATCTATAGCTGGTCCAAATTCAAGAAAAGTATTGGAAAAAATAGTAAGAGACGATGTATCCAATGAAAAATTCAAATTCAGAGACTCTCGAAGAATGTTTGTTGGTGGTGTTCCTGCAATAATAAACCGAATTTCATTTACAGGTGAACTTGGTTACGAAATTTATGTCGCGCCACACTATCAAATAAAACTTTATGAAGAGTTAATGGAAGCTGGAAAAGAGTTTAATATTAAACCCTTTGGAGGAAGAGCTCTAATGTCAATGAGATTGGAGAAAAATTGGGGAGCATGGACTTTAGATTATAGGCCCGATTTTACAGCAAAAGAAACAGGTTTAGATATGTTTATAAATTGGGATAAAGATTTTATTGGAAAAGGAAAAGCAAAATCAGAAAACAGTTCTAATAAGCTTACTCCATTAATTGTTGAAACAAATGATATTGATGTAACAAATAACGAAGCTGTAATGAATGGAGATCAAAGTATAGGTTATGTAACATCAGGTGGGTTTGCACACTTTGTAAATAAAAGTGTTGCTTTTACTTTTATTGATCAAAATAAAATTAAATCGGAAAATAAGATCCAAGTTGAGATCAATGGAGATTTATTTAATTGTTCAATAATTAAAGAGCCTCTTTATGATCCAAGCGGACAGAAAATGAGAAGCTAATGGCACAAAAAGACGTCGGTAACAAAGTACCAATTTATAAATTAAAAAAAACAGATGAAGTCATGGAGTACTATGATGAATGGGGTAAGAATAATAAATACGATCAAGACATGGTTGATTGGAATTATACTGGACCTAAAGAAACCTCTGAAGTTTTTATTAAGTACGAAAAAAACAAAGATGCCAAAATTTATGATGCGGGTTGTGGTACTGGGTTGGTTGGTGTTGAACTTAAAAAATATGGTTTTACCAATTTTTATGGTGCTGACCTTTCAAGAAAATTATTAGATTTAGTCCCAGCTAATCTGTATAAAAAATTAGATCAAGTAGACTTAAATAAAAAAATAGAAGAGGAAGATAATACATACGATGCAGTTCTATGCGTTGGCACTTTTACTTTTGGTCATGTAAAACCACCTGCACTGGATGAATTTATAAGAATTACAAAACCAGGAGGGTATATTTGCTTTACAATAAATGAGGGTATTCACGAAGAATACGGATTTGATAAAAAAATAAATGAGTTAAACAATAATAATAAATGGCGTGAGATCGAATTCTTTAAATCTAATTATATTGCAAGCAAAGATGTTAATGCATGGTTAGGGCTTTATGAAGTCATATAAATTATGTCTGAATTATACAATATTATAGACAAAAAAAAATTAGATGTTGTAACTAAACCTATTTCGAAAGCCCATGGTTTGCCTAATGAGTGTTACATAAATAAAGACTATACTTTAATAGAGAGAAAAAAACTTTTTGAAGATAAATGGGTTGTTATTGGCGTAGCAAGTTCACTTCCAAACATAGGTGACACCAAACCTTATGATTTGTTAGATCTACCTTTATTAATAGTTAGAAATAAACAAAATAAAATAAAAGTTTTTCATAATATCTGTAGTCATAGAGGAGTAAAACTTGTTCATAAAGAAGGAAAAATTAAAAATGTTATTAGATGCCCTTATCATTCATGGTCATATAATTTTGATGGGGAGCTTATAGCAACACCTCACATTGGTGGTATGAATAAACACGCTCATCCACAATTCAATAAATCAAAGAGTAATTTAAAAGAAATAAGATCTTATATTTGGTTAGATTTAATTATGGTTAATATTAGCAATAATGAAATGCCTTTTGATAAATACATAAAACCTTTAAGTGATCGATGGAGTAAATTTTGGAAAAATTCTGATAGAGATATGATCAAACATTCAAATGATTATGGATATTTTAAATTAGAAGCTAAGTGTAATTGGAAGTTTGCAATTGAAAATTACTGTGAAAGTTATCATCTTCCCTGGGTTCACCCTGGTTTAAATTCTTATTCTAAAATTGAGGATCATTACCATATACAAGGGCTACCAAATCGTTTTGCAGGTCAAGGAACAGTTGTTTATAATCCAAGGCTTAAGGGGAAAGAAAAATTTCCATGTTTTCCAAAATGGCCAAAAAATAAGGAAAATATAGCAGAATACGTTGCATTATTCCCAAATGTTATGCTTGGCATTCATAAAGATCATTTTTATGCATATTGGTTAGAGCCAAAAAGTAACGATTTAACTTTGGAGCATATGGAAATATATTATGTAGGTGATAATGCAGCAAATTCGAAAAAGTTTAAATCTTTGAGAAAGCAAAACTTTAAACTTTGGGAAGATATACAAAAAGAGGACGTTGATATTATACAAGGAATGCAAATAGGTAGAAATTCCAATGTTTATAATGGAGGAAATTTTTCTCCTGTGATGGATAACCCTACACATCACTTCCACAAATGGGTTGTAACAAATATAGCTCAATGAAATTTAGTAGAAAAATAAATCCAGAATATAAAACTTTTACAAACTTTCTTTCTAAAAAAAGGATTAGAGAAGATGAAATTAACTTTGAAAAATTAAGAAGTTATCGACTTGATAGAGTTAAGAAAGAATTAATAAAAAATAATTTAGAGGCATGCATTTTATTTGATCCGGTCAATGTCCGTTATGCATTAGATACGGTAAACATGAGTGTTTTCAACATGCACAATCTTTCTAGATATTGTTTTATTCCAGTGGATGGACCAACAATACTCTATGAATATTTTAATTGTGAAAAATTATCTGAGCATTTAAATTTAATTGATGAAATTAGACCTGCAATAACTTGGGATTATTTCGCCCATGGAGATCAAGCTAGTTTACAATTAAAAAAATGGATCACAGAGATTAAAGATCTTTCAAATAAGTTTTTTAAATCAAAAAAAATTGCAATCGACGTTTTAAACGGCCCAGCGGTTACTGAATTAAATAAGTCTGGCATAGAGGTGGTGGATGCAAAATCTATATTGGAGCAAGCAAGAGTTATTAAATCATCTGAAGAATTAAAATGTATGAGGGCAGCAATAGAAGTTGCAGAAATCGGTGTAAGTAAAATGAGAGAAGAGCTTAAAGCAGGTATGACTGAGGACGAATTATGGTCCATACTTCATAAGACAAACATTGAAAATGGTGGCGAGTGGATTGAGTGTAGAATTTTATCATCAGGCGAGAGAACCAATCCATGGATGCAAGAAAGCAGTAATAAAATAATTCAACAAGGTGAAATTGTTTCTTTTGATACAGATATGGTTGGTCCATATGGATATTGCGCAGATATATCTAGAACATTTGTATGTGGAAATGATTTTAATGATAATCAAAAAGCACTTTATTCTATGTCTTTAGAGCAAATTAATCATAATTCTAATTTAATTAAAGCGGATATGTCTTTTAAAGAGTTTACAGAAAAATCATGGAAATTACCTGAGGAATATTACGGCAATAGATATTCAGTTATGGTTCATGGAATAGGATTGTGTGATGAATGGCCTTCAATAAGATATCCAACTGATGGTGGAGATAAAAGTGGTAGATTTCTGAAAAATATGACTATTACTGTTGAAAGTTACATAGGAAAAGTTGGAGGCAAAGAAGGTGTGAAACTTGAACAACAATATTTAGTTGGAGACAATGGACTTGAATTAATGTCCCATCATCCGTTAGAAGATATTTAATAATAAATAAAAGATTTTATGAAAATTATATTAGTCATGGGTCTACCAGGAGCAGGCAAAACAACATTAGCTGACAAATTAGCTCCAGAATTAAATGCAAAAAGACTTAATGCAGACGAAGTTAGAAAGGCTGCAAATGATTGGGATTTTTCAGAGGAAGGAAGAACTAGACAAGCAAAAAGAATGGCGGAATTCGCCTTAAAACTCAAGAGGGAAGGAAATTATGTAATTGCTGATTTTATAGCACCCACTCCAAAAGCGAGGAGTTTATTTCCTGCCGATTACATTATCTGGATAGATACAATTAAAGAAGGTAGATTTGACGATACAAATAAGATGTTTGTAAAGCCTGAAAAATATGATTTTCATGTTACAACACAGAATGCAGAAATGTGGGTATCAAAGATACTTTATGATATTAAAAAAAATTAAAAAATTTTTAGTAATTTTTTTTTTTTTTATTTTTAGTTTTTTAATTAAAGATGCTAATGCGACTATTTTAGTTAGCGGAGATAACCTTTCTGGTTACAGAATTGATCGACCAGCAACCAATTTGATACTACAACTAAAAGAGACTTCTTTAAGAGGAATTACTTTTAATAATGATGGATCAAAAATGTATATTATTGGGGAGGCTAGCGACTCTGTACATGAGTACAATCTTGCATCTAATTTCAATATAACCTCATTTTCATTTGTACAAAGTTTTTCTGTTGCTGCAATAGAAAATCAACCTATCAGTGTTAAATTTAATAATAATGGATCAAAAATGTTTATAATTGGTAGACAAAGAGACAGGGTTCAAGAATATATTTTATCAAAAAACTTTGATGTATCGACAGCAGTTCATGAAAGTTTCTATTCTGTTAATGCGCAAGACAATACTCCTTTCGGTCTTGATTTTAGCACAGATGGTAAAATGATGTATATGACTGGATTACAGAACCAGTCAATGCACCAATATTCATTAAATGTTGCTTTTGATCTTTCAGAGGGAGTTAATTTCTTACGAACAGAGGATTTACCGACTTTATTAGATAACGAAGGCGGAAATGAAGATGAACCAACTGGTATTGAATTTAGTCCTGATGGTACAAAATTATTTATGGTTGGAACAAGAGGAAATGATGTTAATCAATATACATTGTCTACCGCATTTGATATATCAACTGCAACTTTTGATGGCGGTTTAGAATATGGTAGTAATCCCTCTGGAATACATTTTGGTCCCTCTGGATTAAAAATGTTTATTACAGGTACCACTGAGCATGTCAGGGAACATAATCTTCCATGTCCGTATAATTTTTTTGCTGGAAAGTGTCCTTCAATTACATCTGATCCTGACAGAGCAGGTATTGCAGAAGCCCAAGTCGAATCGGCAAAAAGAGCTATTAATATGTCCACTAACTCAGCGTTAAATAGACTGAAGTGGATTAGAAGAAATAAAGACGAACAAAATTTAACTGATCAAAACGCTAAATTAAATTTTTCAGGAACAATGTTCTCTTCCTTAAATCCATTACCTTTTGTGTCATTTAAGAAAATATCAAATCATATAACAAATAATAAATACAACAAAAGTTATTTTTATTGGAGTGAAGGAGATATTTCCTTAGGTAGAATAAGTAAAACTAGCAATTCTTCAAAAAAAGAGTCTCTAACTAATGCAATAACATATGGCGTTGATAGATTTAAAGATGATAATGGAGTTGAGGGATTTGCTTTTAGGTATGGAATTGATGATATTGACGTTGGTTATGTTGGGAGCAACTTAGACACAAGAACATATAATATTACATATTATAATACAACTCCCATAAAAAATGACACAAAGTATATTGATAAAATATTTGGAATAGGAAGAATTGAGTCAGACATCCTTACCAAGCTAGATGGTCTAAATATTACAGCAAGTAGAACTGGTCATCAAATATATGGAACACTAAAGTTAAAAGATGAATATAAAAAAAATGACCTAACATTTATTCCCTCAGGTCAAATTGATTTAGGACATACTAAATTAGATGGCTATCAAGAAGTGGGTTCTGGGGCAATTCGAGTTAAAGATCAGCATGTAAAAACACAAAATTTAAGAGCCACAATGGCAATAGTGGAGGATTTGTCAACAGATAAATATATTTTTAAAAGACATAGTAAAATAGAATATTTAGCAGACACAGATCGTTCTTCAAGGTTTAAGTATGACTATGTTATTGATAAAACTTCTAAGTTTAATGATACTTTAAAAACTGGAGCACTTCATAATTTTAATTTTGAAGCTGGTGTAGATATAATATTTCCAGAGCGGTTTAGTTTATTTCTAATTTATGAGAGAAATCAAGCATTAGACTATAGTGGAAGCACTGATAATTTATATTTAGCGATAGGATATTTACCTAGTAAAGATACTGAATATGCATTTTCGTTAAATGGATCAGAAAATTTATTATCAAAATTTGAAATTAAGAAAAATATTAATGATTACAATATTAACTTTAACCTAGTAGAAGATTTAATGGATTTAGGAAAAGCCTCTGGCGCAAATATGTATATAAATAAAGTCTTTTAATTTGTATTATTAAGAATAAAGTTTAATTTTTATTAAAAGGAAATTTCAATGAGTTATCAATGGGATAATAAAAAACCAACAGCACAAATGTTAGGAAGATGGCAACCTTTTCATGATGGACACTACACTTTATTTAAAGAAATCATAAAAAAAACTGGCCAAGTTTGTATTCAAATTAGAGATGTTCAAGGAGTTGATGATAATCCTTTTGATTTTGAAACAGTAAAAAAAAAAATCGAAGAAAGACTTAATCCAGAGTTTGAAGGAAGATTTAAAATAATGTTGGTCCCAAATATTACAAATATTTGTTATGGTAGAGGAGTGGGTTACAATATTGAAGAGATTGAACTTTCAAAGGAGATACAAAAAATTTCTGCGACTAAAATTAGAGCAAAAATGCGAGAGGACGGAGAGCTCAAATAGTTTTGAATCATGAATGTAATTACAAAGACTTTCAAGAATGGAATTAAAAGTGTAATTATTAATGACCCTAAAACTTACAATTCTCTTTCATATAAGACCTTAGGAGATTTAATTAAAGTATTTAAAAAATTAGATAAGGATAAGAATACAAAAGTAATTATTCTTGAAGGTTCTGGAAATGGATTTAGTGCAGGTCACAACTTAAAGGAAGTAAGAGGTCATAAGAATAGATCTAATCATCAAAAGCTTTTTAATTTGTGTTCAAAATTAATGTTACAAATAGTTGAAGGAAACAAACCGGTGATAGCAAAAGTGCATGGCGCTGCTTATGCTGCTGGCTGTCAGTTAGTAGCAAGTTGTGATCTTGCATACAGTTCAAATTCAGCTGTGTTTGCAACTCCTGGAGTTAACATTGGTTTATTTTGCAGCACTCCAATGGTGGCCGTTAGCAGAAAAGTTAATCGAAAACATATGATGAAGATGCTGTTGACAGGAGAACCAGTAAAAGCAAATTTTGCAAAAGATATTGGATTAATAAATGATTATTTTCCAAAAAATAAATTAAACAAAGAAGTATTAAAATTAGCAAATGTAATTGCGTCCAAATCTAATTTAACGATTAAAATTGGAAAAAAAGCTTTTTATAAGCAACTAGAGATGCCTCTAAAAAAGGCTTATCAATTTACTAGTAAAATGATGACATTAAATATGATGGCACAAGATGCAAAAGAGGGAATTTCTGCATTTTTAGAAAAAAGAAAACCTAAGTGGAAAAATAAATAAAACAATGAACGAAAGCCAAATAAAAGAAGTTCTGAAAAATTCAAAAACTATTGCGATGATTGGAGTAAGTTCAGAGAAAAAAGGAGAAGACAAAAATAATTTAAAAAGAAAACCTGCAAATGTTGTTATGAAATATATGCAAGATTTTGGTTATAAAGTTTATCCAATTAATCCTTTTGCAATTGGAGAAACTATTAACGGTGAAACAGTCCTAGGAAGTTTAGATGATATTGAGGAGGAAATTGACATCCTTGATGTCTTTAGACCATCTAAAGAGGCACCAAACATTGCAAAAGAAGCGATCAAAAAAAAAGTAAAAGTTTTTTGGCTTCAGTATGGAATTCACAGTGATGATGCCGAGAAAATAATTAATGAGGCAAATATAAAATTCATTTCAAATAGATGTATTAAACAAGATTATCAAAAGATTTTTTTAAAATCTAATCCTGTATTTCCAGTGCTTAAAAATTAAAATAGCAAGATTAATGAATAATAGTTTAGTAGATGATAAAATTAAAGAGTTATTTGTAAGTTATAGAACTATTGCAATAGTTGGAGTAAGTGCAGATACTAACAAAACTTCTAACAGAATCATGAAATTTTTAAGAAATACTGGTTATAAAGTTTTTCCAATAAATCCGCATACAGATAATAAAATAATTAATGGTGAAAAAGTCTACAATAATTTAGAGGAAATAGAAGAGCATGTTGGAATAGTAAATGTTTTTAGACCAAGTGAAGAAACAATCGAAATTGCAAAACAATCAATAAAGATAGGCTCTAATGTATTTTGGTGCCAATTAGGTATTCATAATGAAAGTGCGGCAAAATTAATTTCTGAAAATAAAATTTATTATATCTCTAACAAATGTATCAAAGTAGAATATGAGAGATTATTTAGAAAAATTTAATGAACAAAAATTATTTTAAAATATTTTTATTTTTTATTTTTTTTAACTTTATTATTTTAAGTAATTCATATAGCGATGTGTTGAAGCCAAATGTAAATATATCACCTAAAGAAGTTGTTGAAATTCAGCTTAACGCTTTAATGAAAAACGACAGTCCTTATAAAGATAGAGGAATTTTACAAACTTGGGAATTTGCTCACCCAAATAACCAAAGATACACAGGTCCAATAGAAAGATTTAAAACAATGCTAAAAGGTAATTCTTTTTCAATGATGCTAAATCATAAAGAAAATAAAGTTGTTGAAATTTTTAAAAATGACGAGCTAGCAACATTTGAAGTCACCATTTTAGGTTCAGATAAAAATTACTTTAAATTTAAATGGCAGGTTGAAAAAAATACAATCGATGGCCCTACCAAAGGTTGTTGGTTAACTACTGCCGTTTCACAACCTTATAATTTAGGCTCGTCCATTTAATAATATGAAAAAGCTTCCAATGTACATAAAATACGCAATTGTGATGTTTGTTTTGTGTTTTCCGCCAATATCATCAACTCAATTAGGATGGTACTTTTTTGGAAGCGAAGTTGGCATCAATATAGGTATGGTTGTTGGAGTGATTTCTGTCTCAGTAGCTGCATACTTGATGTATATATTGGGATGGCGTGACGCAGATGACGATGAATAGAATTTTGTTTCGTTCAATTTGAAAATTTAGTAGGAATCGCTAAATGAAATCAAAAGCAAAAGTTGTTATTGTTGGTGGTGGCGTAGTAGGTGTAAGTGCACTTTACCATTTAGCAAAAAAAGGTTGGTCAGACGTAGTCTTAATAGAGAGAAAAGAATTAACATCGGGTTCAACATGGCATGCAGCAGGTCTTCTTCCATTATTCAACATGAGTTATTCAGTTGGACAATTACATAAATATGCAGTCAATCTTTATAAAACATTAGAAGAAGAAACAGGAAAGAACGTAGGTTTCAGCGTTGTATCAAATATCAGATTAGCTAGCACAAAAGATAGAATGGATGAGTATCATCAATATGCAGGAGTTGCTCAAACAATAGGTGTTGATGTAAAATTTTTATCTCCAGATCAAGTAAAAGAAATTTGGCCTTTGTGTAACACTTCAGATTTAGTTGGAGCAATACAACACCCAGAAGACGGATACATTCAACCAGCAGATCTAACCCAAGCTTTAGCAACAGGCGCAAGAAATAGGGGTGCAGAAATTTATAGAAATACAAGTGTAATCGGCATGAAACAAACTAAAGATGGCTGGGTTGTTGAAACAGATAAAGGAACAATAGAGTGTGAACATATAATTTCTTGCTCTGGAAATTTTGCAAGACAAACTGGAAAGATGGTAGGTTTAGATATTCCTGTTATACCTGTCGAACATCAATACATAGTTACAGAACCACATCCTGAAATTCAAAAAAGAAAAAAAGAAGGACTTCCAGAAATGGGAGTTTTAAGGGATAGTGATAGCAGATGGTATATGAGAGAAGAAGCAGGAGGATTAATTCTAGGACCTTACGAAGATGGTGCACCCTGTTGTTATGTTGATGGACCCTCAAAAGATTCTGAGTACGAACTTTTTCAAGAAGATCTAGATAGATTAGCTCCACATATTGAAGGTGCAATTCATAGAGTTCCAGCTTTTGGTGAGGTTGGAGTTAAAAAAGTTTATAACGGTGCAATATGTTATACTCCAGATGGAAACCCAATTGTAGGACCTGCTTGGGGATTAAAAAATTTCTGGATTAATGAAGGTCATAGTTTTGGAATAACAGCAGCAGGTGGAGCTGGCTGGCAATTAGCAGAATGGATTGTAGACGGTGAACCAACTATTGATATGCTTGGAGTAGAGCCTAGAAGGTATGGTGATTATTGTTCTAAATCATATCTAAAAGAAAAAAATGAAGAAGCTTACAGAAATGTTTTTATTATTCATTATCCAGATGAAGAAAGAGGTGCAGCAAGACCTTTAAGAACAGCACCCTGTTATGACAGAATGAAAAATTTAGGTGCTGTATTTGGTCAAAAATTTGGGTGGGAGAGACCAAACTTTTTTGCAACTGATGGAATGGAGCAAAAAGATGATTGGTCTTTTAGAAGATCTAAGTGGTTTGAAGCGATTAAAAAAGAATGCAAGAATGTTAAGGAAAATGTTGGTTTATTAGATATGACTGCATTTGCAAAATGTAGAATAAAAGGACCTGGAGCTGAAGAATTTTTAGATAATTTAGTTGCAAATAAACTTCCAAAAAAAATAGGAAGAATAAACCTTTGTCATGCACTAAATACTAAAGGCGGTGTTCACTCAGAGTTTACAATTATGAGAGAGGCTGAAGATAGTTTTTATCTTGTATCAGCTGGAGCATTTCAAAGATTAGATCATGACTGGATACATAGATGGATGCCAAAGGATGGATCAGTACAATTTGAAAATTTGACAAATAGTAATGGCGTTCTTGTGGTTTCAGGTCCAAAAGCAAGAGAGTTAATGCAAAGAGTTTCTACTGATGATTTTTCTAATGAGAATTTCAAATGGTTGAGTGCAAAGATGGTTGATATTGGTTATGCTCCTGTAAATGCTATGAGAGTAAATTTTGTTGGTGAACTTGGTTGGGAGCTTCATCATCCAATTGAATATCAAAATCATATCTTTGATAAATTAATGGAAGCTGGTCATGATTTAGGAATTAAACCATATGGAATAAGAGCCATGAACAGTTTAAGAGTTGAAAAATCATATAAATTAATAGGAACAGAACTGTCTATTGAATATTCACCTTACGAAAGTGGTTTGGATCGGTTTGTTCACCCAAATAAAGGAAAGTTTATTGGTTTAGATGCCCTAAATCAATGGAGAGAAAAAGGATTTGAAAATAAACTAATTACTTTAGAAGTTCATAATACTACTGATGCAGATGTTTTAGGTAATAACCCTGTTTATGAGAATGGTAGCGTCATTGGAAGAGCAACAGGTGGTGATTTTGGATTTAGACTAGATAAATCTATTGCTTTGGCTATGGTAAAACCAGAACTTGGAAATGTAGGACAAAAACTAAAAATAGATATTTTAGGAAAAATGCATGAAGCAACTGTTCTTGAAGAAAGTCCTTATGATCCTGAAAATAATTTATTAAGAGCATAATGAAAATACTAGTCGCTGTAAAAAGAGTAATTGATTATAACGTTCAAATCAGGGTTAAAGAGGATGGTAGCGGTGTGGTTACTGATAATGTTAAAATGTCAACTAATCCACCTGATGACAATGCTGTTGAGGAAGCTGTTAAAATAAAAGAGGCTGGGAAAGCAACAGAAATAGTTGCAATAACAGTTGGTGAGGAAAAAGCTCAGGAGACAGTGAGAAAAGCATTAGCGGTAGGCGCAGATAGAGGAATTCATGTTAAAGTTGATGGAATAATTGAACCATTAGCAGTTTCAAAAATTTTACAAAAGATTGTTGATAAAGAGAAACCCGATTTAGTATTTATGGGCAAACAAGCAATTGATGATGATTGCAATCAAACAGGACAAATGCTTGCAGCACTTTTAAATTGGCCACAAGCTACATTTGCATCTAAAATTGAAGTCAAAGAAA
The DNA here is from genome assembly GCA_902592445.1 of uncultured Pelagibacteraceae bacterium. Lineage (GTDB taxonomy): Bacteria > Pseudomonadota > Alphaproteobacteria > Pelagibacterales > Pelagibacteraceae > Pelagibacter. The sequence goes on from CACJEN010000002.1 coordinate 13,600, forward strand.
GATCTTTGGAAGTTACAAGAGAGGTAGACGAGGGTTTAGAAACAATTGAAGTTAATGTACCAGCTATTGTTACCTGTGATCTAAGGTTAAATGAACCTAGATATGCATCTTTACCAAACATCATGAAAGCGAAGAAAAAACCAATAGAGCAAATAAATGCATCAGATTTAGGAGTTGATACAAATCCAAGAATCGAGCAAATTAAGGTTGAAGAGCCCCCTAAAAGAAAAGCGGGAATTAAAGTCGCAAATGTCGAAGAATTAGTTCAAAAATTAAAAAATGAGGCTAAAGTAATTTAATGTCAGTTTTATTAATTGCAGAACATAACAATAAAGAAGTAAAACCTTTTACTTACAACGCTATAAATGCAGCTTCACAAATAGATCAAGATCTTCATGTTTTGGTAATAGGTTATAATTCAGATGAAGTCGCAAAGTCAATTTCACAAGTTCCAAATGTAAAAAAAGTAATTCAAATCGATAATGAAATTTATGCAAATTATATTGCAGAAAATTATACAACTGCAATCATTAAACAAGCAGACAACTATTCACATATAGTTTGTTCTGCAAATACTTTTGGAAAAAATTTAATGCCAAGAGTAGCAGCTTTATTAGATACATCTCAGGTAAGTGATATCATTAAAGTAATATCATCAGATACATTCCTAAGACCAATTTATGCTGGAAATGCTTTTGCAACTGTAAAAAGCAATGATCCAAAAAAATGTGTAACAATAAGACCAACATCTTTTGATCCTGCACCATCAACAGGTGGTTCCGCTGAAATAGTGAAAGCTGATGCAGCTGATAAAACAGAAACAACTCAATTTGTGAAAAGAGAAGAGATCAAATCTGATAGACCTGAATTAGGAACAGCGAGAGTGGTAGTATCAGGCGGTAGAGGAATGCAAAGTGGTGAAAATTTCAAATTAATTCAACAAGTTGCGGACAAACTTAATGCTGCAATAGGCGCATCACGTGCTGCAGTTGATGCCGGTTATATTACTAATGACCACCAAGTTGGGCAAACTGGAAAAGTAGTTGTACCAGATTTATATATTGCAGTTGGTATATCTGGTGCTATTCAGCATCTAGCTGGGATGAAAGAGAGTAAAGTAATTGTTGCTATAAATAAAGATGGTGAAGCGCCAATTTTTAGTGTTGCAGATTATGGATTAGAGGCAGATTTATTCGAAGCTCTACCACAGTTTCTATCGGAACTGAACAAATTAAACACTATACAAAAATAACAAATACTGTAATAAAATATCATTATGTCCAGAGAAGTGATGGAATACGATGTAGTCATCGTAGGTGGCGGACCATCCGGACTTTCAACTGCGATTAAATTAAAGCAGTTAAATCCAGATATAAATGTCTGCTTACTCGAGAAAGCATCAGAAATTGGAGCTCATATTCTATCAGGTAATGTGTTCGAAACACGTGCCTTAGATGAGTTATTGCCAAATTGGAAAGAATTAAACTCGCCAATTAAAACAAAAGTTATTAAAGAAAAATTTCTATTTTTAGGAAAAGAAAAATCATTAAGCTGGCCAACTTGGTTACTTCCTAAAGTACAGCAAAATCACAAAAATTATATTATTAGTCTTGCAAACTTATGTAGATGGCTAGGAGAACAAGCAGAAGCATTAGGCGTTGAAATTTTTCCTGGTTTTCCCGCAAGTGAGGTTTTGTATAACGACGATGGCTCAGTTAAAGGTATTGCCACTCAAGACATGGGTTTAGATAAAGAGGGTAATAAAAAAGACAGTTATGAGCCCGGTATGGAATTACATGCAAAAGTAACTGTATTTGCGGAGGGGTGTAGAGGACATTTAGGTAAAGAATTAATAAAAAAATTCAATCTTAACGAGGGAAAAGACCCTCAACAATACGGAATTGGATTTAAAGAAATTTGGGAGATAGATGAAAAAAATCATAAAGAAGGGCTGGTTATGCATACAGCTGGATGGCCATTAGACAACAATACGTATGGTGGTAGCTTTATGTATCATGCTGAGAACAAACAAATATTTTTAGGTTATGTAATTGGTTTAGATTATAAAAATCCACATCTTTCACCTTTTGATGAATTTCAGAGATTTAAGACTCACCCAGCAATAAAAAAAATAATAGAAGGTGGAAAAAGAATTTCATATGGCGCAAGAGCTTTAATAGAGGGTGGAATTCAAAGTTTACCAAAAATGTATATGCCAGGAGCATTATTAGTTGGTTGTGACGCAGGAACATTAAATATGCCAAAAATAAAAGGTTCACATACTGCAATGAAAAGTGGAATGATTGCAGCTGAAACTATTATTGATCATTTAAATTTAAAAAAAACTTTATCTATATACGAAGAAAAATTTAAAAATAGCTGGGTTTTCAAAGAGCTACATGAAGCAAGAAATGTAAAACCTAGTTTTTCTTGGGGATTAATTATCGGAATAATATTTACCGGAATAGATCAGATATTATTCAGAGGAAAATTACCATTTACTTTAAAACATAAACATGCAGATCATGAAACTTTAAAACCAGCAAATACTATGCCAAAAATTGAGTATCCAAAACCAGATAATGTAATTACTTTTGACAAAACTAGTTCAGTTTATTTAACAGGTACAAACCATGAGGATAATCAACCTGTTCATTTAAAATTAAAAGATCCAAATTTACCTATTAGTTACACTTTAGAAAAATTTGATGAGCCTGCACAAAGATATTGTCCTGCTGGTGTTTATGAAGTTCAGCAAGAAAATAAAATTAATAAATTTGTTATTAACGCTCAAAATTGTATTCATTGTAAAACTTGCGATATAAAAGAGCCTTCGCAAAATATTACTTGGGTTACTCCTGAGGGTGGTGGTGGACCTAAGTATGGAAATATGTAATTAGGATAAATCTATTGCAAATTTTTTTAAAACTTCAATCGGTATAAGTTTTAAAGTTTTTTCATGTGTTTTTTTTAAAAAAACAGGACATCCCTTACCCGCCTCAACAGCTTTTGCATACCATCCTGCACATACACACCAACTATCTCCATCCTTTAATCCTGGAAATCCAAATTCTGGATGAGGAGTAATTAAATCATTTCCTGCCTCTTTACACCATTCTAAGAACTCATTATTTACTTTAGCACAAACAGTATGGATACCATGATCTTTGTCGTCTGTATTACAACAGCCATCTCTAAACCAACCAGTCAAAGGATTATTTGAACAATTCTCTAGATCCTCACCTAGAACATTTTTTTGTGTTTTACTCATTAAATATACTTGATACTTTTTTATCTATTTCTAAATTGAAAGAAAATGATCTTCTTTCTCCGTCTATTTTAAATGGATATGCGGTATGCATCAAATAATTTGGAAACAATATTAGATCTCCAACTTTAGGAATATGATTATAAATACTGTTATTTAAAAACGATTTTGAGCCATAGATAAAGTCTATTGTGCCATGAGTTCTTATTTTTTTATCACCTTTTGTAATATTTTTTGGAATTTTTAAATAACCAACACCTGAAATATCTCCGTTATGAAAGTGAATGGGGTTATAGTCATTTTTGAATTGTCTTACTATCCAGAGATTTTTGATTTTAATTTTTTTTGTTTTTTTGTTTATACTTTCTAGTAAATATTGATTTATACTTTTTTGAACATATTTCTTTAAATTTTTGTCTATGAATTTGTTTGATAATTCTATTTCTTGACTTACTTGTCCGACAAGTTTTTTGGAATAATCTCTTTTTTTTACTAACTTTTTACTTAATAAAATTTTCTCAAATTCATTATTAATTTTTTTAATTAATTTTTTTGGTATTTTAAGAACTGCAATTTTTGGACCGAAAGGATTTATTAATTTCATATTGTAATAATTAAATATTTTTTAATAAACATTAAATGCTTCTTCATCAACTTTTGCATTAAAGGAAATTGATCTTCTTTCATCTTTAGTATTTTTAAATGGATAAACTGTGTGCATCATATAATGAGGGAACAAATAAAAATCTCCAACTTCAGGTGTAATTTTAAAAACGCTATCCGACAAAAATTGTCTCGTACCATGAATTAATTCTAATTTTCCACCATGATATTGTTTATTCTGCTTATCTTGTGTATGTTTACCGAATGTTTCTGGTAGTTTTAAAAAACCTGCTCCGGAAATATGGCCATTATGCCAATGAACTGGATTATACTCATTTTGAAATTGTCTTACTACCCATGATCTCATCAAATTAAAATTTTTTATTTTTTTTCCTTCGTTAATTTCAATAAATATATTTGTACAATTTGCTATAAAATCTAACCACCCACACGATTTGGCAAACTCATTTTCTAAAAAAAATTCCTGTGTTACATCACCAGCAAGGGCCTCCCCTAAATTTAAATTTTTACTTTTATCCTCATCTTTCACAACGTCATCAATATAATCATTTAATTTTTTTATAATTTCATCTGGAATTTTGACCTTTAAGACTGCTGGTCCAAAAATTTTGAGATTTTTGTACTGAATTTTCACTTAATTATATTTTGGTTGGATTAGGTTGACCTTTATATACTTTTTCTGGGTCAAATTTTTTTTTATCTTCCTCAAATTTCATCTCTATGTTTCTTGCATTATCAATTTTTCCCATCGGTACTGATCTATAAAAACAGGATCTATATCCAACATGGCAACTTGCTCCATCGCCTATATCAACTGTAATCCAAATAGCATCTTGATCATCGTCAATTCTAATTTCTTTTACCTTTTGAACAAAACCACTAGTTTTTCCTTTATGCCAAAGTTGTTTTCTTGATCTGCTCCAATAGTGAGCCTCTTTTGTTTCAATTGTTAATTTAAATGCTTCAACATTCATGTAACCATGCATTAAGATTTCTTTAGTTTTTGAACATGTTGTAATTACAGGAATCAATCCATCATTATCGAATTTTGGCGAAAGTAACTTACCTTCCTCTATTTCAGCGACATTTTCTCTTTTTTTAAACATATAAAGTGCATTATCTAGCACATTCACTAATATATTAAATATTTTAAAATTAAGTAAATATATATATAAAAACCGTTCATGAAATTAGTAAAAAACGAAAACAATAAAAACAAAGAAGAAATTTCTGATAAAGAAGCCCAAGAAGCTTTTATTAAAATTTTGAAATGGATAGGTGAAGATCCATCTAGAGAAGGTCTATTAGAAACTCCAAAAAGAGTTATGAAGGCCTTTAAAGAATATTTTAAAGGTTACCACGAAGATCCAAAAGCCGTTCTTGATAAAACTTTTGGAGATGTCGAAGGTTACAGTGATATGGTTGTTCAAAAAAACATTTCAGTACAAAGTCATTGCGAACACCATATGGCACCAATTATTGGAATTGCTCATGTTGCATATATTCCAAATCAAAGAGTTGTAGGATTAAGTAAAATTGCAAGAGTAGTTGAAGTATTTTCTAAAAGATTACAAACGCAGGAAAGACTTACAGTTCAAATAGCAAATACTTTAATGGAATCTTTAGATGCAAAAGGTGTTGCAGTGACTATAGATTCAACTCACCAGTGTATGACTATGAGAGGGATTAAAAAAGAGCAAGCAACAACAGTTACAAATTTTTATTTAGGTCAATTCAAGGACGATTTAAGTTATCAGAATAGATATTTGCGGTTTATCGCAAAATAATATTTATTAATTACATGTCAGAAAATTTCAAAGCTTTGGTGCTTAACCAAGACGGAGAAAATTTTACAAGGGAAATTAAATCAGTCGATAAAAGCTTTCTCAAACATGGCGATGTTACTGTTAAAGTTCATTATTCAGGTTTGAATTATAAAGATGCTCTAATTTTAAAAAATGGAGCAAGATTAGTTAAGGAGTTTCCACATATTCCAGGTATTGATTTTTCAGGAGTTGTTGAAGAAAGCAAACATGAGAAATTTAAACAAGGTGATGAAATAATTTTAACTGGTTGGAGAGTAGGAGAAATTTATTTTGGTGGATATTCTCAATACGCAAAAGTAAATGGTGACTTTTTAGTTAAGAAACCAAAGGACTTAAGTTTAAAACAATCAATGATTATGGGAACAGCAGGTTTTACAGCTCTTCAATGTTCATTTACAGCTAAGACAACAAGAGAGGAGCTTCTACTTGGAAAAAAAGTAGAAGAGGTAATTGTAAGTGGTGCTTCAGGGGGAGTAGGGAGTATGGCTGTAATGATTTTAAATAAACTAGGTTGCAATGTGACAGCTGTTACTGGAAAAGAAAGTAATAAAGATTATCTAAAATCTATAGGAGCAAAAAACATTATAAATACTAGTGAATTAACAAAAGATGCAAGACCTTTAGATAAAGGATTGTGGGATGGAGCTGTCGATACGGTGGGTGGTAAAGTTTTAGAAAATATTTTAGCAACAACAAAAGACAGTGGAATTGTTGCAGCTTGTGGAAACGCTGCTGATATAAAATTAAACACTACCGTTATGCCTTTTATAATAAGAGGTGTAAAATTATGGGGTATTAATTCTGTAAATGCTTCAATTCAAAGAAGACAATTCTTATGGAATGAAGCATCAAAGTTAATTGATTTTGAATTGTTTGGTAAATCTATTAAGGAAATTAGTTTAGAAGAACTAATTGATGTTTATCCAAAAATGTTAAAAGGCGAAACATCAGGAAGATATATAATTAATTTAGAAAAATAGTTATGGATTGGGATAAACTAAAAATTTTTCATGCAGTTGCAGAAGCTGGAAGTTTTACTAGTGCAACAGTAATATTAAATTTAAGCCAATCTGCAATAAGTAGACAAATTCAATCTTTAGAGGAAGATTTAAAAGTCAAATTATTTGAAAGGCATGCAAGGGGTTTAACTTTAACTGAAAATGGTGAATATGTTTATAAAACAGCTCATGAAGTTATCAGTAAATTAAAAGAGGTTGAAACTTCATTAGGGGACCAAAAACACAAAACATCAGGAAAATTAACAATCACAACAGTTAGAAGCTTTGGTACACACTGGCTTACTCCAAGAATTCAAGAGTTTATGCAACTAAATCCTGAAATAGAAATTGAGCTCATATTTGATGATAAAGAGTTAGATTTAAGTACTAGACAAGCAGATATTGGAATTTTTATGAGAAGGCCCAAGCAATTGAATTATATTCAGAAGAAATTGATAGATATTAATTATCATATATATGGATCAAATAGATATTTGGAGAAGTATGGAATTCCAAAAACTATTAATGATTTAAATAAACATAAGTTTATTTCATTTGGAAAAGGAGCACCTTCACCAGTTTATAACCCCGATTGGGCATTAAAAATTGGCATGAAAGACAATAAAAAAAGAAAATCAGTAATGAAGGTAAATAGCGTTATGGGCTTACTTTTAGCAGTTGAGAGTGGAGTAGGTTTAGCGGCTTTACCAGATTACTTGGTATTTCAGTCTTCAAACTTAATAAAAGTATTACCAAAAGTAGAAGGACCAATAACAGAAGCACATTTTGTATATCCTCAATCTCTTAAAAATGTAGCTAGGGTGTCCACATTTAGAAACTTTTTATATAGTAAAATCTCAGAGTGGAAATTTTAGCCTAAGATGCGTCAATGTTGCAATTGATAATCATTATCATTGCGAATAGTTACTAATTTCATTATAAACAGTGCGGGAAAAGGGAGAAAAATGAGAAAAATAACAATAATTGGAATACTTTTTGCATTCATTTCATCTTTCGCATTTTCTGCGGAGGTCAACGTTTTTAGTGCAAGACATTATGATTCAGATATTCAGCTGTATGAAAAGTTTACAGCTAAAACTGGAATTAAAGTTAATGTTGTATCAGGTAAAGATAAAGCTCTTCAAAAAAGAATTATGGAAGAGGGAGCTGATTGTGTAGGGGATTTATACATCACTGCTGACGCTGGAAGATTGGGTGCATTTCAAGCTAAAGGAATGCTTCAAAAAGCTGGGTGGTCAAAGGCAATAAAAAATGTCGTACCAAGTCAGTTTAGAAGTGCTCAATGGACTGGAATAGCTAAGAGAGCAAGAATAATTTATTATTCACCAGAAAGAGTAAGTGCAAATGAATTAAATGGTATGACTTATGAAGGTCTTGCTGATCCAAAATGGAAAGGTAGACTAGTTATAAGAAAATCAAACAATATTTATAACCAATCTTTAGTTGCATCTTTAGTCAAGAATAATGGAAAAAATAATACAGCTAATTGGGCTAAATTAGTTGTTGCCAATATGGCAAGAACACCTAAAGGAAATGATAGAGCTCAAATTATGGCAGTAGCAGCAGGAGAAGCAGATATTGCTGTAGCAAATACTTATTATCATGCATTAATGCTATCTGGTAAAAAGGGTGCTGAGCAACAAGAAGCAGCAAAAAAGGTTATGCCTTTTTTTCCTAATCAACAAGATAGAGGAACACATATGAATATTAGTGGAGCTGGAATGTTGAAGCATGCTCCAAATAAATCTAATGCTGTAAAACTTGTTGAGTTTTTATTAACTGCTGAAGCACAAAACCATATCGTTAATAACACTTTTGAGTATCCAATGATTTCAGGAGTTCAAGCAAATGACTTAGTTCCAGGAAAAGATATGAGTTTTAAACAAGATAATAAAACCTCAGTTAAAACATATGGAGCAAAACAGGCTGACGCTTTAGAAGTTATGCTTGCAGCTGGATGGAAATAAAAGAAATATGAACAAAAAATTTATGTCTAATATTGATTATAATAAATCTTCTACAGGATGTCCTGCATGTTCTATGGAGTGTAAAAAAATCAGTAAAAGAATAAATAATAGAAAACTAACAGAAATTAAAAACAAGGAGGTTCCGCACATCCTAAAAGTATTTAATTTTTGATTTTCTAGACATGTGTCCATGCTAAGGTTTCTCCTTTCGCATGGACACATTTAGTTTTCATGATTATAAGGCGGATTATAATATGAGAATAAACACTTGGTACATTTCATCTTTATTAGTTTCAATAGTTGTATCTATTCCAATATTAACTGTTTTCTCAAGTTTTTTTGAAGATACTTCAAATTACTTTCAAATTCTTAAAAGTACTTTTTTATACGAATATATAATCAATTCATTTATACTTTTATTTGGTGTTTTAATATTTACACTAATAATAGGAGTTGGTTGTGCATATGTAGTCTCCTTTTATAATTTTCCTGGTGTTAAATTTTTTAAATGGGCTATAATATTATCTTTTGCAGTTCCAGCTTATATATATGCTTACTCATTAACAGCTTTTTTTGAAAACTTTGGAACTCTATATTCAATAATAAAATCTATTCTAGGACCAGGAGAATATAATAAATTAATTCCGAAATTTGATGGTATGCTTGGTGCTATTTTATCAATATCCTTCTCTTTATTTGGTTATGTCTATGTTTTAACAAGAGCATCCTTTCACTATCAATCTCAAAATCTTTTAGAATTGGGACAAAATCTTGGTTTTTCGAGATCAAAAGTTTTTTTCTCAATAATACTACCTTCAGCAAGACCAGCAATAGTTGCTGGATTAGCTTTGGTTGCTATGGAAACTCTATCCGAATTTGGAGCTGTATCCTTCTTTGGAATTTCTACTCTAACTACTGGAATTTATGATTCATGGATATCATTTGATGATTTAGCTTTTGCAAATCAATTATCATTTTTTCTATTACTATTTATTTTAGGATTATTTTTCATTGAACATATATCAAGAAGAAAAGCACAGTATCACTCTCCATCTAGGGGGGCAGTAAAACAAAAGAAAAAAATTAATCTCAAAGGTTCAAAATCTTTTTTTGCTTTCTCGGTTTGTTTTCTAGTTTTTTTCATAAGTTTTTTATTTCCAGTTTTGCAAATGTTTTACTGGACAATTATTTTTCCTAAAAATTTATTAGATTTAAATATTTTACAACTTTCATTAAATACAATTTATCTCGTATTTTTATCCAGTGTTGTGCTTATCATATTTTCATTTATTGCAAATTATGGAAATAGAGTGACCAGAAGTAAATTTCTAAATTTTCTCACAATGTTTTCAATAACTGGTTATGCAATCCCAGGTGTAATTTTAGCTGTAGCGTTTATAACTTTTGTTGCTTGGTTTGATAATAACATAATTAAATATTATGAATTAAGTTCTATAAAAAAAATATTTATTGGATCTATAATAGGTTTGGTAATTGTATATTTTATTAGATTTTATTCTTTAGCATACAATGGTTTAAAATCTGGTTATGAAAGAATTAATAGATCTATTGATGAAAGCTCTTATTTACTAGGTTATTCAAAAATAAAAACATTTTTAGGTATTCATGTGCCATATTTAAGAAATTCTATATTTTTAATTGGAATACTTATATCTATCGAGATAATTAAAGAATTACCTATTACCTTAATATTAAGACCTTTTAATTTTGAAACTTTTGCTACCACTGCTTATATATTTGCTTCTCAAGACTTATTAGAAGCAGCAGCTGTACCATCATTATTTCTAATTTTAATTGCAAGTACTTTTATTTTGATTACATCTAGATATATATTGAAAGACTGATGCCTGAAAATTTTTTTGAAATTGAAAATGTATCTTTTACAGCTGGAGGAAAAAATAAAGTTAATAATGTAAATCTATCTATAGAAAACGAAGGTGATATTATTTGTCTTCTTGGTCCTTCAGGAATAGGTAAAACTACAATATTGCGAACAATAGCTGGTCTTGAAAAAATTAAATCAGGACAGATCAAATTAAAAAATAAAATTCTATCATCAAAAGACAAACATATAGAACCTGAGTATCGTAACATAGCTTTATCATTTCAAGAAAATTCTTTATTTCCACATTTTAATGTTGAGAAAAATATTCACCTTGGATCAAATCGAAAAATTGGAAAAAAGAAAAAAATAAACCAAAAAGATGTAATTAAATTTTTAAATCTTAAAAATATATTAAATAAATATCCTCATGAAATAAGCGCTGGTGAAGCTCAAAGAGCTTCTCTAGCAAGGTCTTTAATTTCACAACCAGATTTATTGTTGTTGGATGAGCCTTTATCTAACGTTGACCAAAGTTTTAAAGAGGAAATACAAGTCGAATTAAAGCAAGTATTAAACAACTCAAAAATAACAACTATTATTGTTACACACGACTCTTATGAGGCTTTTTACTTAGGAAGTAAATGTGGGATTATTTTAAACGGTCAACTAAAACAGTATGATGATCCTTATAATGTATACCACTTTCCAAATTCAATTGAGGTAGTAAACTTTTTAAATAGAGGAATATTAATTCCAGCTAAAGTTACAGGTGAAAATAGTTTGGAAAATAAAGATCTTGGAACAATAAAGGGAAATTTTATAAAACATTATCCTAATGGATCTGATGTACAATTGTTATTACAGCCAGAGGATTTAGAACATGACGATCAAAGCAACTTAAAATTAGAGGTTGTTGATAGAAAATTTAGAGGAACAAATTTTATTTATACTTTGAAAACTAATTCCAATTTACTGATTCCGGTCTTTGTTCATTCTCATCATATCCACCAGCATGAAGTAGATGAAAAATTTGGTATCAAAAGACCAATAAACATTGATCACATTGTTTGTTTTTAACTAATGGTTCATACTGGGTTATTTTTATAATTATCGAATATTAATAATTTTTTAATATCTCATGAGGTGTTATTGTTTATTTAGTGAGTGAACAAAAAAAAATTGATGAAAAAAAGACAAGCAAATCAAAAGAATTTCTTATAAAAATAAAAGAGGTTCTTTACAAAGTAATTTCTCATCCATTTGTTGATAAAAATTTAAATTATATATCTTTTTCAATAATTTTAATCCTTTTAATTTTTATAAGGCTACAAAATCCAGAATTTGTGAAATCAATTTCAAATATAAGCTTTGACTCATATCAAAAAATTTTTAAATACAATAACAAACAAGATGATATTGTAATTGTAGATATAGACGAACCAAGTCTCGCTAAATTTGGTCAATTTCCCTGGAGTAGAAATATTTTTTCAGAAATATTACAAAACATTAACCAAAATAATCCAAAAGCAGTAGGACTTGATATATTTTTTTCTGAAAAAGACAAACAGTCTCCAGAGGAAATTATTAAAACTTATTCAATAGATGATAGTTATACTTTAGATCTTCTTAATTCTATTGAAGGACATGATGAAAAATTTCAGAAAACTTTAAAAGAAACAAAATCAGTATTAGCAGTTTTTGGTAGCTTAGTTCCTACTAAAGGAACTTATGATCGAAAAGGAAAAGCAAGAATTTTTGCAAAAGGAGGAAATGTTAAAAGTTATGTTTATAATTATGAATATTCTTTAGGTTCAATTCCGACGATAGAGAAGAATGTAAAAGGCCTAGGTTCTATAAACTATATTACACAAAGTGATGCTGTTGTGAGGTCCTTACCATTAATAATGGTATTTAATGAAAAATTATTTCCAACTTTCGGTCTTGAAATGATTAGAGTAGGGGAGAAAAAAAGAACTATAATTACTAATTTAAATGAAAAAGGTATTAAAGATATTACTATTAGACCCTTTAAATTTAAAACCGATAAAAATTCATTAATTTGGGTTAAATATAATAGGTCAATTAACAATAACTACATCTCTGCTGCAAAAGTATTTGATAAAAATTTTGATGAGAATTTCTTTAAAGATAAATATGTTTTAATTGGTGCTTCAGCCAAAGGTCTATTCGATACAGTAAAAATTCCAACAGGCGAAACTGTGCCCGGGGTACAAGTACATGCAAATGTAATCGAAAATCTTCTAAATAATAATTTTTTAAAAAGAAATGATGGTATCTTTATCTTTGAAATAATTCTCTCAATTATAATTTCTATTGCTGCGTTTATAATCTCTCAAAAAATAAAACCAAAATATAGTTTAAGTATTATATTTGCAGGTTTAATTATTATTTTTGTTGTAGGATTGTCAATTTACAGATTTAGATCAGAATTAATTGACGTCAGTTATCCAATGATAATGATCTCAATAACATTTTTAACTGGTCTTTATTTTAGATTTTTAGAGGAAAATAAAATTGCTCTCCAAAATCTTCAAAAGGAAGCAAAATTACTTAAAGAAAGAGAGCTTGCGGGTGGAGTTCAAAAAAGTTTGTTCCCAGATATCTCAGCATTTGAAAACTTTGTATATGCAAAAAATATTCCTGCAAGAGATGTATCGGGAGACTATTTTGATGTGATGAAAGTTGGACCAGAAGAATATTATTTCACATTAGCAGATGTATCTGGAAAAGGAGTTAAAGCTGGTATGTACATGGCAAAAGCCTCATCAATTTTTAGAACACTATCTAATCTCAAATTTCCCTTAGAAAGAGTTGTGTTTGGTGTGAACAATGAAATAATTGAGGCAAAATTTAAAGGAATGTTCGTAACAGCAGTATTTGGAAAATTTAATCCAAAAACAGGAGATTTAACTTTTATAAACGCTGGTCATGAAAGTATTATGCTTTTTGATAAATCCAAAAAATTCGAATTTATTAAATCAGATTTACCACCAATAGGTATTATGAAATATTTTGCAGAATCTATGGTTAAATCAAATACTATTAATATTAAGAATAAAACTTTTGTTGTTTATACAGATGGAGTAACAGAGGGATATCTTCCAAATGGAGAAGAATTTGGGGCAGAAGGTGTTGAAAAAGTTGTAAACGAAATGGAGACAATAACACCAAAAGATCTAGTTGAAAAAGTAACATCGACTTTGAATTGGGGTATACCAAAGCTAAGAGATGATATTACATGTATGGCAATTAATTTTGATAATCCAAATGAAATCGAGAAGAAAAAGAAAAGACCTCCTGCACCTAAAAAAGAAAATAAAGAATAGTCTAATAATTATCTAAGATAATTTTTTTATTTTTTTCACTGAATAATTTATAGTTTGAAATAAAATATTTTTTAAGATCTAGATTTTTCGATTGATTATTTTTGCTTAATAAGAATGAATTTATAAATGATTTTTCAAAATCTTTATTTTTTTCTTTAGAGTAGTTGTCTATTATTAAATTATAATTCCAATAGTTTATATTAAGCACATTCCTTGAAGAGTTTTTTATTAAACCTTCTTTAATAAAGTCTCTATTTGTTGCATTTAAAAGAGATAAGTTTTTAAGATTATTTGGATAGTTTACTAAGTATTTGTAATCATAAGGCATCATATTCCAAAGGCTATATTTCAAGCTTTTAAAGGGCAAAAAAAGGACTAATAATGAAATAATATTATATAAAATTAATATTATTAGTGAGTATTTTAAATACTTAAAACTATGAATGTTAGTCATAAAAAGAATACTTTAAATTATAGAAATTTTTTTTTCAAAATATTTTTACTTTATTTTTTTTCAATCAATATAGCTTTTTCAGAAGGCAATAAAATTGGCTCAATTACTGAAATTGATGGTGAAGTTATTGCAATTACAGAGGAAGGTGATGAAAGAATTTTAGATGTATATGATGAAATATTTTTAAAAGATGAAATTCTAATTGGGGAAAGTTCGTCTGCAACAATTCAATTTGATGATAATACCACAATAGTGATGAAAGAATTAACGTCACTTAATGTAAGTGAGTTTGAGAAATCAGGCGCAAAGCAGAAATTCCAAGCAAAAGTTGGCAAAGGTAAAATCATAATTGAAACAGGAGCTATTGCCAAAAATGCTGATGGTGAAATGTTGATAGATTTATCAAATATGTCTCTTGGTATTAGAGGTACAAGATTCAATGCAAGTGTTAAACCTAATGGGAATTCTGAGGTAGCTCTTGCAGAAGACAGCTTTGGTAGTGTTGGTCAAATTGAAATCTCATCTGAAGGTGAGACAACTAGTTTAACATCTACTGACCAAGTTATTGAAGTAACAGAGACAAGAGAAATTGCACAACGTGCACAATCTGAGGAAGAGAAACAAGAGTTTAAATCTGTAAATGAAACTTTAGTAAAAGTTTCAAAAATTGATGAAAATGAATTAACCCAACAACTTGAAGAAAAACTTGCTAAAGGAAACCTTCAAGATGCAAATAATGACGGAGTTGTTGATATAAGTGACGTTGAAGCTGCAAAAGAAATTATAAAAGAGGAAAAAAAACAAAAAATAGATTTTATTGTTGAAAATAGTAATGACGATAATACCACTTTTTTATCTGATGTAATTGATCAATCGGATGACCAAAATATTGGTGAGACAATTGAAAAAATAATTGAAACAAAAGATACATTAGTTGAAGGAGTAGTTGGTAATTTATCAGACAAAGATAACGAGTTCATAACAACTTCCACCTCAGAAAGCGCAGGTTTAATTAAAGAAAAAATGTTTGAGACAATTGTTGCAAAAGAAACAGACAAATCTGCAGAAGTATTAAGTAAAGTAATGGCAAAATCGGATGAAGCAACCATTAACTCCGTTATTAATAATATAACAGAAAAAAATACAAACGAAGAATCGAAATTGTCATTAAAAGTAATGGCAGATTTCTCTGAGAAATCTCCAGAAAAACTTCAAACATTATCTGAAACGAATAAAGATCAAATTGATAAATTAGCCGTTTCTGCAGTTGAAAAAGCATCCACTTCGAATGAAGATGCAAATTTAATTGCAAAAGTTGTTTCAGTAGCGAGTGATGAACTAGCAAACAAAGTTGTTGAGGAGGTAAGTAAAAATAATACAGATGAAAAACAAGATCTTTCTGCAAAGGTTCTTAAGGCAATTGTAGAAACACAGCCAAATAAAATTGAAATAATAAAAGATGAAATAAAAGACGTCGTGATCAAACAAACTGTTGAGGCAGTGAAAACTCAACAAGAAACAGAAATAAACGTAGCTATTGAAGATGATTTAACTGATGCGGTGGCATCAATCATTGTAAGCACTGATAATGATACAGCATCAAAATTAATTGAAGAGGTTTCAAACATTGAAACTGAAACGAACTTGTCTCTAAAAGTAATGTCTGGAATATCAGAAAAAGACTCTGATAAAATTAATAATTTAGCTGAGCTTAATAAAGAAAGTATAGACAAATTAGCAGAAAAAGCAGTCCAATCTGCAAAAAGTACAAAAGAAGATAGTGAATTAATTGCAAAAGTTGTAGCTGTTGCTAGTGATGAAATAGCAAACAAAGTTGTTGAGGAAGTAAGTAAAAATAATACTACAGAAAAACAAGACTTGTCAGCAAAGGTTCTTAAAGCCATTGTTGAGTCTCAACCAAGCAAAATTGATATTATTAATGACGAAATAAAAGATATAGTAATTAAACAAACTGTTGAGGCTGTAAAAACTCAACAAGAAACAGAAACAAACATAAATATTGAAGATGATTTAACCGATGTTGTTGCAGAAATTATTGTAAAAACAGATAATAATACTGCATCTAAATTGATTGAAGAAGTTTCTAATGTTGAAACTGAAACTAATTTATCTCTTAAAGTAATCGCAGGTATTTCTGAAAAGAGTGCAGAAAAATTCACAGAATTAACTGAAACAAACAAAGAACAAGTTGAAAAACTGACTATTTCAGCAATCCAAAAAGCAGAAAATACCACAGAAGATAGTCAACGTATTGCTAATGTTGTAGCAATCGCGAATGATGAACTTGCAAATAAAGTTGTCGAAGAGGTAAGCAAAACAGCTGTTGAAGAAAAAAAATCATTATCTATTAAAGTGCTAAAAGCAATTGTTGATACAGAACCTGAAAAAATTGAAATTATCAACGAAGATATTAAAGAAGATTTAATTGAAAAAGCAATTGATGCAACTAAAGATCAAAAAGAAGGTAATCTTATAGAGCAAGAGGATCTAACTGATGCAGTAAGTGAGATAATTGTCAAAACAGATGCAACTACAGCCGCAAAAGTGATTGAAGAAATAAACGAAATTGATACTGAAACCAATCTATCTTTAGAGGTAATTTCAGGAGTCTCAGAAAAAGATTCTGAAAAATTGAATGAATTATCTGAAAATAACAAGGAACAAATAGATGAGCTTACAATAGATGCAGTTCAAAAAGCTGAAAATACATCAGAGGACAGTGAATTAATTGCTCAAGTCGTGTCAGTTGTAAATAATGATTTAGTAAATGTAATGATTGAGGAAGTAAGTAAAGTTTCAACTGATGAGAAACAAACTTTATCAGCAAAGGTCCTACAAAAAATAGTTGATACAGAACCTGATAAAATGGAGATAATTAATGAAGAAGTAAAAGATGTCATGATTAAACAAACCGTTGAATCTGCTAAAAATCAAAAAGAAGGAACAGGTGCTGTAGAGGAAGAGAATTTTACTGACATTGTATCTGAAATCATTGTTAAAACAAATACCGAAACTGCTAGCAAATTGATAGATGAAATAAACGAAATCGACACAGAAACAAATCTATCTTTAGAGGTAATTTCAGGAATTTCAGAAAAAGATTCGGCAAAACTAAATGAGCTTTCTGAAAATAATAAAGACCAAATGGATGAATTAGCGACAGATGCCGTTCAAAAAGCTGAAAATACTTCAGAAGATAGTCAATTAATTGCAAACGTTGTTGCAGTTGTTAATGATGATTTAGTTAATAAAGTAGTAGAAGAAGTTAGTAAAAATTCAACTGATGAGAAACAAACGTTATCAGCTAAGGTTTTAAAAGCTATTGTAGATACAGAGCCAAGTAAAATAGAAAATATTAATGAAGAGACAAAAACAACTATTATCAAACAAACTTTAGAAGCAGCTAAAAATCAGGAAGAAGGTCAGATTACAGATGATGAAAATCTTTCAGATGTCGTTGCAGATATTGTAGTTAAAACAGATGTTGATACTGCATCAAAAATTATTGAGGAAGTTAACAATACAGAGACAGAAACTTCTTTATCTCTAAAAGTTATGTCAGGAATTTCAGAAAAAGACGCTGATAAAATTAACGAACTTGCAGAAAATAATAAAGAAAATATTGATAAATTAACTGAAAAAGCAGTTCAATCAGCCACAAGTTCAGATGAAGATAGCGAATTAATTGCAAAAGTAGTTTCAGTTGCAAGTGATGAAATTGCAAATAAAGTTGTTGAAGAAGTTAGCAAGACATCAACTGATGAAAAACAAGATTTATCTGCAAAAGTATTAAAAGCAATTGTTGATACAGAACCAAGTAAAATTGAAACACTTGATGAGGAGATTAAAGAAAAAGTTATTGAACAAGCAATTGACGCAGCAAAAGATCAACAGGAAAACTTAACTGAAGGACAAACTTTGTCCAATGAGGAAGACTTAACTAATGTTGTTGCTGATATTGTTACCAAAGCAGATAATGATACAGCTGCAAAAGTTTTAGAAACTTTAAATGAAGCATCAGAAGATACAGATTCCAAGCTTTCTTTAAGTGTTGTTGAAAATTTAACAAAGAAGGAAAATTATGAGGAAAAAATAGAGATATTGTCTGTGACATCAACTGTTGTGGACGAAAGTATTAGTAAAATGATGGAAAAAGCAGTTGAACAAGCTGAAACTGAAAACGACATCGAGAAAGTTAAAAATATTGTAGAAAATAGCAAAGGCACATTATCGAATAAATTAATAGACAGTGCTAATAAAAATGAAGAGAGTAAGAAAAAGATTACTGAGGTAATAGTAGATATTGTTGAAGAAAATCCCGAAAAGGCAGTTGAAATTATTGAAAAAAATGAAAACACTACAACTGTTACTGAAACAATTAAAACCAAAATTGAAAATGACGAAGCTGTCACATCTGAAGATTTTGAAGATGTGTTTGATACAAATGTTTCTCCTAACTAATAATGCATCTATCGAAAAATAAAAAGTATCAGTATTTATTTTACTTAATTTTCTCTATTTTAACAATTTTTAATGGGGGAAACACAAACTTATTTATCCAATTAAACTTTATTTTCTTAAGCTTATTTTTTTTAGTTTGTTTAAAAGATAAAAATTACAGCCTTCATCTCAAAAATTTTTTTATAAACAATAAATGGTCGATCTCATTATATATTGTATTTTTAGGTTATTTAATTTTGCAGATTATACCATTTCCTTTAAATTTATTAAAATTTTTTTCTCCAGAAAAATATAAATATATAGCCCTACTTGGAAATAATTCATATTCACCAATAAGTCTTGATCCCTCAAATTCTTACTTCCAATTTTTAAATTATGTATCTTTATTATTGATAATATTTATATGCAAAATGATTTTTTATACTGAAAGACATAAGTATAGATTTTATTACTATTTATCATTAATTGGATTTATCACATCATTTATTGCTATATTATTTTACCTATATGGTAATCCAGATATCCTCATTTTTAAAAATTCTTATTATAAAAACTCTTCTACTGGTTTTTTTATTAATAGGACTGCTTTAGCGGTTTTTCTCATTTTTTGTCTAATAGCAAGTTTTGAGTTGCTAAAAAATTACGAAGAAAATAAAAATATTCAAAAAAATGATTATTTTATTCAAAAACTTTATATACGCTTATTTGTAGTATTTATATCCATTGGCATCATCACTTCTTTTTCTAGAATTGGAAATTTTTTACTTTTAATTACTATATTATTTTATTTGTTATATGAAATTTTTTATACTGAGAGAAAAAATTATTCCTTTAGAATTATAATTCTTTTGATAATACTTTTTGATGTATTAATTTTAGGTATTTATTTTGGTAGTTCTGAAATAATAAATAGATTTTACTTTTTAAAAGAGGAATTTACAACAATATCTGGAGAAATTAGTAGTACTAAAAGATTTGATATAATCAAATTTGGAATTTCAGAATTAAATAATTTTATTTTTTTTGGTTACGGAGCGGGAGGATTTGAAAACTTATTCAAATTAAAATTTTTCAATACCTCAAGTCAATTCGCAAATCACGCTCATGCAGATATTATAGAATTTCTTGGTGAATTTGGATTAATTGGTTTTTTCTTACTTTTAAGTAGTTTTTTTAAGTTTTACTTAGATAAACAGAGCTATAGTTTTGTAAATATCTTATTAATATTTTATTTAATTATAATTTTAACATTTGATTTTACCTTGCATATACCAGTTGTTCAAATTTTATTTGTTATTTTTTTTATTTTAAATAAAAAATTATTCAGTTAAATTTGCGTTTGAGCCATCCTTTACTCCACTTTGAATTATAGGATTGTAGGAATTAAATAAATCAGTTTGTGGAAGAAGAAGACTTATAGTTCTATTCCACTTAACAATTTCTGTGGGTGGAATAAAAATTATATCCTTAGCTTGAAGCATAAATTTTCTTCCTGCAATTAAATTTACAGGATTTCTTATATCCAACTGAAAAACATCAACTTCTAAAAATGTGTCAAACTTTTCTCTGATTACATAAACTTTCTTTGCATTTGCGGTTATTTGATTTAAACCACTAGTTGAAATTAATTCTGTTAATGAATAACCTATGTTAGGAAAATAAACACCAGGTTTACTTACTTCTCCAAATACGTGTATTGCATCTGAATTTCTGTCAATAAATATTACATCATCTTTTTTTAAATAAAAATTTTCCCTTTCATCAGTTCCACTAAAAGCATTTGCTAAATTTATTTTATATACTTTATTGTCTCTTCTTAAAAATCCCTTAGTTCCAAATAATTTATCTTCTGCACTAGGATTAAAGTTTGCTTCAATCGCAGCCTCAATAAGTTTCACTGGTTTTTGATCCAATTTAATTGTTTTTTGATTTCTTACTGCCCCTACAATATAAACTTTACTACTATTAAACTCCTCAATCTTTATTTGAAGATCAGGATTTTTGTAAAAATCTTTTATTATATCTACTAAAATATTTTGTGCTTGATTTAAAGTTAGTCCATCTAGTTTTATTTTTCCTATAAATGGTAGATCTATCATACCCTCTTGATCTATAAGATATGTATTGTCCAAATCATCAGTATCAGTTAAATTAATTGAAATAGAGTCTGCTGGACCTAAAATATACTCGTAGCTATAATTATAAATGGTAGAAAATTTTTTAACTTTATAATCTGCTTCTTCAATTTTCGTTTTATTATAAAAATCAATATCATTCTCTGATAATTTATTAATTTTAACGACATTTATACCGACATCTTTAATTGAGTATTCACTTTCAATAATTTTTTTATTTGGTTTTTTTTTACTTGGAGATTTGTTGATACCTGGTAATGAAACACAGCTATTCAAAAAAAATAATGCTATTAACCAAAATTTAAATATTTTTTTTACTTTGGACATATTGATAGTAATATAATAAACAATTAATCCTTCAAATAATTTGACTAACAAAAATGAGTTAAATTATGGACATTTTTACCAGATATTTAGCAAATTATTGAATTTATTGTATAAAAGAAATAAAAATCAAATTAATCATGATTGATAGAATTAATTCATTAATTAATATATTTGATGTTGGAGATTTAAAATTTTTCTTTTTAGTAGCGAAAAAAAATTTAAAGAATCTTATAACCTTATCTCTAATTTTTTCTTTATTGGTTTTTTTAATTTCATCAAATCAAGAAAAAAAATTCCTAAGTAAAGCAACAATTGTTATTGAGCCAGATGATAATAAAATTGTAAATATCGAAGAGGTTTATTCAATTGAGGCCCAAAGCAATAGAATTAACAATCAAATGGCAATTCTAAAAAGTGATGAAGTTCAAGAATATATAGTCAAAGATAAAAAAAATTCAATGAAATTTAAAAATTTATATTCTGAGAATAAACAGAATTTTTTTCAAAGAATTTTAACTAAAAAGAAAAATATTGATGAAGATTTTTTAAAATCAATTCTCACTGAAAATTTTTCAGTTAGAAATATACCTAGAAGCGACGTTCTTGAATTATCTTTTGTATCTACAAATCCAAAAATTTCTCAACTTGCCTTGATTTCTATCATAGATTCTTATCAAAGATATGAAATTGACAGCAAAATTCAAATAACAAATTATGCAAATCAAAAAATAACTGAAAGACTAAAAGAATTGGTTGCACAAATGGATGTAGCTCAAAAAAAGTTATCTGATTATAAAAGAGAGAATAACTTAGTTGATACTGGAAACGTGAAAGAACTTAAAATAAAAGAAATACAGTCAATATCCTCTAGGATAGTGGATGCAAAAAAAAATTATCAAGAACAACAAAATGATTTGCTTTCTATTAAAGTTGCTGATGGAGATGTAGATGCTTTGTTAGCAATTAAGGATTTGAGATCAAGAGAAGAAATATCAAATATCAAAGCAAGTTTAAATGCTAATGAGAGCAACATTCAATCTCTGTCTTTAATATATACAGACAAACACCCAAAAATAATACAAGCTCACGATTTAAATGAAAACTTGCAGTCACAATTAAAAGATATTTTAGATGAAAACATTCAACAAAAAGCTTTTGAATTAAGTAATTTGGATAATTTTATAAAATTATCTGAAGAGGAACTTCAAAAAGCAACAGATGAGCTAAGAATTATAGAGGAAAAAGAGGCTGGTATGCTAAAATTTTCAAGAGAAGTTGAAAGTAGCAGAAAGCTATACGAATCTTTTTTACAAAGAGTTAAAGAAACTAATGAAGCGCAAAACCTACAAGTATCAAAACTAAAAGTAATTGAGACACCAAACTTACCATTAAGTCATTTCTCACCACAACCAGCAAAAAATTTTATTTTAGCTTTCTTAATTTCTTTTTTTGCTGTTTACGGATTGCTATATTTTAGAGAAATGAATTCATCTGTAATTAAAAGTCCAGAAGCAATAGACTCATTAAACATTCCACAAATTGGCATACTTCCTAGAGTAGATAAATTAAAAAGAGGATTTCATATACTACAAATGTTTGTTGAAGATGGTGCCTCAAGCTTTGCTGAAGCAATAAGATCCTCTAGAGCAACTATAGAGTCTAAATTTTCAAAAAATAGAAGTTATATGGTTACTTCATCAAATCCTTCTGAGGGTAAGACAACATTCGCTTTTAATCTCGCACTGTCGTTAGAAAAAGCAAACAAAGTATTATTTATTGAGGCAGACATTCGAAGACCGTCAGTATTAAATGGATTTTATCAATTCGATAGAGAAATTTTAGGTTTAGGAGAAATAATTACTGGTACTGCACAATTAAATGAAGCTATTTTCAAAGTTCCAGGTACAAATTTAGATATTATTACGTCTGGTGAAAAAAGATTTGATATGTCGGACATTGTAAATAAAGAACAAATAAAAAAATTTTTAGATGTTTTAAAAATGGAATATGATTATGTAATCGTAGACTCACCCCCAGTTCAACCTGTTTCTGATACGCTAATTTTAACACAAGCTTCTGATTATAATTTGTTTGTAATAAGATCTGAAGAAACGAGAACAGCCTCGTTTATGTCTTCAATTAAAAAAATTCAAAATGTCGGTGCTAAAATTAATGGTATAATTATTAATGATCTTGATACATCAAAAGATAGTTATTATAGTTATTATTACAGTTATTCACCTGAGTATTACACAAAAAACTAATAATGTTTCGGCTTGAAAAAGTTTTTCAAAATGACGACTCTGGTTATGTTTTATTTTCGAACTTTATAAAATCTTTTATACTTTTAGCCACAGCCTATATATTTGTAATATTAAGCGATAATTCAATTTATGAATTAACTGATTTTAAAATATTTAAAAGTTCCAACTTTTTTTTTTATTCTATTTTATTATCAATCACTTTTTTTATATTTTCATTCTTTTTAGGAAATAAAAAGGAATATAAAAAAAATTTCTTATCATTTTTAATGGAGGATGTTTGTAATTTTATTATTTCAGTAATTTGTGTGTTTGCTACGATTTTTATTTTCAGAATTAATTTCAGCTTAGAATTAAAATTTATTTATTTGTTAACTACCCATATCGTTGTTTTATTTTTAATAAAATTATATTTCAATAATCTTTACCAAAAACTAATTGATAAAAATATAATACAAAAAAATATTATGATTGTTGGCACCTACAATGATGTCAAAAAAATATTATCAGAAAAATTCGAAAAAATTTTAATTTTTAAATGCTGTATGATTACCGATTTAAGTAATTTAAATCAAAAATTAATTAAAAGTGAAATTAAATTTCCTATATTTAATGAAAATGAAGATATAAGATCTATATTGGAATATCATTCATTAGGACAAATTTGGATTTTAAATGGGGATAAAGATAAAACCAATGTTTTGTCAAAAATTTTTAAATATTCTGTCGATACACTTAATATTAAATTAGAGGAAGTTCCAAATATCAAGGGAAAAAAGCTTTTAGCTAATAAATATGATTTTGAATTTTATGAGATGTCAAGATTTTATGGTATTAATTTATTTCTTAAAATTTTAATAGACAAATTTCTTTCATTAATTTTTTTAATAATAGCTTCTCCAATTTTAATTTTTTCTGCAATAGCAATTTATATTGAAGACGGCTATCCTATTTTGTTTACTCAAAATAGAACTGGTTGGGATGGAAGAAGATTTAAAATTTATAAATTAAGATCATTAAAAAAGGTATCTTTTGATAAAACATTACAAGTTACTAAAGATGATAAAAGACTTTTGAAAATTGGCAAATTAATAAGAAGATATAGTATTGACGAGCTTCCTCAATTTCTTAATGTATTAAATGGAGATATGTCAATAGTTGGCCCTAGGCCACATATGGTCGAACACGATATTCATTATTCATCTTTATTTAATAATTTTTTAAAAAGACATAAATGTAATCCTGGTTTGACAGGCTGGGCTCAGGTGAATGGGCTAAGAGGAGCAACACCAAAACCAGAGATTATGGAAAAAAGAATGGATTATGATTTGTGGTATTTAAATAATTGGACGATATGGCTTGATTTTTACATAATTTTAAAAACTTTTTATGCTTTAATAAAGTATAAAGGGGATTAGCTTAAATTTGATATATGGATTTTAAACTTTTTACACAAAATTTTTTAACCTATCTGGGTTTAGATGTTAAATCTTATAACTTAAAAAACAGTTTTAATTTTAGACTAAAACATTTTTTAGATTTAAAGCAGATAGATTGTGTTTTAGATGTGGGTGCAAATAGCGGTCAATTTGCTCTTAATTTAAGAAGAATTGGATATAAAGGGCAAATAATTAGTTTTGAGCCAATAACGTCTGCTTATAATGAATTAAAAAAAAATTCAAAAAAAGTAAAAAATTGGGAAGTTTTCAATTTTGCTTTGGGTGATATTGAAGAAGAAACCGAGATTAATATTTCACAAAATTCTTTAAGTAGCTCAATTATGAATATGGAAAAAGAGCATTTAATATCTGAACCAAAATCCAAATATATCAGAAGAGAAAAAATATCAATTAAAACTCTTAATAATTTAGATAATGAGATTTTAAAAAAATTTAAAAATATTTATCTCAAAATAGATACACAAGGATATGAGGAAAAAGTACTAAACGGAGCAACTAATTTAATTAGATTGATAAAAGGATTACAATTAGAAATGAGTATTTATCCAATGTACGAAGGACAATTATTATTTAGTAAGTTTTATGAAAATATAGAAAATCTAGATTTTGAACTTTGGGACATAAAAAGAACATTTTCAAATCCAGAGACTGGAAAAATTTTACAAATAGATGCAATTTTTTTTAAAAAAAGTTAATTCAAAGTATTAAATATTTTTTTTATTTCTAAATTATTTTTTTCTTTTAATAAATTTGTGAGACATATACCTAAAATAATCCATATTAATGCATTCAGATAATTAAAAGCAGGTATATTTTCAATACTCATAAAAAAAAAATTACTTATACATATGTAAGATAAATTATGGATGTAAGTATTTTTAACTTTTGTTAAATTTTTTGCTAAATAAAAATATATTAAGCTAATTAATATTATATAAAATAATCCCCCTTTTAGTAACATTTGTAGAAACCCTACCTCAACTTTTGATCTTACATAAAAATCTGCACTTGCATAATTATCGTAAGATATAAGATTCAAGAAATAATCGCTGAAATAACTACCCATTGATCCTAAACCTAATATTAAATCATTATTTTTTTTTAATTCATTATATGTTTCTGTAAATAAAAAAGTTCTTGTATCAACAAATAAATTTTGATTATTTTTATTTTCAATTTCAGCAATTAATTGGAAAATGTTTGGACTATTATTTAGCACATCATAGAAAATGAATAATGGAAATAAAAATAAAAATAGAATAAAAAAAATTTTTAGTATTCTAATTTTCTGATAAACAATTAACACACAAAATAATGCTAAAAGAATTCGTAATACACCGGATCTGTATTCTTCAGAAAAAAATACAATAATAGATATACAAATCCCCAATATAATCCAAATTCTTCTTTTATTATTTGAAAAAGAAAAACCTGCTAACAAAGTAAATGAAGATATAAAAAATACATATGGAACATTAAAATTAAATAGGAGTGATAATAAAAATAAAATTACACCTACTTGAATTACATTAAGTGAGATTTTTTCGAACCAATAAATAGAATTTTTATTGATACCCCAAAAAATAAAAAAAGGCACAATAAACATTGGTCCATACCATATGTTTCCAAATCTTGCATAGATTGGGTTGGAAACGTACAAGTCTGTATTAACAGGAGAAATACGGAATAGTTGAAATAAACTATAAAATAATAAAATAAATAATAGGAAAACTAAATAATTCGAATTAAATTTTTTTATATCCATTAATTGAAATCCAAAAATTAAAAAAAAGACCGAAAGATAAATATGAGAGTGAACAATTAATTTTAACAGTGAACCTGCAGAGGCATCTGTAAATTTTAAATATGAGATAAATATTTCACCTATTATGACTATTATAAAAGATATAAAATAATAATGATTAAAAATATCTTTCTTTAAACGAAATGACATATTTATTGTTAATGCATAATATTAAAAATATAAAGTTAATATTTAAACTTGATTAATTTGTGAAAAACAAAAATTTTAGAAAATTGTTGAATATTAATTTAAAAAATTTTGAGTTAGAAAAAATAATAAAAAAAGAATTAAATAAATATATAATAATTATTAAATCAAGGAACCAAGGATTAAAATATATAAACAAAATTCATTTAAGTAAATTTTCAATTAAGCTAGGACATAATGAGAAAAAGGGGTACATATTTTTTAAAAAAAAAAAAATAAATAAAATCAGAGTTCCAAAATATAAAACCATAGTAAGCTTATCAAAAAAATATGTATCAAAAATAGATTATATAAAAGGAATAGATGTAAATTATCTTGATATTGAAGCACTAAAATATCTTCTTAAATATTCTGTAAAAACAAAAAAGAAAATTTGTATTAAACAATATCTAAATATAATTAATGATAATTTTAAATCAATTTATTCATTTGATATATCAAAAGAATTAATCATTGATTGGTCAAGAATAATTAGAAAAATTAAACAGGACATTTTTATTAGTTCGAGTCATGGTGATTTTACACACAAAAATTTAATCAAACAAAAAAATAATTATTTCTTGATAGATTTTGAATTTTTTTCAAAGAGAAGGACATACCTCTATGACTCAATTCACTGGTTAATTCCTCCATTATTGAAAAGAACTAATAATTTTCTAATGAGAAAAATAAATTTTAGTTTTTTATTTATATTTTATTTAAAAATGTTTTATAGGTTAATTGGATATGATATTAATAAAAATGAAGTTAAGGTTAATTTAATTCTTTATTTTTTAGAACAGAAATTTTTTTATAAATTACCAAATATTTTAACTAAAGAAAAAAAATTGTTATCTCAAAAAAGAATAAAAGAAAGCAAATATCTCTCAAGGATTTATTCAAGACAATTAAATTATTTATTAAAATAAAAATGAAACTTGAAAAATTCCTTATTTATTTATTTAAAGAATTTGAAAAAAAAAAAATTAATTACTGTATCCTCAGAAACTACGAGACTTTACCAAAAAAATTAAATTCAAATGATATAGATATTTTAATAGAAAAAAAAAATATTAATTTAATAATTAGCATTATCCAGAAAATAAAGAAAATTTTATTATTTCATCAAAGGGATTATTTAACATCTATAACTGTAGGTGATGTAATAAATAATAGAAAAAATTTTGTAAAAATTGATTTTTTAAATAAAGTTTGCTGGAAAGGAATACCTTTTTTAGAAAACAAAGATATTTTTTCTAGCAGAAAAAAATTTAAAAAAATTTTCTTTATACCGGAGAAAAACCATGAGGCTATAATCACTTTCTTTTCAAGTTATCTTGTTGGAGGTTGGATAAAAAAAAAATATCAAGAAAAAATTAAAAAGATTTTTATTAATAATTCAAATCAAGTAGAAAATATTTTTTCAAAAAAATTTTCATTTAAAACATCTAAGGACATAGTTGAAGGTGTAAAGAAAAATAAATTAAAATTTTTATTACAAAAATTAATTACAGTAAAATTTGAATTATTCTATGGACAATTCTCAAATAATTTTTTTAAATGTTTTTATATTTTATTTATCTATTTTTTATATGAAATAAGAATGAAATTTAGCCAGTATTCTTTAATTTATCTAGAAATAGAATATGAAAATTTAAAAATAAAAAAAAAAATAGACCAAGTTATAAATAAAAGAATAAAATTATTGTTTAATAAAACGTCTATCTTAAACAATTTTTCGATTTTTAACCAATTAATTTTAAAATTTTACAATCCAATAAAAAATCAACATCTTTTAGTTAAATATAAAATTAAAAATTTAAATTCTACAAATGGAATTTTCTATGTTGCGAGGCCAGATTATAAAATAATCTTTAATGATAAGAAAGGCGAAAGCTTAAAATATTGTGAAAAAAAAATACATAATATTTTAAATAGAATAGCTAAAAGAAAAATAAATCAATGAATTTTCAATTTATAAAAGATTTTCTTTCAAAAAAAAAATTAAATTTAATTTTTTTTGAACAGCTTATAACAAGTGGTACTAGTTTTATTTCAACAATTGTAATAATCAATTTGATAGGCTTGCATAGTTTTGGTATTTTTACTTTTTATTGGATATTTTACTTATTAATTAATTCCATACAAAATTCTTTAATTATTTCACCAATGATGACAAATATTGCTTTTTACAAAGATAATGAAAAAATGTTGTTTGTTGGATCTGTTTTATTACAACAAATAATATTTTTGTTATTAATTATTATTTTTATAAAAATACTTTTTATTATTCCATTTATTAGTCTAGAGCTTATACAAAAAGAATACATAAATAGTTTTATATTCCTAATTTTAAGTTCTCAAATTTATCAATTTTTTAGAAGATATTTTTTCTCACAAAAAATGTTTTTTTATTCTCTATTTACAAGTTTTTTAGTAGGTTTAACTTTATTTGGATTATTACTTTACAATTACATTTTAAATCAAATTAATATTAAAGAAATTTTTTATTGTTACATTTATTCATTTTCTATTACTATTTTATTTTGTTCTATCTTTTTAAAAAATTTTAGATTTTCAATTCATGCTTTTTTAGTTTCAATTAAAGAAAATTTTAAAATTTCTAAATGGCTTTTTTTAACAGCAATATTACAGTGGTTTTCTGGTAATTTATGGATTTTAAATTCAGGATTAATCTTAGGTCCAGTTTTTCTTGGCGCTTTTCGTGCTTGCCAAACAATTGTTAATATAGTCAATATCTTTTTTCAGTCACTAGAGAATTACTTTCCTCGAAAAATTTCTGAAATATATAGAGACAGTTCAATTTATAATATGAAAAAGTATATTAGCACAATAAACAAAATTGGATTTGTATTTATTTTGGTAATCTCAATAATTTTATCTATCTCCTCTAAATTTATTCTAAGTCTTATTTATGAGGAAAATATAGTAAGTTATTATTATCTTTTAATAATATTAAGTTTTTTATTACCTTTAATGTTTATAAATTATTTTTATAGCTTCGGTTTAAGAACTTTAAAAAATACCAAGCCAATTTTTATTTCATATTTATTTAGTAGTAGCTTCGCTTTAATTGCTTCAAATACAATAATATCAAATTTTGAGGAAAAAGGGTTTGTATTTGGAATTATTTTGTCACAATTATTTATATCTATTATTACATATTTAGGTTTTTATTTATCAACAAAATCTAGCAAATTATGAAATTAAAAAAAAAAATAAATGTAATAGCAGTTATGGGTCCCGATGGGTCTGGTAAGACTTTTTTCATTAATGTTTTAATTAAGAAATTAAAAATTAAAAATTTAACCATTAAAAGAATTCATTTAAAACCCTCTTTATTCAATTCAAATATAACAAATGTTTCTAACCCACATTCAAAAAAACCAAGAAATGTTATCTTTTCTATTTTAAAATTATTATATTGGTTACAGATTTATTATTTATTTACTTTATTAAAATATTTTCAAAACAAAAAAAAAATTTATATTTTTGATAGATATGTTCACGATGTATTAGTTGATCCATTAAGATATAGAGTGAAATTGAATTTTATAATTAAATTTATTATTAATTTCTTTCCAAAACCAGATATCTGGCTATTTATGAACCCAAACATAAAGACTATTTGGTCAAGAAAACGAGAGATAAAGTATGACACATTAATCAAGCAATTAATTTATTATAAAAAACTTAAAAAAAAACTTAGTAACTCTTTTTTAATCTCTAATAAATTTGATTATATCAAAATTTTAAACTTAATAAAAAAAAACTATTAAATTATGAAAATATTACTTTCAGCATACGCATGTGAACCAAATACAGGGTCTGAACCAAATGTTGGATGGAATTGGGCATTAGGATTATCAGATTTAGGACACAATGTAACTGTGATTACTAGAAAAAATAATGAGAGTAAAATCAAAAGATTTCTTTCCAATAAAAAAAAAAAAAAGATTAAATTTTTATATTATGATTTACCATCCTGGCTACAATATTTAAAAAAAAAAAATTCTTTCTTTTTATATATCTATTATTATCTTTGGCAGTATCTATCTTTTAAAAACTACAAACATATTGCTTACAAGCATGATTTAGTTCATCACATAACTTTTGGCACTTATAGATTTCCATCATTTTTTTCAAAAATTAATAGACCATTGATATTTGGTCCTGTAGGTGGTGCAGAAACTACTCCTATAAATATAATTAAAACTCTTTCTTTAACACAACAACTCAGAGAATACTTAAGATATATAAGTAATTTTATTTTAGTAAATTTTAATTTTCAATTAATTTCATGTGTTAAAAATTCATATTTGGTTATATCAAGAACTGAAGAAACCAAAAAAGTTATTCAAAGATTAACAAAAAATTATATACCCGTCATTTCTGAAATAGGAATTAATAGATCTTTTAAAAAAAAAATTTCAAATTCAAAAAATACTAATTATTTATTTGTAGGTAGACATATTTACTGGAAAGGAGGAAGTTTAGTTATTCAATCATTCAATGAGGCACTAAAAAAAAATAAAAATATAAGGTTAAATTTTGTTGGGGATGGACCTCAAAAAAAAGAATGGATGAGTTTAGTTAAAAAATTTAAAATTCAAAAATTTGTAAAATTTCATCCATGGCAAAAACTTGCAAATATGAAGAATTTTTATAAAAAAAATGATGTTTTTATTTTTCCTAGTTTTCATGATTCTGGTGCTGGGGTTGTAAACGAAGCTTTATCTTATTCATTACCGGTAATTTGCTTAGATTTAGGAGCCCCTGGTGCTAAAGTTGATTATAAATGTGGTTTTTTAATAAAAAGTAAAAAATTAACCTTAACGATAGATTTTTTAATTAAACAAATATCAAATAAAATTTTAATTCTTTCTCAAAATAAATCTTTGCTTAAAGAATTAAGCAATGGGGCATATATTAAATCAAAAAGCTTCACTTGGAAAAAGATCATCAAAATGGCCTACAAAAACGTATGAAATCATCTCGAAAAATTTCTATTATTACCCCTTCATATAATCAAGGTAATTTTATTGAGGATGCAATCATATCAGTTATGAAACAAGGTTATTCAAATTACGAGCATATAATAGTTGATGGCGGTTCAACTGATGAAACACTTTCAATACTTAGAAAATATCCACATTTGATTTGGATATCTGAAAAAGATAAAGGTCAAACAGATGCTCTTCAAAAAGCACTACAAAAAGTTTCTGGCGATATAATTGGTTGGCTTAATGCAGATGATTATTATGATAAAAATATTTTTTTTAAAGTTGAAAAAGAACTTAACATTGAAAATGTTGACGCTATATACGCGAATTTAAAATATGTTGATATAAACAAACTTTTAATTAGAGAAAGGATTTCAAAATCATCTTATTTTTTAAGTAATAAATTTGTATCGAAGTTTATTTGTTTTATCCCATCAACTACATTTTTCTTTAAAAGAGAAATATTGAATGAAAAAATTTATTTTGATAAAAATATAAATTTTGGAATGGATAAAGATTTTTTTGCAAATATTTACCATAATAATTTTAAAATTAAAAAAATTGAAACAAACTTTGCCTTTTTTAGATTACATGAAAATAATAAGTTTGAACACAAAAGAAATATTAATAATTTAATCAATGATACAAAAGAGGGCATTTTGATTTATAATAAATATTCCAAACTCAAATTACCAAAAAACATCTTTGGATTTACAACATACTTAGTTATAAGATTTTTTATCAAAATATTAGGATTTTTAATATTTAACTTTTCAAAAAAAAAATTGAAATATGAAAATATTACAAGTTCATAACGAATACATTTACAGAGGTGGTGAAGAAACTGTATTAGAGGCTGAGAAAGAATTGCTTACTAGAAATGGACATGCTGTATATCAAATAATTAGAAGCAATAAAGTAGAGATAAAAAACTTATTTGATGTATTTAGAACATTAAGTCAAATCGCTTATTCAAAAAAAAGTTTAAATATACTAGAGGAAAAAATTAACCAAAGAGATCTTCCAGATATTGTACATATACATAATATTTTTCCATTATGGACTTACTCAATAATAGATTATTTTAATAAAAAAAATATTCCAATAGTAATGACATTACATAATTATAGATTAATTTGGGATACAATTAGTTTTTTTGATAAAGAGTTTTCTAAATTTGGCCTTTTCAAAAATTCAAGAATTTTAACATACATTGTATCTCGTATTTTTAATAAAAAAAAAAAATTAATTAAGAATGTTGATAAATTTATTACATTTACAAATTTTACAAGAAATAAAATTTTAAGATCTGGTTTGTCTAAATCGAAAATTGAAATTAAACCTAATTTTCTTGTTAATAAGTTTAAAAAAAATAAACCTTTTTCAAAAAAAGAAAATGCAATATATGCATCAAGAATATCAAAAGAAAAGGGAGTAATTACATTATTGCAGGCTTGGGGCGATATTGATTTAAAACTTAATGTTTATGGAGATGGACCATTGTTTAAATTTTGTAAAACAAATCAAAATCAAAACATCAATTTTCATGGCAATAAAAAACGTGAATACGTCAATAAAAAAATTTCTAATTCTAAAATGTTAATCTTTCCATCTGAGTGGTATGAATGTATGCCAATGACAATACTTGAAGCTTTTAATGAAGGCACACTTGTAATAGCATCAAATATTGGAAGTATTTCAAATATTATAAAAAACTTTCATAATGGCATACTTTTTGAACCTGGTAATTCTAATGACTTGAATAAAAAAGTGAAATGGGCTCTGAAAAATCCAATACAATGTAACAAAATAGCCGATAATGCTAAAAAGATCTTTTTAGCTAAATACTCTGAAAACGTAAATTATAAATCGTTAATAAGTATTTATAGAAACACTATCAAGCAAAAGAAATTGTAAAAATGCCGAGAATTATTCACTATCTTCCGGAGTTCTTTCTGACACACCACGGCGTAACCGAAGCAATTCTACACATGATTAAAGCAAAAGAAAAATTAAAAAAAAAATTCAACATTTTATGTTCTAACGAAGAATTAAAAATAAATCATTCTTATAAAAAACATAGATTGCCAATTAAACATTTATTTAGAAAAAAATTTTCTTTTCCCTTATTTTCAGGATTAGATTTTGAAAAATATAAAAATGATTTATTTATTATCCATAGCGTTTTTACTTTACAAAATTATGTTTTGAGCAAATATTTGAAGTTTAATAATATAAATTATGTATTAATACCCCACGGCGGATATATACATAGAAATCTAAAAAAAAATTTTTTTACATTTATTTTAAAAAAAATATGGATTTTTTTTTTTGAAAGTGAAATTTTAAAAAATTCCAAACATATAATAGCATTAACCAGTCGTGAAAAAAAAGATATTTTAAAAAATTTTAATATTTCAACAAATCATGTAAAAATTATAGAATATCCAATATTATTTAATAATTATCAAAGAGTCAAAAATAAAAAAAATATTATTTCGTCAGTATGTAGAGCGGATATATTTCACAAAGGATTGGATATTTCTCTTATAGCATTTGATTTATCTAATTTAAAAAATTTTGAATTTAGACTTCATTTAACACAATATTCAAAATCAAAAAATAAAATAGAAACAATAATTTCAGCACTTAAAAATAAAAAAAAAGTAAAAGTATTAAAACCAATTTATAAAAATAAAAAGATAGAATTATTAAAAAATTCAAAGATTGGACTGTTTACCTCAAGATATGAGGCGTTTGCAAGTAGTCTTTGGGAATCTTTATGGTATGGGCAAGAATGTGTCGTGTCAAATGATATGAATGTTGCACCATTGTTGAAAAAATTTAATATTGCCCATGTTTGTAAAAATAAACCCGAAATTTTGGCTAAAAATTTAATTATAGCATCAAATAAAATTAAAAACACTTCCTATAGAAGAAAAAAATTATTTAAATTTTTATCTCAAGAACAATATGTAAAAAAAATTTTTAAATTAATTAATGAAGATATTAAATAATAGAATTAAAATAATAAACTATTTTATTAACTCTATATCTATAGAAGATGTTTTAAAATATATTCTTAATTTTAGTAAAAAAAAAAAATCAAAATTCATTTGTCTTTCGAATGTACATAGTTGTATCGAAAGTTTTAAAGATAATAAATTTAAGAAAGCACATAATTCTGCAGATTTAGCTTTAGCAGACGGAAGACCGATTTTTTGGGCATTGAGATTGTTAGGTTCAAAAAATGCAAAACATTTACCTGGTTACTACGTCACAGAAAAGTTATGTGAACTTGCGCATAGAAAAAAACTAAATATCGGTTTTTATGGATCTACTGATGATAATTTAAATAAAATAAAAATAAATTTAAAAAAAAAATATAAGAAACTTAAAATCAAATATGTTTTTTCACCACCATTTAGAAAATTAAAAAATGCAGAAAGTAAAAAAATAATTCTACAAATTAATAAATCTAAAGTTGATATTCTTTTTGTTTGTTTAGGTTGTCCCAAGCAAGAATTGTGGATGTATCAACATAGAAATAAACTAAACTGTACTATGCTCGGTATAGGAGCTGTTGCTGATTTTTTATCAGGCAACAAAATTTTACCTAATAAGTTTTTTGAATATTTGGGTTTGGCATGGTTTATAAGATTAATTACTGAGCCAAGACGGCTGTTTTGGCGTTATTTTTCAACAAACTTTCTTTTTATTTTTTTGTTCTTTCTTCAAATCACTGGATTAAAAAAATTCAAATAATTTTTTCCTTCACTAAAAAAATGAGTCAAAATGCTCTATTTTTTAACCTAGACAATAAATTTAAAATAAATAAACCTATGGTTGTATTATGACTATTAAATCTTTAAGTTACGATTTTAGAGAATTAAGTGACGATCTTAACCAAAGAATAAAAGTTTTTAAATTAAATCAGCATCAAAAAGAACAAAGTTTTTCTTATGAGCAAAACCAATTCGATATATATTTGTCTAATATTTTTGAAATCTTAATAAAAGTTATATTGTTTACTGCTAAAAAATTAGAGGTAAAAAAAATATCAATTGAAATTTTTAAAATGATAAAAACATTATTTGACAAATTAATTTATAATATTTCAAAAGTTAATGAAAACTCGAATAAATTTATTTTAAAATCAAAAGCATTAGAAAAAAAATTAGAAGATCAAGAGAGCTTTATAAAACTAAATATTCAAGAAAATAAAGAACTTAAAAATGAGATTGGTAAAATCAATTCAGCACTATCAAAGATATTAGATAATCCTGAAAATTTAGTAAAAAATTCTGTACCAGAAAATTTAGGTCATAATTCAATTTCAAAAGTTGATTTTTATCAAGAAGAAAATGTAAGACTTGGAAGTGAATTAGTTGAAACAAAGAAAAAGTTCGAAATATTAAAAAGTGAAATAGAAAAATACGAACAACAAAGAAGCAATTTAATAACAAAAATAAATTCTGTTAATGATGCCTTAAATGACACAAATGTTTTAACAAATGTCTTTAGCAATGATATTAAACCAAAAGTAAATGTTATTGATCACAAAAAAATTGAGACTAAAAGTAATATCGATTTAAACGAACAGGTTAAAAATATATTTTCAAATAAAAGTTAATAATTCTTATTTATTTTCTTTTCCCAATTAATAGCACTTAGTATAATTTTTTTGATATTATTATGCCTAGGTTTCCAATTTAATAATTTTTTAAATTTTTTCGTATTTGAATAAACTTGAGCTATATCACCAGGCCTTCTATTTAAATATACCACTGATACATTTTTTTTAATTCTTTTAAAAATATTTACAATTTGTTCAACTGAGTAACCTTTTCCATACCCGCAATTTAAAATAAATGATTTTTTATTTTTCTTTAAGTAATCTAATCCTTTAATATGAATATCTGCAAGATCTGTTACATGAATGTAATCCCTAATACATGTACCATCTTTAGTTTTATAATTATTTCCAAATATTTTAACTTTTGAATTTTTTTTTAAACTTTGTATTGCTAAATTTTTTATTAAGTGTCCATGAGAGGTTTCGATTTCACCAATTTTTCCAGAAGGACTTGCACCAGCAACATTAAAATATCTTAAAATTCCAAAATTATAATTATATTTTTTTTCAAATTTTTTTAATAATTCTTCACCTTTGAATTTTGTATAACCATAGTATCCACCTGGATCAGGTTTTTTATATTCACTTACGGCTCCTTTAACATTTCCGTAAACTGCACACGATGATGAAAAAATTATATTTTTAACTGATGAATTTTTACAGGCTTCAATAAGATTTTTTGTTCCTATAACATTATTATTATAATACTTTTTTTTATTTTTTTCTGCCTCACTAACATTTAAGTAAGCAGCCAGATGAATTATTGAGTTAATATTGTTGTTCTTTATAATTTTTATGAGTTCCCTCTTTTTTTTGATATCACCTTGAATAAATTTGGCCTTTTTATTAATTAATCTTTTATATCCAGTTACCAAATTATCTAAGATTATTACTTTATTTTTAGTTTTAACTAAATTTTCAACAATATGGCTTCCAATATATCCAGCGCCACCCGTAACTAAAATATTTTTATGATTATTTTTCATTTATAAAAACAATAATCTATAATTATAATAAATTAAAATTTAATGAATAAATTAATATTTGAAAAAATTACCTTTGTTAATTTAAAACACAAAGAATTAAACGAAATATTTAAACATGATGGGTTATTTTTGTTTCCATCAGCTCCTGGTTTAGCAAGTATTATTGATAAGAAAAAATACTATAATTCACTTCAAAAGGCAGATTTGGTATTTTTTGATAGTAGTTTTTTTATCTTACTTCTTAGACTTTTTAAAAATATATCTCCAATAAGAGTCTCGGGATACAAATTTTTAGAACTATATTTTAATTTTTTGAGAAAAAATAAAAAATCTAAAATATTTCTAATAGATCCCTCAAAAAAAAAATCAGTTAATAACAAATTGCTAATAAACAAATTAGGTATAAAAAATAATAAAATTTTTAGTTTTGTAGCACCTTTTTATAATCCAAATAATTTAAATGACAAAAATTTGTTGAAATACATACATAAATTTAAACCAAACGTAATATTAATAAATATTGGTGGAGGAACACAAGAAATTTTGGGCAGTTATTTGAAAAGTAAAATAAAATTTAAGTGTAAAATAATTTGTACTGGTGCTGCCATCTCATTTTTTACAAAAGACCAAGCTCCAATTAATAATTTTATAGATAAATTTTATCTGGGTTGGTTGATTAGATCAATTTTTAATCCATTTTCTTTTCCAAAAAGATTAATTTATGCATTAAAACTTATAAAAATTGTTAAAAATAGTAATTGTAAAATAATAAAATAATATGGAAAAAAAATTACCACAATCTTGCAAAGTAGTTGTCATTGGTGGTGGAGTTGTAGGAACCTCTTGCGCATACCATTTGGCAAAATTTGGGTGGAAAGATGTTATATTATTAGAAAGAGATCAACTTACTTCTGGCACTACTTGGCATGCAGCTGGATTAGTAAGTCAATTAGGTCCATCTGCAGCAATTACCAAAATTAGAAAATACACATTAGATTTGTATAAAGAACTTGAAAAAAAAATTGATCATTCCCCAGGATTAAGATTAAACGGTGCACTTTCAATTGCAGAAAATAAAGGTAGATGGCAGGAACTGCAAAGGCAAGCAACTACAGCACAGCTCTACAATGTAGATGTACAAATTTTAGATAAAGATCAAATTAAAAAAAAGTATCCAATAGTAAATACAGATGAAATCATAGGTGGAATTTTAATGCCTGGTGATGGTGCAGCTGATCCATCTGGCGTGACTCATATGTTAGCAAAAGCTGCAAAGATAGAGGGAGCAAAAATTTATGAGAAATCTCCAGTTAAAGAAATCATAACAAAAAATGGAAGAATTTCTGGAGTAAAAGTTGATAATCATATTATTGACTGTGAATATATTGTTCTAGCATCAGGAATGTGGTCTCGACAAATCGGTGAAAAAGCTGGGGTAAGTATTCCTCTTTATCCAGCAGAACATTTTTATATTATTACTGAACCAATTAAAAATCTCTCAAATAGTTTACCTGTAATAAGAGATTTTGATAATCGTACATATATTAAAGAAGATGCTGGTAAAATATTAGTTGGAATCTTTGAGGGAAATTCAATACCTGCATGGAATAAAACCAATGTTGTGCCAGAAGATTTTTCTTTTGGAGAATTTCAAGAAAATTTTGAACATTTCGAACCTTATCTAAATTCTGCAATCAAAAGATTTCCAGTTTTAAAAACAGCAGGAATAAGAAAATTTTTCTCTGGTCCAGAATCATTTACACCAGACACAAATACTCTTTTAGGAGAAGTCCCTGAGATTAAAAACTTTTTTGTATGTTGTGGTTTAAATAGCATTGGAATTGGAAGTGGGGGTGGTGTTGGAAAAGTAACAGCTGAGTGGTTGATCAATGGTCACATCAACGAGGATATATTTTCATATGACATTAAAAGATTTCAGAATTTTCATTCAGAATTGGGTTTTATAAAAGAGAGGATTACCGAAACGTTAGGAGATTTATATGGTATGCATTGGCCTTTTAAACAGCATAAAACATCAAGAAATCAAAAAATTACCCCTTATCATGATGAAATGCGAAAAGCTGGAGCTTGCTTTGGAGTTACAGGTGGATATGAAAGACCAATGTGGTTTGCAACTAATGGTGAGAAACCCGAGTATCAATATTCATATAATTATCAAAATTGGTATCCAGCAGTAGAGCATGAAACAAAAAATACAAGAGAAAATGTTGGTTTATACGATCTCACAGCTTTCTCTAAATATGATTTAAAAGGTAAAAATGTTCATTATGAACTCCAGAGACTTTGTACTGCTAATATCAAAAATGACCCAGGCAAAACATCATACACTCAAATGTTGAATGAGGATGGTGGTATAGAAACTGATTTAACGGTTGTTTGTATAACAAAAGAACATTTTAGAGTTATTACCTCTGCTGCAAACCGAGAGAGAGATAAATTTCATATTTTAAGACACCTATCTAATGAAATAGATTTTAAAGATGTGACTGATGATATTGCATGTTTTGGTTTATTTGGTCCAAAAAGCATAGATCTTCTTCGAAAATTAACAAATGATGATATCTTAAAAGATAGTATTAATTATGCATCATTTAAAAAAGTACAAATAGATAACATAGATATTTTGGCACAAAGATTATCTTATGTTGGCGAACATGGTTTTGAACTTTACATGGATATCAATAATTCCAAAAAAATTTTTAATTTGATTTATGAGACTGGAAAAGAATTTAATTTATCTTTATGTGGAATGCATGCATTGGATACAATGCGAATGGAAACAGGATTTTTACATTGGGGTCATGATATATCACCAGAAGAGAATCAATATCAAGCAGGATTGAATTTTGCTATTAGTTATAAAAAAAATATAGATTTTATAGGAAAAGATAAATTATCCAAAATTAAAGATAAAACTCTAGATAAAAGAATGATGATGTTTACATTAAAAGAAAGTAAACCAGGTGAACCATTATTACTTCATGATGAACCAATATACTTAGAAGATAAAATTATAGGTAGAACAACATCTGGAAATTATTCATTTTGCTTTAATAAAAACTTATCATTTGGATACGTAAACTCAGGAAATACAAAGGAAACATTAAAAAATAAAAAAATTTATATTGAAGTTGAAAAAAAGAAATATCCAGTTGAAATATTAGAAAAACCTTTAAACCAAAAAAATTTCAGGAATTAGCTATCTAACAAAAGTATCGTTAAATTGTTTAGTTACCCTTACAAATGTAGTACATTTACTTAATTGTTTTAATGACGGGGCTCCAACATAAGTACAGCTACTTCTTATTCCACCCAATATATCTTTTATTGTATCATTAATTTTTCCTCTGTATTTTACTCTAACAGTTCTTCCTTCGCTGCTTCTATAATCTGATAATCCACCGTAATGTTTTTTATTTGCTGTTTCAGAACTTGATCCATAAAACTCTATGTATTTTGATCCATTAGATTTAACTAATTTACCTTTTCCTTCATCATGACCTGCTAACATTCCACCCAACATTACAAAGTCAGCCCCGCCACCAAAGCCTTTTGCGACATCACCTGGACAAGTACAACCTCCATCAGCAATTATATGTGCACCTAAACCATGGGCTGCGTCTGAACATTCAATTACCGCGCTTAGTTGTGGATAACCCACGCCGGTTTGTAATCTAGTGGTACATACAGAACCAGGTCCAATTCCGACTTTAACAATATCAGCACCTGACAAAATTAATTCTTGTGTCATATCAGCCGTTACAACATTTCCAGCAATGATTGTTTTTGTCGGATATTTATCTCTAACTGATTTTAAAAATTTCGAGAAATGCTCTGAATATCCATTTGCTACATCAATACAAATAAATTTAATAAAACTATATTCTTTTAAAATTTTGTCTAAATTATCAAAATCATCTTTTTTAATTCCTATTGAAAGTGCAATATTTGGATGAATAGATTTAATTTTTTTGAAAGCTTTTATTTTTTTAAGATCATGCTGTTTTGTAAGGCAAGTAATCATTTGAAATTCTGATAACTTTTCAGCAACACCTAATTCACCAACTCCATCCATATTAGCAGCAATAATTGGAATTCCTGACCATTCGTTATTTGAGTATTTAAATCTGTAGGTTCTTTTAAGATTTACATCTTTTCGGCTTT
Source organism: uncultured Pelagibacteraceae bacterium (assembly GCA_902592445.1). Classification (GTDB taxonomy): domain Bacteria; phylum Pseudomonadota; class Alphaproteobacteria; order Pelagibacterales; family Pelagibacteraceae; genus Pelagibacter. The sequence goes on from CACJEN010000002.1 coordinate 55,437, forward strand.
GAAGGGTACTTCTTTTAGGTCTAAAAAGTACATCTGAATAATCTAACTTTAGTTCTTCCTCTATTCTCACAAGGGCAAAGATATACATTCATTTTTATGAAATTCAATTTAATATTGGTTCAATATATGAGAGCCTTTTTAATTATTTTATTAATTGTACTTCCAATCCATGGACAAACTAAAGATTTTTTCTTGGATATCACTCAGCAAATTCAAGATAATGAATTAAGACTTAGTTATGGTGTGTCAGTTACAGATGTAAATAAGGATAATAAATTTGATTTTGTTGTAACTGGTTTTGGATTTAAGAATTTAGCTCTAACACACAAAAAAGGAAAGCTAGTAAATATAATTAATGATGAAATTTTTTCAGACTCCTCTAGAAGAACAATCGGCGTTGCATCATGTGATATTGATAAAGATGGTTATGAGGAAATATATTTTCTAAATACTGATACTTATAGTGGAGACAAAATCTATTCTGATAGACTTTTAGACTTAAAAAAAAACAAATTTTTAGATCTATTTGAAATAGAAAAAAATAAGTCTGAATTAAATTTGACAGCTGGAAGATCTGTTGTCTGCGTTGATAGAAATGGAAATGGTCAGTATGGTATTTATGTTGCAAACTATGGTGGTCCCACAAGGTTTTATGAATTTAATGATAATAGGATAAAAGATAAAGCTGTAAAATTATCAATTAATAAAATTACCGGGGGAAGAGCAATAGTTTCAGGACACATATTGTCAGACAGATCTGATATTTTTGCTGCTAATGAAAGAGGAGATAATTTTCTATATTATAATATCGATGGCTCTTTTACTGATGTAGCTCAAGATTATCAAATAGAGGATAGATATGAAAATGGACGAGGAACAGCCTTAAGTGATATTTTATACAGAGGACGATTAGATATTTTGACATCAAATTGGGACGGAAATCATAGGGCCTATGTTCTCGATGGTGATCAGTTTAAAGATATTGCACAACCTTCTTATAGTGATCCAACAAAAATAAGAACGGTTATTTCAGCAGATTTTGATAATGATGGTTATGATGAAATATTCATGAATAATATTGGAGAACCAAATAAATTATTTAAGATTTTAGAAAATGGTAAGTTTAAGGAAATTAAAATTAAAAATGGTTTAGAAACATTTGGATTGGGAACTGGTGCAGCCGTTGCAGATATTGATGGAGATGGAATTTTAGAATTACTGGTATCTCATGGAGAAACAGGATTGCAGCCACTTACATTGTATAAAGCTGACATTAATGAATTTAATTATTTAAGAATTAAACCTTTAAGCAAATATGGTGCACCTGCAAGAGGAGCAACTGTAACATTGAAAAGCAATATGAGAATTCATTCTAAAACTATTGATGCTGGATCTGGATACTTATGTCAGATGGAACCAGTAGCTCATTATGGAATAAGACAAAATGAAAAAAATATTCAAGTCGAAATTAAATGGACTGACGGATCTACTAAAAGTTTAAATATTGATGATTTAAATAAAACTTATGAAATTAAACAAAATTAGTAGGACAATAGAACCCACATATAAAGATTGAATAATAAAAATACAATTTTATATGAATATTATGACTATTTGTTCTTTCACGTTAGTAACTATAGTATTAGCTGGATTATTAATATTTGCTCTTAGAAAACCTTCCAAAGAAGAGATAAAAAAATTTAAAAGTAAAGCCCAGGATAGAATTAATTGGTCAAATATGGGTTTCTAATATCAAGCCATAATGAAAATAAAAAAAAAACTAAATTTTTTTTTTATATTTATTTTGATATTATTTTCATTCAATAATTTAAATGCTCAAGAAAAAAACTATTATCAAGACATAGTAAATGATTGGGACAAAATTTTCCCTGATAAAAATAGGAACGCTGCTGGACCAAAATTTTTTAAATATATTTTAGATAAAAATATTACTTATAAGGATTTTGTTGAATATAATAAATTATATTGCGCTGTATCAGGTTCATTAATAAGTCCTAACTCGACACCAGAGTTTGTATATTTAAAAGAGAATGTTACAGAGAAGAAAATTTGTGGAGCCTACTACAGATGTTGTATTCCATGTAGTTGTGATTTAATGAAGTATTCAAAAACACAAAAAATGAAACACAAATTTCAAGATATAGAGAAAGAATTTTATGTTTTAACAATTGATAATCCATGTGGAAAAAAAGATTTCCCAATTCAAGTAAATAGAAATTATTTCTGTAGCGATAATGATCTTGATAAGTCACAAGTAAGTGTATTAGATAATAAATTAGTGATCGGTTATTTGCATGAAAGTAGACCGTGTTTATCCACTGATTTAGACTACATTAATTCGCATCAAGTGACTGGTAAGTTTTGTGAGTTACGAAATAATACCCCGTTAGATCAATTAAAATCTGGAATGGGTGATATTTTCATAAAACTTGCAAGATAATTTTTTAATTTGTATAAGAATATTCAATTAATGGCGGGGTAGCTCAGTTGGTTAGAGCGCGGGACTCATAAGCCCGAGGTCAGTGGTTCGATCCCACTTCCCGCTACCATTTAATGTCCAGGAAATTCAATTAAATTTTCAACTTTATAATTATTTTGAATTAATTTTTCACATCCTCCAAGATCAAATAAATTGATTACAAATATGAATGCAGCAACTTTCCCTTTTGAAATTTCTACTAATTTTGCAGCAGCTTCTGCCGTCCCTCCTGTAGCAATTAAATCATCAATTATTAAGACATTGTCCATTTCATTAATCGAGTCTTTGTGCACTTCTATTGTGGCTGTTCCATATTCAAGCTCAAAATCAACAGAATGTACATCAGCAGGTAATTTATTTTTCTTACGTAGCATGATGAAGGGTTTTTTTAAGAGATATGAAACTGCAGATGCAAAGACAAATCCTCTAGATTCAATTGCGGCTATTTTATCAACCTTATATTTTTTTGATCTTTCAATAATTTGGTTAACTGTTTCTTCAAAAGCTTTTTCGTTTTTAATGAGAGTTGTTATGTCTCTAAATAAAATGCCTTGTTTAGGATAGTCAGGTATTGATCTAATATATTCTTTTAAATCCATATTACTTAATTATAACTATTAAATAATTAATTTTTTAAATATGGCAAATAATAAATTAGCTATAATTGGTGGAAGTGGTCTCTATGATGTAGAAGAATTTAAGGATAGAGAAATGTTGAGTGTAGATACAGCTTGGGGAAAGCCATCCGATCGAATTTTAAAAACAAAATATAATAACAATGAAGTATATTTCTTACCTCGTCACGGCAGAGGTCATTTTATATCTCCATCAAAAATAAATTTTAGAGCCAATATAGATGCATTAAAACAACTTGGTGTTACAGATATTGTATCCATTTCTGCAGTAGGATCTTTGAAAGAAGATCATTCTCCAGGTAAATTTGTAATAGTTGATCAATTTATAGACAGAACATTTGCAAGAAATAAAACTTTTTTTGATGATGAAATAGTAGCCCATGTATCAATGGCCCATCCAACTTCAAATGGTTTAATGAATGCATGTGAGGAAGCAATTAAATCAGAAAATATTAATTATCAAAGAGGTGGAACTTATGTAGTAATGGAGGGGCCACAATTTTCCACATTAGCAGAGTCTAACTTATATAGATCATGGAAAGCTGATGTGATTGGAATGACAAACATGCCTGAAGCAAAACTCGCAAGAGAAGCCGAAATAAGATACGCCTCCGTGTCAATGGTAACAGATTATGATTGTTGGCATCCAGATCATGAAAATGTTGATGTCCAACAAGTTATAAAAGTACTTTTAGATAATGCTGCAAAAGCCAAAAATATGATTAAAAATTTGATCAAAAATTTTGAAAATCACATTGATCCAAATGATCCAACTAATAATTGTTTAGATGTTGCAATTATTACCGCTCCTGAAAAGAGATCCCAAAAAACAATTGAAAAATTAAAGTATATCGCTGGAAGAGTATTAAATAATGAGAATTGAGGGAAAGAATTATAAAACTATCTGGTTTGATCAAAATTTAAAAAATGTCAAAATAATTGATCAGACAAAATTACCTCATGAATTTATTATTAAAGATTTAGAAACTGTTGATGATGCGATTAATGCAATAAAAGTTATGGAGGTAAGAGGGGCTCCATTAATTGGAGCGACAGCAGCATTTGGTATTGTTTTAGCCATCAAAGAAAATAATGATTTGAATTTTATAAAAAAAAGTGCTGAAGATTTAGTTAAAGCAAGACCTACTGCTATTAATCTTCAATGGGCCGTTCACAGAATGAATAATAAGATTTCTATGGTTAAATCTGAAAATCTATTTGATGTTGCATTAAATGAAGCTGAGTTAATTTGTGATGAAGATGAAACATTTTGTGAGGATATAGGAAAAAATGGTCTCAAGTTAATAGAGGAAATTTATAATAAGAAAAAAAGCACTATAAATATACTAACACATTGTAACGCTGGGTGGTTAGCAACGATTAATTGGGGTACGGCTACATCTCCAATATATCATGCACACAAAAAAGGAATACCAATACATGTTTGGGTAGATGAAACAAGACCAAGAAATCAAGGTGCAAATTTAACCTCATACGAACTTAATGAAGAAAAAATTCCAAATACAATTATTGCAGATAATACTGGTGGAATTTTGATGCAAAGGGGACAGGTCGACATGTGTATTGTTGGTACTGATAGAACATTGTCTAATGGAGATGTCTGTAATAAAATCGGAACTTACCTTAAAGCACTTGCAGCAAATGATAATAATGTCCCTTTCTATGTTGCATTACCTAGCTCAACAATTGATTGGAATTTAAAAAATTCAAAAGATATTCCAATTGAAGAGAGAGATCCTAAAGAGCTTTCTCATGTAGATGGAATAATAGGAGATAAAAAAATTGATGGAATTCAAATTTATCCTAAAAAAAGCAAAGCATTAAATTTAGCTTTCGATGTTACACCAGCAAAATATGTTACTGCTTTAATTACAGAGCGAGGAATATGTGAAGCATCTGAAGATGGCCTTAAAAGATTATTTAAATGAAAAAACTAAAGTCAGAAATAATTAAATTTTCAAAGTTGTTAAATAGCAGAAAATTATCAGCTCTTAGATCTGGCAATATCTCAGTAAGGTTTAAAAAAGGTTTTTTTATTACACCTTCTGGAAAGAAATATTCATCTCTTAAAAACAAAGATATTGTTTATGTAAGTTTAAATGGAAAATTTGATAAAAAATTAGGAATACCATCCTCTGAGTGGAAATTTCATCAAGATATTTATTTAAAAAAGAAAGAAGCTAATGCAATAGTGCATTCACATTCAACTAATGCCACTGCATTATCAGTTCATAAAAAATCAATTCCAGCTTTTCATTATATGGTAGCTTTAGCAGGAGGAAATGACATCAAATGTGCAAACTATGCAACCTATGGTACTAGAAAGCTTTCAGTAAATATTTTAAAAGCATTAAAAAATAGAAAAGCATGTTTGATTTCAAATCACGGTCAAATTGCATATGATGATAATTTATCCAAAGCTTTTGAATTAGCTGAAGAGGTTGAAAATCTTTCTTTGCAGTATATAACAGCACTCAAGATTGGTAGGCCAAAAATTCTTTCAAATGTCGAAATGAATAAAGTGTTGGCAAAGGCTAAAAATTATAAGAGAGGATAATTTATGACTAAAGTAGGAGAACACATTACTTTAGATATAATTGGTACAAATAAAGAGTACGAACCTGCTTTCTTTGAAAAATTAGTTTATAAAATAGCAAAGGTTGCAAAAGTAACAGTTTTAGAAATTTCAAAATATAAATTTGAACCTCAAGGCTTTACACTTGTAGCACTTCTCGCCGAAAGCCATATAAGTTTTCACACTTTTCCAGAAAAAGGTATAATTAGTTTTGATTTCTTTACGTGTGGAAAAGTTTCACCTTCTGTTGCATTGAAAATTATTAAAGAGGAAATTCAACATACAAATATAATTAAAAAAGAATTCAATAGAGATACAATTGATCTTTACCATGATAATTATAGCTCACCTGGTTTAAACAAAGCATATGTAGTAAATAAAGTTTTAGAAAATTTTAAATCTAAAGTTGGTCAATATATTGAAATTCTTGATTTGGAACAATTTGGAAAAGCATTATTTATTGATAATGAAATACAAGTAGCAGAAAGTGATGAACATCTTTATAGCTCAACATTCGTTAATTCTGGGCTCAAATTAAATTCAAAAAAAGAAAAGGCAGCAATTATTGGAGGAGGAGATGGTGGAGTTGCAAGAGAATGTATTTCACAAAACTTTGGTTTTATAGATTGGTTTGAATTGGATCCCGAGGTAGTTGATGTATGCGATAAACATTTGAGCAAAATAGGTGAAAAGGCTACTGAAAAAAATTCAGTAAAGTGTGTATGGGGAGATGCTTTTGAAAGCATAAAATCTATTAAAGATGATACTTACGATCAAATATTTGTTGATTTAAATGATGATCAATTTTGTATAGATCTAGCAGCAAAAAATATGGAGTCTTTAGTGAGAATTTTAAAACCTAAAGGAGTTATTACAGCGCAGGTTGGAAGCCAAGATAAAAAACCAAAACAGGTTGATAGTTGGTTAAATGTTTTTAATGAAAATTTTGGAAATACACAACTTTCAAGAGTTTATATCCCAAGTTTTGATTGTGCTTGGAACTTTTCTTCATCAATAAATCATTAATTTTTCTTTTTAAATATCAATATTTGTGAAATAATAAATTTTATTATTTTGGAGGAAAAATGAATAAATTTAAAACATTAGGATTAGGAATTTTAATTTCCTTTTTCTTAACTATCTCTTCAAATGCAGACTCTATTAAAATTGGAACAGAAGGTGCTTACCCTCCTTGGAATTCTAAAGATGCTTCCGGAAACCTAATTGGTTTTGAAGTTGAGCTTGCAAATGAACTATGCAAAATCATGAAAGCTGAGTGTACAATCGTCGAACAGGATTGGGATGGAATGATACCAGCTCTATTAATGAGAAAATTTGATGCGATCATGGCCGGTATGTCAATTACTGCAGAAAGACAAAAAACAATTACTTTTTCTCAAGGTTACGCTGATGAAGTTGCTTCTTTAGCAGTAATGAAAGGATCTGATCTTGAAGGAATGGATACGCCAGAAGGTATAAATTTATCTTTAGGTGGATCTGATGTTAAAAAAGCTCTTAAAACACTTACAGGTGCATTAGCTGGTAAAACAGTTTGTGTACAAACAGCTACAATTCACCAAAACTTTTTAGATTCAGGTGATGTAGGAAGTGTAAATGTAAGAACTTACAAAACACAAGACGAAGTTAATCTAGATCTAGCATCAGGAAGATGTGATGCTGCATTAGCAGCTGCTGTTGCTTTTACTGATTACGCTGATAAATCTGGTAAACCGGTTGTTCTAGTTGGACCTACTTTTTCAGGTGGTGCATTTGGAAATGGAGTAGGTGTTGGAATTAGACAAGGCGGAGATGATGCTATCGGAAAAAGAGATGCTAAACTTCTAAAAGATTTCAACAAAGCAATTGATAAAGCAAGAAAACAAGGAATTATTAGCAAACTTGCTATTAAACACTTTGGTTTCGACGCTTCTATGTAAATATTTCAGATTTGGCGACTATATATTATAGTCGCCAAAATCTATGGAACTTCTAGCATTTGGTAAAACTGGTTGGGGTGATGAGTTATTTTATGCAACCCTAATGACTTTAGCTGTTTCAATAACAGCTATGTTAATCGGATTTTTCTTCGCACTTATTTTTACTCCTTTAAAATTATCAAAACACAAATCACTAAATTTAATTGGTAATTTTTACACTACAGTTATTAGAGGTGTTCCAGAATTATTGGTAATTTATCTTTTCTTTTTTGGTGGAAGTGGAGCAATAATGTTTGTTGCTTCTATGTTTGGTTATTATGAATATATTGAAATTAACGCATTTATTACTGGTTCGTTTGCAATAGGTATTATTTCAGGTGCTTATTCAACTGAAGTTTTTAGAGGAGCCATACAATCAATAGACAAAGGTCAGTTTGAGGCTTCAAAAGTTTTGGGGATAAAAAAACATATTCAATTTTATAAAATTATCCTTCCTCAAATGTTAAGACTTGCAATCCCAAATCTAAGCAATGTTTGGCAAATTACATTAAAAGATACCTCTTTAATTTCAGTAACTGGGTTAGTTGAAATTATGAGACAATCATACATTGCAGCTGGATCAACAAGAGATCCTTTGTTTTTTTACTCATTTGCAGCAGTTCTGTATTTATTATTAACGTACTTGAGTATGAAACTAATAAATAAATTGGAAATTAAATACAGTAGAGGATTTTAAATGGATTTTGAATTGATGATTGGTAGCTTTCCTAAGTTATTAAGTGCAACTGTAATTACTCTGAAGCTTTTGTCATTATCCTTATTTTTTGGATTATTTATTGGTTTATTTTTTGCAATTTTAAGGATGAATAAAAATCCAATTGTAAATAAATTTGCATACGGATACTCCTACATTTTTAGAGGTACACCATTATTGGTTCAAATATTTATTATTTATTTTGGACTTGGACAAATCGAATACTTAAGATCTACTTTTTTATGGGTGATACTTAAAGAACCATATTGGTGTGCAATAATTGCCTTTGCATTAAATACAGGTGCATACACATCAGAAATATTAAGATCAGCTTTTCAAACTATTAAACCAGGATTAATAGAAGCTGGAAAAAGTCTTGGTATTCCTAACAAAGTAATTTTTTATAAAATCCAAATACCTATAGCGATTAAACAATCATTACCTGCTTATGGAAATGAAATTATATTAATGCTTAAAGGAACATCACTTGCAAGTACAGTAACATTGATGGATCTAACAGGTGTTGCAAAATATATTATTTCAACAACTTTTAAACCAATAGAGGTATTCATAGTTGCCGGAGGTATATATTTATTTATGACCTTTTGCGTCCATAATTTAATAAAGTTTCTTGAAAAAAAATACGGTTTTCAAACTTAGAATTTTAAATATATACGTTTGAAATAAAATCCTAAAGTAAGAGCTCTTAAAAATAAAAATATTGTAAAAGAAATCCATAAACCAAGATTTCCAAAATTTTGGACTAAAAAATAAGAAGATAATAAATACAATATCACTGAAATTAACATTGCATCTCTGAGCTCTCTAGTTTGTGAGGCACCGATAAAGATCCCATCAAATTGATAACAAAATGAGGATATGAAAGGTAATAAAATCAGCCAAATTGAAAACTGATAACTAATATTTTTAACACTTTCTATATCAGTCATAAAATTAATGAATGTGTCATTTACAAAAAAATAAATTAAAGAAATCACTGCTCCAGTAAATGAGCTCAATATAAATGAATTTTTGACCGTATTTGAAAATAATTTTTTATTTTTTTTACCAATTGAAAATCCAATTATACCTTCAGTTGAAAAAGCATATGAGTCTAAAATAAATGCGGAGAGAAATATTAGGTTAATTAAAATTGTGTTAGCAGCTATATACTCTTCACCAATTTTACTACTTAGGTATGTAAACCAAAAGAAAGAAAAAGTTAATAAAATTGTTCTTAGAAATATATTTAAGTTTATTTCAATTAAACTTTTAATTTTAGAAATATTTAAAATTTCTTTAATACTTAAATTAATTTTTGTGTATTTTTTTAAGAAATGAAAACTATAAGTTAAAAATATAAGGGAGGTTGCAAAGGTAGCTAATAAAGTTCCATACGCAACACCTTTAATATTTAGATTATATTCTAATACCAATATTGTACTTATTAAAATATTTAAAATTGATAAACTTCCAATAGCTAAACTTGATATTTTTGTTTTTTGTAATCCTATAAATAAACCAATTATAATATAAATAGTTAATTCAAATATTGATGAATAAATTCTAATATTAAAATAAACCTCGAAGTTTCTTTCAGTTTCTTTAGATAAATCAAAAAAAAATAAACATAAACTAAAAATCTGTTTTTTAAAAATTATTAAAAATAATGATATTAAAATTACAAAGAATAAATTTCTAAAAATTAAATTTAAAATACTTTTATAATCTTCTTTTCCATGTGATTGACTTACAATCCCAACTGTTCCCATTCTTAAAAAACCAAAACTCCAAAAAATTAATGAAAAAAAACTTGTAGCTACACTTGTTGCAGCTAAAAAACTTTTATTACCTGAATTTCCCATCAATGCTGTATCAACGATACCAACAAGTGGAATTGCAAGATTTGCAAAAAAAATAGGAATAGATAAACTTATTATATATTTAATTGACGACCTATCACTCACTTAAATATCAGTAACTTGTATATTCTTTAATTTCTTTTATTTTCGAGCCTGTGTGATTATTTATTTCCAATTTTATTTTTGCCCTATCATCATTTAGAAAATGAATATCTCTAGATAATTTTATAAATTTTTGTCCAAAATCTGAATTTTTTTCACATAATCTTTTATCATCCTCTATCACCCAAAGCTTGCTATTTATTTCTTTAAGAGATTTAAACAAACTATCAAGTTTTTCATCAGATTTTACATTTTTATTAAATTGATCTTTAAGAACATCATATTCATCATTTATAAATCTGAGTTTTTCTGGATCTTTAATTTTTTCTTTTTTAATTTCTAAAATTGAAATTTTGTCTAAAAGTTCGCCAACTGAGACTTCAACTAGTATTTTATTCATAATTTTTTATACTGTGTTAAGTTGTTACAAATATGTCCAATATATTAATTATTAAACATGGCTCATTAGGCGATATAGCTCAAGCTAGTGGTGTAATTCAAGATATTTCTGAAAATCACAAAAAAGATGATGTATTTATTTTAACAACAAAACCTTATTTAGACTTACTTAAAAAAAATCCATATATTAAAGAGCCTATTTTAGATAAGCGATTATCAAGATTTAATCTCTTTTACCTATATTCATTAATGAGAAGTTTAAAAAAGTATAATTTTTTAAAAATATATGATTTACAAAATTCAAATAGAACATCCTTCTATAAAAATATCCTTTTTAAAAATTCTAATAAAGATATTTGGTCATCGTCTTTAACAACTTTGCCAGAGGGTAAAACAAAAGAAGAATTTGATAAGCTTTCGGTTTTAGATCGTTTTGATCATCAAATTAGAACCTCTAATTTAATTTCAAAACATACTCTTTACCCTGATTTTTCATGGGCCTGTTCTGATATTACAAATCTTAAAAATAAATACAATTTGAATAAATATATTTTGCTTTTCCCATTTTGTTCACCACACTTAACCATTAAAAGATGGCCATACTACAATGAACTTTCAAATAAAATTAAGAATGAATTTAAAGATAAATACAAGATAATAGTTGCACCTGGACCAGAAGAAATAAAAGAAGCTTCGAATATAAACGCTGAATGTATCTTGGATAATGGAAAATCTCTAAATATTTCTCAATTAGCATCACTAATAAAAGATAGTATATTTGTAATTGCAAATGATACTGGCCCTGCTCATATAACTGCCCACTTAGGTGTTAGAGGACTTGCATTATTTGGTCCACATAAACCTGCAAAACTTGTAAGTATAGAAAGAGAAAAATTTAGAGCAATTCAAGTTGAAGATTTAAATAAATTATCCGCAGATAAGGTATTTGAGAGAATGTTGGGTTTATTAAATTAGCCTAAAAAATTAAGTGTAGATTTTATCTGCTAAACCATAACAAAGAATAGCACTTAAAATAGTTAATACTCCAGGTGCAATTACACCTTCAATTGATGTTTTATCTGTATGACCTAATTTACTGATCTTAATTGCATAAATACCAATTAAGAATGCCATTAAATTTTGTACAAATATCAAATTAAAAAATCCCCAGGTATTTTCAACACCACCAGATCTTATAAACATAATATAAATAGCCATTAAAAATGATCCAAGAAAGAATGATCCAAAAAATCTTGTCATGATAGCCCCGGTTTTATCCATTGCGTATTGATCTAAAAAAGATTGAGTAGCAAAAATACATCTATATGCGTAGAAAGCGTAACCTAGAAAATGAATAATGAATACAACGAGGTAAAATATCCCGTTAAATTTATCTATCATATTTTAAACTTATAAGATTCGTTTATAGCTTTCAATAATCTTATCCCAATGAAAATTTTTAGAATTTTCATTAGCTGCTTTTCCATATTCAAAATATTTATTTTCTTTAAATATTTGATTTATACTTGAATAAATATCATCCAAATTATTACCATCACATATTAAACCAGTTTTTTCATGTATAATTGCATCTGAAGCACCACCATCTTTTCCTCCAATTGAAGGAATTCCATATTGAGCTGCTTCTACATAGGCTATGCCAAATCCTTCGACTGATTTTTTGTAAATAATAGATGGCATTATAAATACATTAGATTTTGAAATTAATGCATTTTTAAAGTTACTAGGAATATCTTTTAAAAATTTTACTTGATCCTCTAATTTTAGCTCAATTACAAGTTTTTTTAAATTTTCTTCTTCATCACCATAACCTATACATATGTAGACAATATCTGGATAAACTTCTTTTAGATTTCTGATAGCCATTATTACTTTTTCGTGATTTTTTCGTTTATCATATCTTGAAACAGTAATAAGTCTTTGTTTTTTACCCTTAAATATTTCATCAGCTTTTTTTAAATCTTTGATTGGTATTTCCTTTACAGGATCAACACCTGGATTAATCACTAAAATTCTGTGTTCTTCAACGCCAAGATTGATAGCGAGATCTTTTGTAAAATTAGAATTTGCTATTACATGATCTACATTATTTAATACATTTAATACTTTTGTATTTAATCTTGAGCCTTTTGGATGATTAATTTCTTTAGAATGTATTAAACATATCTTTTTTTTATTGGTTTGAATTAGTTCCAAACTCTTCCAATGATCTGCAATTAGACATTGAACATTATTATTTTGTCTTAAATATTCATTTATTAAATATGATTTCCGATATTTTCTAAATAACTTAACACCACTCACTCTTTCAATTGAAAAAGAAACTGAATTGTCAAACTTTTCAAAACCATCTGTATGATCTGCAAAAACTTTTATCAGAAAAAATTTAGATAAAGATCTAGCTAAACCCCACATTAAATTTTGCATTCCACCAACATCAGGTGGAAAAGTTCTCGTTATTATTAAATGCATTAATTATTCAACCACTTAATATTACAACCCATGCTAGGTATTTGATCTTTGGGACCATTTCCTGTTTCAGATATTTGTTTCATTGCTATATACAAATCACTCTCTCCAGATCTTACAGGTTTGAGTTCTTTTAACTCTCTTATTCTTCCTCTGTATTGAAGTTCTAAATTTTTGTTATAACCAAAAAAATCAGGAGTACACACAGCTTCATATTTTTTTGCAACATTTTGCGTATCATCGATTAAATATGGAAAACTAAACTTGTATTTTTTTGCAAATATAATCATATTTTCAAATGAGTCATCAGGATAATTGATTTGATCATTGGAGCATATTGCAACCGATTTAATTCCAAAATTTTCAAGTTTTTTGCAATCCTCAGCAATATCTTTGATTACTGCCTTTACATACGGGCAATGATTACAAATAAACATAATGAGAGTTCCTTTCTCACCTTTTATTTCATTTAAAGAAACAATTTTGTTTTCCGTTGATTTTAGACGAAAGTCGTCAGCTTTTTTTCCAAAATCACATATTGGAGTTTTTGTAAGAGACATATAATATTATATAAATTATGTTTTACGATTTGGAAGATAAAAAACCAAAAAACTCTGGCGAAAATTGGGTTGCGCCTAATGCAGTGGTTATTGGAGATGTTACTTTAGAAAAAAATAGCAGTGTGTGGTTCAATGCTACTTTAAGAGGAGATATAGAAAATATCTTGATAGGAGAGGGATCTAATGTTCAAGATGGAAGTGTTTTGCATACTGATCCAGGTTATCCACTTAAAATTGGAAAAAATGTAACTATTGGACATTTGGTTATGCTTCATGGATGTACGATAGGTGACAATAGCTTAATTGGAATTGGTGCTGTTATTCTTAATAATGCGAAAATTGGAAAAAATTGCATCATAGGATCCAAAGCTTTAATAACTGAAAACAAAGAAATTCCAGACAACTCTTTAGTAATGGGATCACCTGGAAAAGTCGTAAGACAAGTTTCACCAGAAGAAGCAAAATTAATTACAAAAAACGCAGAAAGATATCAGGATAATTGGAGGAGATATTCTAAATCGATTTTTTAAGGAACTAACCAAGAATTTTTATTTGTTTTGAAATCAAATTTAGCTCGTCTATGACCTTTTGCAGCAAGATATAGCCATTCTATTGATTTAATATTACATTTGACAACAGTAAAATTTTTATAACCTTCCTCACTTTGTTCCATTGTATAATCAAAATCTTCTAACTTAGAAATCATACCTGAAGTAGGGTTTTCGGATACAGTTCCAGGAGGACTATCAGTTAAATAACATCTTCTACTAATGTGTTGAGTTTTCTTCCACGATGCTTCTGTCACAGAATTTTGATTATTTATTTCACATTCAACTTTTACTCTTAATTGTATTTTTTCTTCTTTATCATAGAAAAGTAACGAGGCTTTATTATTGTTTTTAAGTATATCTACTTTTGGTGACCTTAGATCAGTATGAAATTGCAATAAATTGTTTTCTCTGTCAGACTTCCTTAAAACAACTATTCTTCCCTCAATATCGTCTTTGTGTGCACACATAAAAACTGGAATTCTAAAAGGTGAACTTCTATTGGTTACTGCATCTTCAAGCATAGACCAGTACTTATTTTGTATTTCTGCTAAGTCTTCATAGTATGCTGGTTGCATACTTTATTTTCTAAATCTTTTTATTAAACTAGAAGTGTCCCAACGATTTCCGCCCATTTCCTGAACATCTCCATAATATTTATCTACTAACTCTGTTACAGGTAATAAGGAACCATTATTTTTAGCTTCTTCCATTGCAATTTTTAGATCTTTTCTCATCCAGTCGACAGCAAAACCAAAGTCAAATTTATCATCAATCATAGTTTTATATCTATTCTCCATTTGCCACGATTGAGCTGCACCTTTTGAAATAACTTCAATTACATCTTCCATATTTAAACCAGCTTTCATCCCGAAATTTATACCTTCAGATAATCCTTGCACTAAACCTGCTATACAAATTTGATTAACCATTTTAGCAAGTTGACCAGATCCAGCTTTACCAAGTAGCTTCATTTTTTTACTGTAGCAATCAATTTTGTCTTCAGCTTTTTCAAAATCAGATTGATCACCACCGATCATAACAGTGAGCGCACCATTCTCTGCGCCAGCCTGACCTCCTGAAACAGGTGCATCTAAAGCACCGAAATTATTTTTTTTTGCATAATTATAAATTTCTCTTGCAATTGTCGCGGAGGCAGTAGTGTTATCAATATAAACAGATCCTTCTTTTATTGTTTGAAATATACCGTTATCACCAAAGGTCACTTCTCTTAAATCATTGTCATTCCCAACACAGGTAAAAATAAATTCTGCATCCTTTGCAGCTTCAGCTGGAGTTTCAGCCATTTTACCTTTGTAATCTTTAATCCATTTTTCTGCTTTTGATTTAGTTCTATTAAAAACAGTTACATTATGACCACCTTTTGATATATAACCTGCCATCGGATAACCCATGACACCCAGACCAATAAAAGCAACATTACACGTCATAATTTTCTATGTTTAAAAGCTTAAGTTTAAAAGTAATTATTTTTGGATTTATTTTTACATTTTTTTCAAGCTTTGGACAGAGTTTTTTTATTGGTTTGTTTAATCCAAGTGTGAGAGATACTTTAAATATCTCCCACGGACAATTTGGATCAATTTATGCAACCGCAACATTATTAAGTAGTTTTTTATTCATTTGGGTAGGAAAAAAAATTGACGATATTAATGTATTAAGATTTGCACTTTATGTAACAGTTCTTCTATCGTTTTCATGTTTTTTCTTTTCAAAAATTTCATCAATTGTATTTTTATTCATTGCTATATTTTTAATGCGATTTTCAGGTCAAGGGATGATGTCACATACGGCATCAACAACAATCTCAAGATATTTTACTAAATCTAGAGGTAAAGCTTTAAGCATAGGATGGTTTGGTTTATCAGTTGCTGAATTTATTTTACCTGTAACAATAATCTATCTTTTAACCATATATAACTGGCAAAATATTTGGATATTTATTTCATTGTTGGTTTTAGTTTTTCTTCCAATTGCATCTTATTTTTTAATTAAAGAACTAAATTTAGATTCAAGAGAAAACGCTGAAAATAAAGAAGTTAAGAATAAAGACATTAAACAATGGGCAAGAATTGAAGTTATTAAGGATTATAGATTTTATATTATAAGTGCAAATTTGCTTGCTATGCCATGGATTGCCACTGGTGTTTTTGTTTATCAATCATTTATTACATCTTCCAAGGAATGGGGAGAATACGTTATTGCTCAATCTTTTATGGTTTATTCATTACTGTCAGTAATTACATTATTAATATCAGGCATCCTAATTGATAAGTTTACTAGCAGAAAATTATTAATTTTTATGAATATACCTTTGCTTCTTTCAACATTTGTTATTATTTTTTTTGATGCTCCACTTACTGCATTTGTATTTTTAGGTTTGATTGGCGTATCGAATGGATTAGCAAATGTTTTAGGCTCTTCCACTTGGGCTGAGTTATATGGTGTAAAGCACATTGGTTCTATAAAGGCTTTAACCACAGCATTGATGGTTTTTTCAACAGCATTTGGAACAGCATTATTTGGTGTATTAATTGATTTTGGTTTTACGATTGAGAAAATTGCAATTGTTTCCTCAATCTATATATTTTCAACAATAGTTTTGCTTTTTTTTGTAAGAAAAAAGCTCAATCCTGAATATATCTAAAAATAGCTTGATTTTTTATAGACCCAGGTATAAATAACCGGCCATGGCTAGAGTAACAGTAGAAGATTGTATTGATAAAGTAGAAAGTCCGTATGAGTTAGTTTTAGTAGCAAAAGAGAGAGCTACTCAGCTAAATTCTGGGATAGAACCTACTTTAGAAAGAGACAATGATAAGAATACAGTTATTGCCCTAAGAGAGATCGCCGAAGAAACCATTAAAGTTCCAGATTTAACCGAAGCTGCAGTATATAAATTAAGAAAACATGTAGAACAAGTTGATGATTCTGGAGAAGAAGATGAGGATATAGGCGATGATTTTGAAAATTTATATAAAGGCGAAATATCTAAAAGTGGTGTTCCAATATTGCCTTCTAAAAGAG
Source organism: uncultured Pelagibacteraceae bacterium (assembly GCA_902592445.1). Taxonomy (GTDB): domain Bacteria; phylum Pseudomonadota; class Alphaproteobacteria; order Pelagibacterales; family Pelagibacteraceae; genus Pelagibacter. The sequence continues at coordinate 72,868 of CACJEN010000002.1, forward strand.
CTAGAAAAATTCCAGAAAAAATTCAAGTATCTAAGGACGATTTAGAAGAATTACAAAATTCGAATGAGACACCAATGTCTGATACTATCGATACAAATGAAGAGAGTGGTGATGCTTCTTTAGAGGAAATGCAGGAAGAAGAAAACCTCTCAAACGAACAAGACCCAAATAATCAAGAATAAAAAAAAGGGCCTTGAAATTAATCAAAGCCCTTTAATTTAAATAATTAATAATTAACTATTTTGGCAACCAACTTTTCCATTTATCAGGATTGTTGTCTAACCACTCGTTAACAACTTCTTTAACATCTCTTTTTTTGATATCAACTTCAACTAACATTTTAGCTTGGTCAATATTTTCTAATCTCATTCTTTCAAAAAAAGCTTTTGCATCAGCATGTTCTGCTTTAGCAAAAGTAGCAGGATTTCCATAGTTCATGGTATAGTCTTTATCCCATCCAGTTGCAGGCCATCCTTTTGTACCACAAGTCTTCCAGTTGTTTGCTTCGGTAAATGTATCACCTTCACAAGTTGCGTACTCAGGAAGTTGAACACCTACCATGTCAAACTCTCCAAAAAACCAATGTGGTGACCAAAGGTATAATAAGAAAGGTTCTTTTCTCATGTAAGCAGCTTTTGCCTCCGCAATTGCAGCAGCCTCTGTACCTAGCTCATCTGCTTGGAAATCAATTCCTAAAAGATCTAGTCTTTTTTGATCATGACAGTTCCAACCAGCTACTGGACAACCAATTAGTCTTCCTTTACCACCTGTCTCAATAGTTGCAAATTTAGCTTTATGTTTGTTTAGGTCTCTCCAAGTTTTGATACCTAATTCATCCGCAGCATATTTTGGTATCCAGTAATCTGACATACCTATAATTCCAGTAGTTCCTAAAAGGTCAACTGTTCCATCGCCTTTGTAAGATTTTACTACTTTGCCATCATAAATTAAATCTTCATTAAACATTACATCATCTGCTTCAGCATAACTTGGCCAGCTCTCACAAGCAAAATCTAGCTCACCAGCTGCAATAGCTTCCCATAGACCAGTTCCTGAAGGAAATACTGTTTGTTTAATTTTATAACCCATTTCTCTTTCGAGAATTGCTACAGCCACTTCACAAGTAATTATTCCACCTGTCCAGTCAGCAATAGCAGCATGTAGTCTTTTAGCAGCATTTGCTGTTCCAAAACTACCTACCATAAGCACTAAAGATAAAAATAGTGCTGATATTGTTTTTGATAACTTCATATGTTTTATCCTCTTTTTTAAATTTAAAAGTTTATTCTAGCTCAAAATTTAAGTGAATGTAAACTGTATATAAATTCAATACCCAATACATTTATAGATTAAAAATGCGGTCTATTGACCATTTTATGGTCTATTTGGGATTGTACGGTCTATTCCTTTAACAATTTTTTTTTCATGATCAAAAAATGGTAATTTAACAATATTACATTCATGGATTGTGCCATTAGGTAATTCTAACTTTAACTTTTTTCCAGGCCATTCTTTCGGTTCATAAAATCTCACATATCCGATTCCAAGTTTTAATGTAGGTGAGGGTACACCCGCAGTTATATGTCCAACAATATTATCACCTTCTATAACTTTACTTCCAGAAGTTGGTGTATCAGTTTCACAAGTAACACCAAACAAACATGTTCCTTTATTTTTTTTTGATAACGCTTCCCTTCCAATAAAATCACCTTTATCCATATTTACAAAAAATTCTAAACCAGCCTCAAAGGGTGTCATAGTTGTATCAATATCAGTTAAATTCCCAAATATTCCTCCTTCAATTCTTCTTATAGTCATTGCACGAGAGGATGATAATTCCATCCCAAAAGGCTTTCCACATTCCATAAGGTGATCCCAAAGAGCTAAGTGGTCTGTCTTATACCCATCAGAATAAATTTCAAAACCAAGCTCGTTTGTGAAACCAGTTCTTGAAACATATAAATCTTGTCCACCAAGTTTAAAAAAACCTGATCTAAAATATGGCATGCTTTCATCTATATTTCCTTTTGATGCAGCTTTCATAATATCAATTGAAGCAGGACCTTGTATTTGTAGAACCCTTGACTTCGGATCTGATATTTTTACATCAAAATTTTCACTATGGGCTAATAACCAATCTTCAAACGGACCGTCAGCTTGTACATACCAAAATTTATTATCATTAAATTTAAAAATTACTCCATCCATAAAAATCCCACCTTGAGGAGTACATGCTAACGAATAATAACCCCTACCTTCTTTTATTGATGAAATTTTTCTTGTTAATATTTTTTCTAAAAAGGGAATTGCATCCTTACCTGAAATTTCCACTGGCTTTTCTGGAACATCAAAAATTAATGCTTTCTGTCTTAGTAGCCAATATTTTTCGATTGGATCTTCACCTATTGATATTGGAAAATATCGACCAGCATAAACGCCACGGACCATTTTAGGACTATTGGTTCTTTCAATGTAAGGAGACTCTTCAAATCTTCTTGCACTAATTTTAATGGTTTTGTTAAGATCAGATTCTTCTTGTAGATTTCCCAATTTAATCTCTCTAATTTGTTTTTGCGTTAGATCTTAAAATTGTTGGTGGATCAAATGCAGTTAATTCTGGAAGCGTATCATTATATTTTTCGATCTCAATAAGACAAGAATGTGCAATTGGACCTTGTCCAAGTTTAGATGTACCTTTGTCGGGTGTTAATACATTTGGATTACCATGTTTACACATACTTCCATCTTGAGTAGGATTTTCTGGATCATACCAAGCACCAGTACTCATTTGTACTACTCCCTGCATTACATCATCTGTGATTTTTATACCAGCCAAACAAGATCCTCTATCATTAAACATTTTAACTACATCTCCATTTTTTAAATTACGTTTTTTTGCATCTATAGGATTAATTTCAAGCGGCTCTCTCTCATTTATTTTAAATGACTTACTATACTTTCCATGATCCATTTGGCTGTGTAGTTTATTTTTCGGTTGATTTGATATTAAGTGAAGCGGATATTTTTTATTTACTTTGCCCAACCATTCACAAGGTTCGAACCATACTGGGTGTCCTGGACAATCATCATAATTAAAGTCAGCCACTGTTTTCGAGAAAATTTCTATTTTACCACTTGGTGTATTAAGTGGATTTTTTTTAGGATCTTCTCTAAAATCTTTCAACATTATTGTTGGTTCTGTTGGATCGCTAATTTTAAACCATTTTTGCTCTCTGAACTTTTCATATTTAGGTATCTCAATATTTGCAGCCGCTGCTCTATCAAATGTTTGTTTATAAATCCATTCTTGCCACTCATCTTGACTTTTTCCCTCAGTAAATTTTTCCTCAATACCTATTTTTTTTGCAATATTTGCAAAAATTTCAAAATCATTTTTAGATTGTCCATAAGGTTCTATTATTTTATCCATAGATACTACAAATGGATCCCTGGGCGTCATCATTATGTCTGTTCTCTCAAGAGGAGTAGTGCAAGGCAAAACGATATCAGATCTTTTTGCAAGCGTATTCCAGCACCATTCATTTGAAATTATTGTATCTGGTTTTTCCCAAGCTTTTATTAGTCTATTCAAGTCCTGGTGATGATGAAAAGGATTTCCACCAGCCCAATAAACTATTTTAGTATCTGGATAGACATATGAATTTCCATTAAAGTCAAATTTTTTTCCTGGGTTCAGTAAAAGATCACTAATTCGTGCAACAGGTATAAAATTCTCTATTTTATTTTCAGTTTGTGGAAATGCTGCTCCAGGTAAAACTTTAAATTGACCACCTATAAAATTAGTAGCACTATAACCAAAACCAAACCCACCTCCTGGTAATCCAATTTGACCAATCATAGAAGCAAGCATAATTGCCATCCAAAACGGTTGTTCACCATGATCTTGTCTTGTTAAGGACCAACTAATAGATATCATGCTTCTTTTTTTTACAATTTTTATAGCTAGTTCTTTAATTTTAGATGCTGAAATTTCACAAATATTTGAAGCCCATTCAGCATTCTTTACTACGCCATCATTTTTTCCCAAAAGGTAAGGTAAAAATTTATCAAAGCCCTCTGTATATTTATTTAAGAAATTAGTATCACTATGTCCTTCAGAATAAATTGTATGAGCCATCCCTAACATTAAGGCAGTGTCTGTGTTAGGTCTTGCTGCAATCCATTCACCACTAACCTCATTAATTAAATCAGATTTAAGTGGACTAACATTTATAAACTCTATTCCTGAATTTGCAGATTCAATTAAATTTTCCTTTTGATAATGATGACCCGTCCCACCTTGAGAAATTTGACCATTTTTAATTGGAATTCCACCAAAACAGAGAAAAACTTCAGTATTTTTTTTTATAGACTCCCAACTAGTGCATGTATCAAGATAAGCACGATAACTCCCAAGAATATGAGGGACCATAGCCTCTGCAGCAGCAAAACTGTATGTAAATTTTGATCTAGTATATCCACCAACACAATTTAAAAATCTGTGTAATTGGCTTTGGGCATGATGAAATCTTCCTGCACTGGCCCATCCATACGAACCGCCAAATATAGAGGAGTTCCCATGTTTCTCTTTTACTCTATTAATTTCGTTTGCGACAAGTTCCTCTGCTTTATCCCAACTAACTGCAATAAATGGTTCAACGCCTCTTAAATTATTGTTTGCCCCTGGACCTTTTTCTAGCCAACTTTTTCTAACCATTGGCTTATCGATACGTGTTGGTCCGTCTAGAACATCAACAATTCCTTGTGCAATAGGTGATGGGTCTTTATCATGTTCCCATCCAACAAGTTCCTCAACCTTACCATTTTTAACTTTAGCTCTATAAGTACCCCAATGGTTACTTGTTAAAGGCAGACCTTTATTTTTGGTCATTTATTTTTTGGCTAAACCTAATGCTATTCTTTGTTTCTTTGTCCAAGCAAGGCTTATTCTATCGATTATAATTGCTAGAAGGACTATCCCAACACCTGCTGCCAATCCTCTTCCAGTATCAGATCTAGCTAATCCATTAAAAACCTCTAGACCTAGTCCTTTTCCACCTATAAGTGGAGTAACAATTTGCATTGCAAACGCCATAATTACAGTTTGATTAAAACCTATTACTAAACTTGGTATAGCTAAAGGAAATTTTACCTTATTAAGAGTTTGCAATAGGGATCCACCAAAAGATCTAGAAACTTCTGAATAGGTACCAGATACTTGAGTTAATCCTAGCGCGGTTAATCTTATTATTGGAGGTATAGAATATATTACTGTAGCCAGAACTGCAGAAACTATTCCACCTCCAAAAAACATTAAAACTGGAATTAAATAACAAAAATATGGAAGAGTTTGCATAGCATCTAGTACAACATCTTGAATATTTTTAAATCTTTCGCTGTAAGAGGCTATTATACCAAGAGGTACTCCTATTATAAAACATAACAATACTGAGACTAAAACCGAGGATAACGTAATCATTGATTGGGGCCATATTCCACAAGCTCCAATAAACAATAAAAGTATTATTGTAATAATTGCAAATCTTAATCCAACTGTAAAATATCCGATACTTGCAAAAACTGCTAATGTATACCACCAAGGCGTATGAGTTAAAAAAATATCTAAAGGCCTTAACAAATTTAGATAAACAAATCCTCTTAATCCTTTAGAAAATGCAATAAAGCCTGGATCAACTGTCAAAGACTCTACAGCATTAGAAATCGGTTGTCTTATTGATAACTTCCACTCTTTAGGAAAAGTTCCTATTTCATATAAATTCGAGTCTATGAATGAAATAATAAATAAAGCTATCAATGATGGAATCAAATAAAATCTTCCACTTATAAATTCGCCGATATCATTTGCAGTATTTTTATTGAAAATAGAAATTAAAATACTTGTGAAAGATGCAATAAAATTTGTAATTTTAATACATATAAAGTCTAAAATTTTGCTCGTAATATCTAAAGGCATTTCCAAAATTCTTGCAATTTTATATTTTTCTAAATTTTGAGGAAGTAAATGAAATTTTTTTACATTTGATGGAAGTTTATCTTCTTTATTACTGCAAGCTTTACTAAATCTATCAAACATTATTGCCATGAATAAAATACAAAGACCACCTTCCATTGCCCATCCGACATCAAGTCTTCTTATTGCTTGCCATACTTGTCCACCAATCCCTTCTGCACCAATAAAACATGCTAATACAACAAGAGCTAACGCCATCATAATAACTTGATTGATGCCCATCATAATACTTGGCAGTGACATAGGAATTTTAATTTTTAATAATAATTGCAATTTACTTGAACCAAACGAAGTTGCAGACTCTACGGTTTCTTTTGAAACTTGTCTAATACCAGTGTTGGTTAATCGAATTATTGGTGGCATTGAATAAATCATTGTAGCCAATATTGCAGGTGCCCCCCCAATACCGAAAAAAAATAATGCAGGAAATAAATAAACAAAGGCGGGCATAACCTGCATTGTGTCCAAAACAGGTTTCATAAAATTTTCAAATCTATCACTCTGAGAGCACGCTATTCCAAGTAATACTCCAAAAAATACACATAAGAAAACTGATAATCCCATCAAAGCAAGTGTTTGTAGAGATGCTTCCCACATTCCAACAGCTCCCCAAAAATAAATTACAAAGCATGAAAACAAGCCTAATCTTAGCCCACCAGCTATAAAACAAGGAAGAGTTAAAATTGCGGCGACTAAAACCCAAGGTGACTCAAGCAAAAAATCTTCTAAAAAATAATAACCAGCTTTAATGTAATTTGCTAAAATTTTTGTAATCCATCTGTAATTTTTCTTTAGATAATCTTCTCCTTCATTTACCCATGCTGTAAAAGTAAATTCATCAGTTACAACTTTAGGAAATTTTGATGGTCCGTCATTTTGACTTGAAAGAAATAAGGCTCCAATAAAAACTAATAAAACCAATGAATATTTTATAATACTTTTTGTATTATTTTTATTTTCTATTGTTTTTTGGACTACATCCATTGTATTTATAAGTTAAAATATATTATTTTACATTTAAAGGAAAATATTGTCTATTTTGATCTTAATATAAAGAAATTATGAGTGGTTCTTCAAAAATAACTTGTTCAAATATTTGGAAACTTTTTGGGCCTGATGAAAAAAGAGTAATGAAGGAACTGGATCCGAAATTATCAATTAAAGAAGTACAAGAGAAAACTGGACATGTAGTTGCCGTTAAAGATGTAAGTTTTTCAATTCAAAAAGGTGAAACTTTTGTTGTAATGGGTTTGTCAGGAAGCGGAAAATCAACATTAGTAAGATGCATTTCAAGATTAATAGAGCCAACTTCAGGAACAGTCAAAATGGATGACATAGATGTTACGAAGATGAGTAATAGAGAGCTTCTAGATTTGAGAAGAAATAAAATGAGTATGGTTTTTCAACATTTTGGACTTTTTCCACATAGGACAGTTGTAGAAAATATTGGTTACGGCCTTGAAGTAAGGGGAAGCAAAAAAATTGAGAGAAACGAAAAATCAATGGAAGTTTTAAAAATGGTGGGCTTAGATGGATGGCAAAACAATTATCCTCGAGAATTATCAGGCGGGATGCAACAACGGGTCGGTTTAGCAAGAGCATTGGCTGTAGATCCTGAAATTTTAATATTTGACGAGCCTTTCTCTGCACTTGACCCACTCATAAGAAGAGAAATGCAAGACGAACTATTAAGTATTCAAGAAAAAGTAAAAAAAACTATGGTGTTTATTACTCACGACTTTTTAGAGGCAATCAAAATGGCAGATCATATTGCAATAATGAAAGATGGAGAAGTATCACAAATAGGAACACCCGAGGAAATTGTTGCAAATCCTAAGGATCAATATGTAAAAGATTTTTGTGAGGATGTACCAAAGTATAAAGTTTTAAGTGCAGGAAAAGTAATGAGAAAAGATTGTTGTGATGATACTAAAAAACTTTATTCATCTAAATCAGATTGCATTCCTGACAATTCTAAAATTGAAACTTTAATAGAAAAACTTGTTGATACAGATAAAAAATTTCCCGTTATTTGTTCAGAAACTGGAGACTTGCTAGGTGAAATTGACCGTTCTATTGTGTTGAAATCAATGAGATCTGCTAGTTAATTTGTTTATTACCTTTTATACTTTTCTCATTAACTTTATCTCTCCAAATAATTATCATACCAGCTAATATTATTAAAATAACGCCAGGAAAAAGTTGAGCCCAAGGTGCCTCATTAAAAAATATCCACCCCAATACAAATGATGATGGTATTCCTAAATATTCAAATGATGCCATTTTACTTGCGGAGATTAATCTATAAGAATAAATAAATAAAATAGCAGCTGTACCACCAAGAATACCAGTTAGTGTCATTAAAAAAAAGTCTTGAACATTTTTGATTTCAACATGGCCGCTGGTTATAAAAAATAATACTATTCCACCCAGTACGTTAAAAATTAATGAGTATAATTGTATTTTTGCAGTTGAATGACCTTCGGGAATAAATTTAAGTATTATAACACTGATCGCCCATGCAAATGCAGTCATAATTGGAAATATTGAATAAAAACTAAATATCTCACTGGTTGGTTTCATAATTAGAACAACACCAAAGAAACCTAAAAAAATTGCAGACCATCTATATTTACCAACTTTATCTTTCAAAAAAAATATAGATAAAATTACAATGAAAAATGGTGATGAAAATGTCAAAGTCATTGCCGTTGCAAACTCTAAATTTATTACAGAAATAAATACAAATATATTCATTGATAAAAATGCCAAACCTCTAAAAAAACTTAAAATTAAAAATTTTTTGTCAATTTTTCGAAAAATTGAAAAATATTCTTTCGTGAATATTATTAGAAGAATTAAAGGAATAATTCCCGCTGCATTTCTAAAAACAGCTAGTTGAATAACAGAATATTCATCACCAAGAAATTTTATCACAACCATGTATAAATCTATACAAAGTATAGCCATAAGCATCGTAGTCACAGCAAGATAGGTTTTCTTCACATCTACTTTTTCAGATGATAATTTCATTGTAAAAATCTTTTAAAAAATTGTATAAACCTTACAAATAAAATGAGTAACTTTAAACTAAATGAATCTGATATCTTATCAAATCAAGATTGGACTTTTCCAACCAATATTGCATACGGACCCGGACGTTTAAAAGAAATTGGAACAATTTGTAATAACTTAAATATAAAAAATCCCTTGATAGTAACTGACAAGGGAAGTCCAAAGTTGCCATTTATTTCGAATTTACAAAGTTATTTATCAAATTCTAATGTAAAATCAGATTTATTTTTCGATATATCCCCTAATCCAAGAGAGGATGAAATTTCAGTTGGTTGCAAAAAATTTAAAGATGGAAATCATGATGCAATTATAGCTATAGGTGGTGGAAGTGCTATGGATGGAGGTAAATTAATTTGTTTAACAGCAAATAATGATGTTCCACTCAGAGATTTTGAGTTTGAGTTAACTCCCCCAATAATAAGTAAAGATAACCCATTTCCAAAAATTATAACTATTCCTACAACAGCAGGAACAGGAGCAGAAACAGAAATTACAGCTATGGTAACTTATTTAAAAGAGGGAATGAAATTTTGCATGTGGCACCCAGATGTTAGACCTTCATTAGCATTAATTGATCCAGAATTAACAATAGGACTACCCGCTAATCTAACAGCATGGACAGGTGTAGATGCATTAATTCATGGAATTGAAGGATACTGCGTTCCAGGATTTAATCCTATGTGTGATGGAGCAGCATTAGAAGGTCTATCATTGATATCCAAATCACTTGTAACTGCCGTAGAACAACCAGATAGTATTTTAGCAAGAGGTGGAATGCATGTTGGATCTTGTTTAGCAGGAATATCATTTCTAAAAGGATTAGGTAATGTACATTCTATATCTCACGTGGTTGGTGCTGAGTACAATACGCATCATGGTTTAACTAATGCAATAGTTTTACCCGTAGTTTTACGTTTCAATTTACCTGGTATGGAGGAAAAAGTTCAAAGAATGTCTGAAGCAATGCAATATAAAGATCATTCAGTTGATGCATTCATTAAAAATATGGAAGATTTGTTAGATAGAGTAAAAATCCCTAAAAGCTTAAGTGAATTAAATGTTCCTGAGGACAGTGCAGCAAGAATTGCAGAGAAAGCAATGAAAGATCAAGCGTATGGCCAAAACCCAAAGAAAGTCTCTTTTGAAGAAATGAAAGAAATGGTTTTACAAAGTATAAAAAAAGCTCGTTAAGCTTTAATGCTTGATAATCTATCAGTTGAAGAAATTCAAAAAAATATAAATAACCGACAAATCTCAATTAAAGAAGTCTTAGTTTACTACTTAGAAAGAATAGAAAAATTTAATAAAGATATTAATGCTATAGTTTTACAAAAAGATAGAGAATTATTAATTAAGGAAGCAGAACAGAAAGATAATTTACAAAATAGCAAAAAAATTTTAAATGGTTTGCCTATAGCGATCAAAGATCTTTCTGATGTTGTTGGTTTAAAAACTACATATGGTTATGCAGGATCAAAAAATAATAGCCCTAAGAAAAATTCACTATTTGTAGACAAACTAATAGATAATGGAGCAATCATAATTGGTAAAACAAATACCGCAGAATTAGGTGTTGGCGGACATACTACTAACCGTCTTTTTGGACCTACATCTAATGTTTATAACTTTGAAAAGTCTGCAGCAGGATCGAGTGGTGGTGCAAGTTCAGCGGTTGCAGCTGGATTACTTCCATTTGCGGACGGTACTGATCAAATGGGATCTTGTAGAGGTCCAGCTGCATATGCAAATATTTATGGATATAGACCAACTCCTGGTTTGATTGCTGCTGATCGAACATATCAAAATTTTGATATACCTATTTTGACTACTCCAGGATGTTTTGCAAAAACACCAAATGATATGACATTTTTAATTGATGCTATTACCGGAAGGCATCCATTAGATAAAATTTCGTTTGATTTAGATAGTTCATTTAGAAATGCAAAGTTTTCAGAGAAAGAATTTTCGAATTTAAAGATTGTTTGGCTATCTAATATGAATGGTAAATATAATATTGAAAAATCTATTCTAGATATATGTGAAAAAAAATTAAAAGATTTAGAAAAAAATAATCTTGAAATTGAATATTTAAAGCCAAGCTTAGATACTGATGCTTTATGGAACAGCTGGACCACCTTTAGATCTAAAAGTATTTATCAAGATACATTAAGTATGGGTATTAAAGATATAAATTCCATGACATTTCAAGCAATTTGGGAATACAACAAAGGTAAAGATATTCAATCTGATAACTTAAAATTAGCTTTTGAACAAAAAAAAAGATGTAATGAGCAAGTTAATGAAATTTTCGATAAATTTGATTTTTTAGCTTTACCTTCTGCTCAATTGTTTCCCTTTGATAAAAGTATTCAATTTCCAAGTAAAATTAACGAGACCAGTCTCGATACATATCATAGATGGCTAGAAGTTTTTATTATATCAAGCCTATTGGAGTTACCAACTATAACTATTCCTGTTGGTTTTAATGAAAATGGTTTACCAATGGGAATGCAGATTATTGGTAAAAATAAAGACGACTTAAAACTATTTGCTTTTGCAAAAATCTTTGAGGAAATTTATAATAATTCAAATTACAAACCAAAATTAAACTAATGGTAAGACATCGACATCATTTTAAAATAGCTTTTATGTTAGCAATAGCAGCTGGATCATGGGGAGTTTATTGGCTTCCTCAAAGATATTTAGAAAATGGTGGCTTAACTGGGGGGTGGGGAACTATTTCTCAAATGATGATAGGTATATTATTACTAACTCCAATTTCTTTGTGGAGAAAATTTAAAGGTCGTTCATCAGGATTAGAAATACCATTTGTTGGTCTTTTAACAGGAAGTGGTTTTATATGTTATGCCTTAAGTTTTTTATTAACAGATGTTGTGCGTGCATTAATTATGTTTTACATGATACCAGTTTGGACAACAATTTTTGAAATAATTTTTTTAAAGAAAAGACCTGGCTTAGAAAGAGTTTTAACATTGGGTCTTGCTCTTGGTGGTTTATGGATTGTTTTTAGTAAATCAAATATTGTACCACTACCCCAAAATGCTGGAGACTGGTTGGCCTTAGTAGGAGGTGTTCTTTTTGGTGGTGGGCTTATACGTTTGGAAATTACTAAAACAGATGGAGTATTTCCTGTAATATTTTCTTTTTTCTTTTATGGAACAATATTTAATATTTTTGCTGGTTATATTTTAAAAGATTACTTAGGACCTGTACCACCTGCAGAGGCTTTTCTCTCTATGTTTACTTTTTTGGTTCTTATTTCAGTATTTTATTTTATTCCTACAGGCGTAATAATAATGTGGTCACCATCAGTTCTAGGTGCTGGACTTTGTGCAATACTATATTTGAGTGAAATTGTTGTTGGGGTTGTTTCTGCTGGTATTTTAACAGATGAACCGTTTGGATGGCGAGAAATTGTTGGTAGCTCCATGATTGTGTTGGGGGGTGTGCTTGCTGTAGTATTGGCCCCAAAAGAATCATAGTAAATGCTTTTCAAAGAAAAGCTAAAATCAAAAAATAAAATATTTTTAGATGGAGGGAACGGTTCTGAAATAGCAAAACTTGGCGGTGACATGAGTCCTGCATTTTCTGCATTAGCAACTTTAACATCACCAGATATTGTAATTAAAGTTCATGAAAATTTTATTAATGCTGGTTGTGATATTATTACCGCAAATACATTTGCAACTAACAGACATAATTTGGAAAGTTTAAACAAAGGTGATCAAGTACATAAATTTATCGCAGACTCTGTAGAGCTTTCGAGAAAAGCGATATCAAACACTGGAAAAGAAAATATAATTGCAGTAGCGGGTAGCTTATCAAATTTTTTTCCCCTAAAGGAAAATGAGTTTGTTCCAAATCCAAAATTTGTACCAACCTTTAAAAAGGAGGAAGAAAATTACAAAGAAGCTGCAAAAATTCTGAAAGAATCTGGGGCAGATTTATTGGTCCTAGAAATGCTTTTGGATATAAATCACTCTAAAATTTTATTAAATGCAGCTTTAGAGACTGGTTTACCGGTATGGGTTGGATTGAGCTGTTGTGATAGTAAATTTGATAATTCTGTTATTGGAAGAAATTTTAGAGCAGAGAAAGAAAAATCACTGATTTATGATGAGAATAAGTATAAAGACCAACCTAAATACTTACCTGAAGATAATATAATTTTACTGGAGGATATAATAAAATCACTTACGAGTTTAGGAGGTGATGTTTATGGAATAATGCATACTTGGTTTCAAGATAGCATTGGTGGTTTAAGAATATTGAAGAATAATTGGAAAGGACCAATCATGTTTTATCCAGAAATACATAAATTTGATACTAATACACATAAAGCAATAATAACTATGACAGAGGAAGAGTTTTCAAACTCAATTTTAGAATTAATAGATGATCAAATTCAAATTGTTGGAGGTTGTTGTGGAGTTAATGATAACCATTTAAAAAAACTTATACAAACATTATCTCAGCAGACAAATTAAAATTTGAAAAATTTAAAATTAAATATTTTTATTGAAGTCAATTTGATAACTATGGTAGCCTTACAAATTAACAAAATAAAATTAAAGCATTATACAATTAAATGAATTCAAACAAACTTAGAGTACGAAGAAGCTTTATATTTACACCAGGTTTGAACCCTGAGATGTTTCCAAAAGCGATAGATTCTGGCGCAGATATGGTTTGTATAGAATTAGAAGATGGAATAGCACTTAAGGATAAGAATGATGCCAGAAAGAATACTCTTAATGCATTAAAAACTCTGAATGTAAAAGAAGATGTAGAATTAGTAATACGAGTCAATTGCCAGAGGACAAAACATGGCTTGTTGGACTTAGAAGCATTTGTTTCAAGTAAGCTTAAAATCGGTGCAATAATGCTTCCTAAAGTTAAAACACCTGATGAAATTAAGTTTATCGATGATTTGCTTACAGATTGTAATTTAGATACAGACCTACATGTAATAATGGAAACTAATGAGGCTTTAGAATGTATTTATGACATTGCTCATGCTAGCAAAAGAACAGTTGCTTTATATTTTGGAGGTGTTGATATGGCTGCTGAACTTAGATGTGAACATAAATGGGAAAATTTAGTATACGCAAGATCAAAACTGGTTCATGCAGGTGCAAGTATTGGAGTTGATGTCATAGATGTTCCATACTTAGATTTAGAAAATATGGATGGAATGAAAAAAGAAGCAGAACTTGCAAAAAATCTTGGTTTTACTGGCAAAGGCTCTATCCACCCAAAACAAATAGCTACTTTAAATGAGGTTTTTACACCCTCTAAAGAAGAAATTAGTCATGCAAAAAGAGTTGTAGATCAATTTAATGAGTCAAACACAGGGCTAGTTGTAATTGATGGCAAACTTATAGAAAAACCTGTTTTAAGAGAAATGCAACGAAAAATATTAATAGCAGAAAAAATAAACAAAAATTAATGACCAAAATTACAAAAGTTGTTGCAAGACAAGTTTTTGATAGCAGAGGCAACCCAACTGTTGAAGCCGAGGTATTTGTAAAAAATTTAAGCTCAAGTTCTATTTGCCCTTCTGGAGCGTCTACAGGTACCTATGAAGCTTTTGAAAAGAGAGATAAATCTAACAAGAAATATCTTGGTAAAAGTGTTTTAATTCCAATTAAATATATAAATACTGTAATTTCAAAAAAATTAAAAAATCAAAATATTCACAATCAGGAAAAAATTGATCATATTTTAATAAAATTAGATGGAACTAAGCAGAAAAAAAAAATTGGTGCTAATGCTATATTGGCTGTATCTATGGCTGCAAAAAAACTATCAGCAAAAATAAAAAAAATACCTTTATATAAAAATTTTTTAGTTAAAAGCAATTATAAGCTTCCATATCCATTAATGAATATCATAAATGGAGGTGCTCATGCTAATAACAGTCTTAGAATACAAGAATTTATGATCAGACCAGACAAAGCTAAATCTTTTTCAGAGGCTGTGAGAATGTGTTTCATTGTAATAAATAATTTAAGAAATTTAATAAAAAAAATGGGTCATTCAACCTCTGTAGGTGATGAAGGTGGCTTCGCGCCAATGATTAGTGATAATGAAAGTGCACTTAAACTCATTGTAAAAGCTATCAATTTGTCAGGATTTAAAAATGGGATTGATATATCAATTTGTTTAGATGTTGCTGCAAACGAGTTAATAAATAAAAAGCAATACTCAATTCATTCTAAAAAATTTATTTCTGTAGATAAATCGATTAACAAATATTTAAATTTAGTAAAAAAATATAAGATCAAATCAATTGAAGATCCTTTTGGTGAAAACGATTGGAGCGCGTGGTCTAAATTCTTAAGCAAAACACAAAATTTACAAATAGTAGGTGATGATTTATTTGTTACAAATTTAGAAAGATTAAAAATTGGATTTTTAAATGTATCAGCAAATTCGATTTTAATTAAATTAAACCAAATTGGCACTGTAACTGAAACACTCGAAGTAATAAAATTTGCTCAATTAATAGGCTATAAAACTATTATCTCACATAGATCTGGCGATAGTGAGGATACCTTTATTGCAGATCTTGCAGTTGGAACAAATTCAAATCAAATAAAAACAGGTTCGCTTGCAAGATCTGAAAGAGTTGCAAAATATAACCAACTTATTCGTATTGAAGAGGAACTAGGAAAAAATTCAAATATGAGTAAGATTTAATCTAATCCCCACTTCACTTTGTTCCAAATCCTTTCGTGAAAATAGTAAAAAAGCAGAGGAATAATAGAACCAACACCTAAAATACCAGCACCACTAAAAGTACCAGTATAAATATATCCAAAAATCACCCAATAAATAAATATAATTAATCTCCATGAAAATGTCTTAGCAACTGATCTCAATTTCTTATCTGCCATAAACCTCCTTTTTAAATATTGTATAATTTAAACACTAGATCTCTTTCTTTATTTTATATACCTTCTTTTTATAAAAAACTAACTAAGGACATAATATGAATAAATTTTTTAAGACAATCGTCGTGGTACTCTCGTCATTATTCTTGAGTTTCGCGGCAAATTCAGTTGAGGTAAAATTTGGACACGTAGGTAAACCTGGTTCACTTTTTTCTGCATCAGTAGATCATTTTGCAAAACTTGCTAATGAAAGATTAGGAAGCAAAGGTAAAGTTTCTGTATTTGGTTCTTCGCAGCTTGGTAAAGATAAACAAGGAATGCAAAAACTAAAATTAGGTACAGTTAATATGTGGTTACCTTCATCAGTCATGGCGTCTATACATGATGAGTTTGGTGTGTTTGATATGCCTTTTATTATCAAAGACAGAAAACACATGGCTAAAGTTGAAAAAAATGTTTTGCCTGGAATGTTTAAAAATCTTGAGGATAAAACAGGATATAAAGTAATTGCTGTTTGGGAAAATGGATTTAGACATATTACAAATAATACTAGACCAATTAATACTCCAAATGATTTAAAAGGAATTAAATTAAGAACTCCTAAATCAAAATGGAGAGTTAAAATGTTCCAATCATATGGTGCTAATCCAACTCCAATGTCTTTTTCTGAGGTATTTACTGCTTTGAAAACAGGAACAATGGATGGACAAGAAAACCCATATGCTCAAATAGCTAGTGCAAAATTTCAGGAAGTTCAAAAATACTTATCAATAACAGGTCACGTTTATACTCCTGCTTATGTAACTGTTCATAAAGATCACTGGAGTAAACTTCCTGCAGATGTTCAAGATATTTTAGAAAAGGCAGCTAAAGACACACAAAAATTTGTTTACAGTGAAGCTGCTAAACTTGAAAAATCTTTGTTAAAAGTGATTAAAGATGCTGGTGTGCAAGTAAATGAAGCGGACAAAGGTGCTTTTATTGCAGCTAGTAAAGGAATTTATGATCAATTTGGATCAGAAGTTCCTACTGGCGGTGCTTTAGTTGATAAAGTATCATCTTTAGCAAACTAATTTAATTTAGTTAATCTTATCAGGCCCTCCTTCAGGGGGCCTGAGCTTTATATGAAATTGCAAAAATTTATAAATACGTACGAACAAATACTAAAACTTATACTGTTCATAATGATGGTCGCATTGGCAGTTACGGTTTTACTTGGAGTTACATTTCGTTTTGCAGGTAGTGCTTTAGTTTGGTACGATGAAGTCGCTGCAGTACAACTCGCATGGATTACATATTATGGTTCAGCTTATGCTGCATTAAAAGGCTCTCATATAAGTGTTCCAAGTATTTTTAAAGCTTTCCCTTTAGTATTACGAAAAATTTTTTTCGTTGTATCTAAATTAGTCGTTTATGGTTTCTTGCTGTTATTAGCTTACTATGGATATTTAGTTTTAACTCTTATTACAGGCGAAACATTGGTAACACTAGAATGGGTTCCCCAACCCTTTGTTCAATCTGTAATTCCAATTGCTTCTTGTTTATTTATTTTATCTGAAACTTTAAGAATTCCAGAAGACTATAAAAATTTAGTTCTCCAAACTACAGGTGAGGAGCAAACAGGAGATATTTAATGATAATTCTAACAATGTTTGCAGTTCTTCTACTTTTACTCTCTATAAATGTACCCATTGCAATAGGGCTTGCAGTAACGACAATTATTGCAATGGTATTAAAGACAGGGACAAGTTTTTTAATAGATACAGCAATCGTAATGTTTGATGGGTCAATGAAATTTCCATTAATCGCAATTCCCTTATTTATTCTCGCTGGATCCATAATGAATAGTGCTGGGATATCTAGAAGGTTAATAGCGTTTGCTTCAGCTCTTGTTGGATTTATCAAAGGTGGTCTAAGTATGATTAACATTGCAACCTCAATGTTTTTTGCTGAAATTTCAGGATCAGCGGTTGCAGATGTTGCTGCGCTTGGATCCATTTTAATTCCTGCTATGAAGAAAAAAGGTTATCCAGGTCCTTTTGCTGCTGCAGTCACTTCTTCTTCAGCATCTCTAGCAATTATTATTCCACCATCAATACCAATGATCGTTTATGCTGTAATGGCCCAGAGTTCAGTAGTTCAATTATTTGTTGCTGGAATAGTTCCTGGTGTAATAGGTGGTTTTTTTCTAATGCTAGCTGCATATATCACTGCAAGACGAAAAAATTTTCCTGTTGAGGAAACATTTAATATTCCAAATGTGAAGAAAACTGCAAAAGATGCAGCTTTAGCATTTTTATTGCCTATAATCATATTAGGTGGAATTTTTGGTGGAGTTGTAACCGCAACTGAAGGTGCAGGTTTAGCAGTTGTGGCTTCATTAGTGATTGGTTTTATCTATAAAGAAATTGATTTTAAAAGATTATACGAGTCGGCTTGTGAGGGTGCAATACAAACCGCATCTGTTATGCTATTGGTAGCAGCATCTGTCTTGCTTGGTGAATTTTTAACAATTGAGCAAATTCCTCAAAAAGTTGCTGAATCCATCATAGATTTTACAAATAATAAATATGCTGTATTAGGAATATTAAATGTATTTCTTTTAATAATTGGTTTCTTTTTGCATTCTGTTGCAGCAATAATTTTAACTGTGCCAATAGTTATGCCTTTAGTAAATGCAGTAGGAATTGATCCAGTTCATTTTGGAATAATAGTAACTTTAAATTTAGCAATTGGTCAACAAACACCACCAGTTGCGAGTGTTTTAGTTACGGCATGTTCTGTTGCAAAAGCAGACATATGGGATGTAACAAGATCAAATATATCTTTCATCTGTGTATTGTTAGTATTGTTAATGTTAGTAACTTATGTACCAGCTATACCAATGACATTAGTTGAATTTTTTTATAGGAGCTAAATGAGTAAATCAATTAAATTAAATAAAAAAAATAATCATTTAGTTGAAGTTATTATCAATAGACCAGAAAAGTTAAATGCAATGACAAAGCCAATGTGGATTGAGCTTGGTAAGGTTTTTAAAAAAATATCTAAAAATAAAAATTTAAGATGTATTATAATTAGAGGAGAGGGTGGTAAATCTTTTTCACCAGGAAATGATATTGGAGAATTTAAAAAACAAAGATCTTCATCAAAATTAGCAAAATCTTATGGTAAATTTTTACACGGCACACTTGGAGCAATTTTTGATTGCCCAATACCAACAATTGCTTTGATTGAAGGAATATGTGTTGGTGGTGGATTGGAAATAGCAGGATGTTGTGACATTAGAATTTGTGGCAAAAGTTCTAGATTTGGAATTCCGATTAAAAGATTAGGCTTAACAATGGCTGCAAAAGAACTTGAGGTACTTTTAAAAGTAACTGATTATACCACAGCAATGGAAATCTTATTTGAAGGGAGGGTCTTTGGTGCTGAGGAAGCATTACAGAAAAGTCTAGTTAATAGAGTAGTTAATGATAAAGATGTTGAAAAAGAAGCTTATAAATCAGCTGAATTAATATGTGAGGGAGCTCCAAAAGTTGCAAGGTGGCATAAGCAATTTGCAAGAAATATATTAAAAAATGGAAAAGTTACAGAAAAAATAAATAATCTTGGATACAAATGTTACGATACGCAAGATTTCAAAATTGGATATCAATCTTTCTTAAATAAAACAAAACCAAAATTTAAAAATAAGTAATAAATGACTGCATCATTAAAAGGCATTCGTGTACTTGAGATGGCTCAGATAATGGCTGGCCCAACTTGTGGACTATTATTAGCTGATCTTGGTGCAGAGGTAATAAAAATTGAAAAAACACCTGGAGGAGATGATTCAAGAAATTTCTTGCCGCCAGCAATTAATGGTGAGTCCGCTGCTTTTATGATGATGAATAGAAATAAAAAAGGTATCGCAATAAATTTAAAAGATAAAGACGGAATAGAGATATTTAAAAATATGGTGAAGAATTCTGATGTTGTTTTAGAAAATTTTAGAAAAGGTACTTTAGAAAAATTAGGAGTTGGATATGAAGTTATATCAAAAATTAATCCTAAAATTATTTTATGTGAAATTTCTGGATATGGCAGGACAGGCCCTTATGCAGATAAAGGAGGATTTGATTTAGTCGCTCAAGGAATGAGTGGATTAATGAGTATAACTGGTGAAAGCAAAGATAAACCACCAATGAAAGTAGGTGCACCTATAACAGATATTACAGCAGGTTTACTTGCAGCTAGTGGAATATTAGCAGCTTTAGTTCATAGAGAAAAAACAGGAGAAGGTCAAAAAGTTGATACATCTTTATATGAAGCAGGAATCGTTCATACATATTGGCAATCTGCAATAGCTGATGCTACCAGTAAGTCTCCCGGCCCTATGGGCTCAGCACATCCTTTAACAGCCCCTTATCAAGCATTTAAAACAAAAGATAAATGGATAACAGTAGGTGCTTCAAATCAAAATACTTGGTTGATGTTAATAAAAGCAATTGGTCGCGAAGATTTACAAGAAAATGAAAAATTTTCATCTAATTTAAATAGAAAACAAAATTTAATAGAATTAGTTGGTATTCTTAACGAAGAACTAATTAAAAAAACTTCTAGTGAATGGTTAAAAATCTTTGATGATAATGGCTTACCATGTGGTCCTATAAATTCAATAACAGACATGTTTAAAGACCCTCAAACAATTGAAAGAGAAATGGTTATTGAAGTAGACAATAAAAAGGCAGGTAAGAGTAAGGCTATTGGTATGCCAATTAAATTTTCAAAAAGTAAAACTGAAAAATCAAAAGGTGCTCCAATCTTAGGAGAACATACAAAAGAAGTTATGCAAATTTTTGGTTACAAAGATGACCAGATTGAAGATTTTTATAATAGAAAAGTAATTCTTTAATTAACAGTTTCAAAAATTTTAAATAATAATTCTGAGACATGCTTACCTTTTTTCCCAGATAAATCAGATATTTGATGTCTACAACTCGTACCATTTGCAACTATAAAATCTTTTTCATCACTATTATTGATTGCAGGTATTAAAGAAAGATTAGCCATTTTTTTGGATACTTCATAATTTTTACTTTCATAACCAAATGAACCAGCCATTCCACAACAACTAGACTCTATCGTTTTATTATTAATATTTAATTCTGATAAAAGATTAGTTAGACCTTTCATTCTATCTTGTGATTTTTGATGACAGTGCCCATGGATTAATACATTCTGATCAAACCTATTAGCTTTAATTTTATTATTATTTCTTATTTGTTCTAAAATAAATTCCTCAAGTAGATAAAATTTATTTTTAATTTGTTCTCTATTATTTACATTTTTCAAAGTCTGATACTCATCGTTAAATGTTAATAAACAGGATGGTTCAATACCTACAACTGGTAAATCAATATAATTATTTTGTATAACGTAATCATTAAATCTATTTAGCTCTTCAGAGGCTTTGTCTAATTGACCGTAAGATATATAAGTTCTGCCACAGCAAAGTGGTCTTTTTAGTTTATCTTTGCCAAAGCTTGGTATAATTGCCTGATAACCAAATTTATTTAGTACTTTAATTGTATAAACTAAATTTTCATTTTCAAAATTAATATTAAATGTGTCTGCAAACAAAATTACTTTATTTTCTGATACTGTTTGACTTTCGTAAATCTCTCGTAACGCGCTCTGGTTTTGAACTTCAGGCATAGTCCTTGCAGTTGCAAAACCAAACTTTTCAACAATTTTTGAGATTAGTGGTATGTTTTTGATCTTATTGAATATAGGAGCAACAAACTTTAATAACCAAATAAGTCTTGGCATATCTGAGATAACTCTATCTTTAATTCGCATACTAAATTTTTTATAGTAATGAGAAAGAAATTCAGATTTCATCTTAGCCATATCAACCGACATTGGACATTCTCTTTGACAAGCTTTACAGCTCACACATAACTCCATGGTTTCAAACATATCTTTTGATACAAATGAACCTTCTGGAAGTTGATTAGATAAAGCTAATCTTAAAGTATTTGCTCTACCTCTAACTAAATCTTTCTCTTCTTTAGTTACTCTGTATGATGGACACATCACTCCAGAATCTAACTTTCTACAAGCACCATTGTTGTTACACATCTCAACAGCATCAGAAAATTGACCCCAATTAGACCAATCATAATGTGTATCTATTTTTTCTGCTTGATAACCTGACTTGTATCTCATTAATGATCTATCGTTTGATTTAAACGGTCTAACAATTTTACCTGGATTTAGAAGGTTTTTACTATCAAAAGTATCTTTTATTTCTTCAAAAGCATTTGTAATTTTTTTTCCAAACATCATCTCATGAAATTCTGATCTTACAATTCCATCACCATGCTCACCAGAATGAGAACCTCTATAATCTTTGACCATTTCAAAAGCTTCCTCAGATATAGATCTCATATTTTGTATATCTTTGTCAGATTTCATATTTAAAACTGGTCTTACGTGAAGTGTTCCAACAGATGCATGCGCATAAAACATTCCACTTGTTCCATATTTTTTAAATATTTCTTTTAATCTTGCAGTGTAGTCAGCTAAGTGTTCTAAAGAAACTGCGCAATCTTCAATGAAGGCAACCGGTTTTTTATCACCCTTCATTGACATCAAAATATTTAATCCAGCTTTTCTTATTTCAAAAACCTCTTTTTGCTCTGACAAATCTGAATAAAAAGAAAACTCGTTTTTTTTGTTTTGGTTTAAAACCAAATATTCTAAATCTTTTATTTTCTTTTCATATACACTTTTCTCAGCATCAATAAATTCTACCATCAAAACAGCTTCAGGATTTCCTTTGATGTATTTTTTTATGCCGCCAGCATACATTGGGATTTCTTTCGCTAAATTTAATAAATTTTGGTCCATCAATTCAACACAAGTTGGTTTTAATTTTACAATCTCTTTTGATAATTCCATTGCTTGATGGAAATCATCAAAGTAGCAGACACCTAAAATTTTATTCTTTGGTATTTCTGATAATTTTAATTTTATTTTGTTAAATAAAGATAACGTTCCTTCAGATCCAACAAGAAGATTTGATGTGTTGAAGCCTTCAGGATCAATTAAATCAATGTTATATCCTCCAACCCTTCTTTGTGTTGTTGGCCAATTAGCATCAATTTCGTTTCCAACTTTTTGTCTTACATCGATAAATTTATCTATGATTTTATATAGTCTATCTTGATTGTTCTTTGTGGCTAAATAATTCTTATTTATTTGATCAAAATTAAATATAGAACCATCATCTAATATTGCTTCAATAGCTAATACGTTATGAACCATGTTGCCATAATATAGTGATCTTGATCCACAAGAATTATTAGCTGACATTCCTCCAATAGTTGCTCTACTACTTGTTGAAACGTCTACAGGAAACCAAAGACCATAAGGTTTTAAATAATCATTAAGATGATCTAATACGACACCTGGTTGAACCCACACATATTTTTCGTCAACATTAAGTTCTAAAATTTTATTTTGATGTTTAGAGTAATCTAGTACAACACTTTCCCCAACTGTTTGACCACATTGAGAACTTCCTCCACCTCTAGCTAATAAAGGTACAGAATTCTTTTGAGAATATTCCATTAAACTTAAAACATCATTGGTATCTTTTGGAAGAACTACACCAAGTGGTTTAATTTGATATACAGAAGCATCGGTACTGTATCTTCCACGTGAGAATTCATCGAATAAAGTTTTTCCATCAACTTTACCTCTAATTTCTTTACCAATTTTTTGTATCTGAGCTGAATTAAACCGCATAAAACTTAATTAAAGGTTTATTTATTTTTGTAAACCAGTTTACCGAACTTTTTTAACGCGGCCTCTGAAATCTCTAAACCTAAACCAGGTTTTTCATTTAAATGTATCCATCCTTTACTCATTTTATGTGGATTTTCAAATAATTGAGCTTGCAAAGGATCTCTCTCATCATCAAATGATTCAACTATTCTCCCAGCTGGAGTTGATGCAACTAATGGCGCATGGATATAACAATCATGATGTGGAGCTACATCTATATGATTTAATTCACACAATGCAGAAAGTTTTTTTCCATTAGTAAAACCACCAAACATTGTGCAATCAAATTGTAAAATTTGAATTGCCTCTTCCTCTATCATGGACCTGCATCCATAAATAGTTACTTCACTTTCACCACCTGATAATGGAATTTTAGTTTGTTTTGATAAAAGTTTTAAAGTTCTTCTATCATCTTCCCATCTAACAGGCTCTTCAATCCATGTAGGTTTAAATTTTTCAAACTCTTTTACACCTTCAATTGCAGTTTTTAGATCCCATGCTCTATTGACATCAATCATTAAACCTTTTTGATCTCCAATTTCATCTCTAATAATTTCTAATCTCTTGACATCTTCTTTGATAGAAAGTCCTCCAACTTTAACTTTAAAACTTTGATGACCAATATTTACTAATTTTTTAATTTCATCTCTTAGTTCTTTTTCATCTTTACCATCTCTATAGTAAGCACATGTAACATAAACAGGAATTTTATTTCTGTATCCTCCAAACAATTTATACAATGGGATATTTGAAGCTTTTCCTATCAAATCCCAACAGGCAATATCTAAAGCTGCTGAAATTCTAATTATTGCTTCTCTGCTCCAACCTTTTTCGCTACTAAGTCGTGTATCAGTTAATTTAAAAATTTTTTCATAAATTTTTTCAGGGCAAAATGGATCTTCTCCAATTATTAAATCTTGTAAGCCATTTGAAAATGGTTTGATGATAGGAGCAATATCAGTATAACTTGTTGCTAAACCAAATCCTGAATGACCATCTTTTGTTTGAATTTTAATTAAGAGTTCATTAGCTGTTGGTACTATAAAGTGACTAACCCAATGTGGTTTTACTTCATTTGGATTATTAAGAACATAAACTTCTAGGCTTTCAATTAGATTATTACTATTTGTCATACATTATAAAATTGATTATATAATTCCTTTAGCATATACAGCGATATGGCAATTTCAAATAATATAAGACCTGGTCGACATTTTTTACAAATTCCTGGACCAACAAACGTTCCAGATAGAGTTCTAAGAGCTATGGATTATCCAACTATAGATCACAGAGGTCCAGACTTTGCTGAATTAGGATTAAGAGTTTTAGATCGAATAAAATTAATATTTAAAACTTCAGAGCCAGTAATAATTTTCCCAGCTTCAGGAACGGGCGCTTGGGAGGCTGCACTTGTTAACACTTTAAGTGCTGGTGATAAAATCTTAATGTTTGAAACAGGACACTTCTCAACCCTTTGGTGGGATATTGCTCAAAAATTCAAAATTGAAGTAGACTTTGTTGAAGGTGATTGGAGAACAGGCGTTGATCCAAACATTGTTGAACAAAAACTAAAAGAAGACAAAGATAAAAAAATTAAAGCAGTTTGTGCTGTGCATAATGAAACTTCTACTGGAGTTACAAGTAGAATTGGAGAAATAAGAAAAGCTATGGATAATGCGGAACATCCAGCTTTATTATTTGTTGATACAATATCATCTCTTGGGTCTATTGATTATAGACACGAAGAATGGAAAGTTGATGTAACTGTAGGAGGATCTCAAAAAGGATTATTATTACCCCCAGGACTTTCTTTTAATGCAATAAGTTCGAAAGCATTAGAGGCATATAAAACATCTGAATTACCAAAATCATATTGGGATTGGGGACCCATGTTAGAAAATAATAAGAAAGGTTACTTTCCTTATACACCAGCTACAAATTTATTTTATGGTTTGGATGAAGCAATCAATATGCTTACAGAAGAAGGTTTAGAAAATGTTTTCAAAAGGCACAAAAGATTTGCAGAAGCCACTAGAGTTGCAGTTAACTCGTGGGGATTAGAAATACTTTGTAAAAATCCAGATGAATACTCAGATTCATTAACAGCAGTAATGGTTCCAGATGGTCATGATGCTGATTTTTTAAGAAAAACTATTTTAGATCACTATAACATGTCATTAGGAACGGGACTTGCAAAGGTTGCAGGTAAAATTTTTAGAATTGGTCATTTAGGTGATTTTAATGAATTAATGTTAGCAGGAACTTTAGCTGGGGTAGAGATGGGATTAATGAAATCAAATATACCATATAAAAAAGGAGGAATACTTAAAGCTCTGGAATACTTGTGTTGAAAAAAAAGGAGGTGACTTCAGTCTCCCTCCATCACCTCACTATTAGTTATAAATGATTCTCTAGAATACTGTGATCACTTATTAGTTGAAAAAATTTTTTTTAAAATCAAATTTTTTGATCGTATTCACCAATTTTGCCAGTTTTTTGAAGTAAATTATCAATAAAATCAAATATTCTTTTTTTTCTGTCATCAGATGTAGGACTTTCGGTTACGATAACTAAAGAGGGTTTGTTTGAAGACGCTCTAATTAATCCCCAAGAACCATCATCAAATGAAAATCTTACACCATTTACTGTTAAAATATCCTTAATTTCTTGACCATCAATCATGGTCTTATTATTTTTTAAATGTTTAATCTCTTTAACTAAATCATCAACAATATTATATTTTTCTTCATCTTTACAAAATGGAGCCATTGTAGGAGTTTGAAATGTGTTAGGTAACTCATTTGTAATTTCGCTCATTTTTTTATTTTGATTATCTAACAAATGACAGACTTGAATAGCAGAATTAATACCATCATCGTATCCATATCCCAAAGGTTCATTAAAAAAAAAGTGCCCACTTTTTTCAAAACCTGCTAATGCATTTTCGACATTTACTTTCCTTTTGATATGAGAATGTCCAGTTTTCCAATATAATGTGTTGCAATTATTTTTTGCTAAAATTTTATCTGTAGAATAAAGTCCTGTTGATTTTACATCTACAATAAATTTTGCACCATTATGGTTT
The DNA here is from genome assembly GCA_902592445.1 of uncultured Pelagibacteraceae bacterium. Lineage (GTDB taxonomy): Bacteria > Pseudomonadota > Alphaproteobacteria > Pelagibacterales > Pelagibacteraceae > Pelagibacter. Next base: position 99,812 of record CACJEN010000002.1, read on the forward strand.
TCTGATAAATTTCTTGCAATCAATAATCCAATTTTATCAGAAAATATTTCATTTCCTTGTTCATCTATTACACCAACTCTATCTCCATCTCCATCAAAGCCAAATCCAATATCTGCCTCATTTTCTTTAACAACTTTTGTAATTTCATGTAACATTTCAAGATCTTCAGGATTTGGATTGTATTTTGGAAAAGTCCAGTCTAAATTACAATCAAGCTCAATGACCTCACAGCCTATTCCTCTCAATATATCTGGTGCAAATATTCCTGCTGTACCATTCCCACATGCTACAACTGCTTTGATTTTTTTTTTAATTTTATTTTTATTGATTAAGTCATTTTTATATATTTGTTGAAAATCATCTATTTGTCTTTCATTACCATTCCCTTTAGTAAATTTTTGATTTAGAGTAATTTCCTTTAATTCTTTCATTTCTTCAGGTGCATGAGTTAAACCTTTTTTGATACCCATTTTAACTCCTGTCCAACCATTTTCATTATGACTAGCTGTTACCATTGCGACTGCATCTCCATTTAAATTAAACTGTGCAAAATAAACCATAGGTGATAACGACAGTCCTATGTCTTCGACATAACATCCTGTAAAAATTAAACCTTTTATTAAAGATGATTTTATTTCCTCACTATAAGATCTGTAGTCATGACCAACTATTACTCTTGGATTTTCCTTTTTTGTGTGTATTTTAATTTGAGTTCCTAATCCTTTTCCAAGCTCTTCGATTCCCTCAATGCTGATATCTTTTTCGTAAATCCATCTTGCGTCATATTCTCTAAATCCATAAGGGTCTATTTTTGTGGAATTTTTCATGTGGATATATCTATATTTTTTAAAATTAATTATTGATAATTATTTTTTAAGTTCTATAAATGTTCTCTTGAATTCCTATTTATATAGTATATTTAGTCATTCAACACACAACATCTAGTTGTTTTTACATAAAAGAGTAACATTAATAAGAGGTTTATATGAACAAAATATTGTCACAAGCCATCAGAAAAGCTGTCTCTGATTACAAACCTCCAGTTAACTCAGAAAACATCGAAAAAAGACCAGATTTATTCTCATTAAATAATGACACTGAATTATTTCAAAACTCAAAAGGTATTACTATCAAAATAGATAGGTCTAGAGATAATAATTTGACTGAATTCGGTAAAGCAACTTTAAGTGATAGATATTTAGGTTTAAACGAGTCTTATCAAGATCTATTTGCAAGAGTGGCAAGCCATTATGCAGATGACAACTTACACGCTCAAAGACTTTATAATTATATCAGTAACTTATGGTTCATGCCTGCAACACCTGTTTTATCAAATGGTGGTACAAAAAGAGGATTACCTATTTCTTGTTTCTTAAATGAAGCAGGAGACAGTTTAACAGGAATACTTGATTTATGGAGTGAGAATGTTTGGCTTGCAGCTAAAGGTGGCGGTATTGGAAGTTATTGGGGAAATTTAAGATCTATAGGTGAAAAGATTGGAAGAGTTGGAAAGACATCTGGAATAATCCCATTCATTAAAGTTATGGACTCTTTAACTATGGCCATCAGTCAAGGTTCTTTAAGAAGAGGTTCTGCAGCCTGCTATTTACCAATTGATCATCCTGAGATCGAGGAATTTATTGAAATGAGAAGACCAACTGGAGGTGATCCAAATAGAAGATCACTCAATCTTCATCATGGTGTTTTAGTTTCCGATGCGTTTATGAGAGCAGTTGAATTAGATGAACAATGGGCGCTCAAAAGTCCAAAAGATCAGTCAGTTCAAGCAACAGTCTCTGCAAGAAATTTATGGATCAGATTATTAACTGCAAGAATTGAAACTGGTGAACCTTACATTGTTTTCATTGATACTGTTAATAGAATGATACCACAACATCATAAGTTAGCTGGATTGACCGTAAAAACATCTAATCTATGTAGTGAGATAACTTTACCAACTGGTATAGATAAAGATGGAAGAGATAGAACTGCAGTATGTTGTTTGTCATCCTTGAATTTAGAAAAATATGATGAATGGAAAGATGATAATAATTTTATACCAGACGTAATGAGAATGTTAGACAATGTATTAACAGATTTCATAGAAAAAGCTCCAGAGTCTTTTAGTGATGCTACTTACTCTGCTTTAAAAGAAAGAAGCGTTGGATTAGGTGTTATGGGACTTCATTCATATTTCCAACAAAAGAAAATACCATTTGAATCTGTTATGAGTAAAGTCTGGAATAAGAAAATTTTTGCAAATATACAAAAACAGGTAGACCAAGCATCAAAAGATTTAGCTGATGAAAGAGGTCCATGTCCTGATGCTGCTGATTATGGAATTAATGAGAGATTTTCAAATAAAACAGCAATTGCTCCAACAGCATCAATTTCTATTATTTGTGGAGGAACATCTCCAGGGGTAGAACCAATTGCAGCGAATAGCTATACTCATAAAACACTTTCTGGATCTTTTAATGTTAGAAATAAATATTTAACTGAAGTTTTAGAAAAATACGGTAAAAATGATGAAGAGACATGGTCAAGTATTACTACTAACCAAGGTTCAGTTTCTCATTTAGATTTTCTTTCTCAAAATGAAAAAGATGTTTTTAAAACAGCATTTGAACTAGATCAAAGATGGATTGTTGATTTGGGAGCTGATAGAACACCTCATATTTCACAGGCCCAATCAATTAACATTTTTATTCCAGCAGATATCCATAAAAAAGATCTGCACCAAATTCATTTTCAAGCATGGAAAAAGGGTCTAAAAAGTCTTTATTATTGCAGATCGAAATCAATCCAAAGAGCTGAAAATGTTAATGATGCAAGTTCAACTGATGTTACAGCAAATGTATATAAATCAAAAAATAAAAAACAAAATCAACCAGAATACGAGGAGTGTTTATCATGTCAGTAGAAAGTATGAAAAATTTAAAATCACCAATAATTAAACCAAAGGACATGGGTTTGTTAGTTGAAAATCCAGTTTATAAACCATTTAGATATCCATGGTGTTATGATGCTTGGTTAACACAACAAAGAATTCATTGGCTGCCAGAGGAAGTGCCATTAGGAGATGATGTAAGAGATTGGCAAAAAAACCTTACTCAATCTGAAAAAAATCTTTTAACTCAGATTTTTAGATTTTTTACTCAAGCCGATGTTGAGGTGAACAATTGTTACTTAAGACATTACACAACAGTTTTTAAACCAACAGAGGTTTTAATGATGATGACTGCTTTTGCCTCTATGGAGACAGTTCATATTGCTGCCTACTCACATTTACTTGACACAATCGGAATGCCAGAATCTGAGTATTCAGCTTTCATGAAATATAAAGAGATGAAAGATAAGTATGATTACATGCAGAATTTTAACATGGAGTCAAAAGAAGATATTGCAAAAACAGTTGCAGTTTTCAGTGCATTCACCGAAGGACTTCAGTTGTTTGCAAGTTTTGCTATTTTATTAAATTTCCCAAGATTTAATAAAATGAAAGGTATGGGTCAAATTGTAACTTGGTCTGTAAGAGACGAAACCTTGCACTGCAATTCAATGATAAGATTATTTAAGGAGTTCATTAATGAAAATCCACACATATGGACACCACAACTTAAAAAAGAATTATATGAAGCTTGCAGAACTATTGTGCATCATGAAGATGCATTTATTGATCTTGCTTTTGAAATGGGGCCGATGAATGGATTAACTGCTCAAGAGGTAAAAGACTACATACGTTTTATTGGAAATAGAAGATTATCCCAATTAGGACTAGAGCCTATTTATGATGTTCAGAAAAATCCGTTAACTTGGCTTGATACTATGTTGAACGCTGTTGAGCATATGAACTTTTTCGAGGGAAGAGCTACAGAATACTCAAAAGCATCAACTCAAGGTTCTTGGACTGAAGCTTTTGCTTAATTTATCTTTGGTTTAACTGAACAACTTTTCGATACTTGCTGCCTTTGTAACTTGCAAGTGGTCTAATCAATTTATTTGCAGCATGTTGTTCCATTATGTGTGCAGACCAACCTGTAATTCTTGAAATCACAAAAATTGGGGTAAAGAAATCGGTATCAAATCCCATTAAATGATATGTAGGTCCAGTCGGATAATCTACATTAGGATGGATGTTTTTTCTATCGATCATTACTTTTTCAACAATGTCGTAAATTCTTTCAAACTTTTTATCTTTTTTAATCTTTGCGACTTTGCCGAAATATTCTCTCATTGTTGGAACTCTTGAATCACCACTTTTATAAACTCTATGACCAAAACCCATAATTACATCTTTATTATCTAATGCTTTATTGATCCATTTATGAGCTTTCTCAGGTTTTTTGATTTTATTCATCATGTGCATTACCTCTTCATTAGCACCCCCATGTAAAGGTCCCTTTAAACTAGCTATAGCACCTGTAATAGCTCCATGTATATCTGATAAACTACTGGTGATAGTTCTTGCTGTAAATGTTGAAACATTGAAGCTGTGTTCTGCATATAAAATTAAAGATACATCGAAAGCTTTAACAATATCCTTGTTTGGAACTTTGCCAAAACACATGTGAAAAAAGTTTTCAGAGAAAGAGAGATTTTTTTTTGGAGGAATTATTTTTTTTCCTTTTCTTACTCGATAAAAAGCCGCTAAAGCTACCGGAGTTTTTGAGAAAATTCTCATTGCTTTTCTCATATTTGCTTTTGGTGAATTATCTCTGGTTTCTTTATCTTCTAAACCCATTATGCTAACAGCAGTTCTGGCAACATCCATAGGGTGAGCTTTTTTTGGTATTTTTTTTAAATCATCTAATAAAGTTTTAGATAATTTCCTGTTTTTTCTCTCTATCTTTTCAAAAGCTTTTAGCTGTTTTTTGCTAGGCAACTCACCATTTAATATTAAATATGCAACTTCTTCAAACTTACATTTGGCACATAAATCTTGAGCGGCATAACCTCTGTATGTAAGTGAGTTAATTTCAGGCATCACTTTTGAAACTTCAGTTTCATCAACTACAATACCTAGCAAACCTTTTTTTATCTCATCGCTCATTACTCGTGTCCCTCTGTATTAAAATTATATATTTTTTCATCAAGCGAGTTATATTTTTCATAATCAACTAGCTCATATAATCTTTTTCTAGTTTGCATTCTATCAATTATGTTGTTTTGGTGTCCATCGTCAAAAATAGCACGTAAACCATCTTCAACATTTTTCATTGCCAATCTTTGAGTAGTAACAGGATAGATCACAATATTATATCCTAAATTTTCTAATTCTTTGAAGTTAAGAAGTTTTGACTTACCAAATTCAGTCATATTTGCTAGTAAATAACAATCCAAAGATTTTCGCACTTTCTCAAATTCACTTTCATCTTTAAGCGCCTCAGGGAAAACAATTTCTGCACCAGCATCAATATAAGATTTACATCTATCAATCATTTTATCTAATCCTTCAACATTTTTCGCATCGGATCTTGCAATAATTTTAAAATTTTTATCTTTCTTTGAGGAAACACATTCTTTTATTTTTTTTACCATTTGATCATTTGAAATGATTTCTTTATTATCAAGATGACCACATCTTTTTCTCTCAATTTGATCTTCTATGTGAACACTAGTTATTCCACATCTTTCAAAAGTCTCAATTGTTTCTTTACAAGATTTAAAACCTGTATCTATATCAACAACTGTGGGTAAATTTGTTACCCTTGCTATTTGTTCTGATCGTCTACTTACATCAGTTAAAGTTGTAAGACCAATATCAGGATAGCCTAAATCATTAGACATTACTCCACCAGAGACATAAACTCCGTCATATCCTATCTCTTCAATTAATTTTGCAGTAAGGGGATTATAAGCACCTGGTATTCTTAATATTTTTTTTGATTTTAGTTTGTTGTCAAAATCAATTCTTTTTTGCCCAGCTTTTTTTTCAATAAAATGCATTAAAAAATTCCTATTTTTTTATTTCTTTTTAAATTTTTCTTATTTATTTCAATATTTAGTTTACCCAATTGACCATTTTTTAAATTTCTGCAGTTTTGCACATCTTTTAAAAATCTTTTAGATTCTTTAGTTGAAATTATTTTGTCAGTTAAAACATTAAATTTATTTATGTAATCTTCTCTGTTAAAAGGTCTAGCCCCATATGGATGCGCGTCAGCTCTATCTAATTCCTCTATATATTTTTTTCCACTATTAGTAGTTATTATTACTTTAGCTCCGAACGATTTTTTCTTAGGGTCTGGATCATGATATTTTTTGGTCCATTTTTTATCTTCATGAGTTTTGATCGATTTCCATATTTTTATTGTGCTTTTCTTGTTAGCTCTTGCTTTTGTATATGATTTTACATGGTGCCAATTTCCATCTTCTAACGCCACAGCAAAAATATACATGATTGAATGATCTAAGGTTTCTCTACTAGCATTTGGATCCATTTTTTGTGGATCATTTGCGCCTGTACCAATAACATAATGTGTATGATGGCTTGTGTATATGTCGATTTTTTTTATATTTCCTAAATTAGGGATCCTCTTATTTAATTTTTTTGCAATATCAATTAAGGCTTGAGCCTGATATTCAGCTGAGTATTCTTTAGTATAAGTTTCAAGTATAGCTTTTTTTTGCTGATTTTTTTTTGGAAGAGGAACTATGTATCTAGCGTTTTTTCCATCTAAAATTCTTGCAATAACGCTATCCTCTCCCTCATAAATTGGACTTGGAGCACCTTCGCCTCTCATAGTTCTATCTACTGCTTCTATCCCAAGTTTTCCTGCATGCGCTGGTGCGTAAGCTTTCCAACTTGATATTTCTCCTTTTCTTGATTGCCTTGTTGAAATAGTCACATGTAGAGCTTGTTGTACAGCTTGATAAATTGTTTCAGTTTTTAATTTGAGCATTGAACCAATCCCTGCTGCTATACTTGGTCCAAGATGCGCTATATGATCTACTTTATGCTTATGTAAACAAATTCCTTTTACTAAATTTACTTGAACCTCATAAGCAGTAATTATTCCTCTTAATAAATCTTTTCCGTTTCTTTTCGATTGTTGTGCCACTGCTATTAAAGGCGGAATATTGTCCCCTGGATGACTGTAATCAGCGGCTAAAAAGGTATCATGAAAATCTAATTCTCTAACAGCAGTTCCATTTGCCCACGCAGCCCATTCACAATCAAATTTTAATTTTGAGTTTACCCCAAATATAGTTGCACCATTTTTTCTTTGATGAGCAATTGCCATTTCTCTGGCGGAAATTACTGGCGGTCTATTTAATGAAGCTATTGCAACTGATGCGTTATCTATAATTCTGTTAATAACCATATCTATTGAATTTTTATCTAATCTTGCGTTATCACTTGCTATTTCTGCAATTTTCCAAGCAAGTTGTTTTCTTTTATTTATTTTAATTTTTGATGGATAAACTTTTACAAAGTGTCTAATCATATAGGGAAAATTAAATACCCTTAACAACAGTTTTAATCAATATTAAACTATGAGATATTTATTGATGATTTCCTCGATTCCGTCGAAATTTTGAATTAAATAATCATGATGAATATCAGAAACTTTCTTATCAGTGTAGCCGTCTTCTAAAAGTATAAAAGGTATACGAGCAGCTTTAGCAGACTCAGCATCAGTTTCACTATCTCCAATCATGATACTTTTTTTTATATCACCCTGCATAATTTCTATCACATTTGTAAGATGTCTTGGATCAGGTTTACAATAATCAAAGGTATTACTACCAGCAACATAATCAAAATAATCATAGATTTTTATTTCTTTTAATAAGTTAACAGCTAAATGTTCCTGCTTGTTAGTACATATGCCCATTTGAATATTATTTTTTTTGGACCACTCTAAAAATTCTTTTACACCTTTTATTAACTTACTTTCGATGGCTATGTTCTTTCCATAATAATCAATGAACTCTTTAACCATTTGTTTTTTAATTTTTTCGTCAATAACTTTACTAAACTCTTTTTTAGCTTGTCCCCATATAGATCTACCAATCATTACAGATGCACCCTTACCTGCAAGATTTCGAATGTCCTCTGTTGTCTTTGTTTCATAACCGAATTTTTTCATCACAAAATTGTGCGCATTCATTAAATCTGGTGCAGAATCTACAAGAGTACCGTCTAAATCAAAAAGAATTGTAAGTTTTTGCATATTTTAGTTTTTTTAAGAAATAAATTGTGAATTAATTAAAACAAAACCTGATTATATACAATGATTATATGTCTCAGAATAATTTACAAATCGAGCAAATCAAATTAAGAAAAAAATTTTTAAAAAAAGGTATTAAAATGTTAGCCCCTGAAACAATTTTTTTTTCTAAAGAAACAACAATTGGCAAAAATGTTACAATTGAGCCTTATGTTGTATTTTCCAAAAAGGTTAAAATTGGAAATAACGTTACAGTAAAATCTTTTTCTCATTTAGAGGGTGTGACAGTTGAGGATAATGTAAACATTGGTCCATATGCAAGGATTAGGCCAGAAGTTAGAATTCAAAAAGGTTCAAAAATTGGAAACTTTGTTGAAATTAAAAAAAGCAACATTGGTAAAAATTCTAAAGTAAATCATCTGTCTTATATTGGTGACGCAACCATTGGTAAAAATGTTAATATTGGTGCTGGCACTATTACATGCAATTATGATGGAGTAAAAAAAAGCAAAACAAAAATTAAAGATGGAGTATTTATTGGCTCAAATTCCTCTTTGGTAGCTCCTGTCACAATTAATAAGAAAAGTATTGTCGGCGCTAGTTCAGTTATAACTAAAAATGTCTTATCAAATAGTCTTGCTTTAACAAGGTCAAATCAAATAACAATCAAAAATTATAAAAGAAAAAAATAAATGTGTGGGATAGTAGGCATAACAAGTTCTAAGGAAGTCACTTCTAGAATAATAGGATCTTTAAAAAAACTTGAATATAGAGGCTATGATTCAGCAGGTATAGCGACAATATCTGAAAATAATATAAATGAAGTGAAGTGCGAAGGTAGGGTAAATGAATTGGAAAAAAATATTAGTCAAATCAATTTATCAGGCACAATAGGAATTGGTCATGTAAGATGGGCTACACATGGGAAGCCAAGTGCAGTCAATGCTCATCCTCATTCGACAGATAATGTTTCAGTTGTACATAATGGTATTATTGAAAATTCTACCATTCTTAAGAAAATGTTAGAAAATAAAGGATATAAATTTAAGTCACAAACAGATACAGAGGTAATAGTTCATTTAGTGACAGATTATTTAAAAAAAAATAATCTTAAAGACACAATTATAAAAGTACTTAAAAAATTACATGGGAGTTTTGCATTAGGAATAATTTTTAAAGATCAACCAGATTTAATAATTGGTGCTAGGAGAGGATCCCCATTAGCTGTAGGTTACGGTCCAGATGAACATTATTTAGGATCAGACTCTTACGCTCTTAAATCAATGACAAATAAAATATCATACCTTAACGACGGTGAGTTTTGTATTTTAAAAAAAGATGAAGTTGAATTTTTTGATACAGATGGAGTTAAAATAAATAAAGAAATTTTAAATTTATCTAAGGACGAGCAAAATTACGAAAAAGGACAATATAAATATTTTATGGCAAAAGAAATAGATGAACAACCTGTAACATTAAAAAATTGTATTAATGAATATATCGATAAACATAATAACGATATAAATATTTATAATTTTCCATGGAAAATAAACGATATTTCCTCAGTTGTGCTAATAGGGTGTGGCACAGCTTACCACTCTTGTTTAGTTTCAAAATATTGGTTTGAACAGAATACAAATTTGGATGTCTCGGTGGATGTTGCATCTGAGTTCAGATATAGAAAAATTAAATTTAAACAAAACACACTTTATATATTTGTTTCACAATCTGGAGAGACAGCTGATACATTTGCAGCACTCGATTTATGTAAGAAAAACAACGTAAAAACATGCGCAATAGTAAATGTTGTAGAAAGTTCGATTGCAAGGGATGCAGATTTAGTTTTGCCAATTCACTGTGGACCAGAAATTGGAGTTGCTTCTACAAAAGCCTTTTTGGGTCAAATGCTTGTTCTATATTTGCTGTGTACAAAAATTTCTTACGAGCAAAGATCAATTTTGAAAAAAGTTTATAAAAAGAAAATTAAAGATTTACTGTCATTATCTAAATCTACAAAAGAAACTTTAAATGTAGATAACAAAATTTATAATTTAGGAAAAGATTTTGCTAATTCCAAAGGATCTATGTTTTTAGGAAGAGGCTACTCTTATCCAATTGCTCTTGAGGGTGCTTTAAAACTTAAGGAACTTGCTTATGTACACGCTGAGGGATATCCAGCTGGTGAAATGAAACATGGTCCACTTGCTCTAATAGAAGATGGTATGCCAGTTGTTGTAATTGCACCAAGAGACGAACATTACAAAAAGACAATTTCTAATATGCAAGAAGTAATATCGAGAGGCGCAAAAGTATTACTTATTACAAGTAAGAGCACAGATGAAATTTTTTCTGAAAATATTTGGGAGAAAATTGAAGTTGAAAATATATCTGACGAGTTATTACCTTTTTTAACTACAATCCCTTTACAAAAATTGGCATATTACTCAGCTTTAGATAAAGGCTTTGACATTGATAAACCTAGAAATCTTGCAAAATCGGTTACTGTTGAATAATTAGTAAAGTCTGTTAAAACAATTTCAAGTTGAAATGAAAAATTGGAAAACAAATAGCTGGAGAAAATATCCTGTAAAACATCAGCCTACATATGATGATGAAAAGGAATTAGATATTGTTTTAAATAAGTTAAAAACTTTTCCACCTTTAGTTTTTGCGGGTGAAACAAGACATTTAAAAAAACAATTATCAGAGGTTGTTGATGGCAAGGCTTTTCTTTTACAAGGGGGAGATTGTGCAGAGAGTTTTGCGGAATTTCATCCAGACAATATAAGAGATACTTTTAAAGTTATACTTCAGATGTCTTTAGTTTTAACTTATTCTGCATCATTACCTGTAGTAAAACTTGGAAGAATTGCTGGACAATTTTCAAAACCTAGAAGTGCTCCAACTGAAAAACAGGGTGACAAAGAACTACCTAGCTATTTAGGTGATAACATTAATGCAATAGATTTTAATGAGAAAGCTAGACGACCTGATCCTAAAAGATTGTTTAAAGCATACTCTCAATCGGCATCAACACTAAATCTTTTACGAGCCTTCTCCAAAGGAGGTTTTGCAGATTTAAATAAAGTTCATTTGTGGAATTTAGACTATATAAAAAAGAGCCCTCAATCTAAAAAATTTAAAGAGTTAGAAGATAAAATTGCTGATGCATTAGCTTTTATGGAAGCATGTGGAATAACTTCAGATTTCAATAATAGATTGTACACTGTAAACTTTTGGACATCTCATGAGGCTTTGCATTTGCCTTTTGAAGAAAGTATGACAAGAGTAGACTCTACAACTGGTGAGTATCACGATACTTCTGCTCATTTTGTGTGGATTGGAGATAGAACAAGACAATTGGATGGTGGACATGTTGAGTTCTGTAGAGGAATTGAAAATCCAATTGGTATAAAATGTGGACCAACATCTAAACCAGATGAAATCGCTAAAATTTGTGAAGCTATTAATCCTAAAAATGAAAAAGGAAAAATAACCTTAATTTCAAGATTTGGTCACCAAAACGTAGAAAAATTTTTGCCAAAATTAATAAGAGGAATAAAAAAAGAGGGCTTAAATGTTCTTTGGTCATGTGATCCTTGTCACGGTAACACCATTAAAGCGTCAACTGGATTCAAAACAAGACCATTTAACGACGTAGTTAAAGAAGTTAAAAATGTTTTTTCAGTTCATCAAGCAGAAGGCTCATACGCCGGAGGGTTGCATGTTGAAATGACTGGCCAAGATGTGACAGAGTGTACTGGTGGAGCAAAAAAAATATCTGATGCCGATTTATCAAGCAGATATCATACTCACTGTGATCCAAGATTAAACTCGGATCAAGCTATTGAATTAGCTTTTTTAATTTCAGATGAGATAAAAAAGAATAGTTTGTATTCCAAATCTGCAATCAAAGCGGCATCTTAACCATTTAAAAATATAATTTTATTTCTATATTTAATTTATGGACCCTAAAGATAAAGTCGATCATATTAAAAATTGGATTTTAAATTACGTTAATTCTATGCCAATGAAGGCCAAGTCATTAGTAATTGGGATTTCTGGAGGTATAGATTCTTCAGTATCTAGCACATTAAGTGCAATGACTGGTTTAAAAACAATAGTTTTATCTATGCCTATAAAACAAAAATCGGTACAACATGATTTAAGTTTAGCCCATCAAGATTGGTTAAAAAAAAATTTTAGTAATGTAGAAGGTCATACATTAGAACTTGATAGCTTGTTTAAAACATTTGAAGGAACTTTAAATAACTTTGGTAATGAACATGGAATGGCAAATTCTAGAGCAAGATTAAGAATGACCACACTGTACCAAGTTGCAGCAGCAAACAGCGGAATAGTTGTTGGAACTGGAAATAAAGTGGAAGATTTTGGAGTAGGTTTCTATACAAAATATGGTGATGGAGGTGTTGATATTTCTCCAATAGCTGATTGTAACAAAACAGAAGTTTGGGAACTTGGTAAAGAACTTGGAATATTGAAAGAGATAATTGATGCCCCTCCAACAGATGGATTGTGGGATGATGGTCGTACAGATGAAGGCCAACTTGGTTTGAGTTATAGAGAACTTGAAGAAGCAATGGAAAATGAAAACTCAGTAAATAGAGAAAAATATAATTCAATAAGAAGAACAAATTTGCATAAAATGGAACCTATTCCAGTGTGCAAAATCCCAAATTAATCAAATAGATTCACAAATCTATAATTTAAGTATATTCCTAGTTGTATGGCTGAAGATATATTTTTAACTAATAGTCTTGATGGCAAAAAAATTAAATTCGTACCAAAAAATGAAAAATCTATTGGTATGTATGTATGCGGACCAACAGTGTATGATGATCCACATATAGGTAATGCAAGACCTTTAGTTGTATTTGATATTCTTTTCAAAATTTTGAAAAAAAAATACGGGTTCCACTCAGTTAAATATATTAGAAACATAACGGACATTGATGATAAAATCATTCAAGCGTCAAATGACAAAAAAATTTCAATAAAAGATTTAACTTTAAAAATCACAGAAAGTTTTCATGACGATTGTAAATATTTAAAGTGTGAGGAGCCAACTAATGAACCAAAGGCAACTGAAAATATAAATCAAATGGTTGATATGATCACTGATTTAGAAAAAAAAGGTTATGCATATTCAAATAAAAACCACGTGTATTTCGAGCTAAATAAATTTGAAGATTATGGCAAACTTTCAAATAAAAAATTAGATGAATTAATTGCTGGCTCAAGAGTTGAAGTATCTGAATTTAAGAAAAATCCAGAAGATTTTGTTTTATGGAAACCATCTGCAGATGGTGAGCCATCATGGGAGTCTCCTTGGGGAAAAGGTAGGCCAGGTTGGCATTTAGAATGTTCAGCTATGTCAAAAAGATACTTAGGAGATGAATTTGATATTCATGGCGGAGGTAGAGACTTGATATTTCCACACCATGAAAATGAAATAGCTCAATCTAGATGCGCAAATGGAACCAAATCTTTTGCAAATTATTGGGTTCATAATGGATTTATTACTTTATCAAATGAAAAAATGGCTAAATCTCAAGGAAATATTTTAAAAATAAAAGACTTTAAAAATAAATACAATGGTCAAGTTTTAAGATTAGCATTAATTACCAGTCATTACAGACAAGGACTTGATTGGAACGACAAGCTAATATTAGAGTGTGAGAAGACTTTGACGAAGTGGTATTCTGTATATATTCAAGTTAATGAAAAAATATCCGTATCTCATGATATTTTATCTCCTCTTTATGATGATTTAAATACACCAGGCTATATTGCAAATTTACATTCTTTGTATTCCAAAGCTTCCTCGGGAACAGATGAGGATAAAATTGTTTTTGTCAAAGCTTGTAATTTTGTTGGACTTTTAACAGATACCAAAGAGGAATGGATGAAGTATAAAAAAAGTTCAATAAAAATATCAGAAGATGAAATTAAATCTAAAATTGATGAGAGAAACAAAGCAAGATCTGACAAAAATTATGAATTAGCTGATAAAATTAGACAGGATCTTTTTGATAAGGGTATTTTAATTGAAGATAAAGATGGTACAACCTCGTGGAAATTAAAATGAGTAAAGAAAAAATCTATATATTTGATACCACCTTAAGAGACGGAGCTCAAACACAGGGAGTAGACTTTTCTTTAAATGAAAAAGAAAAGATTGCAAAATCCCTTGATAATCTAGGTGTTGATTATATTGAAGGTGGATGGCCAGGGGCAAATCCGACAGATACAGAATTTTTTAACAAAGATCAAAATTTTAAAAATGCAAACCTTACTGCATTTGGTATGACCAAAAAATCAGAGCACAGCGCAAATAACGACCCAATGTTATCCTCATTGATTAATTCTAAAAGTAAATCGGTTTGTTTGTTCGGCAAGGCATGGGATTTTCATGTTGATGTAGCTTTAGGCATTTCAAATAACCAAAATCTGGAAAATATTAGCGAAAGTGCAAAACATATTGTGAGCTCTGGTAAAGAATTTATGTTTGATGCTGAGCACTTTTTCGATGGTTATAAATCTAATGCTGAATATGCAATATCGTGTTTAAAATCTGCATATGATAATGGTGCAAGATGGATCGTACTGTGTGATACAAATGGCGGAACTTTACCTCACGAGGTTTCAAAAATTGTTGAAGATGTTACAAAACATATCCCTGGAAAAAATCTAGGAATTCATGCTCACAATGATACTGAAAATGCAGTTGCAAATAGTTTGGTAGCAGTTCAAGCTGGAGTGAGACAAGTTCAAGGAACTATCAATGGGTTAGGTGAAAGATGTGGAAATGCTAATCTTATGTCCCTAATCCCAAATTTTTTCTTTAAAAAAGATTTCTCAGATAAATATGAAATAAGTATTAAACCTGAAAATATCAAAAATTTAACACAATGCTCCAGACTATTAGATGAAATATTAAATAGAAAACCAAATAAACATTTGCCTTATGTTGGAGCTTCTGCATTTTCACATAAAGGAGGAATGCATGTATCTGCTGTTCAAAAAGATCCAAAAACCTATGAACATATAAATCCTGAAAATGTGGGTAATGTGAGAAATATTGTTGTTTCGGATCAATCTGGACAATCTAATATTATGTCTCGATTAAACGCTATTGGTATTAATATTAAAAAAGACGATCCAAAAATTAAAAAACTTTTACACGAGGTAAAAGATAGAGAGTTTATTGGCTATAGTTACGATGGAGCAGACGCATCTTTTGAATTATTAGCACGTAGACTTATGGGAGATATTCCAAGATATATTTCTATTAATGAGTACGATGTATCTGTAAAAAAAGATTCTTCTGGTGAGGTAATGTCATTTGCAAAAGCAAAACTTGAAGTTGATGGTCATGAAATATTATGTGAAGGCGAGGGAAACGGCCCTGTTAATGCACTTGATAATGCGATTAGAAAAAATGTAAACAAACTAGAAAAATATTCAGAATATTTAAAAGATTTAAAATTAGTGGATTATAAAGTTAGAATTCTAAATACAGGTACTGGAGCAGTTACTAGAGTTTCAATAGAGAGTGCAGACTCAAAACATGGGAATTGGTTTACAATTGGAGTTTCTCCAAATATCATTGATGCTTCTTTTAAAGCTTTAGTTGATAGTTTAGATTATAAATTATTCAAAGATAATGCTCCAGCTAGCACTTAATGTCTTTTAAAAATATTTCTTTTATTTTACATAAACCACAATTATCTGAAAATATAGGTGCATGTGCTAGAGCAATTAAAAACTTTAATTTTCAAAAATTATTATTAGTTGAACCTAAACCAATTTTTCCTAATGATAAAATTATAGCAACTTCAGTTGGTGCAAAAGATATTATAAAGGGAGCAAAAGTATTTAATCATATAGAAAAATCAATAAATAAAATTGATATACTAGTTGCAACATCTGCAAGATTTAGGAATAAAAATATTAAACATATATCTATTTCAGAATTAAATAAAATTGATTACAATAAAAAAGTTGGTTTTATCTTTGGTTCAGAGGCATCAGGCTTATCAAACGAAGAAGTGAGTTATGCAGACTATACTTTGCAAATTCCAAGTAATAAAAATTTTAGATCGTTAAATCTATCACATAGTCTAATTATAGTTGCACAAATTATTAGCAGTTTAATTTCTAATAAAAAATATAAGATTGAAAAGTCGAAAAAAATTAAATCAGCATCCAAAAAGGATATTCAAAGCATGCTTTCTTTATGTGTTAATAATTTAGAGCAAAGAAATTTTTTTAATCCCCCTGAAAAAAAACCAATCATGTTGGAAAATTTGAGAAGTATTTTTTACAAAATGAACTTATCAGAAAAAGAAACTCGCATTTTATCGAGTGTATTTGCTGGTTTAACTAAAAAAAGGTTGATTGACAAAACTTAACATCTGCTTATAAAGCCGATATTCAATGACAAAAAGATTAAACTCTAAACATAAAGTTGATAGAAGGTTAAAGGTAAATCTTTGGGGAAGACCAAAGAGTCCTTTTAATACAAGAGCTTATCCCCCAGGGCAGCATGGACAAACCAAGTCACAGAAACCATCCGATTATGGAATTCAACTTCAAGCAAAACAAAAATTAAAATCTTATTACGGTAACATGAACGAAAGACAGTTCAGAAATATGTATAAAAAAGCGATTATGAAAAAAGGTGACACAGCAGAAAATTTAATTGGGTTACTTGAGAGAAGGTTAGATGCCGTTATTTATAGATCAAAGTTATCAAATACTATTTTTTCATCGAGACAGTTGATTAACCATGGTCATGTTAGAGTTAATGGAAAAAAAGTAAATATTGCTAGCTTTCAAGTAAAAGAAGAAGACACTATTGAAATTAGAGATAAATCTAAATCACTAGCTTTAATAGATATCGCTCTTGCTAACAAAGAAAGAGAAGTGCCAGAATATCTTCAGCTAGATGAGAAAAACAAAAAAGTAAAATTTGTAAGAGTTCCAGCTTTTGAAGAAGTTCCTTATCCTGTTGTAATGGAACCTAATTTAGTAATTGAATATTATTCAAGGTAAAAAACCCCCTATATTTACACAAATTAATTATCAGCTCTGCTATGCATTTATTTAAACTATAAATTTGTCTAAATAATATTAAATTACGAGTATTAAAGAAAATTTAGTATGGGCTCTTTTTTAATTAAAATAATTTTTTTTATAATTGCTTTAAGTTGGAGCAATATATCTCATTCTGTAACTATTCTTGGAACTGGTGCTGGAGCGTTGCAAGGCGGTGATCTTACTGATCCAGAAAATGATGGAGTAGATGGTGCGCATACAAATTGGAACTGGTCGTCAATTAGTGCAAGTAGTGAACCTCGGTGGACTGGGGAAGGCTCATATAATGTGTTTGATAATAAAGTTGGTTCTTCTAATAACAAATGGTGTTGTAATGGACCAACTCAATGGATAGCCGTTGAATTTGCACAAGCATATGTCTTAACTAGTTTCACAATAACTTCTGGAAATGACGTTCCATCTAGAGATCCTGATGTTTGGAAAATACAAGGTTCAAATGATGGAAATAATTGGACAGACATTTTTACTTATAATAATGATGGTTCTTCACCTTGGAGTGACCGTAATCAAGTTCTTTTGTATAGTGGAGGCGGAGATGATTATCCTACACCAAGTGCTTATAAACATTTCCGTTATCGTGTAACTTCTACTGGAGGTGGTCACCATCAAATCAATGAATTAGAGTTTTTTGGCAACGTTGACAGCACTGATCCAACCCTTACCTCATCTGTACCTGCTGATAATGATACAGGAGTTTTAAGTACCACAGACATAGTTTTAAATTTTGATGAAGCTGTAAATACTGGAAGTGGAAATGTAACGATTAAGAAAACATCAGACGATTCAGTTATTGAAGCAATTGATGTAACAAGCGGTCAAGTAAGTGGATCCGGTTCAGCACAAATTACAGTAAATCCTTCAGTTACATTGGATAGCTCTACCGAGTATTACGTTCTAATTGATGCAACTGCTTTTGATGATCTTTCTGGAAACAGTTATGCTGGGATTAGTTCAACAACCGCACTAAGTTTTACTGTAGCAGACACCACAGATCCAACTCTTACCTCATCTGTACCTGCTGATAATGCAACAGGTGTTGCTGGTAATGCAAATATAGTTCTAAACTTTAGTGAAAGTGTAACTACGCAAACTGGAGATATAATAATAAAGAAAACATCTGATAATTCAATTGCTGAAACAATTGATGTAACAACTGGTCAAGTAAGTGGATCTGGGACAGCACAAATTACAGTAAATCCTTCAGTTACATTGAGTAGCTCAATAGAATATTACGTTTTAATTGATGCAACTGCTTTTGATGATACAGCTGGAAATAGTTACGCTGGGATTAGTTCAACAACCGCTTTAAGTTTTACAATAGCAGACACCACAGATCCAACTCTTACTTCATCAGTGCCCGCTGATAATGCAACAGGTGTTTCTGTTGATGCAGATATAGTTCTAAATTTTAGTGAAAGTGTTAATGCTGTAAATGGAAATGTAACTATTAAGAAAACATCAGACGATTCAGTTATTGAGGCAATTGATGTAACTACTGGTCAACTAAGTGGGTCTGGGACAGCACAAATTACATTAAATCCCTCAGTAAGTTTGCAAAGTGGCATAGAGTATTATGTTTTAATTGATGCAACAGCATTTGATGATCTTTCTGGAAATAGTTATGCCGGAATTAATTCAACAACTGCATTAAGTTTTACAACGGCATCAAAATCAGATCCAACAAATGATAAAGATGTAGTTGGATTAATTGAGGGACAAGCTGATCAAGCAACAAATGTTTTCACTCAATCTTTAGGTTTAATTTCTAGTAGACTTGAGTATTTAAGGCAAAACAAAGACATCAACAATCTAAGCAAAAATGAGCTAAAGATTGATTTTGCTGATGAAATGCTCACTACATTAGCCAAAGCTTTAAAAGCCTCGATATCAGAGTCTGATACAAAAAGTGTTGAGACTGATGACTGGACAACTTGGTCAAAAGGTTCAATTAGAGTTTCAAAAATAGGTGATACTAGTAATTCGTCTGAAAAAGAAATTGATAGTCAAGGGATCGCTTTTGGAATTGACAAAAAAATAAATGAAAATGATATTTATGGATTTTCTTTTCAATATGGACAAAGCGATACAGATGTTGGATCTAATGGAAGTGGAATTGATGGAAAGAATTACAGCATAGCATGGTATAGAACCAAGCCTATTGATAACGATAATTTTATTGAGGGCACAATAGGTATTGGTAAAATAAAAACCGATATTGAGAGAAAATCTGGCTCAAATACATTAACCGCGTCTAGAAATGGTGAACAAATATTTGGTTCAATTAATTTTGGAAAAAATATCAGTAAAGGAAATTTTGACTTTAACCCAGTTTTAAGAGTTGATCTTGGATACACAGAACTCGATGAATATTCAGAGGTGGGAACAGATGCACTGTCCTATGGGGATCAGGAAATACAAAATGGTTTGCTGTCATTAGGATTTGGATTTAATAACTTAATAAAATTTGAAAATAGCAAATTAAAGCCTATAGGTTTAGTTGAACTTGGATTAGACTTCAGCGATTCATCAACTACAAAATTAAATTATATATCTGATACAAGTACTGTCTATACTTACACGCATGATAACACATCAGACTACATGTTAACCTCAGAGATTGGATTTCTATATGAATCAAATGATAATTTAATAATAAATACAAGTTATAAACGTATACAAGGAGAAAGAGATCAACATTCAGATACGTTAGTATTTGGTTTAAATTTTGAACCAAATAAAGACATTAATTACGCCTTCCAGCTTTCTGATACTGAAAATTTGTCCGCTGGATTAAACATACTTAAAAAAGTAAACGATGTTGATATAAACTTTAATTTTGATCAACAAATAAATAATAATACAGAAAATAATGCGGAAATATTAATTAATAGAATATTTTAAATCAATTTTTTGATTTAAAATTTATTCCTTTTGTCTCAAAAAGTTTTGCTAGTTCGCCATTCTCGTACATTTCTTTAATAATGTCACAACCACCCACAAATTCATTTTTAACATATAGTTGTGGTATAGTAGGCCAATCACTATAAACTTTAATTCCTTCTCTAACACTTTGATTTGCTAAAACGTCAACACTTTTAAAATTTACTTCTAAAATTTTCAGAATATTAGTTACCGCCATCGAAAAACCACACTGAGGTGCATCAGGAGTACCTTTCATAAAAAGACAGACTTCATTACTTTCTATTTCATTTTTGATCATATCATTTGTTTGTTGGTCCATTTTAATTCTCCTTAGTTTTAATTGCTAAAGCATGAAGTTCATTACCCATTTTGCCTTTAAGTGAGTTATATACCATTTTATGCTGCTCAATTTTACTTTTTCCAGAAAACTCTGATGATGTAACAGTTGCTGAATAATGATTACCATCACCTGCTAAATCTTGTATTTCAATACTAGCATCTGGCATTGCCTCTTTGATTAAATTTTCTATCTCTTTTAAATCCATTGCCATATTAGTTTTCCATATAACTCTTTAACCAATATTTATGTGTCTTTGATAATTCTTCAATAGGTAAATTAATCTCTTCATTAAAACTTAAGATTTTATCCTCAATTAGTCCTAAATTATCATAATGGACTGAATTTTTCTCCAATAAATCGTTAACTTTTTTAATATTTGTTTTTTCAATTTCTATTATATATCTGCCCTGATCTTCACTAAAGAAATACTCAAATTTATTTATTAAGTCTTTAAATGGGTTAATTTTAATTCCTTTTTGACCTTTGATACACATTTTAGTCACAGCTACTAAAATTCCTCCTAAAGAAACATCATGGCAAGATTGAATTAAGTTTTTATTAATTAAATTTAATAATGTTTCACCAATATTTTTTTCATTAAACAGGTTAATACTTGGCGGTGGACCTTTTTTTTCCAATAAAATATTTCTTGCAAATATACTTTGATCTAAATGTCCCTCAGTTTTACCAATCACATAAACAACATTTCCTGACTTTTTAAAATCCATTGTAATCATTTTTTGATAATCTTTAATTAAACCTACTCCTCCTATTGCAGGTGTTGGTTTAATACCTTTATCTTTTGTCTCGTTGTAAAAAGATACGTTTCCAGAGACGACTGGAAAATCTAAATACTTACTAGCTTCAGTTATTCCTTCTACACATTCAACAAATTCACCCATATTTTTTTCTTTTTCTGGGTTACCAAAGTTTAAACAATTTGTAATAGCTAATGGTTTTGCACCTACAGAAATAAGATTTCTCCAACTTTCGCATACAATTTGTTTTCCTCCAGTTAAAGGATGAGAAAAACAGTATGATGCAGAAGAGTCTACTGATGCAGCTACTGCTTTTGAAGTACCATGAACTCTTACTACTCCAGCATCACCGCCTGGTTTTTGTATTGTATCACCCATAACAGTATGATCGTACTGATCCCAAATCCACCTTTTATCAGCAACATTTGGACTACATAAAATTTTATTTAAACAATCTGATAATTTTAAAGATTTAAATTGTTGTTTATCAAATTTTAATTTTTGTGGTAATTTTGTTTTTTTCCATTTTCTGTCGTAGATCGGAGCATCCTCTGCAAGAAAATCAATAGGTATAGATGCAACATTTTTATCATTAAATAACAAATCTATTTTTTTTGAATTAGTTGTTTTTCCTATGACAGCAAAATCTAAGTTCCATTTATCAAATATTTTTTTTGCATATTCTTCTTTACCATTTTCTAAAACAATCAACATCCTTTCCTGACTTTCTGAAAGCATAATTTCATAGGGTGTCATTTTTTCTTCTCTACAAGGAACTTTGTTTAAATTTAATTCAATTCCTAATTTACCTTTTGATGCCATTTCGACACTAGAAGATGTTAAACCTGCCGCTCCCATATCTTGAATTGCAATTATCGAGTTGTCAGCCATAAGTTCAAGGCATGCTTCTAACAACAGCTTTTCTGTAAATGGATCACCAACTTGAACGGTTGGTTTTTTTTCCTCTATTTCATCGTCAAAAGTTGCCGAAGCCATACTAGCTCCATGTATTCCATCTCTACCAGTTTTAGATCCAACATAAATTACGGGCTTATCTATACCCGCAGCTTTTGAATAAAATATTTTATTTTTATTTACCAAGCCTAAAGTCATTGCATTTACTAATATATTTCCATTATAACTCTCATCAAAAGAAGTTTGTCCTGCAACTGTAGGGACACCAATACAATTTCCGTATCCACCAATACCTTTAACCACTCCTCTTAGTAAGTTTTTAGTTTTTTTATGTTGTGGAGATCCAAAATGAATTGAATTTAAATTTGCAATAGGTCTCGCGCCCATAGTAAAAACATCGCGCATAATTCCACCAACGCCAGTTGCTGCTCCTTGATATGGTTCAATAAAAGATGGGTGATTATGACTTTCTATTTTAAAAACAATTGCATCTTCATCTCCAATATCTATTACACCTGCATTTTCACCTGGTCCTTGTATGACTTGCTTACCTTTTGTATGAAGCTTTTTAAGATGTTTTCTTGAGGATTTATATGAACAATGCTCATTCCACATTGCAGAAAATATTGCAAGCTCAGTAATATTTGGCACTCTTTTTAAAAGATCACAAATTTTTTTGTATTCATCTTTTTTTAATCCGTGCTCAACTGCAATTTTTTCATTAACTTCCATTAATTTAAATTACGCAATAAATTTTCAAAAAATAATGATCCATCTTCACCAGATAAATATTTATCTATCATTCTTTCAGGGTGGGGCATCATACCCAAGACATTCTTGTTACTATTAAATATCCCAGCTATATTTTTTATTGCTCCATTAGGATTATTTTCATCACCTTCCTCACCATGGTCATTGCAATAAGTAACAGCTATTTGATTATTATCTTCTAAAGATTTAATCTCATCATTAGAGCAAAAATAATTTCCTTCATTATGAGCTATGTGTAGTTCTAGTATATCTTTTTTAATATCTTTGAAGTATTTATTTTTCTTATCTTTAACTTTTACAAATACATTTTTACAAATAAAATTTAGATATTTATTTTGTTGAAGAATACCAGGTAATAAGCCAGTTTCTGTTAAAATTTGAAAACCGTTACATATACCCAAAACTAAGCCACCTGAGTTTGCAAAATCTATAACAGATTTAATTATTTTTGATTTTGAAGCTATACTTCCACATCTTAAATAATCACCGTATGAAAATCCTCCTGGTAAAACAATTAAATCACTTTTTGGTATTGAATTGTCATTATGCCAGATCATTTGGTTTTTAAAACCAAACTTTCTAAGTGCTACATCCATATCTCTGTCACAATTTGACCCTGGAAAAATTATGACTGAGGACTTCATTTTTTAAAGTATTTTATAATCCTCAATAACTAGATTAGCTAAAAGTTTTTTACACATATCCTCAACCTGCAATTTTGCTTTAGCTTCATCATTTTCATTAACATTTATTTCAAAGAATTTACCCTGTCGAACGTCATCGACATTATTAAAATTCATACCATTCAAAGTTTGCTGTATAGCTTTACCTTGGGGATCAAGCACTCCATTTTTAAGAGTAACTACAACTTTTATTATCATTATTTCTTTTTAAATTTTACTGCTTTCGGTTTGCTATATTTTAATGGTCTAATGTTAGATTGTTCATGGAGTATATCTAATCTTCTAGCAACTTCTTGATAACCTTCAACTAAATTTCCTAAGTCTTTTCTAAATCTATCTTTATCTAATTTCTTATCAGTGGTTGCATCCCACAATCTACAAGTGTCAGGACTAATTTCGTCTGCTAAAATAATATCTTTTTTTCCATTTTTTTCTAATCTTCCAAATTCAACTTTAAAATCAACCAATTTAATACCGACACCTCTAAACATGCCTTGAAGAAAATCATTTATCCTTGCTAATTCGTTATTCACAAAATCAATTTCAAAATCATCCATCCATTTAAATGTCATGATATGTTCTTTACTGATAAGTGGGTCACCCAATTCATCATTTTTTAAACAATATTCAACGAGCGGATATTCAAGGACTGTTCCGTCTTCAATACCTAGTCTTTTAGTTAATGAACCAGTTGCTATATTTCTTACAATAAATTCTATTGGAATTATCTCAACATGTTGAATTAGCTGCTCTCTCATATTAAGACGTTTTACTAAGTGATTTTTAATTCCTACTTGATTTAAATTTGTAAGAATATGTTCTGAAATTCTATTATTTAAAATTCCTTTACCATCTATTACATCTTTTTTTTGGTTGTTAAAAGCCGTAGCATCATCTTTGAAGTGCTGGATGACTAGGTTTTTATCACTCGTTGCAAAAATTATTTTTGCTTTACCTTCGTATAATTTTTTTCCTTTTTTCATTATTTAAAAACTCTATTAAATATATAACTTATATTTTTAAAATGTTTAGAATATGTAAATATTTTATTAATTTTGTTTTCAGAAATTTTTTCGGTAATTCTTTTATCTTTTTTAACAAGATCAATTAAATTTATATTTTTTGAGAAACTAGATTTTGCGTGTCCTTGGACTAACCTATAAGCCTTCTCTCTTTGCATTCCAGATTTAGTTAATTCAAGCATTAGTTCTTGAGAAAACACCAATCCTTTTGTAAAATTTAAATTTTCTAACATTTTCTTTGGATAAACTATCATTTTATCTAAAATATTAGCCAATCTAACAAGTGCGAAATCTAGAGTTATATTTGCATCGGGGCCTATATTTCTTTCAACACTTGAGTGCGAAATATCTCTTTCATGCCAAAGAGCAATATTTTCTAGAGCAGGGACTACATAACTTCTAACCATTCTCGCTAAGCCAGTTAAATTTTCACTTAATATTGGATTTTTTTTATGAGGCATTGCTGAAGACCCTTTCTGATCTTTAGAAAAAAATTCTTGTAATTCATAAACCTCTGATCTTTGAAGATGACGTATTTCTGTAGCAACTCTCTCAACAGAGCCTGCAATAATACCTAATATTGCAAAATAATGTGCATGTCGATCTCTTGGAATAATTTGCGTTGATATAGGTTCAGGTTTGAGTTTTAATTTTTTTGCTACATACATTTCTATTTTTGGATCTATATTTGCAAAAGTTCCAACTGCTCCTGAAATAGCGCAAGTTGATATTTCCTCGATCGCATCCTTAAGTCTTTTTTTATTACGTTTAAACTCTTCGTAAAAAGATGCCAATTTCAGTCCAAATGTTATTGGTTCAGCATGAATACCGTGGCTTCTACCAATACAAGGTGTCATCTTATATTTTTTTGCTTGTTTTTTTAAAACTGATAAAATTTTATCTATATCGTTTAATAATATATTTCCTGATTGAACTAATTGTATATTAAAACTTGTGTCTAAAACATCAGACGAGGTCATTCCTTGATGAAGGTATCTTGCTTTAATTCCAGCCTGTTCGGTAATTGATGTTAAAAACGCAATAACATCATGTTTTACTTTTGCTTCAATATCATGAATTCTTTTGACTTTAATTTTGCCTTTTCTTTTAACAATTGAAGCTACACCTCTTGGAATTATTTTGTATTTTTCCATTGCTTCTGCTGCTGCAATTTCAACATCAAGCCAAATTTTATATTTGTTTTCCTCTGACCAAATATTGACTAATTCTTTTCTTGAATATCGAGATATCATTAAATTTTATATGGAGGCCTTTTATAACCTTTAACAGATTCTGTAAAAATTTCATAAGAATCCTCTGTAATTCCTATTGTATGTTCAAATTGTGCTGATAATGATTTATCTTTTGTGACTGCTGTCCACCCATCATTTAAAACTTTTACATCATATTTACCATCATTAATCATTGGTTCAATTGTGAAAGTCATTCCTGGTCTTAATTCAAGTCCAGTATTTTTTTTTCCATAATGTAAAATATTTGGAGGTTCATGAAAAATATTACTTATTCCATGACCACAAAAGTCTCTTACAACTGAATACCCTTTTTCTTCAACATAAGATTGTATTTCGTAACCTATATCTCCTAATTTTTTACCAGGTTTTAATATTTCAATTCCTTTCATCATAGACTCATAAGTCGTATTAATTAAATTACTTGCCTTAACAGACACATCACCAATTACAAACATCCTACTAGTATCCCCATAGTATTCATCAACTATTGCTGTAACATCAACATTAATAGCGTCACCCTCTTTTAAAATTCTGTCAGATGGAATTCCATGACAAACAACATGATTTAATGAAGTGCATAATGATTTCTTAAAACCTCTATAAAATTGTGGAGCAGAATAACCGCCATTATCTTTTATAAATTCATAACCTAATTTATCAATTTTATCTGTTGAGACACCTTCATTTATTTCATTTGTTAGCATATCCAAAGTTTTTGCAGCAAGATTTCCTGCAATTCTCATTTTTTCAAATTTTTCAAGATAACTATTTTGCATCAATTATTTTTATTTTTTTTTCAATTTTAATTTGTTTAGAATTTAAAGAGCATCTATATGCTAAAAATTTAACTCCAGCTTTTCTTGCTTCGATATAACCCTTAAAATAATTCGGATCAATTTCTTTAGCTATTCTAAAATTATTTATACCCTGAATTTGAGTTAAAAATAAGACATATGGCTTATAACCCTTTTCCATTGAATTAATTAACATTTTTAAATGTTTTAAACCTCTTTCAGTTACAGCATCTGGAAATTCAGCAACCTCATCATCACTTATCAATGTAACATTTTTAACTTCCAATAAACTTTTATCACACAAAAAATCAAATCTTGTATCTGGAGAGTATTTAAATTCTGGTTTGATATTTTTAGTACTTTTAAATTCAGATATTAATTTATTTTCTAAGCCATGTTGCACAATTCTATTTGCTCTGTGTGTATTTACACCAACTAATTTTTTTTTAACCTTTATTAATTCAAGAGTAAATTTAAGTTTTCTAGAAGGATCATTTTGTGGTGAAATCCACACTTCGTTACCTTTATCTAAAAGTCCTTTCATAGAACCTGTATTAGGGCAATGCGCTGTTACGATTTTATTATTTACTTCTATATCTGTGAAAAATCTTTTATATCTTTTTACTAATTTGCCTTTAATAAGTGTATTGGTAAAATTCATAAACATTATTTATATTTGTAAATGATTAATAAAAAAGAAATAAATGCTGGGATTTTAATTATTGGAAATGAGGTTTTATCTGGACGTACTAAAGATATCAATACAAGTACTCTTGCAACATGGTTAAATTCATTGGGTATAAAAGTAAAAGAAGTGAGAGTTATCCCTGATGAGGAACAAGTAATTATCAATACAGTCAATGAGCTTAGAAAAAAATATACATATATATTTACAACTGGTGGAATAGGGCCAACACATGATGACATTACTTCAGAGTCGATTTCTAAGGTATTTGATGTTGAATACAATTTTCATCCTGAAGCTTTCAAAATATTAGAAAGTTATTATAAACCCGGTGAATTTACTGAAGGACGACAGAGAATGGCTAAAATGCCAATAAGCTCAAAATTAATTTTAAATCCTTCTAGCGGTGCGCCTGGATTTTATATAGAGAATGTTTTTTGCCTACCAGGGGTTCCCTCAATAATGCAATCAATGTTGGGAGGATTAGAAAATGTATTAGTAGGAGGAGATCCTATATTAAGCTCGACTATTAACTTAAGAACCGTTGAAAGTGAAATAGCAAAGTCATTAAGTAAAGTACAAAATAATAATAAAGATGTTGATATAGGAAGTTATCCTTTTTTTAAGGCAGGAAAACTTGGTGTTTCAATTGTATTAAGATGCACCGATCAAAATAAGATTAATCAATGCAATGATCAAATAATAGACTTTGTAAAAGAGAAAAAAATTGAAATTGTTGAGAAAGATTAATGCTTTATTTTGCTTACGGAAGTAATCTTAATCATTTTCAAATGAAGAGAAGGTGTAAAGATAGTATTTATTTAAAAAAGATTAATTTAAAAGATTATAGATTAACATTTAGAAGCAAATACAGAGCCGCTGATATAGAGCCTAAAAAAAATTCAATTGTTCCTGGTGGATTATTTGAAATATCAAAAAGTGACGAAAAAAAATTGGATCTGTATGAAGATTTTCCAACTTTGTATAAAAAATTTTACTTTGAGTACTATGGAAAAAAAGTGATGACTTATACCATGGTAAAAAAAACTTCTTTTATGTACCCAACTGAGAGATATTTAAATGTTATAAAACGTGGATATAAAGATTGTAAATTAGATATCAAATATTTAAAAATTGGGTTGTTACCAAGGCTTTAAAGTATATATTTTAATTTTATTGATCTGATTATTTAAATACCATAACTTAATTGAATGAATAAAATTTTTATAAAAATAACAATTTTCTTATTTTTGTTAATAAACAATGCATATCCATCAACACTAGTCGGTTCTGATGGTAAGTCTTTTGAAGTTAATCAGAAAGATACTGTTCCATTGAGCGTTATAGGTGAAATTCCTAAAGGAGAGCAGTATATGGTAGATCGTGCTTTAAAACAAAATCCTAACTTAACAAGAGATGATATACATAGAATAGAATTTGAGGCTGGCACTTACTACGGACAAATCAATTCCAGGGGAGTTCCTAATGGTTATGGAATTTTAGGAGTTGGAGATGCCGCAATGGAAACTAATTTTAAAAATGGCAAGGTCAAACGTGGTGCCGACCCTACAATTGTATCATCGACAGGTAAAGTAGTTACTGGAAATGATGCAGTGGATTTTCAAAATCGTGCATTCAACAACGGTTTTGATGTATCTGTTGTAATGAGTAATCTAATCGAAAATATTGATATGAACTATCTTGTTGATGAACTGGAGGTTTTATCCGAAATGATTGCAAAAAAAAATGGTGTTGCATTGACAAATGATTTTAGCAAAAAGTTTAATACTTTAAGGGATCTTTTGACTATGGAGGGAAAAAGAAACGTAGAGCAACAAAATCTTTTGGAAAATATTCTCATAGGAATTTCATTAGGTTTTGATGCAGAAAGTGATGAGATTAGAGATAAAATCAATTTAGAACGATCATTTCTGGAGGGCTTTACTTTAATTGAACTTTTAGTTTCGACACACTCTCGCTTCGAAGTGAATAGTAGAATTGCATATTTACGAGGAGAACTAGAAACAATAAATAATACAATGTTTACTCTTAGTATGCTATTCCAAATAGGAGCATTTACAAATGCTCAAACAGTTACTTATGCAGATGCTCTTTCTGTGTTATGGCAAAGTTATAATAAGCAACCAGAATATGGTTTACCGGAGTTAACAGATATTAGAATATATTCTAACGTAAATTTAAGAAGAAATACTGTCGGGGATGCCGTGATTGAAGGAAAATTTAACGGTCAATTTTATGAGATGGAAATTGATAGATTGACTTCGAAACTCGCATTATCTGAGCAAGGTAGAAGAGAATTTAATAGAGATCAGTCTGGAGATAATGATCGTGAAGGCGGTGGCGATGGAATGTAAATTAGATAATATTTTATAATATTTTTTATAGGACTATTTGATATGAAAAAACTTTATATATACATATTCTCAATATTTTTACTATTTTTAACCAATGTAAATTCAGTTGAAGATTTTGAAAAGGGTGAAGCTTATCAACTTGTTCGCTCTGAAGTCCCAGCAAATGAACAATGGATGGTTAATCGTCTTTCACAACAATATCCTAATTTAGAAGAAACAAAAATTTTTAGAATTCAAACTTCATTTGGTACTTATTATGGAGCGATAAATAATAGAGGACTACCACATGGTCCAGGTATACTTAATGTAAGTAAAAATGGAATTCCAACTGGAACAGCTTTAGAGGCTGAATTTAAAAAAGGTAAATTAAATGATACAGATGAATTTAAACTTCTTGGAATAACTGACAGAGTCTTTGAGATTAATAACGAAGATATGATGGTAGCCGCAAAAAATCGAGTTTTTAATAATGGTTTTGATTTAATAGCCAATGTAAACAATATAGTTAAAGCAAATATATCAAAACTTTTAATAGATGGAGCCCAATGCAATAATGATATATGTGAACGTGTTTATGATCGATTAGAAAATATCAATAACCAAGATTATTCTGACAATCCAATTTATTTATTTATTGAATTAGAAAATTTGCTTTATGATATTTTAATAGCAAAAGATGATACTCGTTACGCTTGGTATCGTAAACTTTCAAATGAAGAACGATTCCAACGTGATTATATGAATATATTTTTTTCAATGATGGGTTTCAACGAAACAAGAAGAAATGTAGCTAGAGATAATTATAATTTCTATAGTGAAATTGCAGAGAGCATATCTTATCTTGTAGGATATGGTGGTTATGGCTTTGATGATTTGACAGATTTTCAAAGTTATATGAGAAATTTTGTTGAAAGAGATAGAAATTCTCTTTTTGATTATTTCATTAAAAAAGATAACCCACTTTATTTTAGTAACTTCGTATTAAATCAGTATTTAGACGATAGAAATGAAAATCGATATGATGAAAATGATTATAATCAGTTTGAAGAATTTAGGTTTGTAAATAATTTTAATTTTAGAAAAGATGAAAATGAAGACGTTATACAAGGTAAGTTAAATGGAAAATGGTATGATCTTGAACTTAATCCTAATAGTCTCACATATCGTATGACAGATTCTGCAAGAAGAGATTTTGAAAATAACAATTCAGATTCAAATGATAGAGAGGGTGGTGGCGGTGATTGGTAAATTATTTCAAATATTTTTGATCAATATTTAAAGAATATAGGGTTCTCCATTAAGTAAAAACTTTAATTAAAAAAAAGAAAATTATGTCCAAAAAGACAGAAAATTTAATTAAGGGTTTTTATGATGTTTGTCCTTTACTTTTACCAGTTGTACCTTTCGGTATAATATTTGGAGCAATTGGTATTGAATTAGGTTTTGGACCTTACATTACATATGCTACATCAATTATAATTTTCAGTGGAGCCAGTCAGATAGTCTTTTTTCAACTTTTATCAAATGGAGCATCTCCACTAATTGCAATTACCTCATCCTCAGTTGTTAGTACTAGACATCTTTTATATGGGGCGGTGGTTGCACAATACTTGTCAAAATTATCGTTAATATGGAAGTTATTTTTATCTTATTTATTAACAGATCAATCATTTGCAGTATCGCAAGATTATTTTAAAAAAAATTTAAATGATAAATATAAACATTATCATTTACTAGGAGCTGGACTAACCCTTTGGACTGTTTGGCAAGTAACAACTATTATAGGCATTTTACTTGGTTCTATTGTTCCAGAGGAATTGGGATTAACTTTTACCATACCACTTACCTTTTTAGCATTACTTGTTAATTACTTTAGAAAAATCGATCATTTATTTGTAATTTTTATATCAGGACTTCTATCAATTATATTTTATGAAGCACCATTCAAATCTTACATCATATTATCAAGTTTATTTTCATTATTGGCTATTTTTCTTTTTTTAAAATTTAAGAAAAAAATATGAGTATTTGGATATCAATTATAGTTGCAGGGATCATAAATTATCTTTCTCGACTAGGATCGGTTTTATTAATTAAACCTGAAAGATTAAATGAGAGCACCAAAAAAATATTAGGTTATGTGCCATCTGCTGTATTTCCAGCTATAATATTTCCAGCAGTATTTTTAAACGAAACAAATGCAATCGTACATATAAACGATCCAAAAATTATTGGTTTTATTGTAGCTATTATAATTGGATATATAACTAAAAATATTATCACTACAATTATATCTGGATTAATATCATATTGGATAGTTATATTTATATTTTAAAAATGTATTTATACTCAAAACTTCAAAATAAATCTGAGCCTATAAAAATTGCTTTTATAGGATGTGGTAAATTTGTTTCAATGTTTTTAGCTCAATATAATCAATTAGAAAAAATTCAAATAGATACAATTGTTGATGTAAATATTGATCAAGCAAAAAAAAATTGTCTTAATAGTGGGCTTAGTAAAAAAACTATAACTGATATTAATTTTGCTAATTCCTTAGATGATGTTTTAGAAAGAGATATTGAAATTTTTATTGAGGCAACAGGCAATCCAATAGTCGGAACTGTTCATGCAAAAAAAATATTAGATAACAAAAAACATTTAATATTAGTAAATGTTGAAGCAGATGTAACTTGTGGAAAATTCTTATCAGATTTAGCTATAAAAAATAATGTTGTTTGTTCGATGGCTTATGGAGATCAACCTTCTTTAATTATGGAACAAATAGAGTGGGCTAGATTAAATGGATTCCAAGTTATCTGTGCGGGTAAAGGAACAAAATATCATCCCACATTTGAATATTCTACACCAGAAACTGTTTGGGAACATTACGGATTAACAAAAGAAAGAGCTGAAATTGAATCAGGGATGAACCCAAAAATGTTCAATAGTTTTTTATGTGGTGATAAATCAGCAATTGAAATGTGTGCTGTTAGTAATGCAGCTGACTTAAAATGTCCAAAAGATGGATTAACATTTCCACCTGTTGGTGTCTATGATATTGCAAAAAAACTAATTCCAAAAGATGAAGGTGGTTTAATTGATTATATTGGTCAGGTCGAGGTCATCTCCAGTATTGATTTAAAAAAAAAAGATATTGCAAATGATTTACGATGGGGTGTGTATATAGTTATTAAAGCACAAAATGAATATGTTAAAAATTGTTTTAAAGATTATGGGATGGTTACAGATAATTCTGGCAATTATTCAGCCATATGGAGACCATATCACTACATTGGACTTGAATTAGCTCAATCAATTTATTCTATTTCGCTAGACTTAAAACCAACAGGATTTACAAAAAATTATAATTCTGATGTTGCGGCAATAGCAAAAAAAGATTTAAAGATCGGTGAAAAACTAGATGGCGAAGGGGGATTTTGTGCACGTGGAAAATTAATAAGTTCTCAAAAATCAAAAGAGGATAGAATTCTTCCTCTTGGTTTAACAGATAGTGCTATAATTAAAAAAAATATTAAAAAAGATGAATTAATAAAACTTACTGATGTTGAGCTGCAATTGCCAAAAGAAGTTATAGAAGCTAGGGAATATCAGTATAATTTAATATAATCTTTTTTTTAAAAGTTCGTATATTTCGTCATTAATAAAGTCCCAATTATTAAATTTTTTTTGTTGGTATAATTTTAATTTTGGATATGGATTGAATTTATTAAATTCTCCCCATCTCCAATCTGGATAAAGACATAATATACCCCATGTTTCTACATTCAATGTTGCTGCGAGATGTAAAAGAGATGTATCAGATGTAATAACAAGATCTAACTTAGATATTAAAGAGGAAATTTCACCTAACTTATAATCACCAAAATTTATAAGATTTGAGGAATGAAATGCTTGTAAATCCCTTTCCCATACTTCATTTTGTAATGCATAAAAATTAGCATCTAAATTTAGAATATTACTGAAATTTTGTAGAGGAATTGATCTATAAGGTTCGTTAGGTCCCAAGAAAGAACCTGACCAAACAATTCCAATATTTTTTTTTGAAAAATCTATTTTATTTTCTAAATTTAAGTCCTTTGACACATTTAATTGAAGAAAATTATCATCAAAGTTAATTTTTTCTTTGTAAAAGTGTTTTATTAAAGAACCAAGAGAAATTTTATAATCAAATATTTGATTTTTACATTTTTGATAGGTTTCAACATTTATATTTTTTGAATTTTTAAATAAATTTTTAATATTTTCCTGTACAACAAAAGTAACTTGTTTTGCAACTTTTGATAAAGGTACCAAATATTTTGAAAATTGAATTGAATCACCAAGACCTTGCTCGTTGTAAACAACTATTGATTTATCTTTAATATTTATTCCATCCCATTCTTTTATTTCTTGAAAAAAATGAGTTAATTTTGATTTTCTATATTCATAATATTTCCAACCTTCATCAAAATTTCCCTCATATAAATATCTAATTCCAAGATAGTTATAAAAATCTGGATCATTTTTTAACAATTCTCTAGATTTATTTAGAAGTTCATTACCTTTACTATTTTGGCCAGAGTTAAAATAAAGTCTTATTAATGTTATTAAAAATTTTGTAATATTTTTATTCTCATCTAAAATTTTTTCAGCATCCTGTATTTGATTTTTTAGAATTAAATATTCCGCCTTGTTATGCAAAAATTCAATATAATCACTGTCTATTAATTCTGCTTTTCTAAAATATTCCTCAGCTTTAGTTACATCTCTAAGGTATAAATAACAAAGTAAAATATTATTGACTAAAACTTTATTATTACTGTCTAATTCTAATGCTTTGGAAAAATAATTTATTGAAGTTTTTGGTTTGCCTTTTCTTAAATATATATTTCCAATATTATTATATCCTCTTTTTTTATCACTACCATTTGTGCTAATAAATTGTTCATAATATTTTATTGCATCATCAAAATTTTTATTTAATTCGTGAGCAGATCCTATTTGAAATATATTCAATGGGTTTGAGTTATCTAAATTGTATAATTTAGTTGAAAAATTGAGCAATTTTTTGAATTCTTTTGTATTAGCATAAATTATGCAAAGATTTCTTATTGGATCTTGAAATTGATCATCTATTTTAATCGAGTTTAAAAAATTTTTTTCAGCCTCTGCCAAATCTTTTTTAATAAAATAAATAACACCAATAAAATTATAAATAATTTCTTTATTATTTGAATTCTCGTTTAATTTGCAAAGTTCTAAAGCTTTATCTAATTTTTTATTTTTTATATTTTCAGCGATAAGCTCTAATTGATTCATATAATGCCTATAAGTACTATTAAACAATAATGTTTAAGTATTTGCTAGCCAAATTGTTTCAAAAGGTTTCAAAGTAAATGTATTTTTATTTTCAAATTTAATGTTAGGATTTATTAAATTTTTCCAATTACTATATTTTTTATCTATTTTAGTATTTTGCAGTTTTGATGTTAGATTAGTTAAACAAATGATTGTTTGTTTTTTGTCTAAACTTAATCTTTTTATGCAAAAAAAGTTTTTACCTAGATTAATATTGGTCCTGAAAGCATTAGGATGAAATGCTTTCTGTGCTTGTCTTATAGTTAGTAAATGTTTTAGTGTCTCAAAAATAATAAATTCTTTCTTTTTTTTATCATTCATTTTCTTTAAAATAATTGTTTCATTCCACCTGTATCTATTTACATCTCGATTATTACCAGTAATTATATATTTTGCTTCATCATTCGATTTTCCAAAAAGTGAATTAAAGTATATCGCTGGTACACCTTCAAATGAAAACATAATGGCATGGGCCGCAATATATCTTTCAAAATTGTATAGACCTTTTGTGT
Organism: uncultured Pelagibacteraceae bacterium; assembly: GCA_902592445.1. Lineage (GTDB taxonomy): Bacteria > Pseudomonadota > Alphaproteobacteria > Pelagibacterales > Pelagibacteraceae > Pelagibacter. The sequence continues at coordinate 135,521 of CACJEN010000002.1, forward strand.
CAATGTCTGAGATTTTTAGTGCATCAAATACTGTAATGTTTGACTCGTAAACTTTCCTTTTTTTATTATTTAATTTTCTATATGAAAACTTCGATCCATTTTTTTTTAATCTTGTTAATAAATCTTTAATTGATTTTTTATTGAGGATACCTTCAATAGGTCTCATTCCTATACCATCATGAGAGGCGATAAAATTTAAATAAGAATTACCTATTTTCGTTAATGGCAGTTTTTTACTCCAGGCATTTAAGTAAGATGCATTTTCAAATAATAATGCATGGATTAATAAAGGTGGTAGAGTGAAGTTATAAATCCAATTTGCCTCGTCATTATTACCTAAATAGCTTAAATTTTCTTTTTCTGGTAAGTTTGTTTCGGTAATAATTAAGGTTTCTATATTTAATGTGCTAGATATAATTCTTAAAATTTTTACAATTTCGTGAGTCTGTTTTAAATTAATACATTTTGTGCCATTCTCTTTCCAAAGATAAGCAATAGCATCTAGTCTAAAAATAGTTACACCGTGCTTAATCAAATTTATCATTATTTTTATAAATCTGACCAACACTTTTGGATTTTTGAAATTTAAATCTATTTGATCGTCACTAAAAGTTCTCCAAAGATAATCTTTTCTTTTAAATATGTTGATTTCTTTCAGTAATTTATGGTCTCTTGGCCTAACAACTCTTGAAACATTAAATTTAGAATTAACTAAAAAAAAATAATCCTTTCCAGGTTTTTTCTCTTTTAAAAAATTTTTAAACCATAAACCTCTGGCGGATGCATGATTAATTACTATATCTGCCATTATATTTTTATTTCTAGAAAACTTTTTAAAATCTATCCAATTTCCAAATTTGTTATCTATTTTATAATGATCTTTCACTGCAAAACCACTGTCACTGCTAGATGGGTAAAAAGGAAGAAAGTGAATTGTATCAATAAATCTACTTAATTTTTTATTAAAAAATTTCTGAAATGTTTTTAAGTTTTTTTGATTTTGTTTATAAACACTGTCGCCGTAACAGATAACCATTGCTGTTTTTTCTGAGATTAGCTGTTTTTTCTTTTTATTATTTTTATTAAAATAATTAATTATTTCTGAAATTTCTTCATAGCAAAGGTCAATTTCTTTATTGGGTAAAAAATTGTAAATTTTTTTTAATTTATATTTAATTTTTTTTTTGTTTATCTGAGATAACATTAACTATATTTTTTGTTATCTTCATTTACCGCTTCTTTTAGTCTTTTTAAAAAATCTGGAATTGCACTTTTAATTCTACTCCAAGTTGGTATGAAAGGCGTATCCATGGGATTTAATATAAAGGCTTCTCCTGCCTTCATAATATTTCTAGCAAATAACTCAACAGTCTTTTCCTCGGTATGTGTATCTAATTTCAAACCATTCATTTCAGCATCACTTCTATATATATCAATCAAATCTAAAGCAGATCTATAATATGTCGCTTTTAATGATCTAAATTTTTCTCTACTAAAAGTATTTCCTTGTGTTGCTAATTTTTTAATAAAAGTTTTGATTATATCAATTGACATCCTTGATAAACCTTTTGTCTCATCATCAATTGATAAAATTTGATGTTTATGATCGTATGTATCAGCTAAATCAACCTGACATATATTTTGAGGAGAAAAACTTCTTTGCATCTCTGATAATATTCCAACTTCAATTCCCCAATCCGATGAAATTCTTAGCTCAGGTAAAACATTTCTCCTAAATGAGAATTCACCAGCTAAAGGATATTTAAATGATTTCATAAATTCTAAATAATCACTTTTTCCAATAGTTTTTTCTAAAGCAGTTAACAAAGGAAAAACCAGCAATCTTGCAACTCTACCATTCATTTTATTACTAGCTATTCTTGGATAATATCCCTTACAAAATTCAAAATTAAATGTTGGATTTACGACTGGATAAAACAGTTTTGCTAGCATTCTTCTGTCGTAAGTTTTTATATCACAATCATGTAATGCAACAGAACGAGCACTATCTCTTGCTATACACATTCCTAGACAATACCAAACATTCCTTCCTTTACCGAGTTCATTTGGTGCGAGATCCTTCTTTTTTAACTCTTGATCAAGTTTTTTTAAGCTTGGACCATCATTCCAAAGAATTGAAAACGGCGTGTTAAGTTTTTTAAAAAATTTCCATGCCTTTTTGGCTTGTTTGGAATTTGCTTTATCGAGGCCAACTATTATGTGATCCAAATAATTTGTTTTACTAATTTCTTTTACAATTTTAGGTAATGCACTCCCCTCTAATTCAGAGTATAGACAAGGAAGTATTAATTCCATTTTTCTTTGTTTAGAAAATGAAAGTAGCTCCTTTTCGATTTCAGATGTAGTTTTAGTACCAAAATCATGCAAAGTTGAAATTATTCCATTTTGTGAAAATTCACTCATATTAAACTTTAGACATTATAATTTAATTTAACTAGCGCCAATTTAATCACATCAGCCCAGCCCTCAGGAGATGGCTTGTTTGAAATTATTAAATTATCAATATTTATTTGGTCCTCTTTAAATTGGTCGTTAAATACTAAACATGGTAAATCGCTATTTTTTAACATATCTAAATCATTATAGTTATCTCCAACAGCTATTACTTTAATATTACTTTGTATTTTTTTGTAAATTTTTAAAACTTTATTCATGGATTTAACTTTGTTTACATTATCACAAAGATTAATTAAACGTCCTCCCTCCTGAATTGTTAATGAATTTTTTTTTAAAATTTTTGATAAATCCTTTTTTTCTTTTTTGCTACCCTCAAATAAAAAAGGTTCAGTATATTTTCGATCTAAAGCTTTTTTTAACTTTATCTCAGTTAGTCCAAAAATATTAATTTGATTTTTTTTTGTTAAAGTCGAAATAAATTTACATTTATTTTGTAAATTTTCAGGCACTATATTTTTAAAAATTTTTATGAGTTCATCTTTTTCTCTACTTAAAATTATTTTGCTTGGGAAATTTGAATTAAGCAAATTGAGACCATTAATAACTGAACCATTTTCTGAAATATAAGCTAAATTTTCACCTAGATCCTGATTAAAATCAATTATCTCACATTCTGTTTTGCTTGAATTAGGAATTATGTGTATTCCTGAGCTTATTAATTTTTTTATATAATCTTTGATCTTATCAAATTTAAAAGTATCCCTATCAAGAACAGATCCATCAAGATCAGTAAAAATTACTATAATATTTTTTTTCTTCACTAAATTCCGGTCTTCATTCTACCAACTATTGTATATGGCGCCCAATATATTGGATGGCTAGTCTCGGGATTTTTTAACATTTTATTTTTTGATTTCATCAACGCTAGAGTTATGTCACCTTCACTTTCATCTAGAAAATCAAAAGTATCTGTCATTAATTCAACTGACGTATCTGAAATAACGGCCCAATGTGTAACAATTAGACTTTTAGCACCAGAATAAAAAAATGAATTTGCCAATCCTGATAATGACTCGCTATTAGCATTACCGTCTGATGATGCTGTGTTACAAGCAGATAAAATCACTAAATCAGAGTTTATATTTAATTCTATTATTTCAGATGCAGTTAACAGACCATCGTTTGATTTTGTAATTTCTTTTGGCAAACTCAAAACAATAGAGGGTTCCGATAGACCATCAATTTCTCCTACAACTAAAGCATGTGATGCAAAACTTACAACTTTATATTTGCTAAAATCTATTGAATTTATAGTATTTTCATTAAATTCATCTCTTAGATATAATTTTGAATTATCATCAAATTTTGTAGAAATTTTTTTTAATTCAGTTGCAGTCTCCGGAAGTTCAGGAAACATCTTTAAATATTTAAGATCAATATTTCCACCTCGGGTAAATACTTTCGAAAATTCTAATTCAAGAACATCACTAAAATTTTTTTTGTTTTCAGCTTTTAAACCTTTTATGTTGGGGTCACCGAATCCAATAAAGCTATTTCCACTATTAAATTTTAAATCCTCAGAATAATTAAGAGCAACATAGCTGTAAGCACTTGGGCTAATTGATATTGCATATTTCTCCACTAACCAATTATCATTTTTTTTGTCATGAAGTATTTCAAAGGGTATCCCATAAAGAGGTCCATCAGGTATTATTATAATTTTTTTTTTATCTTTTATGTAATCTTCTAGGCCTAATATCAAAATATCATAAAGATCTTGTGCTTCTGCTAATGCAAATGTTTGTGGCTTACCATTCTTTAATTCTAAGCTATTTCTGACATTTTTAATTTTTGTCATCAATTTCTGTTGATTAGCTTTAATTCCAACAATGTTATAATTTTCTGAAGTTATTATAGAAGCATAGGATAGAAAATTTCCAACAGTATATTGAATTAAAACTTCATCTTTTGGCATTTGCTGATTGAGTATACTGCCACCTACAACTTGATTAGAAAAATTTTTTTTAATGTCTGGATATTTACTGATTACAATTTTTAATGATTTATCTATTTCGTTATTCAATTTCTTAATATCAAGATTTCTTTTTTTGATTTGATCTGGATCTAAAGAATCTATTTTTAAAAGTTCTTTTCGTTTATCGAGTAGGGATGTGTATTTTTTTAATTCTGAACCAACATTCTCATCTTTTGCAATTTGTCTTGTTATAGATTCTGATAATTTGACAGTTAATTTATTTGATTTGACTACTTGCTGAAGAGTAAAAATAAGATCTAAAAAATTAACATCTTTATAATTATCTAGGATTTCAGCATTATTATGTGAATGTTTTATAACTTGAAGAATAAAAGTTTGTACTATGTCTTTATAAACACTAATTGATTGATAATCAGTCTCAAAATTTAAATTAAAGTTCTGTTCATCAAATTTATATAAAATTATCCCCATTGCTTTAAATAAAAAATCAAAACCCTTTTTTATTTCTTTTTTCTGAAAATGGCAGGCGTTTAGTAAATTATAATTGTTTATGAGCCTTTCATCTTTTGGGTTTACGCTTTCTAAAGTAGTGGCTGTTATTTTTTGATATTTGATACAACCATCATAATCTTTATCCAATAAAGCTACTAAATCTGAGTAATTATATAAAAATGTATAATAAGGAAAAATGTTGTTTACCATTTTTTCTTCAACATATTTTATAGCTTCATCGTAATAATTTTTTGCTTTAGTGTAATGTGTTGCTTTTAACTCAGAGTTTTTTTCAAAATGTCCTTTTCTTAAGTAATAACCACCCAAGAAATTTATTGTATTAACAAATGTATCAGAATTTTTACTAATAGTTTTCGATTGATTAAATAAATTATAAGCTTTTGTTGAATATTTTAAAACATCTTCTTCATTAAATGTTAATGCAGCTGAATTATTGTAACTAGTTATCAAAGCAAAGTCATCTTGAACAGAATTTTCTTGTCGTTTTGTTGCAAGCGCTATGTATTTTTCAGCTAATTCAAATTCTCCAGCATCATCATAAGCCAATGCCAAATTATTTAGCACAGTTGTTTCTAATTCAACATCTTTCTCAAATGAATTGTTTAAAATATCTAAAGCTAACAAAAAACTATCTATTGCTTCTCTATATTTTTTTTGACTTGAGTAAATTCGTCCATATAAATTTTTCAAGTCAACCTTATCTCTGATTTCTGAAATACCAGTGTCGTTTTTTTCGTAACCTTCTAACTCTTTTGCAATATTTAAGGCACTATCTAAATTTTCTAAATCTAAATCATTATAGGCTTCATCAAATAAAAGAATTCTTTTATCAGATTTAAAAAGCTCAACTCTCCAATTTTCATTCAATTTTTTTGCTTCATTAATTTGTTTTTCAACTAATTCTTTTGCTTTGTTTAAATTGATTTTTATATTTTCATAATCTTTGATAAGACTATAATATTGAATTAAAACTGAGTATGGAGTAGTGCTTTTATCAAAAAGTTTTAATTCATCATTTATTTTTTGAAATTCTAAATGAACTTCTTTATATTTATCTAAATTAAGTTCAATATTTTGTTCTGAATTAAGTTTTCCAAGTAAAGATAATTCTTTTTCTGTTAATAAATCTCTCTTGTAATTGTAATCATTATTTTTTTTAACTCCTAGAGCTGCAAATTTTAAAGACAGGTCATAATGGTAAATAGCTTTTTTATACTGATTTAAATCTTTATACCTACTGGCGAATTGTCTATTAATTTTTGCTTGTAACTTAAAATTATCTTTATTGTACTGTTGAATTATATCATATCTCAAACTTAAATATTTATATTCATTCTTCGAGTCACCTAATCTTGAGTAAGCAAATTCAATTTCAGATAATGCATTTAAATAATTTTCAGAAGATATTTCATTTAAATTTTTAATTGAAACAAGATCTATATATCTTTCAAAATCTTTTATAGCCTCATCATACATAAATATGTCAAGATATGTTCTTGCTCTTGTTACAACCTGATATGAAAATTCCTTAGGACCAAAATATTCAGATACTCTATAATTTTTTTCCTCAAACTCATTTGCTATATTAATTGCTAAAGTAGAAATATTTATACTTTCTTCAAAAAAATTATTATCTCTTAATAAAGTGCTTAAAAAATAATAACACTGTAATAGATTTTGTTTTTTAATGTTATATTTGATTTTTTTGAAATCTTTTTTATGTTCCTCACATGCTTTGGTTTGATATTCCAAAGCTAATTTTATATCTCTCTCCTTTTGTAAAAAATCTGCTTTTTGTCTGTAAGCATAGCCTAACCAAGGCCAGTTTTTATTAGGTTTTTCCAAATAATGATTTATTGTGCTATCAACTAATTCATGTGCTTTAATGGGATTTTTTGAATAAACTTTTCTTGCCTTTTCTAGATCATTGAATTTGAAAATTTTTCCATATAAATTATTACTGATGCTAATGGAGAAGATGATTGTGAAAAAAATATATTTGACAATTTTGTTCATTTCACTTTCATTTATATCAATTTCCTCTGTCTACTCTCAAGAAGATATTAACTTACTTTTTAATGAAAATATGAATGAAAATATTACAAGAGGAGGTACGTCCATTGGTGATTATTCAATTAACGAAAATTTTACGACCATTGGAAAAGAGATATTCCCTTTTGAAACTTTGAAAATTATTAATAAGCTTGAAAATGATGAAAATAAAACAAGAGGATCAGTTGGCCAAAATATTTATGGCAAATATTCAAGAAGTGTAGTCCTTATTTATAACGATGATAATAAAAATACTGGATCTGGTTCCGTAATTTTAAAAGATATAGGTGCAATAATTACTAATTGGCATGTAATACAAAATGCTAAATCTGTGGGTGTAATTTTCAAAAAAGATGGAGAGATTAAGAAAAGCGATGTTTACATAGCAGATGTGGTTGGCTACGATGCAACTAAAGACTTAGCAGTATTGCAACTTTCTGGAAAAGTTCCTGATGATGTAAATGAATTAAGATTATCCAATAAACTTCCTGAGGTCGGATCAGACGTTCATGCAATTGGTCACCCAGGGTCTCTTTCTTGGACATATACAAAAGGATACGTTAGCCAGTTAAGAAATAACTATAAATGGACTTATGAAAAAACACTGCACGAGGCATCAATAATTCAAACTCAAACCCCAATTAGCCCTGGAAACTCCGGCGGACCTTTAATCGGACCAGATGGTTTATTAATTGGTGTAAACTCGTTTAAAGCAAAAGGAGAAAATTTAAATTTTGCAGTCAACTCATTAGAGGTAATTAACTTTTTAAAAAATATAAAACAAATTGGAAAAAAAGAACCAAAGCTTAGAGAAACAGATAAAAAAGTTAAAAAAGTTGTTAAAAAAATTGATACTGATAATGATGGTAAACCAGATACATTTTACTATGATGATGATGGAGATGGTATTTTAGATACAGTCGTTCAAGATAAAAATCAAAATGGAAAACCTGAAATGGTTGGAGTAGACACTAATAAAGATGGACGACCAGACGTTATTGGACATGATAAAAATGAAGATGGCTCAATTGATGCTTGGGTAGTAGACAGTGATTTTGATGGTAAAGCGGACTCAATTGGTATCGATACTGATGGAGACGGTAAACCTGACAAGTTTAATAAAGTTTAATTGAATAAATTTTACTTATTTCTCTTGTTCAATTATAAATATTATCATAAATACTCATGAAATTCACAAATGCCCTCGTGGTGAAATTGGTAGACACAAAGGACTTAAAAGCCGAGTAATAGAAGTTAAAGTCAGTCCTTAGTAGTCCAAGGTAGTCTAAATATCCTGAAAAAATCTTATAACTCTAATTTAGCTTTCAATTAAGATTAGAAAATAAGGCTTAATTAATTTCCTCAAACTGTTACAAGACTATTACACAGAGAGATAATTCAAATAGTACATTTTTGAGGTTTTTGATAATATTTGATAATGAAGAAAGGCAAATCAAAAAAAAATTGGTTTAAAGTTCAATTTGAAAAGCATCCTTATATTTACAGCGCTCTAATTGGTTGGCCAATTCTTTATTACATTTTATTGATAATTGATGATAATTCTAAAGTTGATGCGGAAGTTTTGCTTATAATTTTATTATCATTTCCGATTATAATATTTTTCCTATGGTTTCGTAAGAATAAATCAAAAGTAAAATCTTTTTATAAAAGGAATAATAAAATATTTAATAGAGTTTATTTCTATCTAGGTAGTGTTTTTTCCCTAATTCCTATTGCTTGCATAGTTGGAATTATAGCAACTGGTAGTGTTAGTAATTTTATAGAGAGAGCCAAATTTGAGATAAATGCTGCGGTATTGACTTATAGCGAATATGATTATTGCCAGTCACCGGATCTTATTGCTTATTCAGGATATCCTAAAGATAACAGAATATATTTTTTTAAAGAACAAACTCAATATATAGATTATTTTGAAAATGAACTTCCTGGACTTATCTTAAGAGATTTAGACCTTTTTAATGTTAATCACTGTATAGGCACAAGATATCTTTTAAAAGAAGCTCAAAATGGAAGTGAATTAGCAAAAGAAATTCTTGTTGCTTATCCTCCTGAGTTGAGGAATTGGTATTCCTTTCCATGGGATACAGAAAATAATAAATACATCTTTTCAAGATATGAAAAAAATATAGCAAACATGGATCTTGATAACCCCGCTATAGCATATAGTTATGCTGTGTATCTTGACAAAAATTTAGATGAGGTTTGGTGGTCAATGGATGAAATTAAATCTCCTATTAAACCTGAGGCATTAAAATATTTAAAACAATCTGCAGAGGACGGATACCTTTTAGCAATGTCTACATTAACATTATCTAGTCTATCAAAGAATTATGCTCATATTAATTGTGATAATTTTATGAAATACATTTATGCTCTTTCAGAAAAGAATTCGTTAATAGCATATCATAATTTAATGAACGCATATATGGGTAAACTTTCTACTGATATGAATAAACATATTTATAAATGTTTAAATCAAAGTCCTAATTTCTCTAAAGCTTTTTTAATGTTATCAGATATGCCTTTTAATGGATCGTCACGAAGCACAGTAAAAAAATCAAATAACCTTAAATCATCTGTGCCAGCTATTTTTTATTTATATGGATTAGGAGATGTAGAACAAAATTATGATAAAGCGTATGAACTATTTAGTTATAGTGATGATAAGATAAATAATGAAGGTATACCCGATCATGCTTATTTGGCTTATATGAACTATATGGGCATGGGTGTTCAACAAAATCAAAACAAAGGCAAAGGTTTAACTATAGAATTAATCAAAACAAACATTCTATATAGTTTAAAAACAGATAAATCAGGCTTACTACAATCTTGTACTAATTTTGATAATTATGAAAATTTCAGAAGAGAAATTAGAAAAGCAAATAAGTTGGATAATGAGATATCGGAAAAATACATTGATAACGATAGATATGTACCTGATGAAGAAATTAATAAAAATCTTATGATTTTTTTAAGCGACATAAGAAATACACTAGGTCAATGCCTTTTAAACTCTGATCATGAGGTAAGTATTAAATTTTTAGAAGGCTATATATATAACAGAGTGAGTGAATGGTTTCAAAATCCAGAGTTAGTTAAAAATTTAAACTATCTAGGAAAACCAAATTAATAAATATAGGATTTTATAGGACAACTATTACTAAACTATTACACAGAGAGATAAATTAAAAAATTTTACTTATTAACCTTGTTCAATTATAAATATTAGCATAAACACTCATGAAAATAACTCATGCCCTCGTGGTGAAATTGGTAGACACAAAGGACTTAAAATCCTTGCCCTTTTGGGAGTGCCAGTTCGAGTCTGGCCGAGGGCACCACTAAGTGATTAAACCTCATATACTTTTTGATAATAATAATTACTCGATTAAAATTAAAAATTTCATAAAGAAGAAACTAGGTCATTACACTATAATTAAATCTAATGTGATTGTAGTAGTTGGGGGAGATGGTTTCATGCTTGGATCTCTTAAAAAATATCATAAATTCAATAAAAAGTTTTATGGAATAAATTCTGGAAACTATGGTTTTTTAATGAATAAATTTTCAACAAAACACACAATTAGCAACTTATCCAAATCTTTAAGAGTTGTAACAATTTCTCCATTAGAGATGACTGTAAGAACAAAATCAAAAATCACAAAAAAATCTATCGCAATAAACGAAGTTTCAATATTAAGACAAAGTAAACAGGCTGCATCACTTTCAATTTCAAATAATACAAAAACTATTATAAAAAATTTAGTCTCTGATGGAGTATTGGTATCTACACCAGCTGGGAGTACAGCGTATAATTTATCAGTTCATGGCCCAATATTAGATATAGATTCAAAAAAATTGGCTATTAGTCCAATAAGCCCTTTTAGACCTAGAAGATGGAAGGGAAAAATAATTGGCGATAAGTCTAAAATCATTATTAAAAATATAAATCCCAAAAAGAGACCAGTAAGTGCAGTTGCAGACAATGTAGAAGTAAGAAATGCGACTACTATCACAATTAAAATTAATAAAAAAATTAGATTTAATCTTTTATATGACTCAAACAGAAGTCTTCAAAAAAAAATTAAAATTGAACAAATTAGAAATGAAACTAATTAAATGAGAAAATTTATTTTTTATATTTTTTTTGCTAACTTTTTAATGTTTAATGCAGTTGCTACAAACATTAAAATTGATCACGAAATTAATACCTCATTTCAATGTAAATTTGAAAAAATTATAATTAAAAATGCTGAATATAATTATAAAGTTTTTACTTCAGACGAAATTGAAAATGAAAATTTAAATAATTTTGAAATTATCTCCAAAAGACCAAATGATTTAATTATTAATGGTTTATCATCTTTTTTAAGCGATCCTGAAAACCTAGAGGTAAAAATAGTAAATACAGATGTAGTATTATTTAAAGGGTTAGACAAAAATAAGAATTATTCAGAGTCTGGAATTATTAATAGAAAATCAGGAGAGCTAGTTCACGAAATAACAAGAGATATCAATAGCGAAACAACTGAAAAGGATATTACTTTTTATGATTGCAAGGAAACTAACAAAAACGTTTAAAGATTAATGAAAAAACTCTTAGGGATCGTGTTTCTGGGTTTGTTGTGGTTCAATATATCTAATGCACAGATTTTTAATTTTGAAAAAGTCTATATGTGTGGACCTAAAAAAATTTCATATGATGAGCAACATAAATCTAGAGGTTGGTACTATACAATTCATTTAGATAAAGATGAGAGATTTATTATTAGAAATAATGAATATAATTATTCTTCTTTTGAAAAAACATACTATCATACTTTATGGGTTCAAAATGGCAAAATAACTTCAGCAGAACTCTCTAAAGACTCAACTACTTATTATTTTGAGCTTACAAGTATATATTTACCTGGTGCCACAGATTCTTATAAACGAATAAAATATTTAGATATTAATTTTGACTCGATGACCTATGTACAAAAAATCAAAGATATAAATGTTGATGGCACATCAAAAATGTTAAATCCCAAAAGTGGAGTTTGTTGGAAAGAGTGGTAAAAATAATTTTATTACTTGCTTGATTGATCCACCCTCTATACACAATTAAAATGTATAGTGAGTAAAGACTATTAGCTGAATGAATTTTCTTTTTTATAATAAGAAAAATATAACCAAAAAAAATTTCTTTTTTAGATTAATCTTATTTTTAATAGTTTTTTGGTACAGTTTTAATATAGTCAAATTAACCATTAATGGATTTAATGATCCAGATATTCCCTTTTCATTTCTTCATAATGTAGATTTAATTTTTCATGAAGCAGGACATTTAATATTTAGTTTTTTTGGAGACTTCATCACTGCTCTAGGGGGGACGATGATGCAGTTAATAATTCCTTTGACCTGTTCGTATGTATTACTAGTTAAATCTAAAGATCCTTTTGGTAGTGCAATATGTTTCTGGTGGGTTGGAGAAAATTTTTTAGATATATCTATATATATGAATGATGCGGAGCGAATGTGGCTTCCATTATTAGGTGGAAGATTTGGACATTCAGCTCCTTATGGGGTGCACGATTGGAATTATATTTTTACCGAATTAAATATTTTAGGACTCTGTCAATTTTTTGCAAAATTAGTTTTTTTCTTAGGTTTAATAATTATAATTATTTCAATGATATGGGCTTTGATTTTATTAATTAACCACTATAGTTTAATTAAAAATGATTTAAGGAAATAATTTCTTTTTAATTAATGAAACAAAGAGGCTTCACCCTAATAGAACTCCTAGTTGTTGTAGCTATCATCGGTATTCTAGCTGCTGTAGGAGTGGTTGCATATAATGGGTATACAATTAGTGCAAAAAAAAATGCCACTAAGGCAAATCACAAAATTATTATAAAATTTATGCAAGCCGAGACTAGAAAATGCGAAATGGACTCTACATTAGGTATATTTAACCTAAATGGAACTAATCTTCTAAATTGTTCTGATATATTTGGACCATCCGTAAGTACATCAAAAATAAATTTTGCAATGAAAAATTTTTTTCAATCAACAATTAAAAATGTTTTTAATGATAGCAGGGAGTCTATCCATCCGGGCCCTTATCAAGGTAAATGTTATCCAAGTGGTAGTCAAAGTTCTTACTTAAATGAACAAGGTGTACATCACTTAGCAGTAGGTTGGTATCCATCTCAGAATAGACTTACACTTTATCTAGATACTTGTATTGAGGATAGTGGAAAAGCAACAAGTGTAACATATAATATTCGTGATTAATTACAGCCTTAGTCTGCTCAGAGCACAGTTAAAAAACGTAATTTAACTTTTTTATAAAATTAAGTCTTATTTATTGAGTGATGGTGCCCCCGCACGGATTCGAACCGCGGACCTATTGATTACAAATCAGTAAGCGTAAATAATTTTCCTTTCATTAAGGTTGATACTACTTAACTTTTACACTCCCGTCTACAAACATCATTTATAAAGACTACAAAAAGACTACACTTAGGTTAGACATTATTTTAATCTTTTGGTAGCTTTTAAAAATGATCACTCTGTTAATTACATTGGTTCCTCCATTGTTAATTTTATTATATTTTGTATTAACTGATAAATTTAAAGAACCTAAAGGCACTGTAATATTAATTTTCTTTCTTGGTTTTTTAATTTGTTTACCTGCAGGAATATTGAATGGTCTAAGTCATGATTTTTTTTACGATGGATCAAAATATTCTGAAAATTTAACTAGTAGTTTCTTAGGTCCAGCGTGGGCTGAAGAGTTGTTAAAGTTTTCAATTCTTTATTTAATAGTTTTAAAAAGAAATGAATTCAATGAACCTATGGATGGTTTGGTTTATGGAGTCGTTGTTTCTTTAGGTTTTGCAACTTATGAGAATTATACTTACGTATATGAATGGGCTGAGCAAATAGCAAAAGACGAGGGTTATGATTTTGCTGAATTATCATATTTAGTAGCACTAGGCAGATCATACTCCGCCATTCCTTTGCATGGACTTAACGGTGCTGTAATGGGCTATTATTTTGGAATGTATGCTTTCACCGGAAATAAAAATTATTTGATATTGTCATTAATTTTACCTTATCTATTTCACGGTTTTTATAATTTTCTTGGATGGCCAGACTCAATGTGGATCATACTTACTTTAGTTTTTTCTTCTCTGTATCTGCATAAACAATTAAAAAATAAGCAAAAATTAAAAAAGAGAGAACAAGAAGTTAAAAAAATATAATTCAAATATGTCTAGATTATTTTTATTAAGATTTTCTTTTTTATCTATTAAAAATTTAGTCAATACAAAATTAAATCTATTAGTAAATTTATCAATTTTTGTAATTATTTTTGCTTTAACAGCTTCGTTTATTTCAATTTTATTTGAGAATAGAATTGAACAACTCGAGACTAAAGTAACACAAAATGAGGTTAATCAAATATTGTATACCAAATGGTTAAACAGAACTCCAAAAATCATTTCTCAGATCGATAATGTATATCAAAGCAGAAAGGATGAAACTTTATTTTCGATGATTGTAACAGGATTGCCAGATGATGATGATGACGAAACATCACAAATTTATTCTATGCGAGAACAGTTCCATAATTATTATTATTTTTTAAGTGATATTGCTCAAATAAATTTTCAAAATATAGATTTAGCTTTAACAGATGCAATATTATTATCCAATTCCAATGAAGATATTGAGTCTGTTGAAAGACAAAAAATATTATTTAGAAATTTAATTATAGAATTTGATAGAAATTCACAAGAAAGATTGGTGTATAGAGAGAGCCACGACTTTAAGGAAGGATGGAATAAAACACAATTACACTATAAAGGTTATTCAGTTTTTGTAGATAAAAAAATAGAGATTATTCAAAAACAAAAAGATTTTTTTTTAAATTTTGGTACAGAATTTTTTTCAAAAAAAAGAAAGTCTTACTCAAATGATAATATTACAAATCTTCAAGAGATAAAAGATTTTGCTAAATTAGAGACAAGATTTATTTTTTTTGCTTTTGTAATTCAATTTGTAATTTTCATAGTTTTGCAAATATTTGAAATAACCATTGAAAGAGATAGGAAAAATGAGAAGAATTAAAAATGTATCCAATAAAATAATTATATTAGTAATTCTCTCAGGGTTTTTTAATTTGTTATCATATTGTTTCGATCAACTAGTAATTCAAGCAGAACTTAAAAATCGAGATCTTGAAAGAAGACTAGTTTCTAATAGGATCAGTTTAGAGACTTTGTCTTATGAAATATCAACATTAAATGATTTGAGATTTGAAATTGTAAAATCTACAGATTATTTTCACAAACATTTACCAACAAATTTATATGGAGCAATAAGTTTTTTAGGTAAAGATAAAAACTCAGAATTTAGTTGGCAAAAAATTTATGATGAAAAAACAGCAAAGAAGATTGGTGATAATTTTCTTAATAATTTAAATCAATTAATTTTAGACTATAATAAAAAAACTGATGATATTGATAAAGTTTTTAAATCAATATTTCCAGAACCTGTATTCTATAACAGACTACTTGGAAAATATTATCCAATAAAAGAATTAAAAATTAACGAAAAGATTTTGAATACATTTAATACAAACGTATCTGAGGATGAAGATGAACAATACAAAAGAGACTCAGAAAATTATAAAATTTATACAAAAATTTATGAATCCATTAGAGAATTTAAAACTCTTGAATATCAATTTGATTATTATTTGAAAAGATCAGAACGTAAATATGTAATTCAATTTTCAGATTTTTTTAATTTTGTTGATGAATATGCTAAAGAACAAAATAAAATTAATTACTTTATCCTTTTAAGCATAATTGCACAAATAATGGGTATTTTATTTATACTTCTTTTGTTTAAATCAATAATGATCAATAAAAATAATTAAATGATCAGAAATTTTTTATATTTAGTATTTTTTTTACTTTTTTTTAAAAATGTTTTTGCTAACGATGATAAAAATCTAACTGATTTATCTACAGTATACGATGAGTATGATGAATGTATTTATATTAATACAAAAAAAGGAAATACATTAATCAGGGAATATGACTTATATGATTTAGTAATTAAAAAGAGTACATCTCCTTTTATTTATGAATGTAATAAGATCTTCTCTAAAATAATTAATAGTGAAGAAATTAATTTTAAAAAAATAATTGAATCAAGCATTCAAAAAAATGAAGGTGAAAGCAAAAATAAATACATCAAAATATATAAAAAATTTCATAGAAACATTATTTTTCACTCAAAAAATATTAATGAGGTTAAAAATTCTTTAGATGAGTTGGAAAATAATTATTTTAAAAAATCAAATGTAAATATCAATCAGGATGCAGCAAAAATGGCAGGTACTTTAGGATGGTTTTATTATGTACATAAAGACCTGTTTAATTTTGAAAAAGCAGAAAAGTATCTATCTATAGCAGTAGAAAAAACAAAGGATCATTATAGCTTAAAGTACTATCAAAACAATTTAGGAATCATTTATGATCAAGATAGAAATTCAAATTTTACAAAAAAAAAAAATAATAAAATAGCATTTGATTTATATAGTAAGGCAGCTAAATTAGGTTTGCATCATGCATACGGAAATCTAGGTAAATTTTATATACTTGGCTTAGGTGGAATAAAACCAGATTATGATAAAGCAATCAAAAATTATAAATTAAAAAGAATCTCATCATTTGGTGACGATAATTTCTCAGATATTAAAATCTTATATAGTAAACAAAGACTCCCAAAAAATTTGGATGAATATTTGTTTTGGCTTGAAGAATATCTAGTAGAAAATCAGGACTCTAAAGTTTTTCAACAACTTGCTTGGTTCACAGACGAGGACGAATCTTCTGCTACTAGTTTAATTCAGCATATGAGAATATATAAGTGGCAATATTTGTGCTTTAAGTATTGTGAATCTTATTATTCAAGAGAAAGATCTGAGTCAGAATTGAGCATTTTAAAAACTAAACATCTCTCAAAAGACCAAATTAATGAAGCTATAAAACAAGCTGATCTTTGGGAAAAGTCTAACTGGAATAAAGAAATTAAAAAATTTAAAAAAAAAACTAATATACTTAAAAAGAAAGATTTGGTTGATTTAATCAAAAATGCATTGATAAGGAATGAGAATTAAAATTCTCTTTTTTTTTGATTTTTATAATCTGTTTTATCACCTAAATTTAACTTAAGTTTAAGTTCAGCAATTTTTTTTTCTAATTCAATTACTTCTATTGAAATTTGTTCCTTCTCATTTTCATCAACCTTATCATCGTCAAGAGCTTTTCTGGTTTCTTCCATTACATCACCTATAGACTCACCTAATCTAAGTAAATTATTGATTATTTCGTCACTAGTATCGTGATCTTTTCTATTGGCAATTTCCTTTCTAAGTAAGGTTTCATAAGCTGTAAGAAAAGGGGTTCCTTTACCAATCCTTTTACAATGAATATCTAATTCCAACCCATCTTGTATATGAAGTTGCCGATCTTTGAAATTAGGGTTTGAGATATGTTCAATAGCTTTTCTTTTTTTTTCTATAACAGTTTCAATATTTTCATAACCAATATCGTCAGCTAAATCTTTTAAAACTCTTTCAAATGAATATGGCTTTCTTGGATAGCCTTTTCTTTTACTCATAAATTTAGATTATTAGAAATTCATCCGTAGGCAAAGTCAAAAGTTAACCTACGGGTAAAGCATTTTAAAATCACTATAAATAGGGTGTGTTTAATTTTATTGAACACACAAAAGATTAAGAGGAAGTGAGCAAATTGATCTTTGGTTAAATTATAGTTCTTAACTTCCTTTCTGCAATTTGTGAATTCCTCTTAATCCTAAACACTAACAAAGAGGAGAAAATGAAGAAAACAAAAATAGAGAAAAAAAACAGTAATGATGAAATGATGATTGATTTGCCTAGCGGAGTATTTGGCTATTTAGGAATACTTTTTATAGGATTTGCAGTTGTAGATTATGCTGCGTCTAGGATGGGGACAAATTTAACCGCATTCTTAGGACCTATGTCACAGTTCACTCCAATTGCAGCAGGTTTAATTGGAGGAATATTTTTAACAATAGGCGATAAAAGTGAATAAATCGTCAACAACATCCCCTGTAAAGGAACAGGGGATTTTAATCAAACAAAGGAGATAAAATGGCAGATCCAAATAAATATAAATCAGTAAGCATACCTAGAGATACTTATGAAACTTTAGAATGGCTAAGAAAAGGTAACATTATTAATGCAGAATTAACATTTAGTAAGGTTATTGAATATTTAGCCAAAAGTAAAATCAAAGAAATTCAGCATAAGTCAAATGAGTGGAGTGCTGAAGAAGATCTAACAATTAACTAATAAATTAAATAAAGGAGTAAAATAAATATGAGTCAACTAATAATAACATGTCCTAGCTGTAATGAAACTTTTTCTGCAGATCAGGCATTACAAAATCACTTAAAGAGCAAAGAAAAAGAGTACCAAGAAGAAATTAAGGTTAAGGAAAAGCTTTTAAAAGAAAAATTTAATCTTGATTTCAAGCTAAAAGAAAAAAATTTAGAGAAAGAACTTTCATTAAAAGCACAAAACGAAAGTAAAGCGAAAGTTCAGGCATTGCAGTCTAAAATTTTAGAGGCCGAAAAGAGTAGAAAAGATACTGAATTAAAGATGACAGCAACGCTAAAGCAAAAAGAAAAAGCAATTGAAGATAAACTTAAGGCTAAAGAAAAAGCAATGGAGAAAAGTTCTAAAGAGGCAGAGTTTAAGTTAATTGCCAGTTTGAAGCTTAAGGAAAAAGAAATCGAAAAACAGTTAAAAGAGAAAGCTTTAATTAGAGAAAATAAGCAAAGAAAAGAGCTTATGGATCTTCAAACTAAAGTTGCACAAGCTGAGAAGAATAAAAAACAAATTGAAGCTAAGTTAATTGCAGATCTTAAACAAAAAGAAAAAGCTATTGAACAAAAAATTAAAGAAAAATCTGAAAGCGATGTTCAAAAACTTAAAGATCTGATGGCTAAAAAAGACAAAGAAAGAGAAATAGAAAAAAGGCGTACTCAAGTAAAAATTGATGAAATGTCTAAACAACTAAAACAAAAATCGATGGAAGTTCAAGGTGAAGTTCAAGAAGAACTTATTGAGGATTACCTTCGAAGTAAATTTCCACAAGATACTGTAGAAGAAGTTAAAAAGGGAGCAAAAGGTGCAGATTGTATACTTACAATTAATAATAAAGATCAAGAAAAACTTGCACAGATTTACTTTGAAAGCAAAGATCACAAAACTTTTAAAGAAGAATGGGTAAGCAAACTATTAAGTGATATGAAAGATAAAAATATCAATTATGGTGTTTTAATTACTACAGCTATGCCAAAAGACTATAATAAACAACATGATGGCTATGTTGAAAGACATGGTAAAAGAATTATTATCATTCCAATGAATTATCCAATAATTCACATGTTAGTAAGTTTTATTAAAACTAACTTGATAAATGAACATAAATCTAAGAAGGATTTTGATGCACCAAAAATGATGAAAAGACTTTGGGATCATATAATGGGTCCATCATTTCAATTACCTGTAAGAAATTTGTATCAATCAATGATTAAAATGAATGATCTTATGGGAAAAGAAAAAAAGTTTTTTGAAAACAGTATTGCTAACAAGGAAAGAGCTATGCTTGATATGGAAGAAGACTTTAGAGATATGATAAGATCTTTTACACTTAAAGTTGGACCTGATTGTATAATTCAAATTGAAGAGAAAAAATAAGTGAAATTAGAATTTAAAAAAGGTTCAAAATATTCAAGAAAAGATATTGGTTGGGTTTGCTTTCCTGACAAGGGCAGACCTGCCGGCGGTGATTGGGATACAGGTTATGTACGTGTCGAAGATAATTTAATAATCTTCATGAATATTGGTGTGCCTGGAACAACAGAACATGATTTTGATAATCATTATGATCATTCAAAAGGAGTTATTGTTTGGTACGGAAAACCAAGATCTCATTCTCAACAACCAACTTTTCAAAAGTTATTATCCGGTGAAATGACGCCACATTTTTTTGCGCGTTGGGATAATAAAGATCCCCAATTCACTTATCTAGGTATTGGAAAAGTTGTTAGTTTTAAGGATGGTGTTCTTTGTTTAGATGGAAATAAAAAAGAGGTAGAAACTATAGAATTAAAATTAACTGTTGAAGATTCTGGTGAGATAATTCCTATTCAAAATCAAACTAATGTTAATAATGAAAAAGATTATTCAATTGAAAATAATTCAGTTCCTAAATCTTCTTTTTTATTAGAAAAACATCTTGAGGATTATATTATTAGAAATTGGACCAATATAGAGTTGAATAAAGATTATGATATTCATAAAGAAAACAACAAACTTTGTACTCAATATTCAACAGGATCTGGTCCTTTAGATATTTTAGCAATTAGTAAAGATAAAAAAGAATTTTTAGTTATAGAATTAAAGAAGGGTAGAGCTAGTGATGTAGTTATGGGTCAGATCCAAAGATATATGGGGCATATTAAAAATAATTTAGCTGGTGATAAAGATGTTAAGGGACTTATCATTGCATTAGAGGATGATAAGAATTTAAGAGATGCATTATCTGTTGCACCAAATATAAAATTTATGAAATATGAAGTATCTTTCAAATTAAGTTCTTTTTAGCAAAGACTACAAAAAGACTACAGTCAGTTCTTCTTCCTTCCATTCTATATTATTATTCAACGATTTTTTGTTTTTAAAAAAGTTAAGGAAATTATTATGTTTGTTGAAAATAAATGAGATTTTAGTGGTGCCCCCGCACGGATTCGAACCGCGGACCTATTGATTACAAATCAATTGCTCTACCAACTGAGCTACAAGGGCATTGAGGGTTTTGTAATCTCATTTTTTATATTATCAAGATATTTTTTTATGTTGATTTATATGATGAAAAACTATGGCTGCACTGTTAGAAATATTTAAACTTTCTACTTTTTTATTAATATTAATTTTAACAGAAAAATCAGTGTACTTATTAGTGTGATGTTTGATCCCAGTCCCTTCAGAACCAAATAATAAAATATTTTTTCCATCCCATTTAATATCCATAAAATTTTTATTACTTTGTGAATCAAATCCATAAACCCAAAAATTTTTGTCTCTTAAAAATTTGAGTGTTGTATTTATATTTGATACCTCAAAAATATTAAGATGCTCAACACATCCACTTGCAGATTTGTACATTAATTTACTCTCTTTTGGAAAATGTCTTTCCTTAACAATTAATCCATCTATGTTAAAAGATGCTGCACTTCTAATTAATGAGCCTATATTTCTTGGATCAGTAACTTCATCTAAACATACAAGTGTTAAATTATTTTTATTTATTATAAATTCCTTTAATTCAATTTTTTCTAAATGTTCTATTTCCGCAACATAGCCTTGATGAAGTATTCCTTCATTTTTGCAATATTTGTCTAATTCTTTCTTAGTTTTGAAATTTATTTTGACGTCTTTTAACAAATTTTTCTTTGGACTTAATCTGTGAATATTTTTTTTACTCTCTTCAGTTAGAAATAATCTTAAAATCTTTCTTTTTTCATTTTTTAATGCCTCAAAAACAGCGTGCTTTCCAACAATAAAAAAAGATGATTTGTTCATGATAATTATTGATTTTTATAAGCTTTTTTAACTATTTTACCAATATTTCACCTATTGCTTTTGTACAATAAAAATATATAAAACGCGTGTTGTTTAAAGCTTTATTGAACATGGGGACTCTTCCCCAAAATTGAGGAGGGGTACCAAAGCGGTCAAATGGGGCGGGCTGTAAACCCGTTGACTTCGGTCTTCGAAGGTTCGAATCCTTCCCCCTCCACCATTCAATATAATTTTTTAAACAACTAGGAGTGTACTTGGGTGATGCGGGTGTAGTTCAATGGTAGAACGCTAGCCTTCCAAGCTGGATGTAAGGGTTCGATTCCCTTTACCCGCTCCAAAAAATATTAAATAAAAAGTAAAAAAAAAGAGGTAAACAAGTAATGTCAAAAGAAAAGTTCGTAAGAAATAAACCGCACTGTAATATCGGTACAATCGGTCATGTCGATCACGGTAAAACTACGTTAACAGCTGCGATCACAAAAGTTTTAGCTGAGTCAGGCGGTGCGCAATTTACTGCTTATGATCAAATTGATAAAGCTCCAGAAGAAAAAGAGAGAGGAATAACAATTTCAACAGCTCACGTAGAATATGAAACTGCAAACAGACACTATGCACACGTAGATTGCCCAGGTCACGCTGACTATGTAAAAAATATGATTACAGGTGCAGCACAAATGGATGGAGCAATTTTAGTTGTAAATGCTGCTGATGGGCCAATGCCTCAAACAAGAGAGCACATTCTTTTAGCAAGACAAGTAGGCGTACCTGCAATAGTTGTTTACTTAAACAAAGTAGATCAAGTTGATGATAAAGAAATGATTGATCTTGTTGAAGAAGAAATTAAAGATTTATTAACATCATATAAATTCCCAGGTGACAAGACACCTATAGTTAAAGGTTCTGCACTGGCAGCTGTTGAGGGAAGAGATGATGAAATTGGAAAAAATTCTATAATGGATTTAATGAAGGCTGTAGATGAATTTATTCCACAACCGGATAGACCAAAAGATAAAGATTTCTTGATGCCTGTTGAGGACGTTTTCTCAATCTCTGGAAGAGGAACAGTAGTAACAGGTAGAGTAGAATCTGGAATAATCAAAACTGGAGATGAGATCGAGATAGTAGGTATTAGAGAAACAAAGAAAACAGTTTGTACTGGAGTTGAAATGTTTAGAAAACTTTTAGACTCAGGAGAAGCTGGAGATAATATTGGAGCTCTTTTAAGAGGTGTTGAAAGAACTGATGTTGAAAGAGGTCAAGTTCTTTGTAAACCTGCATCAATCACTCCACATACTAAATTTGAAGCTCAGGCCTATGTATTAAAAAAAGAAGAAGGTGGAAGACACACACCATTCTTTACAAAATACAGACCTCAGTTTTATTTTAGAACAACCGATGTTACTGGTGAAGTTGAATTACCTGCTGGAACAGAAATGGTTATGCCTGGTGATGATGCTAAATTTACGGTTAAACTTATTACACCAATTGCAATGAATGAAAAATTAAACTTTGCAATAAGAGAAGGTGGTAGAACAGTAGGAGCTGGAGTAGTAACTAAGATTATAGAGTAAACTCCATAGGAGTGTAGCTCAATTGGTAGAGCGCCGGTCTCCAAAACCGGAGGTTGGGGGTTCGATTCCCTCCGCTCCTGCCAAGAACGTTAAAAATTATGAAAAACCCTTTAAAGTTTATTCAAGATGTAAAACAAGAGGCTTTTAAAGTTACTTGGCCAACAGGCAAAGAAACATTGCAAGGTGCTCTTATGGTAGTTGCAATGGCTATAATAGCATCATTATTTTTTTTATTACTGGATCAAGTTTTAAAGTTTTTTTTAGAATTAATTCTTAAGGTAAGTTTATAATGAAAAATTGGTACATAGTTCAATCTCATTCAAGTTTTGAAAATAAAGTTGCTGGTTTAATTAAAGAGGAAGCCGAAAAAGCAAAAGTTTCAGATAAAATTGAGGAAATTATTGTACCAACTCACGACATTACAGAAGTTAAAAGAGGAAAAAGAATTCAAAGAAAAAAGAAGTATTTTCCTGGTTATGTTCTTATAAAAAGTGAAATGGATAATGAACTTTACCATATGATCAAAGGTATAAAGAGAGTAAGTGGATTTTTAGGTTCAAAAGGAATGCCAATACCTGTATCAGATAAAGAAATTGAAAAAATTTTAGGCCAAATAAAAGATGGTGTAGCCCAACCAAAATCTGCTATAGAGTACACCGTTGGTGAAAAAGTTCAGGTGATCGATGGGCCTTTTGCATCTTTTAGTGGTCTTGTAGAAGATATTGATGAAGAGAAGCTAAGACTTAAAGTTTCAGTTTCAATTTTTGGTCGTCCAACACCTGTTGATTTAGAATTTAACCAAGTAGAGAAAGCAAGTTAATGGCAAAAAAAGAAATTAGTGGATATATAAAGTTACAGATTAATGGTGGACAGGCTAATCCTGCACCTCCTGTTGGTCCTGCTTTAGGTCAAAGGGGAATTAATATCATGGAATTCTGTAAAGCATTTAATGAGAAAACAAAATCTTTTGCAGGAAAACCTGTACCAGTAATCATAACAGTATATAAAGACAAAAAATTTGACTTTGTTTTAAAATCACCACCAGCATCTCATTTTATTAAAGAAGCAGTAAAACTTAAAAGTGGTTCAAAAGAACCTGGTAGAAATATTGTTGCTTCAATATCAAAAAAACAACTAGAAGAAATTGCAAAAAAGAAAATGGAAGACTTGAATGCACATGACTTAGAGGAAGCATCAAAAATTATTGCAGGATCTGCAAGATCAATGGGAATAGAGGTTAAAGAATAATGCCATCAAAAAGATTTAAAAAATTGCCTGAGAATACTAACACTCTACCATCTGAAAGTTTTGAGAAATTGGTATCATTAGTTAAACAGAATTGTACAACTAAATTTGACGAATCAATAGATTTAAGTTTTCAAATTAATAACAAACAAAAAAAAAATGAAATTAATATAAGAACTGCTGTAAATCTACCTGGCGGAACAGGAAAAACCGTAAAAGTTGCGGTTGTTTGTGAGGATACTAAATCTCAAGAAGCAAAAGATGCTGGAGCAGATATTGTTGGAGGAGATGAGTTTGTAGAAAAAATTAAAGGTGGTGAATTAAACTTTGAAAAATTAATCTGCACACCAGGCATGATGATAAAATTATCAAAATTAGGTAAGGTTTTAGGACCAAAAGGGCTAATGCCAAATCCTAAACTTGGTTCAGTAACAAATGATTTAGCAAAAGCTGTTTCTGATGCAAAGTCTGGACAAGTAGAAATTAGAAACGACAAAGATGGAAATATTGGTGTCAGCATAGGAAAGAAATCTTTTGATGATGAAAAATTAGTTCAAAATTATAATGCAATCATTGATGCATTAGAAAAAGAAAAAGCAAATAATACTCTTAAAGGTGATTTGGTCAAACAAGCTTTTATAACATCATCTATGGGAGTTTCTTATAAAGTGAAATTAGGTAAGAGTATTTAATTATGATGAATAAAGAACAAAAGAAACAGTACATAAGTGATATGTCAACTCAGTTTGATAAATCAGAGGCTGTAATAGTTACTCATTATCAAGGCTTAACTGTTTCTCAGTTAGATGAATTAAGAAAACAAATGAGAGAACATGGTATTAAATTTAAAATAACTAATAATAGAATTACAAAATTAGCTTTAGAAAAAACTAGATGTAAAGATTTATCAGATTTATTCAGTGGCCCAACAGCTGTAGCAATGTCTGAGGATGCAATTACATCTGCAAAAATTTTAACGAAATTTTCTAAAGAGAATCAGAATTTAAAAATTTTAGGTGGTATAATGGGTTCTGACGTTTTAGATGTTGCAGGAGTACAAAATGTTGCGACATTACCATCTCTAGATGAAGCAAGAGCAAAAATAGTAGGTATTTTGAGGTCTCCAGCACAAAAAATTGCAAGTATTTTACTTGCGCCAGCGTCAAAAATCGCTATTTTAGCGCTCGAAAAATCAAAAAATAACCAGGGACATTAGACTAATATGGCTGACTTAAATAAAATTATAGAAGATTTATCAAGTTTGACTGTTGTAGAAGCAGCTGAACTTTCAAAACAACTTGAAGAAAAATGGGGTGTAACAGCAGCAGCAGCAGTTGCAGCAGCACCGGCAGCTGCAGCAGGTGCGGCGCCAGCTGAAGAAAAAGATGATTTTACAATTATGCTTACAGCAGCAGGTGATAAAAAAATAAATGTAATTAAAGAAGTTAGAGCTATTACTGCTCTAGGATTAAAAGAAGCTAAAGACTTAGTTGAAGGAGCACCTAAAGAAGTAAAATCTGGTGTTAACAAAAAAGAAGCTGAGGAGATCAAGCAGAAACTTGAAGCAGCTGGCGCAAAAGTAGAACTTAAGTAATTAAAACAGGAATTTTTGCTGATTTAAATTTTTTAAATCAGTAGGTGTGATGCAATTATCTTTTACTAAAAAGAAAAACATAAGAAAAAGTTTCGGTAAACTAAAAGAAAGTTTATCTATTCCAAATTTAATTGAGGTTCAAAAAAATTCTTATAGAGAACTGACCGAATTTAGACACGATGTTGAACAACATTTAATCAAAGGCTTTGATAGAGTATTTAAAAGCATTTTTCCAATTGAGGATTTAAACGACAAGGCAACATTAGAATATGTTTCATATAAATTAGAAAAACCAAAATTTGACGTTGAAGAATGTATTACAAGAGGCTTAACTTATTCTGCAGCTTTAAAATGCACATTAAGATTAGTTGTGTATGAAATAGATCAGGAAAATAATACTAAAGATATTTTATCAGCAAAAGAACAAGAAGTTTATATGGGTGAGGTTCCAATGATGACTAACAGTGGAACTTTTATAACTAATGGTGTTCAAAGAGTTGTTGTTAATCAAATGCACAGAAGCCCTGGCGTATTTTTTGATCATGATAAAGGTAAATCTCATGCAAGTGGAAAGCTGTTATTTAATTGCAGAGTAATACCTAATAGAGGTTCTTGGTTGGATTTTGAATATGATGTTAAAGACTTTCTTTATTTTAGAATTGATAGAAAGAAGAAAATATTAGTTTCAACTTTACTTCAGGCACTTGGATATTCAAAAAATGATATAGTCAACGAATTTTATGAAAAGGACATTTATAATTTTGATGAAAAACTTAATAAATGGAAAACTAAATTTGATCCTGAAAATTATAAGTCTAAAAATTTTTCAGAAGAAGTAATAGATGCCAAAAATAGCAAAGTTATTGTCAAACAAGGTGAAAAAATTAACTTTTTAACTGCAAAAAAACTTTCAAACGACGGGCTTAAAGAAATATTTGTATCTAGCGAGTCTTTGTTTGGAAAGTTTCTTCATAAGGACATTCAAATAGGTGAAGATGTATTTAAAATAGGTACAGAGTTAAATGATACTATTGTTCAAAAAATAATTGAAGCAAATATAAAATCTATCGAAATTTCTAAAACAAATTCTATTACAAAAGGACCATACTTATTATTAACTTTATTAAATGATAAGAATGAAACTAAAAATGATGCCATCACTGAAATTTATAAGGTTTTAAGACCGGGTGAGCCACCAACTATTGAGATTGCTACTCAGATTTTCAACAACCTATTCTTTAGTTCTGACAGGTATGATTTATCAGATGTTGGCAGGGTAAAAATGAATTCAAGATTAAATCTTAATTGTTCAGATAAAATAACAATTCTTAGAAACGATGACATATTAGCCATTGTTCAAAAAATGTTAGATCTGAGAGATGGTAAGGACGAAGTTGATGATATCGATCATCTTGGGAACAGAAGAGTAAGGTCAGTTGGTGAATTGGTTGAAAATCAAGCTCGTATTGGTGTTTACAGAATGGAAAGAGCAATAAAAGAAAAAATGACCACTTTAGATGTTGAGTCTGCAATGCCTCAGGATCTTATAAATGCTAAACCTTTAACGATTTCTTTAAAAGATTTTTTTGCAACTTCCCAGCTTTCTCAATTTATGGACCAAACAAATCCATTGTCAGAAATTACTCATAAAAGAAGAGTGTCTGCATTAGGACCAGGTGGTCTTACAAGAGAAAGAGCAGGATTTGAAGTTCGTGACGTTCATCCAACACATTATGGAAGGATCTGCCCAATTGAAACTCCTGAGGGACCAAACATTGGTTTAATAAATAGCCTTTCTACTTATTCCAAAATTAATAAATACGGTTTCATAGAAAGCCCATACAAGAAAGTAGAAAATGGGGTTGTTCAAGATAAAATTGAATACCTTTCTGCAATGGAAGAAACCAAATTTACAATTGCTCAAGCAAATTCAGTTATTGATAAAAACGGTAAATTTAAAGAAGATCTTGTATCATGTAGAGAAAATCTAAACTTTATTTTATCAAAACCAGAAAATATCGATTACATAGATGTATCACCAAAGCAGTTAGTCTCAGTTGCCGCATCTTTAATTCCATTTTTAGAAAATGATGATGCCAATAGAGCATTAATGGGATCAAACATGATGAGACAGGCAGTACCTTTATTAAAACCTGAAGCACCTCTAGTTGGAACTGGTATTGAAAGTGATGTAGCCTTGGACTCAGGTGTTACAATTGTTGCAAGGAGAGATGGAGTTGTCGACAAAATTGATGGAAAAAGAATTGTAATCAAAGCATCAAATGAAAAAGATTATTCTCAGTCAGGTGTTGACATCTATAACTTACAAAAATTTAAAAGATCAAATCAAAATACTTGTATAAATCAAAAGCCATTAGTTAGAGTTGGTGATAAAGTTAAATCAGGAGATATTATAGCAGATGGTCCATCCACAAAAATTGGTGAACTTGCTTTAGGTAAAAACGTTACTGTAGCGTTTATGCCATGGCAAGGTTACAATTTCGAAGACTCAATTCTTATATCTGAGAGATGTGTAACGGATGATGTATTTACTTCAATACATATAGAAGAATATGAAGTAATGGCTCGTGATACAAAA
Organism: uncultured Pelagibacteraceae bacterium; assembly: GCA_902592445.1. GTDB lineage: Bacteria > Pseudomonadota > Alphaproteobacteria > Pelagibacterales > Pelagibacteraceae > Pelagibacter. The sequence continues at coordinate 164,237 of CACJEN010000002.1, forward strand.
TTAGGTGAAGAGGATATCACAAGAGATATACCCAATGTAAATGAAGAAGCTTTGAAAAATTTAGATGAGTCGGGAATTGTTTATATAGGAGCAGAAGTAAAACCAGGTGATATATTAGTTGGAAAAGTAACTCCAAAAGGTGACTCAGCTTCTGGACCTGAAGAAAAATTGTTAAGATCTATTTTTGGGGAAAAAGCAATCGATGTTACTGATACATCTTTAAAAATGCCAAGTGGAAGCGGTGGGATTGTCGTAGATGTAAGAGTTTTTAATAGGCATGGTATAGAAAAAGACGAAAGGTCAATTACAATCGAAAGAGCGGAGATAGAAAGCGTTCAAGAGGATAAAAAAGTTGAGGAAGAAATTTTAGAAAGAAGTATTAAACAAAGAGCGGCAACATTCTTAGCTGGTTCCTCATTAGATAAAAAAATAAAAGACCTTGATGCTGGAACTAAATTGGATGAGGATAAAATTAATAGTTTATTAATTTCTGATTTATTTAAAGTAACTACAAATGATGCAAAAAATTCAGACTTATTATCACAGCTTAAAGATCAATATAATAGTGCAAAAAAAGATATTCAGGATCGTTTTGAAGATAAAGTATTAAAAATCAGACAAGGTGATGATTTATTACCAAGCGTCATGAAAATGGTAAAAGTCTTTGTAGCTATCAAAAGAAGACTTAGACCAGGTGATAAAATGTCAGGAAGACATGGTAATAAAGGAGTGGTTAGTAAAATTGTTCCAGTAGAAGATATGCCATATAGGGAAAATGGAAAACCAGTTGATATAGTTTTAAATCCATTAGGAGTACCTAGTAGAATGAATGTAGGTCAAATTTTAGAAACTCATTTAGGATGGTCTTGCACTGAACTTGGTGAAAAATTAAAAAATTTAGTTAACGAAAATCAGAAAAAAATCGAAAAAACTGAAAAAATGAAAACATTTTTGAAATCTGTTTATGGTGATGATGTTTATGAGGAAAACATCGATAAATTAACAAATACAGAATTTAAAGATCTATGTGATAACATTCAAAATGGTGTTCCTATAGCGACACCAGTTTTTGATGGTGCTAAAGAACAAGATGTAACAAACATGCTAGATCTAGCAGAACTCCCAAACTCTGGACAAACACATTTATGGGATGGAAGAACAGGTGAAAAATTTGACAGACCAGTAACTGTTGGAACAATTTATATGCTCAAGTTACATCACCTTGTTGAAGATAAAATCCATGCAAGATCAACAGGGCCTTACAGCTTAGTTACTCAACAACCACTCGGTGGAAAAGCGCAATTAGGTGGACAGAGATTTGGTGAAATGGAAGTTTGGGCATTAGAAGCATATGGTGCCTCATATACTTTACAAGAAATATTGACAGTAAAATCAGATGATGTTGCTGGTAGAGTAAAAGTTTATGAAACGATTGTTAAAGGTGAAGAGAACTTCGAGTCTGGAATACCGGAGTCATTTAACGTTTTAGTAAAAGAAATAAAGTCATTAGCACTAAATGTGGAGTTAAATTAATATGAGTAAAGAATTAACAGATTTATTTAAAGGTTCTGAAATTTCAGAGGCTCAAAATTTTAATAGTATTAAAATTACATTAGCTAGTCCTGAAAAAATTAAATCTTGGACATATGGTGAGATTAAAAAACCTGAGACAATAAATTATCGAACATTTAGACCAGAAAAGGATGGTTTGTTTTGTGCAAGAATTTTTGGACCGATAAAAGATTATGAGTGTTTGTGTGGAAAATACAAACGAATGAAATTTAGAGGAATTATATGTGAGAAATGTGGTGTTGAAGTAACAAAATCAAATGTAAGAAGAGAAAGAATGGGTCACATAAACCTTGCAACCCCTGTTGCTCATATATGGTTTTTAAAATCTCTTCCTAGCAGAATTTCATTGGCGATTGATATGAAACTTAAAGAGGTTGAACGAGTTCTTTATTTTGAAAATTTTATAGTTATTGAACCTGGATTAACCGGTTTAAAGAAAAATCAATTACTTGGTGAAGAGGAATTAATTAAATATCAGGATGAATATGGGGAAGAATCTTTTACTGCAGGAATTGGCGCAGAGGCAATACTTGAAATTTTAAAATCTATTAATCTTGAAGAGGAAAAAAAAAGTTTAATAAAAACAATAAAAGAAACGAAATCAAAAGTATCAGAGGAAAGATCAATAAAAAGATTAAAGTTGATTGAATCATTCATAGAAACTGGAAATAAGCCTGAATGGATGATTTTAACAACAATTCCTGTTATTCCTCCTGAATTAAGACCTTTAGTTCCATTAGATGGTGGCAGATTTGCAACTTCAGATCTGAACGACTTATATAGGAGAGTGATAAATCGAAATAATAGACTAAAGAGATTAATGGATCTTAAAGCCCCAGATATTATTGTTAGAAACGAAAAAAGAATGCTTCAAGAATCTGTTGATGCATTGTTTGATAATGGAAGAAGGGGTAGAGTTATTACTGGAACAGGCAAAAGACCATTAAAGTCTTTAGCTGAAATGTTAAAAGGTAAACAAGGAAGATTCAGACAAAATTTATTAGGTAAAAGAGTAGATTATTCAGGAAGGTCAGTAATAGTCGTAGGGCCTGATCTAAAACTACATGAATGTGGTCTTCCAAAAAAGATGGCTCTTGAATTATTCAAGCCATTTTTATATGCAAGATTAAATAAGTTAGGCTTAGCATCAACCATTAAACAAGCAAAGAAATTAGTCGAAAGAGAGAGAAACGAAGTTTGGGATGCATTAGAATTAATAGTTAGAGAACACCCAGTCATTTTAAATAGAGCTCCAACACTACATAGATTGGGAGTACAAGCTTTTGAACCAAAACTTATTGAAGGAAACGCGATTGAACTTCATCCATTAACTTGTGCTGCATTTAATGCTGACTTTGACGGTGATCAAATGGCAGTACACGTTCCGCTTAGTTTAGAAGCACAATTAGAAGCACGAGTATTAATGATGTCTACAAATAATATTTTAAGTCCATCTAATGGTAAACCTATAATTGTACCTAGTCAGGACATGATTTTAGGAATTTATTATTTGTCTCAGCCACCGTATCAAAAAGAGAGAGTAGAGGGTTATTTTGTTAATACTTCCGAAATAGAACATGCACTTGAAATTGGTCAAATCAAAGTTCACTCAAGAATAGTTTCAAGATTTGAAACTGTTGATGAGAAAGGAAATACTAAATTTGAAAAACACATCAGTACGGCAGGAAGATTTCTATTGTCAAATTTAATACCAAAAAATGTTAATAACAAATTTTCATTAGTAGATAGACTTTTACCCAAAAAAGTTGTTTCTGAGGTTATTGATCATGTGTTCAGGTTCTCAGGACAAAAAAGGACGGTTATATTCTGTGATAAGTTAAAAGATTTAGGTTTTAAACACGCGTTTAAAGCTGGAATTTCATTTGGTAAAGATGATCTAGTGATACCGGATAATAAACAACAACTAATTGATGAGACAAAAAAATTAATTTCAGATTATGAAAACCAATATGCTGAAGGATTGATTACTAGAGGTGAAAAATATAACAAAGTGATTGATGCATGGTCAAAATGTACTGATAGAGTTGCATCTGAGATGATGAAGAGGATTTCTGCTACAGAGGTTACAGAAGATGGTCTTAAAATCAATTCAGTATTCATGATGGCTGATAGTGGTGCAAGAGGATCTGCTGCCCAAATGAAACAATTAGCTGGAATGAGAGGTTTGATTGCGAAACCATCAGGCGAAATTATCGAGTCACCCATTACTTCAAATTTCAAGGAAGGTCTCACTGCTCTTGAATACTTTAATTCAACACACGGTGCTAGAAAAGGTTTAGCTGATACAGCTTTGAAAACTGCAAGTTCAGGATATTTGACTCGAAGGTTATGTGATGTTGCCCAAGATTTAACAATTACAAAACAAAAATGTGATAAGCCAGGTTTTATCAAGCTATCTGAAGTCTTAGAGGGCGGAAATATTATGGTAAGCCTTTCAGAAAGATCATTAGGACGTGTTACAGCAAAAGATGTAAAAAATCCTTTAACTGGTGATGTTATAATTAAAAAAGGTCAAATGATAGATGAAGCTGCATGTGAAAAAATAGATGCGGCTGGGGTTAAAACATTGAATGTTTATTCAGTAATGACTTGTAGTCTTAAAGAAGGAGTTTGCGCAACATGCTATGGAAGAGACTTATCTAGAGGTAAAATGGTACACGTTGGTGAGGCTATTGGAATGATTTCTGCTCAATCAATTGGTGAACCGGGTACACAATTAACAATGAGAACTTTTCACGTTGGTGGAACTGCCTCTGTTAAACAAGACTCACAAATTGTATCAAGCTCAGATGGAATATTGAAAATTGTAAATACTAATCTATTAGAAGATTCCAAGAAAAATCAAATAGTGATGGGTAGAAATACTGAGCTTTCAATAGAAGATGGAAACGGATTACAGGTTGCTTCTTACAAAGTTCCCTATGGTTCAAAACTATTTTTTCAAAACGATGATAAAATTAAAAAAGGTGCAAAGATATGTGAATGGGACCCATACACAACACCTGTAATTGCAGAGAAAGATGGAATTGCTAATTACGTTGACTTAATTGATGGAGTTTCCCTTGCCGAAACTGTTGATGATGCTACGGGAATTTCAACAAAAGCAGTTGTTGATTGGAAAACACAATCTAAAAATACTGATCTAAAACCAAGAATTACACTTAGAGATTCAAAAGGTAATGTGATTAAAAAAGCTGATGATAATGAAGCTAGATATTATTTAGTTCCAGATTCAATTTTATCAGTAAAGGATGGACAGAAAATTTCAGCAGGTGATGTTATTGCAAGATTGCCTAAAGAAACAACCAAAACAAAAGATATTACTGGAGGCTTACCAAGAGTAGCAGAATTGTTTGAAGCAAGGAAAGCTAAAGACAGTGCCATAATTGCTGAAAATGACGGAAAAGTAATATTTGGAAAAGAGGTAAGAGGTAAACAAAGAGTAACAATTGAATCCGAGAACGGAGAAACTTCAAGTTATTTAATTCCTAAAGGAAAGCATATCAATTTTAATCAAGGTGAAAAAATTAAAAAAGGTGAATATCTTTTAGATGGCCAACCTTTACCTCATGACATTTTAAGAATTTTAGGTATTGAGGAATTAACTGAATACTTTGTTAATCAAGTTCAAGATGTTTATAGACTTCAAGGAGTTATAATTAACGATAAACATATCGAAGTAATTTTAAGACAAATGCTTAAAAAAATTGAGGTTAAAGAACCAGGTGATAGCAGTCTGTTACCTGGAGAAGTTATAGATAGAATAAGATTTGAACAAATTAATGAAAATTTAAAAGCTGAAAGTAAAAAACCAGCGGTTGGTGAGAGAGTTTTGATGGGTATTACTAAAGCATCACTACAAACAGAGTCATTTATATCTGCTGCATCATTCCAAGAAACAACAAGGGTATTAACTGATGCTGCAATAAAAGGTAAAGTCGATAAATTAGTTGGATTGAAAGAAAATGTTATTGTTGGCCGACTAGTTCCTGCTGGTACAGGTTCAATTAAGAACAATTGGAATAGAAAAGCGTTAGATGATGATAAAAAATTCCTAACTGAACAAGAGACCTCAGAACCATCAGAAGCTCAAATTAATCAATAAAATCAGGCAAAATTTAACTGCTTTTAATTTGACAAATACAATTTCTAATGTATTTTGGCCATGTTTTTGGTTGGAATGTAGTGACTTGATCACTAAACGCTGCCACAAATAACCTGTCAGTTATTTCATCAAAAATAAAAAAAAATAAATTTATGCCAACAATAAACCAGTTGTTAAGAAAAAGTAGAACACGACCGTTAGCAAGGAACAAAGTTCCAGCTTTACAAAAACAACCTTTAAAAAGAGGTGTGTGTGTTAAAGTTTATACAACAACTCCAAAAAAACCCAATTCAGCACTAAGAAAGGTTGCAAGAGTTAGGCTTTCAAATGGTTTTGAAGTTACAGCATATATCCCGGGCGAAGGACATAATCTTCAAGAACACTCAGTAGTTTTAATCAGAGGAGGAAGAGTAAAAGATTTACCAGGTGTAAGATATCATATTTTAAGAGGTAATCTTGATACCCAAGGTGTTGCCAATAGAAAACAAAGAAGATCACTCTACGGAACAAAAAAAGGTAAATAATAAATGTCTAGAAAAAGAAAAGCTCCAAAAAGAATTCCTGTTTTAGATCCTAAATATAAATCTGTAATTATTCCAAAATTAATAAATTCAATTATGTATGATGGAAAAAAAACTGTAGCAGAAAAAATTGTTTATGATGCAATTGATAAAATTAAATCAAAATCTAAAGATGAACCAATTACTGTTTTTAATGACGCTATAAACAATGTTAGACCAACTGTTGAGGTTAGATCAAGAAGAGTAGGTGGCGCTACATACCAAGTCCCTGTTGAAGTAAAAGCAAAAAGATCTCAAGCATTAGCTTTAAGATGGATTATTGATGCATCAAGAAAAAGAAAAGACAAAAATATGTCTGATAAACTGTTCAATGAGATTTTTGATGCATATCAAAACAGAGGATCGGCAATAAAAAAGAAAGAGGATACTCACAAGATGGCGGAGTCAAACAAAGCTTTCGCACACTTTAGGTGGTAATCAATGGCAAGAACTCACACATTAGATAAATATAGAAACATAGGCATTATGGCTCACATAGATGCAGGAAAAACCACAACAACTGAGAGAATTTTATATTACACAGGAAAAAGTCACAAAATAGGTGAGGTTCATGATGGGGCTGCAACTATGGACTGGATGGAACAAGAGCAAGAAAGAGGTATAACAATTACTTCTGCTGCAACTACCTGTTTTTGGAGAGAACATAGAATTAATATTATCGATACACCAGGTCACGTAGATTTTACAATTGAGGTAGAAAGATCATTAAAAGTTTTAGATGGCGCTGTTGCTGTGTTTGATGGTGTAGCTGGTGTAGAGCCTCAATCCGAAACAGTGTGGAGACAAGCAGATAAATATAAAGTTCCAAGAATTTGTTTCGTAAATAAATTAGATAGAACGGGTGCAGATTTTTTTAGATGCGTTGGAATGATTAAAGATAGATTGGGTGCAAAACCGCTCGTAATGCAGGTTCCAATTGGTATCGAAGCATCTTTAAAAGGTGTTATTGATCTGATCAAAATGAAAGCCATCGTTTGGAAAAATGAAGATTTAGGTGCTGAGTGGGAAGAACAAGATATACCAGAAGATTTAAAAGAAACTTGTGACAAATATAGACAAGAACTAGTTGAAACAGCAGTAGAACAAGATGAAAAACTAATGGAAGCCTATCTAGGTGGTGAGGAAATTAGCCAAGAGGATCTAATTAAATGTGTAAGAAAAGGTTGTTTAAATTTTGATTTCGTTCCAGTTCTTACTGGTTCTGCATTTAAAAATAAAGGTGTTCAGCCACTTTTAGATGCAGTTGTTAATTACTTACCAAGCCCCAAAGATATAGGTTCTATAACTGGTACAAAACAAGGATCTGATGACGAAATGGAAATGAAATTTGAGGATAACGCACCTTTTTCAGCGTTAGCGTTTAAAGTTGCAAATGACCCATTTGTAGGAAGTTTAACATTTATTAGGATTTATTCTGGGACAGTTAAGTCTGGAACAGGGATCTATAATACATCTAAAGATAAGGAGGAAAGAGTTGGCAGAATGTTGCTTATGCACGCTAATTCTAGAGAAGATATTAAAGAGGCAAATGCTGGTGATATAGTTGCTTTAGCAGGACTAAAAAATACTATTACTGGTCATACTTTAGCGAACAAGGACACGCCTGTATTGTTAGAGCCAATGGAATTTCCGGATCCAGTAATTGAAATAGCAGTTGAACCAAAAACTAAGGCTGACCAAGAAAAAATGGGTGAAGCTTTAGGCAGACTAGCTAAGGAAGATCCATCTTTTAGAGTTACATCTGATGAGGAGTCAGGACAGACTATTATTAAAGGTATGGGAGAGTTACACCTAGATATAATTGTAGATAGAATGAAAAGAGAATTTAAAGTAGAAGCAAATGTTGGAGCTCCACAAGTTGCATACAGAGAAACAATATTAAGTGCAGCAGAATTTGATTACACACACAAAAAACAAAGTGGTGGAGCAGGTCAATTTGCTAGAGTTAAACTATCTGTAGAGCCACTTGAACCAGGAAAAGGAAGAGAAGTAGAAAGTAAAATTAAAGGTGGAGCAATCCCAAAAGAATTTATTCCTGGTGTAGAGAAAGGTGTAGAAACTGTTGCAGATGGTGGAATATTAGCTGGATTTCCACTAATAGATTATAAAGTTACAATTTTAGATGGACTACATCATGATGTTGACTCTAGTGTTCTTGCATTCGAATTAGCATCTAGACAGTGTTTTAAAGAAGCATGCACTAGAGGTACTTTAAAATTACTTGAACCTATTATGAGAGTTGAAGTAGTTACACCTGAAGATTACATGGGAGATGTAATTGGTGATTTAAATAGTAGAAGAGGTCAAATAAATACCCAAGAACAAAGAGGCAATGCAACTGTCATTACAGCAATGGTTCCATTAGCTAACATGTTTGGTTATATAAATAATTTAAGATCGATGTCTCAAGGTAGAGCTCAATATACAATGTTTTTTGATCATTATGATAAGGTTCCACAAAACGTTCAAGATGAGGTAACAAAGAAAACAGGATAAAATGGAAAAACAAAATATTAGAATTAAACTAAGAGCTTACGATAATAAAGTTTTAGATCAATCTACTGAAGAAATTGTAAATACTGTAAAAAGAACAGGCGCAAATATAAAAGGACCTATACCTCTTCCGACAAAAATTGAACGTTACACTGTTTTGAGATCCCCACATATTGATAAAAAAAGTAGAGAACAATTTGAGACCAGAACTCACAAAAGATTAATTGATATTATAGAACCAACACCCGCAACAGTAGAGGCTTTAATGAAGTTAGATTTAGCTTCAGGTGTAGACGTGGAGATAAAAATTTAATGTCTGAGATAGCACTAGTTGGAAAAAAAATTGGTATGACAAGAGAATTTTATAAAACTGGTCAATCAGTTCCTGTGACAGTTCTTAAAATGGAAACTGGAAGGGTGATACAAGTTATTGATCAAGATAAAAGAGGATATAAAGCAGTTCAAATCGGCTTTGGTAAAATTAAAAATAACAAACTGACAAAAGCTATGAAAGGTTATTTTGCAAAAAAGAACACTGAACCAAAAAAATTGCTGAAAGAATTTAAAGTAAATTCAACAGATAATTATAAAGAAGGTAATGAATTTGGCCTGGAGATATTTAACGACATCAAATTTGTTGATGTTAAATCAAAAACGATAGGAAAAGGTTTTGCAGGAGCAATGAAAAGGCATAACTTTGGAGGTTTAAGAGCATCACATGGTGTATCAATTTCTCACCGTTCACACGGATCAACAGGTCAAAGACAAGATCCAGGCAAAGTTTTTAAAGGAAAAAAAATGGCTGGTCACATGGGCGATAAAATCAGAACAATGCAAAATATTGAAATAATCAAATCAGATAAAGACAATAACTTATTGTATTTGAAAGGTTCTATACCTGGAGCAAAAAATGCTGAAGTAGTCATTAAAAAGGCTGTCAAAAATTTAAGAAAACTAACAATGTTAGAAAAAATAGAGCAGATCGAGAAAATGAAAAAATCTGCAGACAAAAAGAAAAAATAAATGAAAATAGATAAATTAAACTTAGATGGAAAAAAAGATTCAATAGAAGTTTTGGATAAAATATTTTCAGCTAAAATTAATAAGCAACTTGTAAGTAATGTATTGTATAAAACGAATGCGAATTACAAAGGGAGAAAAGCTAAAACAAAACAAAAGAATGAAATTATTGGATCTACTGCAAAGATATATTCCCAAAAAGGCACTGGAAATGCGAGACATGCTAGTAAAAAAGCACCTATATTTGTTGGAGGTGGTGTTGCACATGGTCCAAAAGGAGAAAGCAACTATAAGATTAGAAAATTAAATAAAAGTGAAAAAAAATTAAGTATTGCCTCAATTATTACTGAAAAAAATAAAAGTAATAATCTTTTAGTATTTAATGATTTTAATGAAAAAATTCAAAAAACAAAAGATGTAAATAAAATTTTACTGAAGTTTGATGCAAAAAATTCGATCTTAATTGTAGATAAAAAATCAAAAGAGAACATTGAAAAAGCAACAAGAAATATTCCAAATGTAAAGATTACAGATATTGGACATTTTAGTGCATTTGATCTTGTAAAATATAAAAAAATAATTTTTACAGAAAGCTCAGTTAAAGAATTAGAAAAAAGGTATCAATAATGAATAAAGTTCATCTTTACGATAAAATTTTGTCTCCAATTGTTACTGAAAAATCAACAAACCTTTCAGAGCAAAATAAAATAATTTTTAAAGTTCCATCTAAGGCAAACAAAAAAAACCTTAAATCAAATATTGAAAAAATTTTTAAAGTAAATGTTACAAAGATTAATATTATAAATAAAAAAACTAGAACTAAAGTTACTCGAGGAAAAAAAGTAAAAGTCAGAGGATTTAAAAAAGCAATCATAACACTTAAAAAAGGTCAAAATATTGACCTTACAACAGGAATTTAAAATATGGCCTTAAAAACATTTAAACCATACACCAAATCAACAAGAGGAACTGTATTAGTAAGCAGGGATGGATTGTGGAAGGGTAAACCTTATAAACCACTTACTTCTACAAATAATGCTTCAAAAGGAAGAAATAACTATGGAAGAATTACCTCTAGAAACCATGGAGGTGGTCACAAACATAAATACAGAAGGATTGATTTTTATAGAAAAAAATTCGGTATGCCTGCAGAGATAGAGAGAATTGAATATGATCCAAATAGATCATGTCATATCATGTTAGTAAAATTCGAAGATGGCGAGAGAGCATATTATTTAGCACCTCAAGATGTTAAGATTGGAGATAAAATACAAAATGGTCCTAATTCTGAAATAAAAGTTGGTAACTGTTTATCTCTTCAGGATATTCCAGTAGGTATAAATATACATAATGTAGAATTACAGCCAGGAGCAGGTGGTAAAATTGCAAGAGCTGCTGGTTCATCCGTTACTATTTCAGGAATAGATGGAAATTATACAATAATAAAAATGAGTTCTGGTGAAGTCAGAAGAATAGACTCAAGATCTTTAGCAACAATTGGTGTTTTATCAAATCCAGATCAGAAAAATATTAAAATAGGAAAAGCAGGTAGATCTAGATGGTTAGGAAGAAGACCTCATACAAGAGGAGTTGTCAAAAATCCGGTTGATCACCCTCATGGTGGTGGTGAAGGAAAAACAGCTGGTGGTAGACATCCAGTTTCACCTACAGGACAATCTGCTAAAGGTCTTAAAACAAGAGACAATAAGAGAACAGATAAATTTATAATTAGAAGAAGAAAGAAGAAGAGAGCATAAACTATGGCAAGATCAGTTTGGAAAGGACCTTTTGTAGAAGAAAGTTTAATTAAAAAAGTTGAAAAAGTAAAAAATGATCCAAATAGAAAACCAATTAAAACATGGTCTAGAAAATCAACAATTATTCCAGATTTTGTCGGTTTTAGTTTTTTAATTTACAATGGAAAAAAATTCATCCCAATTACAGTTTCAGAAGATATGGTTGGTCACAAATTTGGTGAGTTTGCACCAACTAGACAATTTTTTGGACATACACCAGCTGATAAAAAAGCAAAGGTTGAGGGTGGAGCAAAGGGTACTGGTAAGTAAATAAAATGAGCAAAAAAGATAAAAAGATTGATATCAAAACAGTAAAATCTGTTAATAAAAATATCAGATCAAGTGTAAGAAAACTTAAACCAATTTTAAAATCTATAGTTGGAAAAAAAGTGGACGTGGCCATGAGAGATCTTACTTTTTCTGAAAAAAGAATTTCTAAAGATGTTAAAAAAACTATTTCATCTGCAGTTGCAAATGCTGAAAACAATTATCAATACGATATTGATAATTTAATAGTAAAGGAAGCCTATTGTGGAAAACAAATAATAATGAAACGATTTAGAGCAAGAGCAAAAGGAAGAGCAGCTGAAATTATGAAACCTTATTCAAATGTGACGATTATTTTAACAGAACAAACAAAACAAACGGATAGAGATGGGGCAAAAGGTTAATCCAATAGGTTTAAGGCTAGGTATAAACAGGGGATGGGACTCTGTTTGGTACGCTAAGAAAAAAGATTTTGGTAACTATTTAATTGAAGACTTTAAAATCAGAGAATACATAAAAAAAAATGTAATTAACTCTGGTGTTTCTAAAGTAATGATTGAGAGAACTTCAAAAAAATGCTTTGTGACAATCTATACTTCAAGACCTGGATTTGTGATAGGTAAAAAGGGAAGTGATATAGAAAAAATTAAAGGAAAGCTTTCAAATCTTACAACAAATGAAGTTGTCCTAAATATTAAAGAGGTAAAAAAACCTGAAACGAATGGTTATTTAGTTGCAGAAAATATTGCTCAACAATTAGTAAAAAGAGTTTCATATCGTAGAGCAATGAAAAGAGCTATGCAATCAGCTTTAAGATTAGGCGCTAAGGGAATTAAAGTTTCTGTTAGTGGAAGGCTTGGTGGCAATGAGATTGCGAGAACAGAGTGGTTAAGGGATGGTAGTATTCCATCACATACTTTGAGAGCTGATATTGATTATGCTGAAGCAGAAGCGTTGACTACATATGGAATAATTGGAATTAAAGTCTGGATTTATAAAGGCGAAATATTCACAAAAGAATTTAGCCAGGAGAGGAATAAAGCGTAATGTTGCAACCAACTAGAACAAAATTCAGAAAAGCGCATAAAGGACGAATACATGGGAATGCGTCCAGATGTAATGTAATGAATTATGGAGCATTTGGGCTAAAAGCTATTCAGCCTGAAAGAGTGATTTCAAAGCAAATTGAGGCAGCCAGAGTTGCATTAACAAGACATATGAAAAGACAAGGAAGAGTTTGGACTAGAATGTTTCCTAACATACCGGTTTCAAAAAAACCTACTGAGGTAAGAATGGGAAAAGGTAAAGGCTCGCCAGAGTTTTGGGCGTGTAGAGTTAAACCAGGAAGAATTTTGTTTGAAGTTGACGGTGTATCAGAACAAATAGCTAAAGAAGCATTATACAAAGCATCTGCAAAACTTCCTATTAAATGTAAATTTATAAAAAGAATATAAAATGAAGCAAAAAGACATAAAAAAACTAACTAAAGATCAAGCTCTTAAAGACTTGGAGAAATTAAAAAAAGACTTATTCAATTTTAGATTTCAAAAAGTAAATGGACAAGTCAAAAGTCCAGCTAAAATTAATGAAACAAAAAAAACTATAGCACGTTTAAAAACATTACTAGAGGGAAAAAATGCCTAAAAAAGTACTAAATGGTATAGTTGTTAGCGATAAACCAAACAAAACGATTACTGTGATGGTTGAAAGAAAATATCAACATCCTGTGTTAAAAAAAGTGATTAAGGCAAGAAAAAAATACAGTGTCCATGATGAAGAAAACAAATTTAAAAATGGTGATAAAGTTTTAATAAGAGAGTGCAAACCATATTCAAAGTCGAAAAAATTTGAAGTAATAGGAGATGTTAAATGATACAGGTACAAACAGAATTATTTGTAGCTGATAATACTGGTGCAAAAAAAATTGAATGTATTAAAGTTTTAGGCGGTTCAAAAAGAAGATATGCAAGTATTGGTGACACCATTGTAGTAGCTGTTAAAGAGGCAATACCAAAAGGTAAAGTAAAAAAAGGAGCTGTGCACAAAGCAGTAGTAGTAAGAGTAAAAAAGGGCATTCATAGAAATGATGGATCAAAAGTAAGATTTGATAATAATGCTGCAGTTCTAACAGACGATAAAGGTGAACCAATTGGAACTAGAATTTTTGGTCCTGTAACAAGAGAGTTAAGAAGTAGAGGACAAATGAAAATAATATCTTTAGCTCCGGAGGTCCTTTAATGATCAAAAAAGGTACTAAAGTAAAAGTATTAGTGGGCAAAGATAAAAATAAAGATGGTGAAGTAATGGAAATAGACCGTTCAAATAATCGTGCAAAGGTAAAAGGGATTAATATGGTTAAGAAACATGTAAAAACAACAAAAGAAAAAAAAGGTGGAATTGTTTCAAAAGAAAATTTTATACATCTTTCAAACTTATCCATACTTGATAGTAAAAAATCAAAAAAAGTTGAGGCCAAAAAGTAATGCAACCTAGATTAAAAGACTTAATTGTTAGAGAAATACAACCAAACTTAAAAGAAAAATTTGGTTACAAGAATTTGTATATGGGACCTCAAATTTCAAAAGTAGTCATAAACATGGGTCTAGGTCTAGACGGCAACGATGCCAAAATTTTGAAATCATGTGAAGAGGATTTAGCAAATATAACAGGACAAAAACCAGTCACAACAAAATTTAAAAAATCAATTGCAAATTTTAAAACTAGAAAAAATACAAATGCAGGACTAAAGGTCACTTTAAGAAAAAATAAGATGTACGAGTTTATTGACAGACTAGTAAATATTGCATTACCTAGAATTAAAGACTTTAGAGGATTAAACCCAAATGGATTTGATAAATTTGGTAATTATTCTTTTGGAATAAAAGAACATATTGTTTTTCCTGAGGTGAACTTTGATAAAGTTGATAAAATTAGAGGCTTAGATATTACAATAACGATTAAAAACCAAGATAAGGAACATAGTTTTGAGCTGTTAAAACAGCTAAATTTTCCATTTATTGAAAAGAGGAGCAATTAATATGGCTAAAATGAGTGCAGTAAATAAGAATAATAAACGAATTAAATTATCAGACAAATTATTTAAGAAAAGGCAAATGCTTAAAAAAATAATTATGGATAAAAAATTACCTTTAGAAGAAAGATTTAAAGCACAACAAAAATTATCAAAATTGCCGCGAAATTCTGCAAAAACAAGAGTAATGAATAGGTGTCAAATTACAGGCAGACCACATGGTGTTTATAGAAAATTAAAAATATCAAGAATAGCTCTTAGACAATTAGGTTTGGAAGGGAAAATTCCTGGTATGGTAAAGTCAAGTTGGTAGAAAGGATAATATGAGTTTAAGTGATCCAATAGGAGATATGTTGGCGAGAATTAAAAATTCTCTAATGAGAAATCATAAAAATGTAGAACTTCCATCTTCAAAATTTAAAGTGAAAATAGCTGAAGTTTTGAAATCTGAAGGTTATATAATTGACTACAAAGTTACTGAGAATGACAAAAAACCTAATTTAGAAATTAACTTAAAATATAATTCTGGTAACCCAGTTATAAGTACAATTGAAAGAGTTTCAAAGCCTGGTAGAAGGATATTTTCAAGCGCTGAAAGTCTTCCAAAAATAAATAATGGTCTCGGTATAGCAATAGTTTCAACACCAAAAGGTGTTATGACTGATATAGATGCGAGAAAGCAAAAAATTGGTGGAGAAATAATCTGTAAGGTATTTTAATGTCTAAAATAGGTAAAATAAATATTCCCATTCCAGATAAAGTTAAAGTGTTGTTGAGCGGAAATATAATTAATATTGAAGGTCCATTAGGTAAAAAATCACTTAATATTGATTTAGATGTCTTTGAATTAAAAATAAATGAGGGTAAAGAAGTTTCAATAAAACCAAAAAAAATTGATCAAAACTCAAAAAGACTATGGGGAATGAACAGGAGTTTATTAAATAATGCCATTATTGGAGCAAGCAAGGGATATAATAAAACTCTTGAATTAGTTGGGGTTGGGTTCAGGGCTGCTTTAAAAGGAAAACAACTCAATATGCAGTTAGGTTTCAGTCATGATATTAATTTTGATATTCCAGAAGGAATAAAAATTGCTGTTGAAAAACAAACATTGTTAAAAATAAGTGGACCAGATAAACAATTGGTTGGAATGGTTGCATCTCAAATTAAAAGTATTAGACCACCAGAACCCTACAAAGGAAAAGGTATAAAAGAACAAGGTCAGTATATTTTAAGAAAAGAAGGTAAAAAGAAATAATGAAAATTAGCACGCTAGATAGAAAAAAATTCAGAGTAAGAAAGAAACTAAAAAAAGTTTCAAACAAAGATAGATTTAGGCTGTGTGTTTCTCGTTCAGCTAAAAATATAAGTGCTCAAATTATTGATGATGTTAATAAAACAACTTTAGTTTCAGCATCATCAGTTGAAAAAAACATAAGAGAGCAAAAAAAATCAAAATTAGAACTTTCTACTTTAGTTGCCGAAATGCTTGCAAAAAAAGCACAAGAAAAAAAAATTACCAAAGTTTATTTTGATAGAGGTATTTATAAGTATCATGGTAGAGTAAAAATATTTGCTGAAACGTTAAGAAAAAATGGGATGGAATTTTAGAAAATGGAAAAAAATACAGACTTTTTAGAAAAACTTGTTCATATAAACAGAATAACAAAAGTTGTTAAAGGTGGGAGAAGATTTGGATTTTCAGCATTAGTTGTAGTTGGCAATCAAAATGGTAAAATCGGTATTGCACATGCCAAGGCAAAACAAGTTCCAGATGCTATTAAAAAAGCAAATGAACTTGCAAGAAGAAATTTAGTTCAAGTTCCATTACGAGAAGGAAGAACGATACATCATGATATTTTTGGTAAGGATGGAGCGGGAAAAATAAAACTAAGAGCAGCGCCGAAAGGTACGGGTATTATTGCTGGCGGACCCGTTCGGGCTGTATGTGAAGTTTTAGGTATTAAAGATATAGTAGCAAAATCACTTGGTACGGCTAATCCACATAATGTTATAAGAGCATGCATGAAAGCATTGTCCAAACAGAATTCACCAAAAAATATTTCAACTTTAAGAAATAAAAAAATATCAGAAATAATTGAAAAAAGAGGATAATGACCAATTTAAATACAACATCTTCAATTAAAATTAAAAAGATTAGAGTAGGTAGAGGAATAGGTTCAGGCAAAGGCAAAACTTCTGGAAGAGGTGTAAAGGGTCAAAAATCAAGATCAGGTGTAGCAATTAAAAGCTTTGAAGGGGGTCAAATGCCATTATATAGAAGACTTCCAAAAAGAGGCTTTAACCCAATTAGAAAAGATAAAATCGCAAAGATTAATTTAGATTTATTAAATAAATTGTTAGTTTCTAATAAAATTAATTCATCTGAGAAAATTAATATCGAATATTTAAAGAAAAATAAAATTATATCTAAGTCTGTTACTCAATTTAAAGTTTTAGGAAATGGTGAATTAAATTCAAAGTTAAATATAGAGGCTGATTTTTCCTCTAAATCAGCAATACAAAAAATTGAGAAAGCGGGCGGAAGTATTTTAGTAAAATCAAATAAAGATTAATGAGCTCTTCAACTCAATCTCACGACTTAAGAAACAGAATATTATTTACTATACTTATACTAGCTATTTACAGACTCGGCACGTTTGTCCCACTTCCTGGAATTGATCCAGAGCAACTTCAAATAATGATGGAAAGTAATCAAAAAGGTTTATTAGGTATGTTTAATGTTTTTGCTGGTGGAGCTGTAAGCAGAATGGCAATATTCGCACTTGGCATAATGCCTTACATATCTTCATCTATCATTGTGCAATTACTTACAGGAGTTTCTGATTACTTCAAAAATTTAAAAGCACAAGGGGAGATAGGTAGACAAAAAATTACGCAAATTACACGATATGGAACTGTTTTATTGGCAACAATCCAAGGTTATGGTTTAGCGGTTGGATTAGAGTCTTCTGCAAATCTGGTGATTAATCCTGGTATGTTTTTTAAAATATCTACCGTAACAACAATTGTTGCTGGTACAATATTTTTGATGTGGTTAGGAGAACAAATCACACAAAGAGGTATCGGAAATGGTATTTCTCTAATAATTTTTTCTGGTATTGTTGCAGAAATTCCAAGAGCTTTAGTAACTACGTTTGAACTTGGTCGTACTGGTGCGATCTCTACAATTATGATTATAGGTATATTTGTTTTATTGGTTTTAACTATTCTATTTATTGTTTTTATGGAGCGAGCTCTACGTAAAATTTTAATAAATTACCCAAAAAGACAAATGGGTAACAAAATGTATGGTGGAGACTCTTCGCATTTACCACTTAAAATAAATTCAGCCGGAGTAATACCAGCTATATTTGCATCTGCTTTATTACTTTTACCTGTAACATTTTCAAATTTTAATATTTCTCAGAACGAAACATTTTTAAACATTTCATCGTATTTTTCTCAAGGTCAACCGCTTTATATGATCTTATATGCTAGTGGAATAATATTTTTTACTTTTTTTTATACTTCAATTACATTTAATCCAAATGAAACAGCTGAGAATTTAAGAAAATATGGTGGATTTATTCCTGGCATTCGTCCAGGTGAAAGCACAGCAATCTACATAGATACCATACTTACAAGATTGACGACCATAGGTGCTTTGTATCTTACATTAGTTTGTTTAATGCCTGAATTTTTAATAGCAAATTATCCAATACCATTTTATTTAGGTGGAGCATCAGTTTTAATTGTTGTTGTTGTAGCTATAGATACAGTTACTCAGATACAGACACGTTTAATGAGCTCTCAATATGAGCAGCTAATTAAAAAAACAAAATTTGGTAGATAAGTGAACATCATATTATTTGGCCCTCCTGGAGCTGGAAAAGGTACTCAGGCCAAATATTTAGTTAAAAAATTGAAAGGTTTTCAAATTTCTACAGGCGATATCTTAAGAGATGAAATCAAAAAAGATACATATATAGGTAAAAAAATAATAAATGAAATGAACGATGGAAAATTTGTAAGCGATGAGATTGTAAATACAATAATCAAAAAATTTATCTTTGATCCTCAAAAGAAAAATAAATTAATATTTGATGGATATCCTAGGTCTCTAGATCAAGCTAAAAATTTAGATTGTTTACTAAATGATTCTGAGCAAAAAATTGATTTTGTGTTTTATTTAAACGTTAATAAAGAGACTATTGTAAAAAGACTTGAAAAAAGAAAGTTTATAGAAAAAAGAACTGATGACGATTTAGATACCATCCTTAAGAGGTACGACACATACATGGAGACCACAAAACCAGTTTTAGATTTTTACTCAAAAAAAAAAAATTTTCATGAGATTGATGGATCTGAAAATATCAATGAAATAACAAGGAAAATAGAGGCTTTTGTTAATGTTTAATGCGTTGACTTTGACTAATTCTCTTATATAAAAGGCACAATTTTATCACAAAAACTATGGCTCGTATTGCAGGTGTAAACATACCACAAAATAAATTAGTTCATGTTGGATTAACTTATATTTATGGAATAGGTAATAAATATTCTAACGAAATATGTAAATCTTTAGAAATTCCTAAATCAAAAAGAGTTAATGAGTTAACAGATGATCAAATTTTGAAGATAAGAGAATACATTGATCATAAATTTACTGTTGAAGGTGACTTAAGAAGAGAAAATTCACTCAGCATAAAAAGACTTATAGATTTAGCTACCTACAGGGGATCAAGACATAGAAAGAAATTACCTGTGAGAGGACAAAGAACAAGATGCAATGCTAGAACTAGAAAAGGTAAAGCTATTGCTATTGCTGGTAAAAAATTAACACCACTTAAAAAGTAATAATGACTAAAGATGTAACAGAAAATAAATCTTCAACAAAAGAGTCATCTTCAAAGAGTAAGAAAAGTTCATATTCTAAAAAGAAAAAAGGAAAAAAGAATATTTTAAACGGAATTGCTTACGTTCAATCTACATTTAACAATACCATTGTATCTATTGCAGATACAAATGGAAATGTAATTTCTTGGGCATCTTCGGGTCAAAAAGGTTTTAAAGGATCAAGAAAATCCACGCCATATGCTGCTCAAGTTGCTGCTGACGCAGCTGCGGCTAAAGCATTAGAAGTAGGAATGAAAGTTTTGTCTGTCGAAGTTAAAGGACCTGGATCTGGAAGAGAAACAGCTCTTAGAGCATTACAAGCTAGAGGATTTAAAATTATTTCAATTAAAGATACAACACCAATGCCTCATAATGGTACGCGACCACCAAAAAAAAGGAGAGTATAAATGGAACAAACAGAAGTAAATTCAAAAAATTGGAAATCATTAATTAAACCTACAAAATTAGATGTCCAGCTCAGTGATGATAAATCTTTTGCAAAAATAGTAGCCGAACCTTTAGAAAAGGGTTATGGTTTAACCTTAGGAAATTCTCTTAGAAGAATTTTATTATCATCTATAAGAGGAACAGCTGTTACAGCAATTCAAATTGACGGTGTTCTTCACGAATTTACGTCAATAAAAGGTGTAAGGGAAGATGTAACTGATATTGTGTTAAATATAAAGTCTTTAGCACTTAAAAGTAATTCAGATACATCCAAAAAACTTATATTAGATGCAAAAGGTCCAGGAGAAATTAAAGCATCAGACATATCACCTGTAACTGATATTGAAATTTTAAATCCGGACTTAGTTATTTGTAATTTAGATGAAAAAACAAACTTTCATATGGAAATGACAATAGGTACAGGAAAAGGATACATATCTGCTGAAATGAATAAGCCAGAAGAACCACCCTTAGGTCTAATACCAATAGATTCATTATTTAGTCCGGTAAAAAAAGTATCGTACTCTGTAAGTACAGCTAGAGAAGGTAAGGCCCTAGATTACGACAAATTAACTATGGAAGTTGAAACTAATGGATCTATCTCAGCCGAGGATGCAGTTGCGTACTCAGCGAGAATTTTTCAAGATCAACTTGGAATGTTTGTAAATTTTGACGAGCCACAAGAAGTTTTAGTTAGAGAGCAACCAGCTGAACCAGAATTTAATAAGAACTTGTTGAGAAAAGTAGATGAACTAGAATTGTCTGTAAGATCAATGAATTGTCTTAAAAATGATAACATTATTTACATAGGTGATTTAGTTCAAAAATCTGAGGGTGAAATGTTGAGGACACCTAATTTTGGAAGAAAATCACTTAACGAAATAAAAGAAGTTCTAACTGGAATGTCACTTTATTTAGGTATGGAAATACCTAATTGGCCACCTGATAACATTGCTGAATTATCTAAGAAACTTGAGGAAGCTATTTAATGAGACATAAGTTTGGATATAAAAAATTAAACAGAACTTCAGAACATCGAAAAGCTTTAATTAAGAATATGTTGAATTCATTAATTAAATATGAACAAATTACTACAACACTACCCAAAGCTAAAGTATTAAAACCTCAGGCTGATAAAATAATTACTTTAGGAAAAAAAGATAACTTACAAAATACAAAAACTCTAATTTCAAAATTACAAGACGCAAAATCTGCCAATAAAGTAAAAAAAACACTTTCAAAACGATATGAAAATAGAAAAGGTGGCTATACAAGAATAATTAAAGCTGGCTTTAGATATGGTGATAATGCACCAATGGCTGTTATTGAGTTTGTAGACAGAGACGTTGAGGCGAAAAGAGTAGATAAAAAGAAAAAAGATGTGGCAACTGCATCATCTAAATCAGAAGACAAAAATCAAGCCACTGCTTAATTAAAATATACAATAGTATTATCTTTGATTTTTAAAATCAATAATTGATACTTTGGTTTATCCTTATGAAAAAAATAATACTAGTCAAAACATCTTATAATAATATGCGTATAGATAGATTTTTAAGAAATTATTTAGGAAAAATACCACAAGGATTAATAGAAAAAAATTTAAGAAATGGAAAAATTAAGTTAAATCAAAAAAAAGTCAAAAGTTCTCAAAAAGTTAGAACAGATGATAAAATAATTTTTTTTAATTTTAATTTTGAAGAAAACATTAAACAATCCAAAACCAAATTTAATCCTAATAACGAAATTGTTAAACAGAATGAAGATTTGATTATTGAAAACAATGATAACTTTATAGTATTAAATAAAGCTTCAGGAATCTCTGTACAAGGTGGAACTAAATCAAAAAAAAATCTAGTTGATATTTTTACTAAAAGCGAAATTTTTGAAGGATCTAAACCATACTCTGTTCATAGACTAGACAAAGACACATCCGGTGTATTTATAATTGCAAAGAATAGAGAAAGCGCTCAATTATTGACTTCTTTATTTAGGTTACGAAAAGTTCACAAAACTTACTTAGCTATCTGTCAAGGAGAGATAACTAATAACTCTGGCACATGGGAAGATGATTTAATTAGATATGATGGAGACAAAAAAATCATAGAAAATGCAAAAACAATTTATAAAGTGTTGGACAAAAATTCTGAGGCTAGTTTATTAGAGTTAAAACCTATTACAGGAAGAAAGCATCAATTACGTAAACAATTGTATGCAATAGGTAATCCTATTTTTGGAGATACAAAATATAAATTATCAAATTCCAATAAGGGAATAAATAAAAATTTAATGTTACACTCATATCAAATAAAATTTAAAATTAATGATGTAAAGCATACGTATTCAGCGTTATTACCAGATTATTTTAAAAGATTGTTAAAATCAAAACGCCTTAGATTTTCAAATTAGAAACAAAATTTTCTATTAATTTATCACCAAGTTTTGAATAATCCTGATTTATAATATTTTTTAAATTCGTAACTCCTTTATCTGAAATACCACATGGTACAATTTTTTTATATTTCTCTAAATCATTATTTATATTTATTGCAAAGCCATGATATGCAATCCATTTGCTAACTCTAATTCCTATAGCTGCAACTTTATTTACTTCATTGTTTACTTTATACCAGATTCCTATGTTTTCTTTATCTGGAAAAGTTTCAATATTGTATAACCTCAAGGTTTGAATAATAGTTTTTTCAATTAGATTAATAAATTTTCTAATATCTTTTTTTTTTCTTAAATCTAAAACGAAATAACAAATTAATTGTCCTGGTCCATGATAGGTTATTTTACCACCTCTATTTGTCTCAAATATCTCTATTGATTTATCAATTATTTCATTTTCACTATAAGACGTTCCTGCAGTGAAGATTTCATCGTGCTCTAAAGTCCAAATCAATTCTTTACCATTATTCTCATATAAATCTTTTAATCTACTTTCTAAAAGATTAATGGCCTCATAATATTTTACTGGTTTTGCTGACTTTTTGATCTCTAAGTTCATTTATAATTTGTATTATCTTAATTATGTATTAATAGTGCAAATCACAATTATAGGTAGATTTATGTCTTTAAACAAAAAAACTAAAGATAAAAAAGTTAATTTTGAATTTAACAAAGAATATTTAAGAGTTGTAACATCAAAAATTGCCAATAATGATACTCAATTTATAAACAATTCATTTAATGAGATGCATCCCGCAGATGCTGCAGATATAATTGAACATTTAAGCCAAAATGATAGAGAAAGCTTAATAAAATTAAATAATTTTAATATAGATCCTGAAGTTTTTGTTGAGCTAAATGAGTCAATCCAAACTGAAATTATTACTTATTTATCTTCAGATTCTATAGTTGGTATACTTAAAGGTTTAGAATCAGATGATGCAATTTCTATTTTAGAAAATGTTCCTGAGGAGGACAAAAATTCAATTTTAAGTTCTCTACCACCTAAAGACCGATTTGCTCTACTTGAAAGTTTAAGTTATCCAGAAGACACAGCAGCAAGATTAATGCAACGTGAGTTTACTGCTATTCCAAGCAATTGGTCAGTTGGGCAGACAATCGATTATTTAAGAGAAAATAAAGATTTACCAGAAGAATTCTTAGAAATTTTTATTGTAAATGAAGATTTTAAACCAATAGGTACAGTTCCATCATCAAGAGTTTTAACAACACCAAGAGATACAAAAATGGTAACTATTATGTCCGAATCTCAATTATTAATTCCTGTTGAAATGGATAAAGAGGAAGTCGCAAATTTATTTGAAAATTACAACCTTAACTCTGCCGCAGTTGTAGATAAAAATAATAAATTAGTTGGAATGATTATGAATGACGATGTTCTAACAGTATTAAAAGAGGAAGCTGAAGAAGATGCTTTAAGACTTGCTGGAGTAGGGGATGAAGAAATTACAGACGGAATTGTAAAAAAAACCAAAAGAAGATTTAATTGGTTGTTATTAAATCTATTTACTGCTTTTTTAGCAACTTGGTGTATAAGTCTATTTGGTGCTACAATAGAACAAATGGTTGTTTTAGCTTTTTTAATGCCAATAGTTGCATCTATGGGTGGTAATGCTGGTATGCAGACTTTAGCCGTTACAGTAAGAACAATTGCAACAAACGACTTAACACAAAATAATTTCTCATCAAACGTTTTTAAAGAATTTTCAATTGGTATATTAAATGGAGTTATATTTGCAGTTATAAGTGCATTTATTGTACAAATTTGGTTTCAAGATAGTATGCTTTCTATAATTATTTCAATTTCAATGGTGTTAACAATGATTATTGCAGGTCTATTTGGGATTTTAGTTCCATTCACTCTAAAGAAAATGAACATTGATCCTGCTATTGCATCAAGTGTATTTGTAACAACTATTACTGATGTAATTGGCTTTGTTTCATTCTTAGGTGTTGGAGCATATTTTTTATAACTTAAAAATTATCTATTAACCTTACATTATCAATATTATAGGAGATAAATAATTTAAATTTTGTTTTAAATTTTGAAATATTTAGATTGCTTATGTTTCTAAATTCTAAATATTCTATTTTAATTAAATATTTATTTTCTAAATATTTAATTAAAGAAGGTTTATTGTTTTTTAATCTAAAATTAAAATTTTTATATTTATTTTTAATACGAGATAGCTCTTCGGCAATTAGTTGTGCTGTCTTCAATGATTTTTTTTTGAGATTTAGATTTCTTGATGATAGTGCCATTTTATTATGTCTTACAGTCTTGCAAATTATGAGCTTGAACTTATGTTTTTTATGTAAATATTTGTGAATTAAATATTGTTGTTGAAAATCCTTTTCTCCCAAATATAAAAATTTAGGTTTTATTAATTTTAAAAGTCGATCCATTACCTCTAAAACTCCTTCAAAATGACCCTTTCTTTTCTCAGCACATAATATTTTTTCATTTTTCTTCAGCTTAAATTTTGAATTTATTTTTTTTTTATAGATATCTTTAACTGTGGGTATAAAAACAAAATTTACTCTTAACTTTTTTAATATTTGAATATCCCGATTAATATTTTTTGGGTATGTCTTATAATCGTTTTTATCATTAAATTGTGTTGGATTTACAAATATACTTACAATAGTTTCATTAGCTTTTTTTTGAGAATTTTTGATTAAAGAAATATGACCTTTGTGCAAACTACCCATAGTTGGAACAAAACCTAAATGTTTGCAATTTAGAATTGCCTCTTTTAGATCATCTTTTGTCTTTAAAATTTTCATTTGTAATAAAACGAGTTATAAGTAAAACATTTACATGATTAAACAAGCAATAATACCATTGGCTGGTCAAGGCACAAGATTACTACCTCTGACAAGCGTATTTGCAAAAGAATTATTACCAATCAATGGTAGACCAGGTGTGGAATATATTCTGGATGAATGTATTGAAGCAGGTATTAAAGAAATCATTTTTATTATTTCACAAAAAAAATTAATGATTAAAAAATATTTTTACAGCGATACTTTTTATAAAAATATTATTAAAAAGAAAAAGGATCCAAAAGTTATCGAGGAATATAAAAAAATTCTTAAATATAAAAAAATGATAAAATTTGTTTATCAAAATAAACCAAAGGGAACAGGTGATGCCGTTCTCAAAACAAAAAAATTTATTAAAGACAAATATTTTTTAATGTTGTTACCTGATGACTTGATAATGAAATATAATTGCTCAAAATCAATGATTTCTGTTCACAAGAAATATAAATCATCTGTAATGGCGAGCATGAATGTTAAAAAAAAAACTGTATCTAGGTGGGGTATTTATAATTTAAGTAAAAAAATATCTAAAAATAACTTTCTTATAAAAGAGGTAGTAGAAAAACCATCTATCAAGAATGCACCATCAAACAAAGCAGTCATTGGAAGATATATATTACCAAAAACTATTTTTAAAAAATTATTACATCAAAAACCTGGTAAAGGCGGTGAAATTCACATAACAGACGCAATACAATCTTTAATTAATGAAAATGAAAAATTTATTGCACACAATTTTTCAGGAAAATATTTAGACTGCGGTACAATGGGCGGATTTATAAAATCTAACATTGAAATTGGTAAATTATGAAACTTTGCATGATAGGTACTGGCTATGTTGGTCTTGTAAGTGGAGTATGCTTCTCTGATGTTGGAAATACGGTTTACTGTGTAGATAAAAATCAAAAAAAAATTGATTTATTAAATAAAGGCATTGCACCAATATTTGAACCAGGTCTCGAGGAGATTTTAAAAAAAAATTTTAAACAAAAAAGATTAATTTTTACATCAGATTTAAATAAAGCAGTAACAAATTCAGATATAATTTTTATCTGTGTCGGTACACCTAGTAAAAAAAATACAAACTC
The DNA here is from genome assembly GCA_902592445.1 of uncultured Pelagibacteraceae bacterium. Taxonomy (GTDB): domain Bacteria; phylum Pseudomonadota; class Alphaproteobacteria; order Pelagibacterales; family Pelagibacteraceae; genus Pelagibacter. The sequence continues at coordinate 190,855 of CACJEN010000002.1, forward strand.
AGCTGATTTAAAACATGTATTTAGTGTAGTAAACGATTTAAAGAAAATTATAAAAAAATATAAAATAATTGTAACTAAATCTACTGTTCCTGTATCGACTGGTGATGAGATTGAGAAGGTCTTAATTAACTTAAAGAAAAAAAAATTAGTTGATATAGTATCAAATCCTGAATTTCTAAGAGAGGGTGAGGCAATAAGAGATTTTGTTTATCCTGACAGAATTATTATTGGATCAGATAGTAAAAAAGCCAACAAAATATTAAAATCACTTTATTTACCAATCATTAAAAAAACAAACAGATACTTTAATACATCAAGAAGAGGGGCTGAACTTATCAAATACGCTTCAAACGCTTTCTTAGCAACAAAAATATCATTTATTAACGAATTAGCTAATTTATGTGAAAAAGCTAATGTTGATATTAAAGATATATCTTTAGGCATGGGTTCAGATGAACGAATAGGGAGTAGATTTTTAAGAGCAGGACCAGCTTATGGCGGATCATGTTTTCCAAAAGATACTCGTGCATTGATTGATACTGGAAATAAATTTAAAACTGATTTGTCAATTGTTAAAACCGTAGTTAATTCAAATGATAAACGAAAAATACTGCTACTTAAAAGGGTTAAAAAAATTCTTAAGGGTAATTTAAGTAATAAAATTATCACTTTTTTGGGAGTAACATTTAAACCAAACACCGATGATATGCGCGAGGCATCAAGCATACCAATGATCAAATATCTAAATAAAAAAAATAGTAAAATCAAATATTATGATCCTTCTGGTGAAAAAGTTGATTTTAAAGGGCTTAAAAATGTTAATTATTGCAGTACGATTTCCTCTGCATGCTTTAAGGCTGATTTAATTATTATACACACTGAGTGGAATGATTTTAAATTATTGAATTTTAAGAAATTAACAAAAAAAAAGAAATTCAAAATATATGATATGCGAAACATGTACTCACCTTCGATAATGAAAAAATTAAAAATCGATTATTTTGGTGTTGGGAGATAAATTAATTTAATTCAAATATTGCATCAACTTCAACAGCTACACCTAAAGGCAAACTATTAGTACTTACGGCTGCTCTTGTATGCATTCCTTTTTTTGAAAAAATTTTCGCTATTATGTCAGAGGCACCATTAATAACTTTTGGTTGGTCTGTAAAATCATCTGTTGAATTAACAAATCCAGTTAATTTTACACATTCTTTAATTTTAGATAAATCATTTTCACAAGCTTTTTTAACTTGAGAGACAATACTTAGTGCACATCTTTCAGCAGCTTTGTATCCATCTTCTACAGTTAAGTCTCTTCCAATTTTACCTTTAATAAGTTTACCATCTTTATCGATGGAAATTTGACCCGATATATAAAGTAATTTACCAACTACCTTTGCTGCAACATATGACCCAACAGGATCAGCTGCATTTGGAAGTTCAAAACCTAGCTCATTAATTTTATTATCTATAGACATCTATTTTTTTCTCTTTTTATTTTTATCGTATTCTTTTCTTTTCTCAATTAAAATCAAAGCTTCTTCCATAGTTAATTCTGTTGGATCTTTTTCCTCCGGTATCGTTGCATTTAAAGACTTATATTTTATATATGGACCATACTGGCCCTTCATTATCCTTACAGGCTTCTTATCTTCAGGATGTTCTCCTAAATCTTTAATTAATGCAGATGATATTCTTCCTGGTTTTGCCTCTGCTATTAATGTTATTGCTCTATTTAAACCAATTGAAAATAATTCATCTACATTTTCTAATCTTGCTGACTTATTTTCACATTTTAAATATGGACCAAATCTTCCAACATTAAGTGTGATGTCTTTATCGTTTTCAGGATTTTTTCCTAGAGAAACAGGTAATGAGCAAAGAAATTTAGCTTTATCTAAGTCTATAGTTTTGTAGTCGATTCCTTTCGGTATTGAGACATTTTTTATATTATCATCATTCTTTTTAATTTTTTTTCTTTTTTTAATCTTATTTTCTTCTTCAATGATTTCTTTTTCAAATTGCAAATATGGACCAAATCTTCCATTTTTTAAAAAAATATCTTTGCCATAATCATTTTGACCTATAAACTTTGGTTCGGCTAATGTTAATTGTTGTGCTGCTTTTGATTTAGATAGTGGTCTTGTAAACTTACATTCAGGATAATTTGAACATCCAATAAATGCGCCACCTCTAAAACTATTTTTAAGACTTAGTTGTCCTTGATCACAAAGTTGGCATTTTCTGTCAATTTTACCATCTTTGTCGACTTCAAAAATTAAACTTCCAAGACTTTCATTTAAAAGATCTAAAACTTCTCTTGTTCTTTTTTCCTTAACATTTGAAACATTTAAATTAAAGTCTTTCCAAAACTGTTCTAAAACTTTGATCCAATTTTCTTTACCAGAAGTTATGTCATCGAGTTGATCTTCTAATTTTGCTGTGAAATCGTAATCAACATATTTTGTAAAAAGTTTCTCTAAAAAGGCTGATAATAATTTACCTCTATCAGTTGGAAAAAATCTTTTGTTTTCAATTTCTGCATAACCTCTATTAGCTATTACAGAAATTATGCTTGCATATGTAGAAGGTCTTCCTATTCCTAATTCCTCAAGTTTTTTAACCAAGCTTGCTTCAGAATATCTTGGTGGCGGCTGTGTAAAATGCTGTTCATCAATAAATTCGTTTATATTGACATTATCTTTTTCTACATTAGGTAGAATTCTCTCATTTTCATTTTCATCTTCAACATTTGTTAATTTTAAATATCCATCAAATTTTAAAACTGATCCACTTGCTTTAAAAATATTTTCTGAGTCTTTTGAAGTGATAGTAATTGTTTTTCTATCAAATTTAGCCGACTCCATTTGAGATGACAACGCTCTAGACCAAATCAAATTATAAAGTTTATATTGATCTGAACTTAAATACTGTTTCAAACTCTCTGGATTTCTTGTTATTTCTGTTGGTCTAATTGCTTCATGAGCTTCCTGAGCATTCTTTGCTTTTTTTCCAGAATAATTCAATGATGATTGGGGTAGATAATTCTTTCCAAAATTATCACTTATATAGTTTCTAAATGTTTCAATAGCATCTTTTGAAATATTAGTTCCATCAGTCCTCATATAAGTAATCAAGCCTATAGCATCTCCTTCAATGTCAATTCCTTGATACAATCTTTGTGCAATTTGCATAGTACGTGAAGCACCAAAACCTAGTTTACTAGATGCAGTTTGTTGTAATGTTGATGTTGTAAACGGACCAGATGGGTTTCTTGTGTAAATTTTTGAACTAATATCTGAGATTTTATACTCTTTTTTTTTTATTTCATTTACTGCCTTATTAACATCGTCTTTTGATTTGAATGTAAATTTTTCTACTTTCTTACCATTCAACTGATTTAAATTTGATGTTATTTTGGATTTGTTTTTGTCTTCAAAAATAACATTTAAAGTCCAAAATTCATCCGGCTTAAAAATCTCAATTTCATGTTCTCTTTCTGTCAGTAATCTTAATGCCACTGATTGAACTCTACCCGCAGACTTCGAGCCTGGTAATTTGGTCCATAATATTGGAGATATATTGAAACCAACAAGATAATCTAAAGCTCTTCTTGCCATGTAGGCATCTACAAGTTGCGACTCAATTTGTCTTGGATTGTCTATACCAGATGTAACAGCTTTTTTTGTAATTTCATTAAAAACAACTCTTTCTACTTTTTTATCTTTCAAAAGTTTTTTTTCTTCTAAAAACTCTCTTACATGCCAAGCTATCGCTTCACCTTCTCTATCAGGGTCGGTTGCAAGTATAATTTTTGAGGAATTTTTTGCTGATTCTGTAATTTCTTTAAGATATTTTTTTGAGAAGCTATCAATTTCCCAAATCATTTTAAAATCATTTTCTGGATCTACAGACCCATTTTTTGAAGGAAGGTCTCTTATATGACCATAACTAGCTAAGACAGTATAATCTGAACCTAAATATTTATTAATAGTTTTTGCTTTTGCAGGACTTTCAACAATCACAAGATTCATTATTCCACAAACTACTCATAGTAATAGTTGTGTCAAATTAATAAATTTTTGTCTTAGTTTCTTGTTTATTTATAAGGCGTTTAATATTTTCTCTATGGGTATAAAAAATTAGAACAAACATAATTATAAAAAAAATAATATTATTTCCATTAACATAAAAAATATAAATTGGCACAGACAAGGTTCCTAATATTGATGAAAGTGATGAATATTTAGAGATAAAAAATGTAATAATCCAAACTAAACCAAAAATAATTCCAAATATAAAATTAATTGAAAAAAGTATCCCAACATATGTTGCTACTCCTTTGCCACCCTTAAATTTCAGCCAAATTGGAAATAGATGTCCTAAAAATGCACATAAGGAAGCTATATATATTAAATTTGGATAATTAAATTTAACAAAAATAACTGGTAATATAGCTTTTGAGATATCTAATATAAGTGTTGCATATCCAATTACCTTATTCCCACCTCTTAATACATTTGTTGCTCCAATATTACCTGATCCAATATTCCTAATATCTTTTTTTAAAAAAATTTTAGTTAATAAAAAACCAAAAGGAATTGATCCTAATAAATATGAAAGTAATACAACTAAATAGTAATCCATTAGTTTAATTTAAATAATTCTTCACCTTTTACGAATGTGTTTGTAACTTTTCCTTGAAGTTTTTTATTTTCAATTGATGTATTTTTCGATTTTGAAATTAAGTTTTCCTGTTTTACTATCCATGGTTTATTTATATCAACAATACAAAAATCTGCATCATTTCCTACGCTTAGATTTCCTTTATTGATTTTTAAAATTTTTGCAGGATTTGATGTGAGGGCCTTAATAATTGTTTCAAGTTTTAACGATCCATTATGATATAATTCTAAACTTAAAGATAAAAGTGTTTCAATGCCTGATGCTCCTGTTGCTGCTTGAGCAAATGTAAGTCTTTTTTGCTCTTCATCTTCAGGTTTATGGTCTGAAACAATCACATCAATAGTTTCATCTTTCAATCCTTGTACCAAACTAATTCTATCCTCTTCAGTACGTAATGGAGGAGATAATTTTAAAAAAGTTCTAAAGTCCCCAATATCATTTTCATTTAATGATAAATTATTAATCGATACTCCACATGTAAATTTTAAATTATTTTTTTTATTTTTTATAAGTTCTACAGATCTACCAGATGAGATTTGTGAAATATGATACCTACAATTTATATAATTTAATAATGTTAAATCTCTATCAATTATTATTAATTCTGCCATTTCAGGAATTCCTTGAAGGCCTAATTTAGTTGCAATAATACCTTCGTTGATCATTCCTTTTTTTGCTAGTTCATAGTCCTCAGCATGTTGCATAATTAAAGTATCTAAATCACTAGCAGAATTCATTATTCTACTCATTACTCTGGTATTTTGTATTGTTTTTGTACCATCCGTAAAACCAATTATTCCTTTACTTTGTAGCAATCCAAATTCTGTCATATTGGTTCCTTCCGTACCTTTCGTTAATGACGCTGTTGGATATATGTTAATTTTCGATTTGTCTCTTCCACGTCTTTTTAAAAAATCAACTATAGATACATTATCAATAATTGGATCAGTATTTGGCATTGTTACAACAGAAGTTACACCTCCTGATAATGCGGCATTACTTAAAGTTCTAAAATTCTCCTTGTATTCAAAACCAGGTTCTCCAACAAAAACCCTCATATCAACTAAACCTGGAAATATATATTTTCCTTTTAAGTCAATTACTTTTTCACGGGATGGTATATTATTTGTATTAACTTTTTTGCCTACTGCCTCTAATTGACCTTTGTCACCAATAATTAATCCTCCAATTTCATTAATTGAATTGTGTGGATCTATAATATTACCATTAATAAAGTACTTTTTTTTCATTATTCACAAAAAATTTTCAAACATGCCATTCTAATAGCTACACCTAATTCAACTTGCTCTTTTACAACACTCATATTTGTGTCATCAGCTAACTTTGTGTCAATTTCAATTCCTCTATTCATTGGTCCTGGATGCATAATGATACAATCTTCCTTAGCATATCTAAGTTTGTCAGGTGTTAAACCATAGTATTCATAATATTCTCTGTTGGAGGAAAGAAAGGAACTTGTCATTCTTTCATTTTGTAATCTCAACATCATTACAATGTCACAATCCTTTACTCCTTTTTTCATATCTGAAAACATATTTACACCAAATTTTTCAATTTCTTTTGGCATAAGATTTGAGGGTGCAACAATGTTAACTTCGGCACCCAACATATTTAAAAGATAAATATTTGATCTAGCTACTCTTGAGTGTTGAATGTCACCACAAATTGCAATTTTTAAACCTTGAATTTTTTTTTTTCTATTAATTATTGTAAGAGCATCTAA
>CACJEN010000003.1 GCA_902592445.1 uncultured Pelagibacteraceae bacterium
AAGGTGAAATATTATCTCCTCCAGGTGTAACTAATATATCTTTCTTTCTGTCCGTAATCTTGAGATAATCATTTTCAAATAAACCAATATCTCCTGTATGTAGCCAACCGTCTTTTAATACTTTGTCTGTCTCTTCTTTGTTATTCCAATAGCCAAGCATTACATTCTCTCCTTTAACTAATATCTCGCCATCTTGAGCAATTTTTACCTCATTTCCTTTAAAAGGTGGTCCTACGGTTTCTACCCTAATATCGTTAAATGGATTACAGCTCACGACTGGAGAGGTTTCTGTTAATCCATAACCTTGTAATGTCGGTAGTCCGATGGCGTTAAGAAATGTTCCAACATCTTTATCTAAAGGACCTCCTCCAGAAACAAAAGCTTTTAGATTTCCTCCAAACTGAGACTTTATTTTTTTTCTAACAACATTTTCTAGGACAAAATCAAGAACATTATCAAATAATGAAAGTTGTTGTTTATTGATTTTCTTTTTTCCAATTTGTAACATTTTAGAAATTAATTTCTTTTTTAAGCCTGTTGCTTTATTAAATGCCGAATTAATTTTTTGATATAGGTTCTGATAAAATCTTGGAACAGCTGTCATTATGTGTGGTTTACAATCATTCATATTTTTAATTAATTTCTCAATACTTTCAGCGTAGAATACTTTTGCGCCCACACAGATTTGAACAAATTGAACTGCATGCTCATAAGAATGTGACAACGGTAACCATGTTAAGAACCTAGAATTTTTAGAAATAATAGGCTCCAATATTTCTATTGCTCCCTCGCAATTGTTAAGTATACCACCGTGACTTAAAATGACTCCTTTTGGATTTCCTTGTGTTCCAGAAGTATAAATTATGCAAGCAGGATCTTTTCTTGTAATATCTATTTTAGATGGTGGAGAGTCAGAAACATTATTTTTTAAATTTAAATTTTTCAAATTAAGATATTTATCTTTGTCAATTTTAAGTTCTTCAAATGAAATAATTTTTTTAATTGTATTATTATTTTTAAGTATGTTTTCAACTTTAGAATATTGATCTTGATTAGAAATAATTAAAACTTTTGGCTGGCAATTATTGATAATATATTCGTAATCTTTCTCAACATATGTAGTATAAGCTGGAACTGTAATTGAACCAGACAACATTATCGAAAGATCAGAAATCATCCACTCTGGTCTATTTTCAGAAATCAGTAAGCATCTATCCCCCTTTTGATTAATATTACTTATCTCTTTTGAGAGTTTTAGAATGTTATTTTTTGTTTCCTCCCAGGTAAAAGATCTTTGATTATTGTTAAGAGGTGTTAAAAAAATACTATTCTTATCTTGTAATTTGTATCTTTCAAAAAAGAGTTCTAATAAATTATTTATTTCACTTACTTTCATAAATTTTTGGTGGGCAAAGAGAGAATCGAACTCTCACAGTATTGCTACTATTGGATTTTGAGTCCAACGCGTCTACCAGTTCCGCCATTCGCCCTCAGTCTAAAGACTGCATTGATTTTAATAATAGTATTAAAACATTTATTATATTAAAAGAAAAATATGTTTAAAGAGCTGTACAGGAAATCAATTGAATTAGCTGCTCATAAAAGTTCAAAATTTTTTCTAGCTATTATATCATTTATAGAAAGTTTTATTTTTCCAATACCTCCAGATGTATTAATCATTCCAATGACAATAGCGAAAAGGCATGAATGGTACAGAATTGCTCTAATCGCAACAATATCATCGGTACTGGGTGCATGCTTAGGTTATCTAATTGGCTACATTTTTTTTAACGAAATAGGTTTAAAAATATTTGAATTATATGGTGTTGATAATGCATCTTTTTTAAAAGATAAGGTTTCTAGTGAGGGAGGTGTCATCGCATGGATGACCTTACTTGCTATTGCAGGGTTTACGCCAATCCCTTTTAAACTATTAACAATAACAAGTGGCTTTGTGCATTTTAATATTTTTTATTTTATTATTATTTCATTTTTAACCAGAGGATCTAGGTTTTTTTTAATTGCTTTTTTAATAGGAAATTTTGGTGCTGCCATGCGTAGAATTATTGAAAAAAAATTGATAAAAGTTTCAATAATTGCGTCTATTGTAATAATTGTTTTTGCTTTATTAATATACAATTTTTTAGAAAATTTTATAAGTTGATGAATATTTTTTTGAGCAGAAAAAGTTTATATTTAGTAATTTTAGGATATTCTATTTTTGCAATTATCTACGCTTTGTATGTAGAATATTATTTAAATTATCAGCCATGTAAATTATGTCTTTATCAGAGAGTTCCTTTTATTTTATCAATTTTTGTAAGTTTTGTTGGATTTAATTTTCCAAAAAAAGATGAGGTATTGATTTTACTAATAACAACATTTGCTGTTAGTATGATAATTTCTGGATACCATTTTGGTATAGAAAACAATATTTTTGAAGAATTTAAGGGTTGCAGTAACAATTCTTTAAATATTACAGATAAAGCTGATTTATTAAAAAGTTTAAATCAGACATTACCAAGTTGTAAAGATATATCTTTTACTTTATTCGGTATATCTCTAGCAGGATTAAACTTTTTGTCCTCTTTATTAATTCTTATTTATTCAGTAAGAACCCTTGTTTATGAAAAAAACTAATTCAAAAAAAGTAGAGGAGTTCATCCGTGTAGATCATGCTGGTGAAAGAGGTGCAGTAAAAATTTATGAGGGACAACTGTTAGCTTTAAAAACAATCTGTAAAGATAGCAAACTTGAAAAAATAATTGAAGAAATGAAAGTTCATGAACTAGAGCATAAGAATTATTTCGAAGCAGAAATAAAAAAAAGAGATATTTCTCCAACAAAACTATTACCGCTCTGGGATTTGTTAGGTGTGGGTTTAGGATTTGGATCAACAATTTTAGGTAGAAAAGCTGCTATGTTGTGCACTGCATCTGTTGAAGAGGTAATTGATAGACATTATAAAGATCAAATTGATCAACTTGGATCAGATGAAGAAGAGCTAAAAAATAAAATCATTAAATTTAGACAGGATGAACTTCACCATAAAGATATTGCTTATGAAAAAGGTGCTACTAAAAAAGGTTTATACTCCTTATTAGACAAGATAATTAAAACTGGTTCTAAAGCTGCAATAAAAATTTCTGAAAAAATATAATTAAGGTTCTAATTCTACATCCCAGTACAGATAATCCATCCAGCTTTTATGCAAAAAATTAGGCGGAAAATTTCTTCCATTTTTATGAAGATCTTCTGTAGTTGGTTCATATGGCCATTGAAAAAGAGACATTCCAGAACTTTTAAGTAGCCTGCCTCCTTTCTTTACATTACATGACGAGCATGCTGTTACCACATTATTCCAATCAGTTTTTCCACCTTTAGACCTTGGTAGCAAATGGTCAAAGGTTAATTCATTTTTACTTCCACAATATTGGCAACTAAACTTATCTCTTAAAAAAACGTTAAACCTTGTAAAATTTGGATTTGCTTGGGGTTTAATAAATGATTTCAAAGCTATTACGCTAGGTAATTTCATACTGTAAGAAGGGCTTCTTACAGTTCGATCATAATAGCTTACAATTGAAACTCTATCTAAAAAAACAGACTTGATAGAATCTTGCCAACTCCATAATGATAATGGATAATAACTTAAAGGTCGGTAATCAGCATTTAAGACTAATGCTGGACATTTTTCTAATGATAGATTTTGATCAGAATTAAAAACCATACTAAAGTTTATCTTATAAAAATTTATATTTCAATCCAGGATGTTTAATAAAGAATATTTTTTTATGATTTTAAATTTTTTTTTATAAAATTTAATGCCGCACTTGATGCTTCAATTGGGATATGATGGCCACAATTTTCTATCATTAAAGTTTGAATATTTAATTTATTTCTAATTAAAAAGTCTTTTGCATCTAATAAGTAATTCGGAGATACTACTTCATCTAAACTTCCGTGAATAAGCATAATTTTTGGTTTTGATTTTAATCTTAATGATATATCGTCTTTACTAATAATTTTTCCTGAAAAACCAACTACACAATTGAAACTTTCTTCGCATGTTAGTCCAATATTTAATGACATCATGCAGCCTTGACTAAAACCAGAAATGCAAATTTGAGAATTTTTTAGATTATATTCATGCTTAATTTCTTCGATGAATTTATTGATCATATTTTCTGCTTTATGGGCTTCATTAAGAACATAATTTTCATCATCCTTTGATAAATCAAACCACTGAAAACCTACCGGATTTATAGGGCAGGTCTCGTGACCATCTGGGCATAAGAATACCGTATTTTTTAAAAACCTTTTCCAATTGAGAGTTAACATACTAATGTCTTTACCATCACCACCATAACCATGAAGTAAAATAACTGCATTTTTTATTTCCTCACCTTCTTCTGGTTTTACAATTGTTGTATTTAGGCAAAATGTCATAGAGAATAAAATATGTTTTTTTATTTTAAAAAGAAACTACAATCAAATAATGGTTTCAGAAATTTTAGTGAAAATAGTAGCAGTCATTTTACTCATTTCAGTAGCAGTTGTTTTGATTCTAGGGATCAAAACTTTATTTAAAGGAAATGAAGATAAAAAATATTCAAATAAACTTATGCAATTAAGAGTTTTACTTCAGTTCATTGCTATCATTGTCTTAGTAGGTTTAGCATATTTTTTTAAGAATTAACTATACTCTTTAACCATTCTAAAAATTGTTTATCTAAAAAATCAATTGATCCAATTATTCTAGATATCTCATGTCCTTCTTTATCTATTATAATTGTTGTTGGTACACCTCTTAGTTTAAACTTTTTTGCAAGATCTCCGCTTGGGCCACTAAATATTTCTAAATTGTCTATGCCGAGTTCATCAAAAAACATCTTAGATTTTTCATATTCCTCTTCACCAATATTTATTGGAATTATATTTATTTTTTTTAATTCGGGAATATTTTTTATATTATTCAAGGATGGCATTTCCTCCTTGCAAGGCGCACACCAAGTTGCCCAAAAATTAATTAAACTTATATTATTCTTAAACTCTTCTAGGGTTTTTTTGTTATTAAGTGAGTCAAAAAAGTATACTTCTTTAATTATTTTTTTTTCTTCATGAATTATCAAGTTTTTAATATTAGGTTGCTCTATTGAATATGAAGTCCCAGATGATATTAAGTATAAAAAAATAGTAAAATAATAAAAATTTTTAAATTTCATTTAATAAAAATGATTAATTATCATGACTAAAAATAAAAACAATCAGCCAATTTGGAGTTCTAGAATAAAAATTAACTCTAATAACCTATTCAGAAAAGTTGGTGGATCACTAGATATAGATAAAAGATTATTTAACGAAGACATATCTGCATCGATTGTTCATACAGAAATGCTATTTAAGCAAAAAATAATAAACTTTAAAATTAAAAATAAGATTGTGTGGGGTTTGAATAGAATAAAAAATGAAATTATAAAAAAAAAATTTCCCTTTGATAAAAATCTTGAAGATATTCATATGAATATTGAAAAAAGATTGTTTGATTTGATTGGTGAGGATGCTGGATTTATACATACCGCAAGATCTAGAAATGATCAGGTAATCACTGATTTTAAAATATGGTTAAAAAAATCTACATATGAAATAACTAAAACACTTGATGGCCTTATAAGTACGATTCTGAGAGTTGCAGATAAAAATATAAAAACAGTCATGCCTGGTTTTACTCACTTAAAAAATGCTCAACCAATTTCATTTGCACATTATATGATGGCTTACGTCGAAATGTTCAAAAGAGATAAAAAAAGATTTAAGTATAATTTAAACGCTCTAAATGAAAATCCACTTGGTGTAGCTGCTTTATCAGGAACTTCATTTAACATTGATAGAAACTTCACAACAAAAAAGCTCAATTTTTCAAAACCAACTGATAATTCTATAGATACTGTTTCTGATAGAGATTTTGTTTTAGATTTTCTCTATGCATGTTCAGCCTGTTCAATACACATGTCAAGAATTGCTGAAGAATTCATAATTTGGAACTCAGATGCCTATAATCTAATACATTTAAATGACAAAATTGTAACTGGTTCATCAATTATGCCTCAAAAAAAAAACCCAGACCCACTCGAATATTTAAGAGGTAAGACAGGGTCATCTTTTGGGAATCTTTTTTCAATGCTCACAATTTTAAAAGGGCTTCCTTTGTCTTACTTTAAAGACTTACAAGATGATAAAGAATTAGTTTTTAAATCATATGATCAGCTCAAAATTTCCTTAACCCTTTTAAAAGATATATTTAAAAATTTTTCAGTTAATAAGAAAGAAATGCTTAGTCTCGCAAATAAAGGTTACCTAACAGCTACAGACCTAGCAGATTACATGGTCAGAGAATTAAACTATCCTTTTAGAAAATCGTATTTACAAACATCAAAAATTATTAACTTTGCAGAAAAAAATGGCAAATCTCTAAGTGATCTTACAATAAATGAAATAAACAAAGTTGAGCCAAAACTTAAAAGTGATGTTCTTAAAATATTTGATCTGAATTACTCAATAAATTCGAAAACTTCTCATGGTGGAACATCTTTTGGTAATATAAAGAAGATGATAAGAAGATATAAAAAAAATAATGAAAAATAAAATAATTATAATTTTAATGTGCTTAGTGATTCTGACGGCATGTGGTAGAAAGGGAGATCCTGAATATCAAGCGAATGATACTAGAACTGTCACTTATAACTTCTAATGAGGTATAAAAATAATAATTATTTTATTGAAAATATTAGTCTTGATAAACTTGCAATAAAATATTCCACACCTTTATATTGTTATTCATATAATAAGTTAAAAAGTAACATTATAAATTTCTTTAAATATTTTAAAAAGTTTTCTCCATTAGTTTGTTTTGCAATTAAATCAAATACAAATCTTAATTTAATAAGGGAGATAAAGAATTTTGGACTTGGTGCAGATGTGGTATCAAAAGGAGAACTTATGCTAGCGCTTAAGGCAGGGATTAACAAAAAAAAGATAGTATTTTCTGGGGTTGGAAAAACTGAGAGTGAACTCAAATTTGCGATAGAAAAAAAGATATTACTGATAAATTCTGAGTCTGAAAGTGAGATAAAAATTATTGAAAAAATAGCCAAGAAAAAAAATGTGGTTGTAAATATTGGAATTAGATTAAATCCAAATACTGATGCAAATACCTTGAAACAAATTTCAACTGGAAAAAAAGAAAATAAATTTGGAGTGGATGAGAAAACATTTTTAAAATTAGTTTCTGTCTTAAGAATGTCAAAAAACGTCAAATTAAAATGCCTAAGTGTACATATTGGTAGTCAAATTACTGATCACAAACCATATGAGAAAATGCTTAAAGCTGTTGATAAAATAATTAATAAAGCAAAATTTAATTTTGAATATATTGATTTAGGCGGTGGCATGGGAATATCATATGAAAAAAATCAAAAAAAACTGAATTATAAAAAATATAAATTAGCAATTGAAAAATTTTTAAGAAAGAATAATTCAAAACTTATTTTTGAACCTGGCAGATCAATAGTTGGGAATACTGCAATTTTAATATCTAGGGTAATATATTTAAAGGAAACTAGTAAAAAAATTTTTGTAATTTTAGATGCTGGGATGAATGATATGATGAGACCTGCTTTATATGGAGCTAAACATCAAATATTACCTGCCTTTAAAAATAAAAAAAAATCAAAAAAGAGTTATGAGTTCGTTGGACCAATTTGCGAAACTACAGATAAATTCTTATCTGTAAGCAATTTTAGTAAATTAAAAGAAAGAGATTTAATTTTTATAAGTGATGTAGGCGCATATGGTTCTTCTTTAAGCTCGAATTATAATATAAGGCCAAAACCAAGTGAAATATTAATAAATAAATCCAAAATAACTATTTTAAAAAAAAGACAAAAATTAGAAGATATAATCTAATTTTTGAACAAAATGATAAGAAATATATTATTTTCATTTTTTTTCTTTACTGGGATAGTACTTATATCAATTCTCTTTTTTCCCTCTCTAATGTTTCCTCAAAAAATTGTATTATTTGGTGGTAAATTATTTGGTTATTGGTCAAGTTTTTGTCTGAAATTTTTCTTGAATACTAAAATTAATATCAAAGGAAAAGAAAACATTATTGATAATACAAAATTTTTCATTGCTTCTTCTCATCAATCGATGTTTGAAACTTTTTTTTTACAAACTATTTTCAACTCACCAAGATTCATACTTAAATATGAATTATTAAAAATACCAGTATTTGGTTGGTATTTAAGTAAAATTGGATCAATTTCTGTAAACAGAAATAAAATATCTAAAGATAATATTGGTCTTATAGATAAAATTAAAAATGCTGTAATTACATCAGATAGACCAATTATTATATTTCCTCAAGGAACTAGGGTATTACCAGATGAAAGAGTTCCATTTAAAAAAGGTGTTGGAAGAATTTATAGTGAATTAAATATAAAGTGTCAGCCCATAGCAATAAACTCTGGTACTGTGTGGCCAAAAAAGGGAAGTTTAATTAAAAATAAAACTATAACAATTTCAATACTAAAAGCTATTGAACCAGGACTACATTCTAAAGAATTCATTAACTTAATTGAAAAAAAAATATACTCCGAATTACATAATATTAATTAGCCTTTCATTGGCATCACTACATAAATACTGTCAAAATCAGCTGGGTCTCTAATTAAAGCTGGAGAACCAGTATCTTTTAAATAAATCTCAATTTGATCCCCATCTAACTGAGAAGCTACATCAATTAAATATCTTGAATTAAAACTAATATCTAATTCGTAATCAAATTTAACAGATAAACTTTCCTTTCCATCTCCACTATTGGTATTGTTTACAGACATATCGAGCATATTTTTCTTTAAATTAAATTTCACTCCGTCTTTTTTGTCTAAAGAAACTGATGCTACTCTATCAACTGAATTAAGGAAAGATTTGAGTTCTATCTCTAATTTTTTCTGGTTCTCTTTTGGTATAACCTGAATGTAGTTTGGAAACTTTCCATCAATAAGTTTCGAAATTAATATGCTATTGTTTAATTCAAATTTTATTTTAGATTTTATATTTGAAATTTTTACATCACCCTCAAAATCTTCTAATAAAGAACAGAGTTGAAAAATAGTTTTTTTTGGAAGAATTACAGGCTCAAATTCAATTTTATTATTTAATCTAATTTTTGATACTGACATACGATGACTGTCTGTTGCAGCAGCTGTTAGGTAAACTTTGTCTTCAACTTGTGTCTGGTGAAAAAAAATCCCGCTCAAATAATGCCTAGTTTCGTCGTTAGATATTGAAAATTTACATTTATTTAACAACTTCAATAAATCTTTTGAATTCATTGAAAATTCATTTTGATTAAAATTTTCATCTGTTAAGGGAAATTCAGAGGCACTTATACAATTTAAATTAAATATTGACTTTTCAGACTCAAGTTGGAGTTTACTTTCGCTTGGGTTCGAAAAACTGATTTTGCTTCCAGAAGATATTTTTCTTACAATATCATGCATAATTGAAGATGACGTAGTTGTTTTGCCTTCTTCTAAAATCTCAACATTAGAAATTTTATGTACAAAAATTAAATCTAAATCCGTTGCGGTGATTATTAAATGCCCACTGTTTATTTCGAGTAGCACATTTGATAAGATTGGAAGAGTACTTCTTTTTTCAATTACGCCTTGGCAATAACCTAAGGATTTTTGAAGATCTTGTTGGTTGACACTAAATTTCATTATCTTGGTTATACAAAATTCTATTTTTCAAACTGTCTATATTTATATTTAATTCATTGTCGTCTTTTCTAAGTTTTTCAATGGTCTTTACAGAGTGAATAACTGTAGTGTGATCTCTATTTGAAAAAGCCCTTCCGATCTCAGGTAAAGATTTTGAAGTTAACATTTTTGCAAGATATATAGCTGTTTGTCTAGGTCTTACAAGATATCTTGATCTTCTTGGCGAAAGCATTTCATTCTTACTAATTTTAAAAAACTTGCATACAACTGTTTGTATAGTGTCTATTGTCACTTTGTTTTCCGACAAGTTAAGTAGATCTTTCAAAATAACTCTTACCTCAGATAAATTTGGTGTTTTGTTATAAATTCTTGAAAAGGATACTATCCTATTTAAAGCTCCAACTAATTCTCTAATACTAGTTCTGACCTCAGTACTTATAAATTTTTGAATTTCTTCACTAATATGAACTTGATTAGAGTAAAATAACTTGAGCTCCTCTGTTTTTGATTTAATAATTTTAGATCTTAATTCGTAATCAGGGTTCTGAATATCTACAACTAATCCACCAGAAAATCTTGATTTAATTCTGTCCTGAATTCTTGAAAGTTTGTTTGGAGGCCTATCTGCAGACACAATAATCTGAGAACCTTTATCAAACAATGCATTGAAAGTGTGAAAAAATTCTTCTTGCATGGCCTCTTTTCCATTCATGAATTGAATATCATCAATTAAAAGAATATCTGTATTTCTAAAATATTCTTTAAATTTTACCATATCATTGGATTTTATAGATTTTACAAATTGGTACATAAATCTTTCGGCAGAAATAAACATAACCTTATTTTTATCTTTAAGTTCAAGACCTATAGCATTAAGTAAGTGTGTTTTTCCCATTCCAACACCTCCATATAAATATAGTGGATTATAGTGAGCGATTTCTTGAGATACCTTTTTTGAAGCCTCAAAAGCTAATTTATTACTTTGTCCCGTGATAAAATTATTAAAATTTTTATTTGGATCTATTCTGTTATATTGAAGATAAGAGTTTTTTATAAAAGAAATATTATTATTAATTTCATTATTTTTAAAATTTTGTTTATCTTGAGAATTAATTTTGTTTGCTAAATTTTTTTTATCGTCAACCAGAAACTCTATTCTTATGATGTCTTTTTTAAAACTCTTAACTATTTGTAATATTTGATCTAAATATCTTGAAGTTATCCAATCTCTAATGAATCTGGTAGATACAGAAATTAATACATAATTTTTATATTCATCTATAAGTTCTATTTTTTTTAGCCAACTATCAAAAATATCACTGCCAAACTTATCTTTCATTACATTTTGAACAATACTCCAATCAAGTTTTTTCTCTTCTATTGGTGTATTATTTTGTAAATTGTTTTTTTGCATGGTGGGAATCCCTTAAAACTTATCTAAAATTTTTATGCAATAAATTAATTTATAAATTCAAAAAAAAATAAAATTTAGAATTGTATAAATTCCAGATTGAATCATAAAATAACAACTGAAAGTTAGTAAAATAAAATTTACTTTCTAAAGCAAATTATTTTTCAATATGTTGTGATGGAACTAAATTAAAATTTAGATGTAGTTCTTTTATATTCAAACCACTGGTTGTAAATAGAATTTATATAATAATATAAATTATATATATATTTTTGTTTAACTACTTAAAGTTGTTATAAAGAATTAATTTTTTTTGTTATTCTTGAAATATTTCTTGACGCATTTTGCTTTTTTATAACGCCAGTCTTAGAAATCTTCATTAACTCAGAATTTAGCTTTGGTAAAAAGGCAAGGGCTTCTTTTTTGTCTTTTTTTTCAATTAAGACGTTCATTTTTTTTACTGCAGATCTGAATTTACTTTTTCTCGATCTATTAACTGCTGTCTGTCTCGATATTCTACGAACTCTCTTAATTGCTGATTTGGTATTAGCCATAAGCGCGATTGTATATAATGAGATGTAAAACTGGTCAATATAATATTTTTTTTATTTTTGGCATTTATTACAAAAAAAACTCGATCTATTTGTAATAACTATTTTAAAAATTTTACCTCTACAAGTTATTCTTGGACATTTTAAGTTTTCCCTATTATACACTTTAAATTCATTTTGAAATGAACCCTTGTCGCCTGAGATATTTTTAAAATCTCTAATAGAAGATCCTCCTTTGATTATTGATTTTTTTAATACTTTTTTAGAATATTTAATAATTTTGTTTATTTGCTCTTCTTGTAAAAGTTCGACTGAAATTAATGGATTTATCTTACACTCAAATAATATTTCACTAGCATAAATATTTCCAATTCCAGAAACAAAATTTTGGTCTAATAAAAAATTTTTAATATTTTTTTTTTTATTTTTAAAATATGTCTTTACATAATTAATATCGAAATTTTTTGAAAAAGGTTCGGGTCCAAATTTTTCAAATTTTTTTAATAACTCTGTTTTAGAATTGATTAATAAAATATATCCAAATCTTCTAGGATCGTTATAAACTAGCTTCAAATTATTAAATCGAATTTCAACATGATTGTGTTTTTTTGGTAAATGCGGACTATGATAAAAACTTGTGTTAGTATATTTTTTTTTAGAGTATGTATTTAACAAATGTATCGTGCCTGACATACCTAAGTGAATTACACAGTAAGAACAATCAGTAAAATAAATTATTATATATTTCGAAAATCTACCAATTTTTTTTATTTTCTTTCTTTTTAATTTCTCCTCAAAATCTTTGGAAATTTTTATGCGTAAATTTCGGTTTTTTACCCTTACTTCATTAATAGTTTTTCCTGAAATTTTTTTGTTTAACGATTTTCTTACAATTTCTACTTCTGGCAATTCTGGCATTAGATACTATATTAATCCTAAAATTATTTATTTATGCAACAATATCTTCAAAATAAAAAAGGACTCGTCCAAGGTGTATTTGATAAAGTTTTTGATAAATACGACCTAATGAACGATTTAATGTCCCTTGGTATTCATAGGATATGGAAAAATGATCTAATGTTTTGGATGAACCCTGGAACAAACAAAATCTTGTTAGATGTAGCTTGTGGAACTGGAGATCTTGCAAAATTATTTCAAGATAAAACAAAAAATTTAAATAATGCAATTTGTATAGATCCCAATGAAGGTATGATAAATATAGGTAAAAAGAAGCTAAGAAAATATAAAAATATTCAATGGATCATTGGTTCAGCGGAAAATTTACCTTTAGAAAATGAAACTTGTGATTATTATACAATTAGTTTTGGATTGAGAAACACTAAAAGCTTAGACAAAACACTTTCAGAAGCGTATAGAGTTTTAAAACCGGGAGGGCGTTTTTTGTGTTTAGAGTTTTCAAAAATACAAAATTCAAACTTAGACTTTGCTTACAAAAATTACTCAAAGTTAATTCCATATTTAGGAAAATTTATTGTTGGAGATAAGAAGCCTTACGAGTATTTAGTAAAAAGCATTGAAAATTTTGTAAATCAAGAAGAATTAATAGAATTAATGAAGAATAATAATTTTCAAAATTGTAGTTATAGAAATTTATCTGGAGGAATTGTTGCAATACATTCTGCTTGGAAAATATGATTAAAAAATTGTTTATACTTTTTAAACTAGGTCGGAAACTAGCAAAATCAGATGCGTTAAAAATTGCAACTAGATTTAATAAGCCACCTTTATTGGTAAAAGTTTTATTTAGTATTTTATCATTTTCTTTTTCGAACAATAAAAATGTTGGTAGTTCATTAAACCAAGGTGAAAGATTATCCTCTTCACTTCAATCTATGGGAACCACATTTATAAAATTAGGACAGTTTTTAGCAACTAGGCCTGATATTATTGGTGATGAATTATCAAAAGAACTAGAAAATCTTCAAGATAGGTTGCCTCCATTTTCACAAGAGAAAGCTAAAGAAATTATTAAAAAAGATTTAGGCGAACAAAGCTTTAACTCAATAATAAATCTTAGTGAGCCAGTTGCAGCTGCTTCGATTGCACAAGTTCATAAGGCACAGATTAATGATGGTGGGACTATAAAAGATGTTGCAATTAAAATTTTAAGACCAGATATAAAAAAAATATTTAATGAAGAGATCGATGCACTAATGTTGTTTGCTTTTTTTGTAGAATCGTTCGTTAAAAAAACGAAAAGACTTAAGTTGGTTGAAGTTGTTTTTTTATTAAAGGAGATAACAAATCTTGAAATGGATTTAAGGTTTGAGGCAGCAGCAGCAAATGAATATGGAGAAAATACAAAGAACGATGAGGGTTTTCTAGTCCCTAAAATATATTGGAATTTTACTAGTGAAAATGTAATGACACTTGATTGGGTAGATGGAGTTTCAATTAGAGAAACTGATGAACTTGTAAATAGAAATATTGATGCAAAAAAAATAGCATCAGACATAATTCAGCATTTTTTAAGGCATGCTGTAAGAGATGGTTTTTTTCATGCAGATATGCATCAGGGAAATGTTTTTATAAATAGAAGTGGTCAAATAGTTCCTATTGATTTTGGAATAATGGGTAGGTTAGATAAAGTTAGCCAAAGATTTTTAGCAGAAATTTTATACGGTTTTATTCAAAGAGATTATAAAAAAGTTGCAGAGGTTCATTTGGTTGCTGGACTTGTGCCAAAGAATGTACCAGTAGATGATCTTGCTCAAGCATTAAGATCAATAGGAGAACCTATATTTGGTCAATCTGTAAAAGATATTTCTGGCGGAAAATTACTTAAACAACTATTTAATGTGACAGAAAAGTTTAATATGCAAACTCAACCTCAGCTTCTTATGTTACAAAAAACAATGGTAGTTGTTGAAGGAGTGGCAAGAAGACTTAATCCTGATACAAATATATGGGAAACATCCAAGCCTGTTCTTGAAAAATGGCTCAGAGAAACAAAGGATCCTATAAATTCATTTAATGAAACACTTAAAAATTCTGCAGAAGTAATTAAGAGATTACCTGAATTACCACAAATTATGGATAAAGCTAATCAAGCTTTAACATTCCTAGCAAGTGGACAAATTCCACAGAACTCTAGATCATTTAATGAGTTAAATGTAAAAAAATCAGAGATGTCTAGCTTCAGAAATCAGTCAATTATTGGTTTATTATTGCTTGTAATTGTTACTTTATTGGTATTTTAATCTCTAGCATGAATAGTTTGTTAAACAAAAAAATACTTGTTGTAATTTGTGGAGGTATTTCTGCTTATAAAAGTCTTGAATTAATTAGAGGTTTAAAAAAAAAACAAGTAGAAATAAAAACAATCATTACAAAAAGCGCCAAAGAATTCGTAACACCTTTGTCGATAACATCCCTTTCTCAAGGGAAGGTATATGAAGATTTATTTAGCTCAGAGAGTGAAAGTGAAATGGATCATATTTCATTATCAAGATGGGCGGATTTGATTATTGTAGTACCAGCAACAGCAAATACAATATCAAAATTATGTAATGGGTTAACAGATGATCTTGCATCCACTGTATTATTAGCATCAAATAAAAAAATTTTTATAGTACCAGCGATGAATGTGAGAATGTGGGATCACCCGTCAAATAAAAAAAATATAATTAAACTAAGGGAATATGGTTATAGTATAATAGGTCCAGAGATTGGGGATATGGCATGTGGAGAGTATGGCAAGGGAAAAATGACCGAGCCATCAGATATCCTTTTCCATATTGAAAATTACTTTTCTAATCTACAAAAAAATAAAAAATATAAGGCTTTAGTCACAGCAGGTCCTACCAGAGAGTATTTGGATCCAGTTAGATATTTAACAAATAAATCAAGTGGAAAGCAAGGTTATGAAATTGCTAAATCATTTAGAGATAACGGATTTGAAACAACACTAATATCAGGAAAAACAAACTTAAAGCCCTTGGAGGATATAAAATTTATTGAGGTTGAAACTGCAGACGAAATGTTAAAAAAAACAATCGAAAACCTCCCGGTTGATGTTGCTGTTTTTTCAGCCGCTGTGTGTGATTATAAATTTAAAAAATATAATAAAGAAAAGATTAAAAAAAATACTGAACTAGATTTTAGCATGATCAAAAACACAGATATATTATCTTATGTTTCAAAACATAATTCACTACGACCAAAACTCACTGTAGGTTTTGCTGCTGAAACAGAAAATTTAGATTTTAATGCGAATGATAAGCTAAGTAGTAAAAATTGTGATTGGATAATCGCTAATAATGTATCAGATAATGAAATAGGATTTGATTCAGAATACAATGAAGTTAAAATTTTTTATAAAAATAATAAAAACGAAATACTACATAAGATGAATAAATCATTAATTGCAGAAAATATAGTTGAGAGAGTCATTAAAAATCTTAATTAATGGTCAAAATTAAGATAAAGAAACTTGACCCTAAGGTCAAAATTCCACAATATAAGACTGAAGGATCATCAGGTATGGATCTGATGGCATTTGTAAAAGAATCTTTAAAAATAAAGCCAAACAGTTCTGAATTAATACCAACAGGAATATCTATAGCTATTCCTCAAGATACAGAGATACAAATTAGACCTCGGTCAGGTTTAGCAGCAAAATCTCAGATAAGCGTACTCAATACACCCGGTACGATTGATAGTGACTATAGGGGAGAGTTAAAAGTTATTTTATTTAATCATAGTGTGAATGATTTTATAGTTAATAATGGAGATAGAATAGCACAAATGGTTTTAATGCCAGTTCTGAAAGTTTCTTTTGAGGAAGTAGATGAGCTGCCCGATACAATAAGAGGATCTGGTGGCTTTGGATCTACAGGCAAATGAAGGACTTATTAAGTAAAAGACTACTAAACAAGTATTCAAGGCAAATAGTTCTGAAAGATGTCGGAATTATTGGACAAAAAAAAATATTTAATTCAAAAATATTAGTGGTTGGAGCAGGTGGTTTGGGTAGTCCAGTAATTGATTTATTAGTTAGAGCAGGGGTCGGTTTTTTAGGCGTCATTGAAGATGACAAAGTTGACTATAGCAATTTACATAGGCAAACTCTCTATGATTATAATGACGTGGGTAAGTACAAATCAGATGTAATAAAAAAAAAAATTAAATTAATTAATAACAAAATAAGATTAAAAATTTTTAGAGAAAGAGCTGTTGATAAAAATTTAAGCAAAATTCTACCAAAATTCGATATAATTGTTGATGGATCAGACAACTTCCCAACTAAATTTTTACTAAATAAGTATTCATTAAAATATAAAAAGAAATTAGTTATTGGAGCAATAAGTAAATTTGATGGACATATTTTTAGTTTTGATTTTTCACAAAAAAAAATTCCTTGTCTTAACTGTTTTTACCAAGGAATGCCTTCAGATGAAATATTAAATTGTGAGGCTGAAGGTATTTTAGGGCCAACTGCGAATGTAATAGGAGCATTGCAAGCAAACGAAGTTTTGAAATTAATCTTGGAACTGAATGGAATTATTAAAAATAATATTTTAATAGTTGATTTATTAAATCTTACATCCAGAAAAGTTTCTTTTAAGAAGAGAAAGAATTGTCTGTGCAAAAAATTTTAATTCTTGTTTTAGCTTCGTTGATATTCATAACTCAACAAATTAATGCAAAAGATGAATTTTTTCTTATGCTAAAGAATAAAAAAGTGAATGTGAGATATGGGCCAGGATTTGATTATCAAGTCAAATATATTTATAAAAAAATTCAACTTCCCTTAAAAGTTATTGATAAAAAAGATAATTTTAGACGAATTATTGATCATAAAAATAATAATGGTTGGATACATGTTTCTCAACTAAGAAAAGCTAATTCATTTGTAACACTTGAAGATAAGATAATTTTTAAAAAACCATCTAAATTTTCTAAACCTATAGCCCAAGTAAAAAAAGGTAGATTACTTTTAATAAAAAATTGTGAAACTCAATGGTGTAAAATTCAAACCGGTGAATTTATTGGTTGGGTTAATGTTGAAAATGTTTGGGGACCAACTAATTAAAATCACTGGACAGAGCTTTTATGGTGCTTTCTGAAAGCTTTGTTGAGTGTGAATACTCTTTATGATCTATTCCTAATTCAATGCTCACATTATTACCTTTAAATTTTGAAATTTGGTTTTGATCAAATTCAAAATGTATAAATTGCACTGATGATGCTTTTCCTTCTGCAGAAGTTCTATCTACATCTATTTCGGGTTTTCCGTAAATTACATCATTATCAATCTTAATAAATACATTTTCTTCAACACCACCTAATTTTCCAAGAAACGTAGTTCTAATTACTGGGTTATCAATTTCAAACATTAGTGTTGAAACCAATTCTTTTCCATTTGGTATTAAAGGATTATAAGCTGTTAATTCATCATTAAGTTGCTCATCTCCACCTTTTTCTATGTGCAGCATTTCCTGAACTTGAGCCAACATTGTTTCATAACATTCAAAATAAAAGGTTGCATAAGGGCCAAGTGGTACTCTTCTATCTTTTTTGAATTCAACTAACTCTTTTCTCATTTGACGTCTATTTTGTTCATACACATCTGGGGCTAGTAAATCTGATTTTTGAATAATTTTTTGATCTTTAGGCATTCTTATAATCTATAACTTTTAGCTATAAGTTCTATGGGATGTAAAGCCTCATCATTGTTAATGTTTGTATCTTCGGCAAGCTGTTTGATGTGTTTTCCTGCCAATGGACAATCTGATGCCATATATTTATTGTTTTTTCTTTTAACTGCGCTGACTGTATTTTTTGCTACTTTAACAGCAGTGTCGTGAGTTTCTTTCATCACTCCAAAAGTTCCACCATGTCCAGCACATCTTTCGACTAGATCAATTTTTACATTTGGAATTAATTTAAGCATATCTCTCGCCTTATTGCCCATATTTTGAGCTCTAGCATGGCATGCGTGATGCACGGTCACTCCACCATCTATTTCTTGCATTCCTTTTACTAATCCCTCTTTGTTTGCTATATCAACAACATATTCATCAATATCATAAGTATTTTTTGATAATTTTTTTATATCTTCATCATTTGGTAGAAGCAGTGGCCATTCAAATTTCAACATTAAACCACAGCTAGCAGTCAAAGTTATTACTTTATAACCTTTGTCTATATAGCTGATTAGTTCTTTTGATACTAATTTAGCTTGTTTAATTACCTTATCTGGATCAGCTTGTTCTAGATATGGCATTCCACAACAACCAGCATAAGAATGTTCAACTTCAACATTATTATGATTTAAAACCTTTAGCGCAGCTTCTCCTGTGGTTTTTTTATTAAAGTTTACAAAACAAGTAGAATAAATCACAACTTTTCTGCTTATTTCTCCTGCTAATTTCTTTTGCTGAAACTTTTTGAAATAATTTGAAAATGTTTCACTATTATACTTTGGTAATATTACTCTCTTATCAATTCCTGTTAAAAATTCTAAGACTTTACGAAAAAAAGTATTTTTTATGTTTGAAAACCAATTAATTATACCACTAAACATAACCCCAATTTTTCCGTTACGGTCTATGTTGGCCAATTGCTTTGTCGTACTAGAAATCTCACCATTTTTTCTTTGAAGCATTCGATATCGAAGCATCAAATGTGGAAAATCTAAATCAAATTCATGAGGAGGAACGTAAGGACATTTAGTCATAAAACACATATCGCACAAAGTACATGCATCGACAACTGGTTTGAATTTATCACTTGATAAAGATGATACTTCGCCATCATCAGATTCATCAATATAATCAAATAGTTTTGGGAAACTATCACATAAATTAAAACATCTTCTACAACCATGACAAACATCAAAAACTCTTCTCATTTCTTGATCCAACTTTTGTGGGTCTAAGAAATCTGGATCTTTAAAATTTATCGGATGTCTTATTGGTGCTTGTGTGCTACCTTCTTTGCTCATATAATTTAATACAAAAATTTAATAAATAAGGATAATGAAATTATTATTTATAAAATTTATTGATTTGTTTTTAGTGGACATCAAGATGTCCACTAAATTGAATTTAAGCGATACTTTCTAAAGTTTTTTGAAACTTACCAGCGTGGGATTTTTCAGCTTTTGCTAATGTCTCAAACCAGTCAGCTATTTCATCAAAACCTTCTTCTCTGGCTGTTTTTGCCATTCCAGGATACATATCTGTATACTCATGTGTTTCACCTTCAATGGCAGACTCTAGATTTGCCTTAGTTTCACCGATTGGTTTACCAGTTGCTGGATCTCCAACCTCTTCTAGATACTCAAGATGCCCGTGTGCATGACCAGTTTCCCCTTCTGCAGTTGATCTAAACACTGCAGCTACATCGTTAAAACCTTCTACGTCTGCTTTTTGAGCGAAATATAAATATCTTCTGTTAGCTTGACTTTCTCCTGCGAAAGCAGCTTTTAAGTTTTCTTCTGTTTTACTACCTTTTAATGACATATTGATCTCCTTTAGGCCAACATATAACCATTCTAAACTACATGTCAACAGTTTAGAATGGTTTTAATATAATTTGTATAGTGTTGTTATTATTGATTATTTTTTGCTACTGATTATCAGTATCAAGTTTTACCAAAACTTCTACAGATTTAATTTTTTTTCCAGGAATTGATTTTTGAATATTAATTGGACCTACATCAACTTGATCTAAATCAATCAATTTTTTTTCTGATATATCATAAAAATGATGGTGGTCTGTAACGTTTGTATCAAAATAACTTTGGTTTGAGTCTATTGGAATTTCTTTTAGGTACCCTTTTTTTTCGAATGCGTGAATAGTATTATAAACAGTAGCTAAAGATATTTTTTCATTTGCCTCAGTCTCAATTATTTTAACAAGATCATTTATTGTAAAATGAAATGTTGTCTCTTTATTAAATAATACTTCACAAATCTTTATTCTTTGCTTAGTGGGTCTTAAACCAGAGTTTCTTAATTTGTTAATAAATTCAACTGTAGTGGTCATTAGTAATTTATAATAATTCTAAACTATTTGTATATTATAATTAAGTTAAATCAAGTATGAAGATTACAAATATGAAAAAAAACTCGTTTAATTACGATGAGTTAATTAGCTGCGCAAATGGCGAGCTTTTTGGACCTGGAAACGCTAAGTTACCATTACCTCCAATGCTTATGTTTGATAGAATATCGGAGATATATGAAAACAAAGGCTTTTTTAATAAAGGAGTGATTAAAGCAGAGCTTGATATTAAAGAAGATTTATGGTTTTTTGATTGCCACTTTAGAGAAGATCCAGTAATGCCTGGTTGTTTAGGTCTAGACGCTATGTGGCAGCTAGTTGGTTTTTATTTAGGATGGCTTGGAAACCCTGGTAGAGGAAGAGCGTTAGGCGTAAGCGCCGTAAAATTTACTGGTGAGGTTCTAAAAAACGTCAAAATGGCAACATATGAAATAGACATGAAAAGAATTTTGATTAAAGGAGAAACAACTGTTGGACTGGCAAATGGTATTTTATGCGCGGATGGTAAAAAAATATATTCAGCAGAAAACTTAAAAGTAGGATTATTCAAATAATGAGAAGAGTAGTTATTACAGGAATTGGTATTGTTTCTTGTTTAGGTAACAATCAAGATGAGGTTTATCAATCTTTATTAAATTCAAAATCAGGAATTTCGTTTTCAGAGGAATATAAAGAACATAACCTTAGAAGTCACGTTCACGGAAAACCTAATATTAAACTTCAAGATCATGTAGATAGAAAAACAATACGTTTCATGGGATCTGGTTCTGCATATAATTATATAGCAATGAAAGAAGCAATTACAGATTCTGGTCTTGAAGAAAAAGATGTAAGTAACTTCAAAACAGGGATTGTTATGGGATCAGGAGGTCCATCAATCGAGAACGTTGTTTTGTCAGTTGATAAAACAAGAGCAAAAACTCCAAAATTAATGGGTCCATTTATTGTTCCAAGAACAATGGCAAGTACCGCATCTGCAACTCTTGCTGTTCCATTTAAAATAAAAGGCATGAATTACACAATGAGTTCAGCATGCGCAACAAGTGGACATTGTATTGGTCATGCAAGTGAATTAATCCAAATGGGGAAACAAGATATTGTTTTTGCTGGAGGTAGTGAGGAATTACACTGGGCTATGACGGCTATGTTTGATGCAATGACAGCTCTATCTTCAAAATATAATGATACTCCAGAAAAAGCATCTAGAGCCTATGATAAAACTAGAGATGGTTTTGTAATTGCTGGAGGGGCAGGTGTTTTAGTAATGGAAGAATACGAGCACGCAAAGGCAAGAGGAGCTAAAATTTATGCAGAACTAACCGGATATGGAGCAAGCTCAGATGGATATGATATGGTTGCACCATCTGGGGAAGGCGCTGTTAGATGTATGAAAATGGCTCTATCAACGTCAAAAAACAAAATTGATTATATCAACACACATGGAACCTCAACTCCTGTTGGGGATATTACTGAATTAAATGCAGTAGGCGATGCATTTAATGACGATATTCCAAAAATAAGTTCTACAAAATCTTTATCTGGTCATCCATTAGGTGCTGCTTCAGTTCATGAGGCAATTTATAGTTTAATTATGATGAAAAATAGTTTCATTACAGCATCTGCAAATATTAATGATATGGATGAAGATGCAAAAAAATATCCAATTGTTACCCAAACAGAAAAAAATGTATCGCTTGATTCAGTGATGTCAAACAGTTTTGGATTTGGTGGAACAAATGCTACTTTAATATTTGAGAAGGTGTAATCCATGAATTTAATGAAAGGTAAAAAAGGATTGATCATGGGTGTGGCAAATGAAAGATCCATTGCTTGGGGTATTTCACAAAAACTATCTGAAGCAGGAGCCGAGCTTGCATTTACTTATCTAGGTGATGCATTGAAAAAAAGAGTAATACCTTTAGCGGAAAAACTTGGTTCAAAGGTAACTTTCAGCTGTGATGTTGAGAAAAAAGAGGACATAGTTAAATTATTTGAGGATGTAAAATCTAGCTGGGGTGAGATTGATTTTGTTGTCCATGCAATAGCATTTTCTGATAAATCTGAGCTATCTGGTGAATATTTAAACACAACAAGAGAAAACTTTCAAAGAAGTATGCTTATCTCATGCTTCTCATTTACTGAAGTTGCTAGAGAAGCATCAAAGATAATGAAGCCCAACGGAGGTATGGTCACATTAAGCTACGAAGCAAATAAAGCTATTCCTAACTATAACGTTATGGGAGTTTGTAAAGCTGCACTAGAATCTAGTGTTAAATATTTAGCAAGAGATTTAGGTGCTAAACAAATTAGAGTTAATGCAATTAGCGCAGGACCTATTAAAACATTAGCTGCATCGGCCATTGGAGACGCAAAATTCTTATATAAATGGAATGAAGACCATTCATTTCTTAAAAGGAACGTTGATATTCATGATGTTGGTAATTCTGCTCTATATTTATTAAGTGATCTCGCTGGTGGTGTCACTGGTGAAATTCACTATGTAGATGCAGGTTATAATAAGCTAGGGATGCCAGATCCCAAAAATATTTCCTGAAATGATTATTTGTTAGGCAAATTAAGCCGCTAAGTCTTCTTTTTATTAAAATTTATTTATAAGCTACAAGTATTAAATTTGATGTTAAAAAAAATAATTTGTATTTTAAAATTTTGTATTTTGTAATCTTTAATATTTCACATATTTTTTTTAATTCTCTAATATCAAGTAAATTTAAATTTTTTTCTTCAGCATAAAAATCTAATTTCAGATATTTTAAAATTTTCCTATGTATTTTTTTTGGCAACCAATGTACAAATGGTAAAATAGTATGGAAGTCTATAGGATAAAATCTGTTTGGAGTTTGTATAAAAATACTTTCTTTAGAAATTCTAAACATTTCTTTCACAAATAGAACTTGTTCTTCAAATGAACCTACGTGCTCAATGGTTGCATTTGAGTGAACTATGTCAAAAGAATTATTTTCAAGCATTGTATTTTTAGCATCACCAATTATTACTTTTTTTATATTTTTATATTTTTTTTGTAAGATTTTACAATCTTGATTTGACAAACAGGTAACGTTTGGATTATCTTTTACTTTTTGTAAAAAGGTATTTTGTTCTTTTTCTAATGAAGGTGTACTTCCTATATCAATAACACTCTTATTTTCTGAATAATTATTATTAACTAAAAATAAATTAAAAAACTGGTTGCGAGCATTTAAGGTAATTTTTTGGAATATTGTATAAAGGAATGATTTTTTTGCTTCACTATAAGTTTCCTCTCGATGTTTTTTAATTTCAGACATTTCTATAAAATGGATGATAAATATTATGCTTCCTATTTACAAGAACTTGGGCGTTCTGTTGCCAGGTGCCCCATACCTCGAATTTTAAATAGCTGCTTGTTTAATTGAAAGTTTAACTTTTCCTCTGTCAAATCCAATGACTTTGACTTTTACTTGATCACCTTCCTTCACAACATCAGTTACTTTTGCTACTCTCTTGTCAGCAAGCTCTGAAATATGAACAAGTCCATCTTGTTTACCTAAAAAATTTACAAATGCTCCAAACTCCATGATTTTCATAACTTTTCCATTATAGATTTTATTTAGTTCAGCTTTTGCAGTTAGATCTTTAATCATCTGCATCGCTTTGTTTCTAGAATCTTCATCTGGTGCTGCAACAGTTACTTCACCCTCATCATTGATATCAACTTTAGCACCCGATAATTCAACGATTTCTCTAATTGTTGCTCCACCTTTTCCAATAACAGTTGCAATATCTTTCTTGTCTACAGATATTTTTTCCATTTTTGGAGTGTGTTTTCCAACATCATCTCTTGATTTAGAAAGCGCTTTATTCATTTCACCTAAAATATGAATTCTTCCATCTTTTGCTTGATTTAAAGCCTGCTCCATTATCTCAAATGTAATACCAGTAATTTTTATATCCATTTGAAGAGATGTAATTCCATCTTTTGTTCCAGCAACTTTAAAGTCCATATCTCCTAAATGATCTTCATCACCTAGAATGTCAGATAATACACTAAAGTCATCATCTTCTTTTATTAATCCCATTGCAATCCCAGCAACAGGCTCTTTTATTGGAACACCAGCATCCATTAATGCTAATGATGTTCCACAAACAGTAGCCATTGAAGAGGAACCATTAGACTCGGTAATCTCAGAAACTATTCTAAAGGTATATGGGAAGCTCTCTTTTGATGGTAAAGATGAATTAATTGCTCTCCAAGCAAGCTTACCGTGTCCAATTTCTCTTCTCCCTGTTCCAATTCTTCCGGTTTCACCAACCGAGAAAGGTGGAAAGTTATAGTGAAGCATAAATCTTTCTTTTTGTAACCCATCTAAACTCTCAATTTTTTGCTCATCGTCTGATGTTCCAAGAGTTGTTGTAACGATTGCCTGTGTCTCTCCTCTTGTAAATAATGCAGATCCGTGAACTCTTGGAAGAATTCCCACTTCACACATTATAGGTCTAACATCTGCTAAACCCCTGCCATCTATACGATTTTTATTTTTCAATATGTCAGTTCTTACAATTCTTTTTTCAAGATTTTTAAGCTGTGAGTTTACATCTAAGTCTGTATAATTTTCATTCTCTTCGTAAAGTTTTTTAGCTTTATCAGTTATTTCTGAAATCATATTTGATCTTTCCTGCTTATCTCTAATTGAAAACGCCTTCGTAAGATCTGCTGTAAATTCATCTTCTAGTTTTTTCTTAACTTCAGAAAGGTCTTTCTTCTCAACAACCCATTCTTCTTTTTTACATTCATTGGCTAAATCCTCTATCATTTGAATAACTGGCACAAAGCCTTCGTGACCAAATTTTACAGCATTTAACATTTCTTCCTCTGTTAAACCATTTGCCTCTGACTCTACCATTAAAACCGCATCTTTAGTTCCTGCTACAACTAGATCTAATTTTGAATTTTTGAGTTCAACTTTCGATGGATTTAAAACATATTTTCCATCTATAAAACCAACTCTAGATGCCCCAACAGGTCCTAAAAATGGCATGCCTGAGATTGCTAGAGCTGCTGATGAAGCAATAATTGATAAAATATCTGCTTCATTTTCTTTGTCATAAGAAATTACAGTTGGAAGCACTTGTACTTCATTTTTAAATTCATCTGGAAACAAAGGTCTAATCGGTCTGTCAATTAATCTCGAGATTAATGTTTCGCTCTCTGTTGGTCTTGCTTCTCTTTTAAAATATCCACCAGGAATTTTTCCTGCTGCATAATATTTTTCTTGATAATTTACTGATAAAGGAAAGTAATCTACATCTGGATTTACTTTTTTTGCTCCAACGGCTGTAGCCAACACAACTGTTTCACCACATTGTGCAATAATTGCACCATCTGCTTGTCTTGCTATTTTTCCTGTTTCTAAACTTATTTTTTTTCCTGCTACTTCTATTTCCTTCTTTACTACCTTAAACATTTATTTCCTACTTACTTCCTTAGATTTAGTTTTGATATTACTTCCTTATAAGACTCGATTTTATTTTTCTTTAAATAGTCCAATAGTTTCTTCCTTCTATTAACAGCTCTCAATAAACCTACTGATGAGTGTTTATCTTTCTTAAACTGTTTAATATGTTTTGATAGGTTCTCAATTTTATCTGTCAATTGAGCAACCTGAACTTCAGACGACCCTGTATCTTTGTCATGGATCGCTAGTTCTTTTGCTTTTTTTGCCATCATATTATCCTTATTTATTTGTTTGTTTTATTAAGTTTTCTATTTTTTCAGCATAATCAAACGAGTCATCTTTCACAAAATAGAGTTTTGGTAAAAACTTCATAACTATTTTCTTTGAAAGTACTTTTCTAATTACAAATGAAAATTCTTTTAATTTAGCAACTACATCATCAGCCTCTCTACCACCTAAAGGCATAACAAATATTTTTGCACTTTTTAAATCTGGCGACATTCTAACCTCAGTAACTGTGATTTCTTTTGTTGATAAAGGTAATTTCGCTTCATCTCTTATAAATAACATGCCCAAAGCCTGTTTTATCATCTCACCAACTCTTAATTGTCTTTGTGTTACTGGTTTACCTAAACTTGTCATTAAATTGTTCTTTCAGTTACTGTTGAATTGTAAACTTCAATGATATCTTTTTTTTGAAAGTCTCCAAAATCTTTCAAGGTAATTCCACACTCTAAACCTGCAGAAACCTGTTTAGTTTGATTTTTTTCTCTAAATATTGAGCCGATTTTACCATTAAATATAATTGCTCCATCCCTAATTACTCTTGCATTCGAGTCTTGTGTAATTTCACCGTCTGTAACTTTAGAACCAGCAACTTTCCCCACTTTTGAAACTTTAAATATTTCCAATATTTCTGCAGTGCCAATGATTTTTTCATCAACTTCTGGAGTTAATAAACCTGACATCTTGCTCTTAATAAAATCTAATACCTCATAAATGATGTTGTAAGATGAAATAACAATTTTTTCTTGCTCTGCTCTTTTTTTTGCCTCTTTGCTTGGTTTAACATTAAATGCTATTAAAACTGCATTTGAAGCTTTTGCTAAAGTTACATCTGTTTCAGTAACCATTCCAATATCTGACAGTAAAATCTTAGGTTTAACTTCATCATGTTTTATTTGATTAATTGCATTTTTAATCGCCTCTGAAGATCCATGAACATCAGATTTCACAATGATATTTAATTCCTCAGAAGCAGCATCTTTAAATGCAGAGTCTTGGGTTACAAAAGTTAATGAATTTTTACCATCCTTAGATTCTTGAATTCTAGCATCACACAGTGATTTTGCCTCTTTTTCACTCTCGAGGACTATAAAATCATCTCCTGCTTTTGCTGCACCATTTATACCCAGAATTTCAACTGGTGTAGCTGGTTCTGCTTGTTCTATATTTTTTCCTTGATCATTAATTATTGCTCTAACCTTTCCCCATTTTAAACCACTTACGAAAAAATCTCCCTTCTTTAAAGTTCCAGCAGTAACAATAACATTTGCAATAGGACCTCTTCCAATATCAATTTTAGATTCTAAAACAATTCCTTTGGCCTCTGTTTCAAAATCAGTTTTTAAATCTAAAAGCTCAGCTTGTAAGATAACACTCTCAACTAATTTGTCTAAATTCTGCTTTGTTTTAGTTGAAATCTCAACCATCAAAGTATCTCCTGATAAATCTTCAGCGATTAATTCATATTCTAATAACTGATTCTTTATTTTTTGTGGATCAGCTTCTGGCAAGTCACATTTGTTTATAGCGACAACAATTGGGACTTTTGCTGCTTTTGCATGTTTAATTGATTCTATTGTTTGAGGTTTAACTCCATCATCTGCTGCTACAACAAGAATAACTAAATCAGTTAGCTTTGATCCTCTTGCCCTCATTTCTGTAAAGGCTGCATGGCCTGGTGTATCTATAAAAGTAATTTTATTAGACTGATGTATAATTTGGTAGGCACCAATATGTTGAGTAATTCCACCAAACTCTCCTGATACCACATTCGCTTTTCTTAAAACGTCTAGAACTGATGTTTTTCCGTGATCCACGTGTCCCATTACAGTAACAATTGGAGCTCTACTTTTTAAATTCTCAGCTTTAACTTCTTTTATTTTTTCAATTATTTCCTCTGCTTTTTCTTCTCTAATTGGATTATGTCCAAATTCTTTTACTAAATATTCAGCAGTATCAGAGTCAATTGTATGGTTTATCGTTACTGTAACTCCCATGCCTAACAAATGTTTTATAATATTACTTGATTGTTCAGCCATTCTATTTGCAAGCTCTCTAATCGTAATAACTTCGGGTATTTTAACGTCTCTTTTGATTGGTTTTAAATTATCCCTATCATCTTCTTGATTTAAAAGTCTATTTTCTTTCTGTTTTGCTCTTTTTAATGATGCTAAACTTCTACCCTTTCCTGTAAAGTCCTCATCGCTAAGTGCTCTGGATACAGTTAATTTTAATTCTCTTCTTTTTGAAGTTCCTTTTCCAGTTTTTGAATCTTTGCTTGGAGTCGTTTCTCCTTTTAATCTTCTCGTTGCTCTTTGCTCTGCAAGCTTTCGTCTTTCGAAATCTGAACTAGGGGAGGTAGTTGGTTTAGAAAAAGTGTTATTTCTAGGCACAAAAGGTGCACTCCCTTTTGGTCTTTCATTTGATGTATTTGGTCTCGAATAGTTTGGTTTGGTTCCAAATCTAGGTTTTTTTTCAATAACAACAGTATTTTTTGACTGTGATTTAGCTTGCTCTATGCTGTTTATAGTTTTTTTGGAACTTCCTGAAATTGATAACTTTAATTTTTTCTTTTCCATCTTTCATCTCTCAATCTTTATAAACTTTATCGCGGGCAGACATAATCAAACTATCTGCCTCTTGTTTTGATAAAGCAAAATCTTCTAAATACCCTTTGATTTTTACTCTCTCACCTTTAACAACATCATAAATACCTGTAAGTTCGTCAGATGCTAAATCTGCAAAATCAGTTAAAGTTAAAATATTTTGTTCCCCTAAAGTAACCAACATGCCTGGTGTTAAACCTTCATGATTAATAAGTTCATTTTCTAGACCTAAATCTTTTACTCTTTTCGCAATTTCCTCTTGGTCTTTTTGATAAAACTCTTTTGCTCTTTCAATAAGTTCTTTTGCAGTATCTTCTTCGATACCCTCAATTTTTGTCAAGGCCTCTGGTTCACTATCCTTAATATCATCAATTGTTGAAAAACCTTCAGCCACCAGCAGTTGACCTAATGTTTCATCTAATTCTAGATTTTTTACAAAATTGTCGGTTTTTTCTTTAAATTCTATTTGCCTTCTCTCTGAGTCCTCCTGATCAGTCATTATGTTAATTTCATAGTTTAGAAGTTTAGTAGCCAATCTAACATTTTGGCCTCTTCTACCTATAGCTTTACTTAAATTCTCTTCAGTAAGAATCACGTCCAATTTCTTTGCATCATTGTCAACATTAACTCTTTGTACATCAGCTGGAGATAATGCATTTGCAACAACTACTGCCGGGTCATCTGACCAATTTACAATATCAATTTTTTCTCCTTGCAGTTCATTAACAACTGCTTGAACTCTACTACCTCTCATTCCAACGCAAGCACCAACAGGATCTAATGAAGTATCAATTGCTTTAACACAAATTTTTGCTCTGCTTCCTGGATCTCTAGAGGAAGATTTTATCTCAATCAGTCCATCGTAAATCTCTGGAACTTCTTGTATAAATAATTTTTCCATAAATTTAGGATGTGCTCTGGATAAAAATATCTGTTGTCCTCTTGGCTCTCTTCTTACATCTAAGCAGTAGGCTTTGATTCTATCTCCTGCCTTAATATTTTCTCTTGGTATTAATTCGTTTTTTTGAATAATTGCTTCTGTTCTACCAAGATCTACAATTATATTTCCGAACTCTAATCTTTTAACAATTCCACTTAATATTGAGTCCTTCTTGTCTATAAAATCGTTAAACTGCCTTTCTCTCTCTGCCTCTCTCACATTAAAGCTTATAACTTGTTTCGCAGTTTGAGCAGCAATTCTTCCAAAATCAAATGATGGCAAAGGTTGTAATACTTCATCTCCAACTTTCTTATCTTTATTGTTTTCACTAAGTTTGATTGCATCATCTAAACTAATCTCTAAATTTGAATTTTCTGGGCTATCGACAATTTGTAGTTTTCTAAAAATTCCTATGTCACCGTTGTCACGATTTATCTCAACTTTTATCTCATTTTCAGATCCAAACTTTGATTTTGCAGCCTTTGCAATACCATTTTCCATTGAATCAATTATCAGCTCTTTATCAATTGATTTTTCTAAAGCTACTGCTTCTGCAATTCTTAATAATTCAAGTTTATCCGCTCTTCTGTTTAACATTTAACTTTACTCCAAAAAAAAATGGGCCGAGGCCCATTTTGAAATTTCAATAATGTATGTGGAATATATTGGCTTTTTTTAAATATTCAACTTTATTTAACTGTTAAATATGTTTGATTTATCAGTTTTTTCCCAAGAAAATGATCCATCCGATTCTGGCTCTCTTCCAAAATGACCGTATGCGGCAGTTTTTTGATAGATAGGTTTATTTAAACTCAACATTTCTCTAATGCCCCTAGGACTTAGGTCAAAATTTTCTCTTATTAATTTTTCAACATGTCTATTTTGTTCTTCATCATTAGTGAAAAGATTAACATAAATAGAAAGTGGTTTGGAGACCCCAATAGCGTACGCCAGCTGTATCAAACATTTATCAGAAATTTTTGAAGCAACTATATTTTTTGCTAGATATCTAGACGCATAAGCTGCTGATCTATCAACTTTTGTAGGATCTTTTCCCGAGAATGCTCCACCGCCATGAGGCGCAGCACCACCATAAGTATCAACTATAATTTTTCTTCCAGTCAATCCTGCATCTCCATCTGGTCCGCCAATAACAAAATTTCCTGTTGGATTTACATAAATTTCGTCTTCGCTAAGGTCTGATAATAAGTTTTTAGGTATAGATTTTTCTATATAAGGTTTAACTAATTCTCTAACATCAGCTTGGTTTACATCTGCGGAATGCTGGGTTGATATTACCACTGATTTAACAGCCGCAGGTTTTCCCTCTTTATACTCTATTGTAATTTGACTTTTGGAGTCTGGTTCAATATTTTTTAACTTTCCCGATTTTCTGTCCTCAGCCATTAGCCTTAAAATTTTATGTGAATAGTGAATAGGAGCAGGCATTAAAACATCCGTTTCATCACATGCATAACCAAACATTATACCTTGATCTCCAGCACCTTCATCTTTATTTCCAGATGCATCAACTCCCATCGCAATATCTGCAGACTGTGAATGCAAATGACTTTCAATTTTTGTAGCCTCTTTATAAGAGAAACCATCTTGATCATATCCAATATCTTTAATGCAATCTCTAACTTTAGAAATCAATTCATCTTTTTTTATTTCTGGACCTCTAACCTCGCCTGCTAAAACAACTTTATTGGTTGTTGTAAGAGTTTCACAGGCTACCCTGGATTGAGGTTCGTTTGCTAAGTAATTATCAACTACCATATCTGATATTCTATCTGATACTTTGTCAGGATGACCTTCTGATACAGATTCACTAGTAAAGAGGAAATTTTTAAGATTATTCATGCTCAAACCTTCTAATAGATAATAATAAAAAAATATAGATAAAAGTTAATGCTAAATACATTTTATTTCCATATTCAGCAAAAAGTGTAGGTTTATGGTTTATTTCGTTCGTGTCAATCGATCCAGTTTCCTCTAAATCAATTAATGATTTAATTTTACCATTTGGATTGATAATTGCAGAAATACCATTATTTGCTGATCTTATTAGGGCTTTACCCTGCTCAATAGATCTAAACTTGGAGTGAACATAGTGTTGATATGGTCCTATTGAATTTCCAAACCATCCATCCTCAGAAATATTAATTATAAAATCATAATCTAAATTATTATTTAATGACCCAGCATAAATTATCTCATAACATATTGTAGCTAATAGTTTTAAGTTAATATCTTCAATATTTAAAATTGCTTTTTTATCTTTTCCTTTAGTGTACGATTGATAATTATTAGTTAAACTTTTAAGCCCTATTAAAGACAAAACATTCTCTAGAGGCAAAAACTCACCAAATGGAACTAATTTCTTTTTATCATAATAATCAATTATATTTGATTGATAGTCAATAACTGCAATAGAGTTATAATACTCAGTTTTGCCGTTTAAAATATCCTTCCTATTCAAACCTAGCAAAATAAAATGATCCTTATCAAAATTTTTAATAAAAATTTCTTTATATGAATTAATATTACTCATGTAAGTTGAGGGTAAAACACCTTCTGGCCAGATAAAAATTGTTTTTTTTCCAAAATATTTTTTTGGGTCACTAAGATTTATTAAATTTTGAATTATTGAATATTCATCAACATTTGATGAGTAAAATCTTTCCAAAGATACATTGGTAGAGACAGTTACAATATTATATTTGTTTTCATTACCTTTTATGTTCAAATTATTTAGGCTTATATGGCCATAAATCAGATTAGATATGACTAAAATTACAACAATAACCATAAAATAAATATTTTTTTTTGACTTACGAGTTATCAATATGGCTGGGACCGTAAACAAAGTAATGCATAGTAGATTAAATCCGTAAATTCCCACCAAAGAGTTGATTTGAATGAATTGCGTTTGATTAGAAAAACTATAAGCTATTAAATTCCATGGGAAACCAGAAAGTACAATTCCTCGAATATATTCGATAATACTAAAGACAAGTGAAAATATAAGAACTGAAGTAATAATTTTTTTTTGACTTAAAAATAATTTTGTTATCAAGGTTGAAATACCAAAAAAGATAGAGATGAATGCTGGAACAAAAATAATTGATATTGGTATTAAAAATTTAAAATTACTGTCAAATGTAAGAGAAATTGATATCCAATATAAACTGCAAATAAAATATCCAAACCCAAAAAACCATCCATAAAGAAAAAAAATTAGCTTAGATTTATTAGAATTTTTGGCCTCAACTAAAAATAAAAATAAAAATACATAAGAAATAAAATTTATCAAAAAAAAGTTATATGGAGGCAAACTAAACGATGATACACCGCCAAGTAAAAATAAAATTAAAAAATTTAGTTTTTCAGATTTCGTCAAAAATTTAACTTATTGAGTTTAATATTTTATTTTCTTCTTTATTCATTATTTTAAAATCTTTTATGTTTTTGTGGTCAAAACCTAGAAGATGCAAAAATCCATGGATAAAAGTCATTTCTAATATAAGATTTTTTTTATTTGGAAAAATATATTGATAACTGATAATTATATCTCCAAGATAGATTTCCTTTTTTTTTAACTCCTTTTTCAAATCTGTTTTAATAAATGAAGGAAATGACAATATATCTGTATGATTATTTTTTTTTCTAAATTTGTAATTTAGTTTTTTAATATTTGTATTGTTTGAGAGTAATAAAGTAAAATTCACATTTTTATTAAAGAAAAAATATTTTTTTGGAAATCGCTTTAAAATTTTATCAAAAAATAATTGTGGCTTATTTAAACTTTTTTTCCATTTCTTATGATCGACAAGAACATTTACACTAATCATTATTAATATCAGAATAAGCCTTAACTATTTTAGATACTAAAGGGTGTCTGACAACATCCGAATGATCAAAATCTATAATTGAAATTTCACTTAAATTACATAATAATTTTTTTGATCGATTCAAACCTGATAAATTTTTATTTGGAAGATCTATTTGAGATGGATCTCCATTTATTACAATCTTTGAATTTTCTCCTATTCTAGTTAAAAACATTTTTATTTGAGTATCAGTTGCATTTTGAGCCTCATCCAAAATTGCAAATGAATTTTTTAGAGTTCTACCTCTCATAAAAGCTAAAGGTGCAATCTCTATATCTCCAATTTCTATTTTTTTCTGTATTTTTTCAAAATCCAAAAGATCATAAAGAGAGTCATACAACGGCCTTAGGTACGGATCTACTTTTTCTCTCATGTCACCAGGTAAAAAACCTAATCTTTCACCTGCTTCCACCGCAGGTCTTGATAAAATTATTCTCTCAATTTTCTTTTCTAAGAGCATAGTAAGTCCAACAGCAACAGCTAAAAAGGTTTTACCTGTACCTGCAGGTCCAGCTGAAATAACTATATCGCTCTCCCTTAACGCTCTGACATAATTTTTTTGTTTTTCTGATCTAGGAATGACAGATTTTTTAGGTGTCTTAATAATATATTCAATATTTTTACTCGTATTATTATTATTATTATTATTTTCCTCAATCATAAATTTATTAACGGATGAAATTATATCTTTTTTTTCAATATTTCCATTTGTTATAAATTGATTAGTTAAAAATTGAATAGCATTTTTTACTAAATTATTTTTTTTTGGATCGCTTTTTATAAGAATTGAGTTTCCTCTTGAATATATATTGGTATTTGTTAACTTTTCCAGCTCTTTTAAGTTGTTATTAAATTCTCCAACAACGCCTAATAACAAATCATTATCTTGGAAAACTATACTCAACGAATTATTCTCTGAGTATACGAATTTCAGCTCTGTTTTAAAATTATTTTGTTTAAGATTTTTCAAATTAAGCTGCTACCATTTTGTTATCTAATTTTCCAAATAAACTGTTCTGATTAGACTTTTCAATCTTAACTTTTACCAACTTTCCAATAATGTCTTCTGATCCATCAAAGATAACTGAGGACAAATATTTATTTCTTCCAAAATATTTATTTTGATTTTTTAATTTATTTTCTACTAGGACTTCTACAAATTTTTTTTCCATAGATTTATTAATTCGTATTTGATTATTGAATAATTTTTTTTGAATAATAATTAATCTTTCTTTAGTAATTTCATTATCGATTAACTCATAATTTGAGGCCGTTGTGCCTGGTCTTGGACTAAAAATAAAAGAAAAAGAATTAATAAAATTTATTTTATCTAGTAATTTAAGAGTATCGTTAAAATCATTTTCAGTTTCGCCAGGATATCCAATTATAAAATCACTCGAGAATTTAATATCATTATTAATATTTATTAATTTTTCATAAACTTTTAAATAATCCTCAACTCTATGCTTTCTATTCATCAAATGTAATATTTTATCTGAACCACTTTGAATTGGTAAATGTACAAATGGCATTAACTTTTTACTTGAAGAATAACAATCTATTAGGTCATCAGTCATGTCTCTTGGGTGTGATGTTGTATATCTTACTCTTTTTAATTCAGAATACTGATCTAATTTTTTTATCAAGTCAGAAATTCTGTACTCTTTACCATTTTCAGAATAAGAGTATGCATTTACATTCTGTCCTAACAAAGTAATTTCTCTAACACCATTTTTAATCAGTTCTTCTGCTTCTTTTATAATTTGTTCAAAAGGCCTGGAATACTCCGGACCTCTAGTGTAAGGGACTACACAAAAATGGCAAAACTTATCACACCCCTCTTGGATTGTTAAGAAAGCTGAAATTTTACTATTCTCGTTTTTTATATCATCAAAATAACTAAATTTTTTAACAGTATCAAAATCTGTTTCATCTATTTTGTTGTTTTTAGACTGATTTAAAATTAAATCATTAATTTTATGATAAGCCTGAGGACCAATGACTATATCTATATAAGGTTCTCTTTTTAACATTTCCTCATTTTCAGCTTGAGCAACACACCCAGCAACAACAACTATTGGTTTTTTTTTTCCTTTAAAACTTTTTTTAACTCTACCTATTTCATGGTAAACCTTCTCTTTTGCTTTATCTCTAATATGGCAAGTGTTTAATATATAGCAGTCAACATCGTTTTGATCATCACTTCTAATGTATCCAATATTTTTAATAGTGTCATAGATACGATTGGAGTCATATTCATTCATCTGACAACCAAAAGTTTTGATAAAAACTTTTTTTTGCATTATTTATTTTTCTTGATACCGTAAAGTTCTAGTTTGTGATCAACTAATTCATAACCATATTTTTCAGCTACTTTTTTTTGTAATTTCTCAATTTCATCGTCAACAAATTCAATTATTTCACCTGTTTTAATGTCAATTAAATGATCATGGTGACTTTCATTAAGTTGCTCATATCTTGCTTTTCCTCCTTTGAAATCATGTTTTGCAACTATGCCTGCCTCTTCAAATAATTTAACAGTTCTGTAGACTGTTGCTATGCTTATTTTTGAGTCAATTTCTGAGACCCGGTTATAAAGCTCATCAACATCAGGGTGATCTTGGGCCTCACTCATAACTTTTGCAATTATGCGTCTTTGATCTGTTAATTTTACTCCTTTTGAAATACATTTTTGTTCAATTGTTTCAGACATACCTTATTTAACTCGAATAAATTGGATTTATCAAATCTTTTGTTAGCTTATCTTTTTTATCTAATTCAATTAAATATTTATAGTCATTTTTGTTTTTGATATCCATTAAAGTAAATCCTACTAATTCAATTCTATTAGCTAGAGATAAAGCTTTAGCGATTGAAATTGAAGTTCTTAAACTTGAAAATTTTCCTGGTCCCTTATTAATATATATTTTTTTTATTTGATTAAAATTTGTATCTTTTTCTCTCAAGAATTTATTTAATAGAGACACCATTTTATCAAAATTTTCTCTACTGTTTGAATGCTCAGTAGTATAAGATTTACCATCTTTCATGATTGAAAAAAAAATTTTATCGCTTGCAGCGTCAATTACTAAATTAGTCATAATCAATTTGTTTTTATTGCAATCAAACTTATATGCAACCGAAAAAAAATACGAGAAAGATGAAAAAGGAATTTTGTCGCTCATGTATCATAGATTTGAGGAAAATAAGTATCCATCAACTAATATTAAGATGGATGTATTTAAAAAACATATAGAGATAATAAAAAAAAATAATTTTGAATTTTTTGATCCAAAAGATTTTGATAAAGAATTTTATAATGTGAAAATTAATAAAAAAATTCTTATTACTATAGATGATGCTTTTTTATCATTCTATAACAATGCTTGGCCTTTTCTAAAGGAAAATCAAATTCCTTTTATTTTATTTACATCCACTGAGACTTTAGGAAACAAAGGTTATATGACTATGGATCAATTAAAAGAAGTTGAGTCATATAGCTTTGCATATTTAGGAAATCACTCTCACTCTCATGAATACATGGTAGATTTTAATTTTGAGAAGTACAAACAAGATATAGATAAATCTATTGATATTTTCAATGCCCAATTTAATTATAATCCAATTTTTTTTTCATATCCTTTTGGAGAATACAGCTTAGATCAAAAAAAATATATTTCATCAAAATTTAAATTTGCATTCGGTCAACACTCTGGTGTTATTGATCTTAACAAAGATCCGTATGAACTTCCAAGATTTCCGATTAATGAAAAGTATGGTGATCTCAAAAGATTTGAATTTTTAATTAAACTACTTCCACTTCAATTTAATAAAATCTCTCCTGAAGATAAACTAGTTGTCAATAATAATCCTCCAAAAATGATTATAGATTTTTTTAAGGAGCAAAAAAATTTAAATAAAATAAGTTGTTTTTCCGACGAAGGAGGTTCTTGGGATACTTCAAATATAAATTTAAAAGAAAACCAGCTCAGAATTTACTTTAGAGAAAAATTTAATTTTAGAAGAGGTAGGATAAATTGTTCTTTAAACGATGTAGATGGGTGGAGATGGTTAGGAACTCAATTTTCAATAGACTTAAATTAAATTTTTTAATTTTTTGGTTGTTGGCAAAATTTTAACATCATCAAATTCAGTAAGAGAATTTTGCTCAATAATTTTTTTTAGTATTTTTGTATATTCAATGCCTGTTTCGGCATATTTATCTAAAAAATTTACGAGTTTTAGACTATTAAGCCTACCATTATTATCTCTTTGAATTGCTCTTTCTTTTCTAAATTCTTTATAACCTGAATGAGTATTTAAATTTCTTTGGTATGCCTTAACTGATGCTTTTAAAACTTTAAACTTAGCAATCTTATGTTTTGAACCTATTTCTGCTCCAGCTGGTTTGATGCCTTCTCCAGACCAGGTCCATTGACCGAAAAGTGCATTTCCCTCCTGGGCAAATCGTGATGTACCCCATCCAGTTTCTTTTGCTGCTTGTGCAATTGCTAAAGAGGCGGGTATTTCGTCCATTCTTATTTTTAAGGTTGAAAAATCGTTA
Organism: uncultured Pelagibacteraceae bacterium; assembly: GCA_902592445.1. Classification (GTDB taxonomy): domain Bacteria; phylum Pseudomonadota; class Alphaproteobacteria; order Pelagibacterales; family Pelagibacteraceae; genus Pelagibacter. Next base: position 38,525 of record CACJEN010000003.1, read on the forward strand.
CTTTTTACTCCATATTGTTTAAATTTTTCTGATAACCATTCCCTCTCTGAATTTGAATTATTATTTTTATTTAAAATTGCAAAAAGTTTTTTCCTATCTAGACGTATTTTTGTATTCTCCTCAATTATTAAGGGAAGAACAATCTGTATAAACAGATTTTTTCTCTTTTGCGTATTTTCTATTTTTTTCATTTCTAAAGGCAAATGATCAATAGAATTTCCAATGTTTACTAACTTTGTTTCTTTTACTTTTTTAAGATCATATTTGGTATCTTCAAAAAGCTGCACGATTGTGGAGGCGCTTAATCTTGAAGTATTTAAGTTATTACTATCAGAATTAAACACATCTATGTCATCATATACATTTTCTAAGCTAGTTTCTTCATCTGAATAGTCTTTTTTTTGAAAAATATCTTTGTTATTTAGTGTTAAATCAAAATTTTTTTTGGAAATGTTTGAAATTTCAATATTAGGTTTAAAGTTTTCATCCATAAAATTCGTTATCACTGGTAACCCAAAGAAAAACAAAATTAAGATTGAGCTAGATAAAGAAAATTTAAATAAACTTTTGTAATCTTTTTTAAAAATTCTTTTATTATTGCTTTTGAATTTTTTAAATTTTATTGAGTTTGATTTAATGAAGATTGATTCGTTTCTGTTTTTTTTATACATAAAATGTATGCAAGATATTATATTAAAATAAATGGATATTTTAAACCGCTAAAACTTCTTTGACTTCAGGAATATAATGCGTTAACAAATTTTGAACACCTTGTTTTAGCGTCATAGTTGAGGAGGGGCATCCTGAACAGCTCCCCTTTAGTTCAACTTTAACTTTGCCATCAATAAATTCTTTAAAACTTATATCACCGCCATCTTTGGCAACTGCAGGTCTTACTTTTGTTTCTAAAATATGAATAATTTTTTTTTCTATTTCGCTTAAACTTTCTTCTCTTTCATTTTGATTTAATTTATCAATAATACATTTATTTCCCTCAGCATAATATTCGTTTATGTATGATATAATTATGTGTTGAATATCGTCCCAATTACCCTCATTTAACTTGTTAATTGATAAAAAATCTTTGCCTAAAAAAATGCCAGTTACGCCATTAATAGAAAGAATATTTCTTAATAAAGTATTTTTTGTATCTTCTTTGTTAAGTATTTCATGGCTACCATCATTGGACACTATTCTCCCTGGGATAAACTTTAATGAGTTAGGGTTAGGTGTTTTTTGGGTTTGTACAAACATAAATATTATATAGTGCTTTAAATAAAATTTTAAATAGTTAAAAACCGATTATTTTTTTTATTTCTTTAACTTTCTTTTCGGCTATTTCATTTGCTTTTTCAGCGCCAGTTAATAAAATTTTGTCCAAATAATCACTATTATTTAATAATTTATTTATTTCACTGGCTATTGGGGAAATTTTATCAATTAATTGTTCTGAAAGGTTATTTTTAAACTCAGAGAAATTTTTACCTCCGAACTCCTTTAGTGTGACATCAATATTTTGATTTTTTAAATTTGAATATATTCCAATTAGATTTTCTGCCTCTGGCCTATTTTCTAATTCTTCTATATTACTTGGAATTGGATTTGCATCAGTTTTAGCTTTTTTAATTTTGTTAATAATTGAATCATTACTATCTTTCAAATTTATCCTGCTTAAATCTGATGCGTCTGATTTACTCATTTTTTTTAAACCATCTTTAAGGCTCATAATTCTAGAAAACTGTTTCTGAATTAATGGCTCTGGAGGAACTAGAAAATCATTTACTTTGTAGTCGTTGTTAAATTTCTGAGCAATATCACGACAAAGTTCTAAGTGTTGTTTCTGATCATCCCCAACTGGAACATGTGTTGCATCATACAACATAATATCTGCAGCCATAAGAATAGGATAAATGTAGAGGCCTACACTTGCTTTCTCCTTGTCCTTGCCAGCTTTCTCCTTGAATTGTGTCATCCTATTAAGCCAACCCATCCTTCCAATGCAACTCAATATCCAAGAGCCTTCTGAGTGTGCGGGAACTAGAGATTGATTGAACAAAATACTTTCATTTGGATTAAGTCCACTTGCAATAAAGGTCGCTGCAGTTTCTCTAATATTATTTTTAAGTTCTTTTGGATCCTGTTTTAAAGTAATTGCATGTAAGTCAACAACGCAGTAAATGCAATCATTATCCTTTTCATTTTGCAATTCTACAAAATTTTTAATTGCTCCCAAATAATTTCCTAGGTGTAAATTTCCTGTTGGCTGTACTCCTGAGAAAATTTTTTTTGCCATAAGGTCAATATTTTATTTTAATATCTGATATTTTGAAAGCCTTAGTAATAATAGATATAAAAATATACACTATAAACGTAATGACTACCAAAATAATAATGGATAAAAATTTATAGTTATTCTCATAAGTCAAATATTCAGAAAAAAGTTTGATTAAATATATAAATATACTCAAAGTGATAAAATTAGAAAAAAGAATTTTTAAAATTGAAAAATGAAAATTTCTTGAAAATTTAAAGTAACCTTTATTAATAACTAAAATCATTAAAATTATTCCATTTAGCCAGGATGATATTGTTGTTGCAATTGGTATAATTATAAACCCAATACTGTTGAAAAAAATAACACTAATTAATACGTTAACAATTACTGAAATAATAGAAATTTTAAAGGGTGTATTTGTATCATTTCTAGCAAACAAAAAACTAGAGAATATTTTTATCAATGAAAAGGCAGGCAAACCAAGAGAAAAATAAAATAATGCTTTAGCTGAATTTTTTACACTTTCAGTATCAAATGATCCATACCCAAATAATGATGATGTTATTTCCTCTGATGCAAAAATCAAAGCAAAAGATGCTGGCAAACTTAGAAATAAACTTAATTCCAAAGCTTTATTTTGTATTTCTGAAATTTTTAATTTGTTTTTTGATTGAACATGTTTGCTTAAATTTGGAAGTATAACTGTGCCAATTGCTATTCCTGCTATTGCAAGATTTATCTGATAAATTCTATCAGCGTAATATAAATATGATACTGCACTTGCTTGAAAGGAAGCAATAATTGTACCAATCAAAATATTTATTTGGGTTACGCCTGATGCAAATATACTTGGTAGAAGTTTTTTAAAAAATAAATTAATTTTTTTATTAATTTTAATGTTAAAATTTAAATTCGGTAAATAGAATTTTCTTACAAAAAAAATAAGAAATATAAACTGTATTAGTCCAGCAATTGATACTGTGTATGATAGATAATAAACTAATGTATCTCCAAACTTATTTGCAAAGATTAAACACAAAATTAATAAAAAATTTAAAATTATTGGTGCAGCTGCAGCAGCTGCGAACTTATTATGAGAATTTAAAATTGCAGATAAAAAAGAAGCAAGAGAAATAAAAAGCAAAAATGGAAAAGTAATCCTAGTTAAATTTATAGCTAATTGCAATTTTTCTTTATCATCAATAAATCCAGGAGCTATAATTTTAACAAAGCCTGGCATAAAAATTTCTATCAAAATAGTGATAATCAATAGTGAAAATACTAATAAATTAAAAACTGAATTGGCAAATTCTCGAGCTTTATTTTTACCTTTGATAAGTTCACTAGAATAAGATGGTACAAAAGCAGCATTAAAAGTACCTTCAGAAAATAACCTTCTAAATGTATTTGGAATTCTGAATGCAACAAAAAAAGCGTCTGTCAATGGCCCTGAGCCTAGAAAAAGAGCGATAAAAAAATCCCTCACATAACCAAGTATTCTACTTATTATAACAAAAAAACTAAATGTGCCAGTTGACTTAATTATGTTCATAAATCATATTAGAGTTAATTTAGATCTAATTGTATATTTAATTACCCAAAATGAAAAAAGTTAAAATTGAACATTATTCGGATAAAGAGGCTCTCGATTTTCATACAAACGAGAAATCAGGAAAAATTGAAATAAATTCGTCTAAGCCAATGACTACAAAAAGAGATTTAGCACTTGCATATTCTCCAGGTGTTGCAGCTCCAGTTAAAGCTATTGCTGAGAATCCTGACCTTGCATATGAATACACAACAAAAGGTAATTTAGTTGCGGTAATTAGCAATGGATCTGCGATCTTAGGTCTTGGTAATTTGGGGGCTATTGCTTCTAAACCTGTAATGGAGGGAAAAGCAGTATTATTTAAAAGATTTGCAGATATTGATTCTATAGATTTGGAAATAGATTCAAACGATACTAATGAAATAATAAATTCAATTAAAAATTTTGCGAAAAGTTTTGGGGGGATCAATTTAGAGGATATTGCTGCTCCAGACTGTTTTATAATTGAGGAAAAGCTGAAAGAAATTCTAGATATCCCTGTTTTTCATGACGACCAGCACGGAACTGCAATTATTACAACTGCAGCATTGATTAATGCAGTAGATATCGCAAAAAAGAATTTAAAAAAAATTAAAATTGTTATTAATGGAGCTGGAGCAGCAGCTATGGCCTGTGCTAATTTATTTAAAAGTTCAGGAGTACCTCAAAAAAATATTACAATGTTAGATAGAAAGGGAGTAATTTACAGAGGAAGAGATAATTTAAATCAATGGAAATCAGCTCATGCAGTTGAAACAAATAATAGAACACTAACCGATGCAATAAATAATGCTGATGTATTTTTAGGATTATCCGCAGCAGGAGCCCTTAAAACAGAAATGGTTAAAAAGATGGCAAAGAACCCTATTATCTTTGCTTGTGCAAATCCAGACCCTGAAATAACTCCAGAAAAAGTTGAGGAAGTTAGAAGTGATGCAATCATTGCTACAGGAAGATCAGATTACCCTAATCAAGTAAACAACCTAATTGGTTTCCCCTATATATTTAGAGGAGCATTAGATGTGAGAGCAAAAACAATTAATGAGGAGATGAAAACAGCCGCGGCACACGCAATAGCAAAGCTTGCAAGAGAAATTGTGCCAGAGGAAGTTGCTGCAGCTATGGGAGGTGAAACACCCTCTTATGGAAAAGAATACATCATACCGTCCACATTTGATCCAAGATTAATAAGTGTTATTCCTGTTGCAGTTGCAAAAGCTGCAATGGCAAGTGGTGTTGCAAGAAAAAATATTGAAAATTTTGATGTATACTCTGAAAGACTTAAACAAAGATTAGATCCGTCGGTAACTATAATGCAAGGAATAAACTCAAAAATTAAAAAAAATAAAAAAAGAGTTGTATTTGCAGATGGGGAAGATGAAAATACACTTAAAGCTGCAATAGCATTTAAAAATAGCAATCTTGGAACGCCTATAATTGTTGCGAAGGAGAAAGTTGTAAAAGAAAGGCTGAAGGAAATTGGTTATGGAGAAAATTTTGATATTGAAATTGTGAATTCAACTAAAAAAGATAAGAGAGAAAAATATGTAAATTTTCTATTTAAAAAATTACAAAGAGAAGAAGGTTTGCTGGAGAGAGATTGTGATCGATTGGTTAGAAACGATCGAGTGATCTGGGGTTCTTGCATGGTAGCATGTGGCGATGCTGATGCAATGGTAACCGGAAATACTAGAAGATATGCTCAGTCACTTCAAAAAATTAAAAAAGTTGTTGATCCAAGGTCTGGTGAAATAATGTTTGGACTAAATATGGTTGTAAATAAAGGAAAAACTGTATTCATAGGGGATACTAGCGTTCACGAATACCCAACATCAGAACAATTAGCTGAAATAGCAATTTCAGCTGCAAGAGTAGTAAGACTCTTTGGTTTTGATCCAAAAGTTGCCTTTCTTTCTCATTCAACTTTTGGACAGCCTTTAACCAGCAGAACAAAACACATTAGAGATGCTGTAGAAATCTTAAAAAATAAAGAAGTAGATTTTAAATTTGATGGAGATATGCAACCAGATGTGGCTCTTAACAATGAATATGCAGATCTATATCCCTTTTCAGAAATTGTTGGAAAAGCAAATATATTAATTATGCCTGGACAACATAGTGCAACGATTTCACACAAAATGATGAAATCTCTGGGGGGAGCTAAGGTAATTGGTCCTTTATTAATAGGTTTAGGACAGCCGATTGAAATAGCACCACTAAGATCCTCAACGTCTGACATATTAAATTTAGCGTCAGTAGCTGCATATTCTGCAGGAGTGATAAATTATAGGAAACCAAATTAATTTTTGACTATCCTAAGATCTTCTACCAACAAAATGCTGGAGATTACATCCTCTACATCAAGTATTTGCTTTGCTTCATTAATTACCTCAGCTCTTTCGACTTCACTTTGAGCAATACCATATATGTAAATTTTTTTTTTGTGAGTATCTATGTTGTAATTAGAGGATTTAATTTGTTTTGAAGCTATCATTGCGGTTCTTAACTGAGAGGTAATCAATAGGTCTTTGGTGTATTGTTGAAAATTAAATTTTTCTTTTATCTTAAGATCATTCTTTACAGACCTAGTACCTTTTATCTCCCATGCTAATTTTGTAATTTTTAATTTTTCTTCAGCTGTTTGTACTTTACCAGTAATAAAAATTCTACCGTCAATGACTTTTGGTTTAACAACTAATAAATATTTAGCATTCATATTTATAATTTTAGCACTTAAATTTTTTTGCATTATATTATCATCTATTTGTGTTCCTATTGTTCTAGGGTCTGTAGCAATTGATACTCCAGTACCAAGTACACCAGAGGAGGATACCCCAACACATCCATTTAACATAATTAGGAATATAATAAGATAGATTTTATATTTAATCATTTTTAACTTCTAAACAAAAACTATACACAGCTTTTTTTTGAATTTTTTTTTCACTACAAATTATTTCAACCACATTTTTAACAGTTTTAGTTTTTAATAGTTTTTTTATCTTTTTTTTATCTGATTCTTTTAATTCAATTAACTTTTTTTGGATATTTTTATTCTCTGAGATTATGACTGTTACTTCACCCTTTTTAGATATGATTAGATCATCTAAATTATCTGATGAAATTCTTATATATTCTTCATGAAACTTTGTAATTTCTCTACAAATTAATATTTCTCTTTTTGGAAAATATATTTTTAAATCACTTATTATTTTATAAAGTTTATTGGGAGAAATAAAAAATATAACTGTACACCCATGATTTGATGCTTTTTCTAAAGTGTTATATAGATTTTTTTTCTTCTCAGGCAAAAAACCTAAGAATAGATATCTATCTGAAAAACCACTAATTGATATGCCTGCACCTACTGACGAAGGTCCAGGGATTGGAAAAATATCGATTGAATTATTAACACACTCTTGAATAAGTAATCTTCCTGGATCTGATATTGTAGGTGTTCCAGCATCTGATATTAAACAAATAATTTTTTTCTGAGCAAGACTTTTTATAATTTCTTCAACTTTTTCTCTTTCGTTAAATTTATGATATGAAATAAGCTGCTTTTTGATTTTGAAGTGATTTAAAAGTTTTTTTGAAACACGTGTATCTTCACACAAAATTAGATCGCATTTTTTAAGTACTTCTAAAGCTCTTAAAGTTATATCTCCAAGATTTCCAATCGGTGTAGCAACACAATATAGCCCAGGTTTAAGTTTATTTAATATTTTATCATGATGCATAATTTAAAATTATATTATTAATAATTAAATGAAAACTTTATTTAAAAAAATATTAATTTTAATCTCTATATTCTTATTACCTTCAAGCAAAATATTTGCTGAAGACAAAATTAGAATTGGTCTTGTAGTACCTTTAAGTGGAGAATATTCATCTATTGGGGACTCAATTATTAAATCAACAAGACTTGCACTTAATAAAATTAATGATGAGAAATTTGAAATTGTGCCAGGAGATACAAAAGCCAATCCAATTGATGCATTACAAGCATCTAAAAGCCTTTATGATCAAGGCATCAAAATTATTATAGGTCCAGTTTTTAATGAAAGCACAAAGTATCTTGAAGAGTTAAATGAAGTAACTTTTATATCTTTTACAAATAAAATTTATGGGAATCCTCCAAATGTAATAAGTGCTGGTGTTAATGCAATTTCTCAATTTCAAACAATTGATAAATTTAGGAATTTAAATGAAATTCAAAGGACTGTTATATTAATTCCTAAAAGTGACTATCAAAAGGAAGTTGAACAGGCCATAAAAAAAACAAAACTAAAATTAAAAGATAAATTTTTTTATGATATGGACCCTACATTGCTTACTTCACAAATCGAAAAAGTTACAAGATACCCAGAAAGGAAACAAAATTTACTTAACGAAATTAAAAGGATAGAGAACTCATCATTAATAGATAAAGAAAAAAAATTAGAGGAACTAAATAAAAAAGATACTCTGGGCGGGATAAACTTTGACTCAGTTATTATTGCTGACTTTGGTGAAAGTTTGAAGAGTGTAGCTACATCTCTTTTATATACAGATGTTTCTTCAAAAAGAATTTCTTACATTACTTTAAATCAGTGGTTTGATAATTCACTTTTAAAAGAAACTTCACTTCAACCAATTTACTTTCCATCAATTAATAAAAAAAATTTTGAATTGTTTAAGCTTGAGTATGCTAATGCTTACAAGAAAAAGGCTAATCAAATTTCCTTTTTAAGTTATGATCTCGTCGGCTTAATTTACTTTTTAATTTATAGTAATAATTTTGATCAAGATAAAAAAATATTTTATGAAAAAAATAAATTCAAAGGAAAAATAGGTGTTTTTGAGATTGACAAAAATACAATTACACACCAATTAAATTTTTACAGTATCAATAATGAAAAATTTATAAAAATTTTTTAATTTTTTTAAAAGCATTGTATCTGTGGTCCATTTTATATTTTTTTTTAGGATCCATCTCACCAAAAGTTTTTCTTTTTCCTTTAGGTATAAAAATAGGATCATAACCAAAGCCTTTTAAACCCCTCTGCTCATAAGATATATATCCCTCAATTTTGCCAACTGAAAAAATAGGTTTCTTTTTAAGGCCAAAAATTGTCAATGCACAAATAAACCTTGCTGAAATTTTTTTATCTCTCCAATTTTTTTTCTTTTTGTCTAAAGCTTTAAATACTTTTTTGATTGCTAAATTAAAGTCTCCTTTGGCACCTCCCCATCTTGCTGAATAAATGCCTGGTTTTTTATTTAATAAGTCAATTTCAAGTCCAGAGTCATCAGCTATGCAAACCATATTAGTTTTTAATGAAAAATATTTTGCTTTAATTAGAGAATTTTCTTTAAACGACTTGCCATTTTCAACAGGACTTTTTAATTTGAATTGATTAGGGGTGAAAATTTTATACTTTTTTGGGATCAAATCTCTTATTTCTTTAATTTTACCCTTATTATTGGATCCTATAACAATTTTTTCGATTTTTTTTTTAAGCATCTAGAAAAATTAGATTTACTTACCATATACGCCTTAATGGAAAAAGAAGAATCAATAGAAAATAATACTAAAGAAGATCAAACAAAAATTGAAGACTCGAAATCAGAAAAAACTGCAGATATTAAAGCTGTTGAGGAAAAAACTGAGGAGAAACTATCTCCCGAAGAAGAGTTGGTTAACATAAAAGATAAGCTTGCAAGAACTTTTGCTGAGATGGAAAACCAAAGAAGAAGGTATGAAAAAGAAAAAGAAGATGCTTTTGAATATGGTGGTTTTTCTTTTGCAAGAGAAGCTTTAAATCTTTTAGATAATCTTGAAAGATCAAAGATTTCATTAGAAAATGATGAGACTATTAAAAATAGTGACACTTTAAAAAAAGTTCTCGAACATTTTGAAATTATCAATAAAGATTTGTTATCAATATTTAAGAAAAATAATATAGAGCCAATTAATTCTATAAATGAAAAGCTAGATCCAAATCTTCATCAAGCAATGATGGAAATTGAAGATGAGTCCAAAGAACCAGGAACTATAGTTCAGGAAATTCAAAAGGGGTTTATGATGAAAGATAGACTATTAAGACCGTCATTAGTTGGAGTAGCAAAAAGAAAGTCAGAAGAACCATTAAAAGATGAACAAAAAACTCAAGAAAATCAAGCAGAAAAGGATAAAAATTAATCTTGATGGATGCTTGTAGTTGTAAAATTAACACTTATATGAAGCAAAGGAAATTAATATGAGCAAAGTAATAGGAATTGATTTAGGAACGACTAATTCTTGCGTAGCCGTAATGGAGGGTACACAGGCAAAGGTTTTAGAAAATGCAGAAGGTGCGAGAACTACTCCATCTGTTGTAGCGTTTACTGATGGAGATGAAAAATTAATTGGACAACCAGCAAAAAGACAAGCAGTAACAAATCCTGAAAACACTATATTTGCTGTTAAAAGATTAATTGGTAGAAATTTTGAGGATCCAACTGTTAAAAAAGATGTCGAGACAGCTCCATTTAAAATAGTTAATTCAGACAAAGGGGATGCTTGGATAGAAGCAAAAGGAACAAAGTATTCACCATCTCAAATTTCAGCTTTCACACTTCAAAAAATGAAGGAAACTGCAGAAAAATATTTAGGACAAGAAGTGAAACAAGCAGTAATAACTGTTCCAGCATATTTTAATGATGCACAAAGACAAGCCACAAAGGATGCAGGAAAAATAGCTGGTCTTGAAGTCTTAAGAATTATTAACGAACCAACTGCAGCATCACTTGCATATGGATTAGATAAAAAAACAAATAAAAAGATTGCAGTGTACGATTTAGGCGGTGGTACTTTTGATGTTTCAATTCTTGAATTAGGCGATGGTGTCTTTGAAGTAAAATCTACTAACGGAGATACATTCTTGGGTGGTGAAGATTTTGATAATTCGATTGTTGAGTATCTTCTTTCGGAATTTAAAAAAGAAAATGGTATTGATTTAAAATCAGATAAGCTTGCCCTTCAAAGACTAAAGGAAGCTGCTGAAAAAGCAAAAATTGAACTATCATCTGCCGCGCAAACAGAAATAAATTTACCTTTTATAACAGCTGACAAAACAGGTCCAAAACATATAAATTTAAAAATGACTAGAGCAAAATTGGAAGCTCTTGTTGAAGATTTAATTTCAAGAACAATACCACCTTGTCAAACTGCATTAAAAGATGCTGGTCTTTCAGCTAGTGAAATAGATGAGATTGTTTTAGTTGGTGGTATGACAAGAATGCCAAAAGTAGTTGAGGAAGTAAAAAACTTTTTCGGTAAAGATCCAAATAAATCTGTGAACCCAGACGAAGTTGTTGCAATGGGTGCCGCTATTCAAGCAGGTGTATTACAGGGTGATGTTAAAGATGTATTATTGTTAGATGTAACTCCATTGTCACTTGGAATTGAAACATTGGGCGGTGTATCAACAAAATTAATTGAGAAAAATACAACTATTCCTACAAAGAAAAGCCAAGTTTTCTCGACTGCTGAAGATAATCAGCCGGCTGTATCGATAAGAGTTTTACAAGGTGAAAGGGAAATGGCAACAGATAATAAAGTTCTCGGAAATTTTGAGCTAGTTGGAATTGCACCAGCACCAAGAGGAGTTCCTCAAATTGAGGTAACATTTGACATTGATGCTAATGGTATAGTTAATGTTTCTGCTAAGGATAAAGGAACTGGTAAAGAACAAAAAATTCAAATTCAAGCATCTGGTGGTTTAAGTGACGAAGAAATTAGCCAAATGGTAAAAGACGCAGAGAGCAATAAAGAGGCTGACAAGAAAAAAAGGGAATCTGTTGATGCAAGAAACCAAGCTGATACTTTATTACACTCAACAGAAAAAAATTTAAAAGAGCATGGAAGTAAAGTTTCTGATGCTGATAAAAAAGCTATCGAAGATGCATCCGCAAACCTAAGGAACGCACTTAAAGGAACTGATTTAGAAGAAATAAAAAAGAAAACTCAAGACCTAGTTCAAGCATCCATGAAACTTGGTGAAGCAATTTATAAATCGCAACAAAGTGCTAAACCAGATGATGCTCCAAAAGATGACTCTAAAGGAGAAAATAAAAAAGACGACAATGTTGTTGATGCTGACTTTGAAGAAGTAAAAGACGAGAATAAAGAGAAAAGCGCCTAGACTAACAACTATTTGTCTATAACCTGTTATGGCAAAGAGAGATTATTATGACGTCTTGGGAGTTAATAAAGGTGCTTCAGCCGATCAAATTAAATCAGCTTACAGAAAATTAGCAGTCAAATTTCATCCAGATAAAAATAAAGGCGATAAAGCAGCTGAGGAAAAATTTAAAGAGGCATCAGAAGCTTACCATGTCTTATCGAATTCAGAGAGAAAACAAAACTACGATAATTTTGGACATGCTGCTTTTGAAAATGGTGGTGGAGGAAGAGGTGGTTTTGGAAACTTTGACTTTTCAAATCATTTTTCAGATATTTTTGAGGATTTTTTTGGGGAAGGTTTTGGTGGCGGAAGAAGATCAAGAAGATCTAATAACAGGGGTTCTGACTTAAGATACGATTTATCTATAACTTTAGAAGAAGCCTTTTCTGGAAAAAAACAAGACATTAAGTTTTCAACAACTGAAAAATGTGACACTTGTAGTGGTTCAGGTTCTAAACCAGGCCACAATGCTGGTGCGTGTAATATGTGTGGAGGTCATGGTCAAGTTAGATCTAGCCAGGGATTTTTTACTGTTCAACAAACCTGCCCACAGTGCTCAGGCTCTGGTGAGATGATAACTCATCCGTGTGGAAGTTGTAGTGGACAAGGAAAAAAACAAGCATCAAAAAGACTATCAGTTACAATTCCAAAAGGTGTTGACGATGGAACAAGGATTAGATTATCTGGTAAAGGTGAAGCTGGATCAAGAGGAGGGAGTAATGGAGACTTATATTTATTCATTAACGTTCATTCTCATGAATTATTTAAACGCTCAGATGAAAACTTATTTTTTGAGTGTCCAATCTCTATAGCAGATGCAGCTTTAGGTACCTCTATTGAAATACCAACTATTGATGGAGGAAAAGCAAAAATCAAAATTCCCGCTGGAACACAAAGTGGAAAACAATTTAGATTAAGAGCAAAAGGTATGCCTTACATGAGAGGTGGGGAATATGGTGATCTTTATGTTCAAGTAAATACTGAAGTACCTGTTTCTTTAAATAAAGAGCAAAAAGAACTACTTGAAAAATTTAGGGAAATTGAAAACGAGAAATCAAATCCGAGTATTAAAAAATTCTTTCAAAAAGCTAAAAGTTTCTGGCAAAACTAAAGGTTAATGCTAATCTAAGTTAGCTTTAAATTTTTAAATGAAAAAAATAAATTTAGTAATAACTGGGTGCATGGGTAGGATGGGCCAACAACTAATAAAATCTGTAAAATCTGACAGAGCTACAAAACTTGTTGGTTTAACTGAAAATATATTAATAAAAAAAAAAATAGGTGGAATTAAACCACAATTTAACAACGATAATGTATTTAAAAAAACAGACGTAATAATAGATTTTACAGTGCCTAAATGTACTTTTGATGTTTTAAAAATAGCTTCGAAATTAAAGAAAAGAGTTGTTATTGGAACCACTGGTTTTACTAAGACTGAAGAGGATAAGATTAAAAAAATTTCAAAAAAAATTCCTATTTTAAAAGCAGGTAATATGAGTCTTGGAATAAATCTTTTGATGTATTTAACTGAAATAGCATCAAGATCACTTGGAGATAGATATTTAAGTAAGGTGTTTGAAGTTCATCACAAACATAAAAAAGATTTTCCATCAGGAACTGCTTTAATGCTTGGTAAAGGTATAGCTGTTGGTAAAAATAAAGATTTTTATAAATTACTTGGAAAAAAATTTCTGAATAAGAAAATATTTCCATATAGCAAAAAGATAAATTTTAATTCAATTAGGAAAGGTGAAATTATCGGAGAACATGAGGTTAAGTTTTCTAGTGGTAAAGAGATAATCACGCTAAACCATGAAGCTTTTGATAGAGCTCTTTATTCAGAGGGAGCAATCACAGCTGCAAAGTGGCTAAAATCAAAAAAACCAGGTCTTTATTCAATGAGAGATGTATTAAATTTTGAATAATGAATGAAGTCCAAAGGGCTAAAATAGTTTTAAAAGAGCTTAATAAATTTTATCCTAAAACACCAATTCCATTAAAACACAAAAATATTTTTACTCTTCTTATCTCCGTTCTTTTATCTGCTCAGTGTACTGATAAAAATGTGAATAATGTGACTAAAAGTATATATCCTAAGTATTATAGACCAGAACATTTTGTTAGGCTTGGTAGAAAAAAAATAGAAAAACTCATACAAAAAATTGGAATTTTTAGAATTAAGGCAAAAAGTATTTATATTTTATCAAAAATGTTAATAGAAAATTATAATGGAAAAGTTCCAAAAACCTTCGAAGATTTAGAGAAGCTACCTGGTGTTGGGCATAAAACTGCAAGTGTAGTCATGTCACAAGGATTTGGATTTCCTGCATTTCCTATAGATACACATATACATCGATTAGCTCAAAGGTGGGGACTTACAAACGGAAAGAATGTCATACAAACTGAAAAAGACCTTAAAAGATTATTCCCAAAAAAATATTGGAATAAATTACACCTACAAATAATTTATTATGGACGAGAGTACTGTAGAGCAAGAGAATGTTACGGAATTTCTTGTAAAATTTGCACTACTTGTTATCCTAATAGGAAAAAACCTCTAAAAACAAAGAAAGCATAAAATGAAAATATTAGGAATTGGTAATGCAATTGTAGATGTTATTTGCAAAGTGGACGATGATTTTATATCAAAAAATAACTTAACGAAAAGTACAATGAAATTAATTTTTGAGGAGAGTGAATTTCAAAATTTATTAAAAAATCTTAAAATTGAAAAAACTGTCTCGGGAGGTTCTGTAGCAAATTCAATTGTCGGTTTATCACAACTTGGAAACCAAGTGGGATTTATAGGAAAGGTAAGTGACGATGAATTAGGTGGTAAATACGAGGAAGGATTAAAAAAAGAAAATGTTGAATATATTTATAATAAGAAAAAGGAAGAGCTACCTACAGGAACTTGTTTAATTTTAGTAACTCCTGACTCAGAAAGAACGATGTGTACGTTTTTAGGAACCGCAGGAAAAATTAATGAGAATGATGTAAGTTTAGAAGCAATTAAAAAAAGTGAAATTATTCTTCTTGAAGGTTATCTTTGGGACGAGGGAGATCCAAAAAAAGCATTTGAAAAAGCTATTCAGAATGCAAACAAGGTGGCAATGTCGCTATCTGACCAATTTTGTGTGGATAGACACAAACCACACTTTTTACAATTAGTTAAAAATAAACTCGATATAACATTTGCAAATGAACAAGAAATAACTTCGCTTATCGATGCAAAAAATTTTGATGAAGTAGTAACATTTTCTAAGTCTCTTGGAAAAATAATCATTGTAACACGAGGTGAAAAAGGGGCTGTAGCAATTAAAGATGATGAGGTTGTTGAGTGTGGTATCAAAGAGAATTTAAAAATTGTTGATTTAACTGGTGCTGGTGATTTATTTGCAGGAGGTTTTTTACATGGACATGTAAATAATATGTCATTAAAGGATAGTTTAGAAAAAGGCACTGAAATGTCATCTAAAGTTATCCAACAGATCGGGGCAAGGCTATAAATCTTATTTTTTACTTCTTTTAAAACTACCTTTACCTTTTTTTGGTTTAATAACTCTTGGTTTGTACTTTCGAGAAAAAAGCTCTCTAGTCAAATTATTTTTTTTCTTCATTTAAAAAATAACCATTTTTGTCACTTAGAATAAATTGATTATCAGAAAAATTTTCGATAATTTTTTTTCTAAGACGATAGATATGTGTTTCAACAGTATGTGTTTCAAGTTCAGAATTATATCCCCAAACTTTTTCTTGAAGTTGATTAATTTTTACTGCCCCATCTGAATTTTTTAAATAAACTAATATTGAGCTTTCTTTTTCAGTAAGCTCAAGTTCTTTTTTATCTTGTTTTAATATTCTTGAGTTAAGATCTAAATTATATTTCCCAAAATCTATTTTAGATTGTTCTATAAATTTTGATTTTAAAAAATTAATGTTTAAACTTTGAACAAGTTCATTAATACTTATTGGAAATTTATCAATTATTACTTGGTTTTTTAAATTTGATATTTTTTTTTTGGTGACCACAAGGAAATTTGATGAATTTTCCTTGTTCAATTTATCTAATTCACTTTCTTTTTCACAAAACTCCAATTTAAATTCAAAAATTTCATTAATTTCATCAAGTATATTAAATAATTCTTTATTTTCAAAAATTATCAATTTTTTATTCATAGTATATATTGAATTTATGACAATTATTGTAAAAGATAAACATACTCTTTTATATAAAGGTTTTAGGTTTAAGTGCTGTGTTGGAAAAAATAACTTTTCAAAAAGAAAAATTGAAGGAGACAAAAAAACTCCAATTGGTACCTTTAAAATTGGAAATCTTTTTTATAGGGCTGACAGGTTCAAAAAACCATTAACCAAGCTGAAGACTTATCGGATTAATAAAAACATGGGTTGGTGTGATGACATAAATCATAAAAAATACAATAAATTAATCAAAATAACAAAAAAAAAGATAAATCATGAAAAATTATTTCGACGTGATTACAAATATGATTTTTTTATTCCTATAAAATATAATTTTAATAAAGTTGTACCTAACAAGGGAAGCGCAATATTTATTCATTTAACCAAAAATTATCAAACTACATCTGGATGTATTGCCTTATCAAAAAAAGATTTTTTAATTTTAATAAAATTAATAGATAAAAATACCAAAATCAAAATATTGAGATAATTTTAGAGATAATTGTATTCCTTCACCCATTTATCTAAGGAGTCTTTGGAGTTTGAAAACTCTTTTTCATAATTTTTCCATCTATACATAGAATTTGAATATATTGGTTGACTTACTTGATTGTAGCTAGGAGTGCTAATTATGCCTCTTTTTTCTGCCGTTTTATAAAATTCAGTTACATTATCAGACCATGACACATTTAGAAAACTCAAAACACCCTTAATTGTTTTTTCAAAATTTGAAATTACATCTTCATACCTAATAATATGATAATCAATTTTAAAGACTTCAGTATATTTTTTCCAAAGTGACATGGTAAGATCATAAAGTTTTGATGCATCTTGCAAATTTAAGAAATTAGCCATTGCATGATTAAGCATAAAATTTTGCATGAAGCAGCTCAAGACACAATCATAAGGATGTCTTAAAGCTAATATAAATTTTGCATTCGGAAAAAATCTAAGAATTTCACCTACATGTAAAATATTAAGTGGCATTTTATCAATCGTTATTCTTTTGCTTTTGTTTTTTTTGTAATTTTTAATTTGATTGAAATAGAAATCTCTCATTTCTTTAACTAATGTAGGATTGGTATTCTCCAATTTATCAAGTGTAAAATCCCTGTTAATAAAAAGCTCATCTATAAATCTATTGACAATTGGTATTTCTTCCAAAACCTCTATGCTAGGATGACTTCGCAAAATAGTATCTAACAAGGTTGTGCCCGATCTTGGAAAACCTATTAAAAAATAGGGATCTTTATTATCATCTAATATTTTAGGTGAACTCCAATTAGATATTTTTGGATTGTTGAAAAAATTGAGTCTTGCTTTTGTAGTTTCTACATATATTTTTTTATCAACGATTGGATCTTTAAACCGGTCCATTAAATTATTTAACATTTGGAATAATTTGAAAGCATTCTGATAATCTCCAACTTTGTCATAACTCTTAGCTAATACCTCATAGCTAGCCTGCTTTTGAATAGTTTGATCTGGTAAAAATTCTAATTTTTCTAATAAATTTATTACCTCCTCATATTTTTTTTTTTTATAAAGAAGTTTCGCCTTGAAAGATTTAATTACCTGGTTATTTTTAAAAATTTTTTCAGCAGTGCTAATTAAATCACCAAGTTTATCACTTTGATTTGATTTATCATATAAATCCATAGTATTATTATAGGCAGGCAAATAATTAGGATTAATCTCAATAGTTTTTTTATAATAAATCTCTGAATTTTTATGGTCACCTAATCTTTTGAAAAGATTAGCTAGATTAAAATTTGCTAAAATATTATTTGGATCAATTTCTATTGCTTTATTATAATTTGCTTTAGCCTCAGGAACCTTTTTAAGCGTTACATAAGCCATACCAAGATTAGTATAAGCAAGCACATAATTTTTATTCAGACTGATAGCTTTTTTAAAATAATCAATAGATTTTTCTACCTCGCTTAAATTTAAATACACTAAACCTAAATTGTTATTTAATTCCGGCAAATTAGGTTTTAAAGAAATTGCTGTTTCCATATAATTTTTAGCATCAAAAAAATTATTATTTTGTGCTTTAATTGAAGCCAAAGAGTAATTTGCATCAAAACTGTTAGGGAATTTTTTAAGTATCTTTTTGTATAAGTTTTCAGCTTTTTCAAAATTTTTATTTTTAAAAAATTTATTAGCTAAATCTAAATTTTCTTTTAAATCATTTCTATTTTTCATCGTTAAGCTTTTTTTGTTCTTTCACCAAATATTTTAGAGCCTACCCTGATAAAAGTTGCATTATTATCTATTGCAGCAATATAATCAGACGACATTCCCATACTTAATTCATTTAACCCTAAATCTTTATTCAAATGATACATTTTCTTAAAATATTTTTCCGGATCCTCTGACATAGGTGGTAAACACATAGTTCCAATTACATTTAATTCTTTATCTACACAATATTTGTAAAATGACTTTAGGTTGTCAGGCTCAATACCACTTTTTTGTTCTTCATTACCAATATTTACTTGTATAAATAATTTAGGTTTTTTCTTTAATTTCTTTTGCTCTTCAGAGATTTTGTTAGCAAGTTTTTCACTATCTAACGAATGAATATATTCAAATATTTTTAGAGCTAATTTAGTCTTATTAGATTGCAATTTTCCAACTAGATGTAGGGATAATTTATTATTTTTTGACTTTATAAATGTCCATTTTTCAACAGCCTCTTGAACTTTATTTTCTCCAAAATCTGTATGACCATGCTCAATTAAGGGATTTATATGACTTATTTCAAATGTTTTCGAAACTGCAATAATTTTGATATTTTTTTTGTTGTTTGTTTTTTCTTGATTTGTTTTTATTAAATTTTGTATGTTTTTAAAATTAGTGACTGTTTGATGCATAGATTACCTAAAAAATACTACTTTATTAAAAACTTTAATACTACAGAACTAAAAAATTTAAACTCAAATACAGCTATAATATTTAGAAACTATGAGAAAAACCCTGAAATAGGTGAACTTTTGGATCTTAAAAGGTTCTGTAAAAATAGAAATATAAAGGTTTATTTATCAAATCACTTTAAGCTTTCTGTAAAGCTTGGCTTTGATGGTGTTTATATCCCTTCATTCAACAAAAGTTTTAGATTTTTAAATTATAGTTTAAAGAAAAATTTTAAAATTTTAGGATCAGCACACAATTTAAAAGAAATAAGATTTAAGGAAAATCAAAAAGTCAATCTTGTTTTTATATCATCAATTTTTAAAAAAAATAAAAACTATCTAGGACTTCATAAATTTATAAATTTAAAAAAACTTACTAATAAAAGAGTTATTGCTCTTGGTGGCGTAAATATAAAAAATGTTAAATTAATTTCTTTAACAAATTGTTTTGGCTTTGCTGGAATAAGTTATTTTAAATAAGTTTTAGATAAAAAAAAGGCCCCTTAAAAGGGGCCTTTAATTTAATTATATTAAATAATTAGAATGCAAAAGTTAAGTTTACCTCTGTTGCATCTCTATCATCTGTTGGAGCACCAGCTACATTGTCAATTGAATGACGTGAAGCTGTTACTGACATTGAACCGTTTGTCCAAGATATACCAACTGCATCTGCTTCTTGGTCAGATAAGTTTGAACCTAGTTCAAATTCAACTTTTGATGCACCGTAAGAAACTGATATGTCTTCGCTTACTGCGTAAGAAACACCGAATGCCTCAAAGTCTTGGTCTGAAGTAGCAGTTTGGCTATCAGATGAGTTCGATTGAAGACCAAGAGTAAATGCATCTATCGCATATGTTGCATACACAACAGTATTTTCGATTACTCCACCATTAGTCGTTTCGTTATCTTCAGTAGCAACACCGACGTTTAAACCTTCAATTCCAGTAAATGCAACACCTGCACCTGTAGTACTTTTGTGCACACCTGCTTCAGCTGGTTTGTAGTTTAAGACAACAGTTACGCCATCCATCATTGAGCTGTTTGTGTAGATGAAAGAGTCCGCTGTAGTTTGTTGGTTTATCGGACCTTGTTCTCCACCGCCACCTTTGATGTCCCATGACTCTTCGTTAGCAGCTGGAGTTTTGTCATCCCACTGACCTATAGCACCGTTACCAACAGTACCTCTACCAGCATATCTAAGTGTACCAGCATCTCCCATGTCTACATCGAAATAAGCGTTTGCGTTAGTCATTGCTGCACCTGCAACGTTGTTATAGTAACTTACTGTAAAACCATTATCTAAATCAGCAGAACCTGTGAATGAGATAGTAGATTTTTGAGTAAATTTGCTTGCACCATTTTGGATACCAGCACCAGAATTTCCTACATAAGTAATACCTGCTGTACCTGTAACGTCTAATGAACCAGCAACAGCTGATGAAGTTACAAGAGCAGTACCTAATGCAGTCAATCCTACTTTTTTAAGATTGTTCATATTAATTACTCCTTTGTTAATTTTTAATATTAATATTAAACGATGACCTTTTAACAGTTTTGTCCCTGTAAAATTTGATTTATTGAGATAAATTGTTGTTATTTTTTACACTGTTGCATTTTTGCATCTATTTTGTGTTTTTTAGTAAAAATTGACTATTAATGATTAATATTAAATAAAACATATATTTAAAAAAATGAACAAAAAGCTTAAAAAAATTCTAATTTTAGCGTCTTTATTTGGATTTCTAAATGCATGTAGCGGTGTTGATGCAAGACAATTCCCGCCTGATGCGGAATCTCGTGTTAAAAAAAATATAGAGGAAGGAAGAGGTTTTCGACTATTCGATGATGGTATTAAAGGTGGTTCTGGAAATTTCGATTTTGCAAGTTCAAATAGTTTATGGAGAGCGTCACTTGATACAATAGATTTTATGCCATTAGCATCAGCAAATTATAGTGGTGGAATAATAATAACTGACTGGTACTCGAGCGATATGGGTTCCACAGAATCAATTAAAATATCAATAAGATTTCTGACTAATGAAATAGTATCTAATGCTCTTGATATAAAAGTATTTTATAAGAAATGTGCTTCAAATGAAAATTGTAAAATAATTGAAAAATCTGAAAACATAAAAAAACAATTAACAAAAAAAATTTTAACTAAAGCTGCTGTGTACGAAAAAGAAAGTAAAGATAAAAATTTTAAACCTTATAAAGGTAAATTAGGAACTCGAGAAGGTTCAGATAATCAAAATTAAAACCAGTAGTGGAACAACATAATAGATATAATTTTAAGATTGCTGAGAAAAAATGGCAAAGTTTATGGGAGAAAAAAAAATCCTTTAAAACTGAAATCGACAGAAACAAAAAAAAATTTTATTGTCTTGAAATGTTTCCTTACCCATCAGGTAAAATTCACATGGGTCATGTTAGGAACTATACAATAGGAGATGTACTCTCAAGATATAAATCACTGCAAGGTTACAATGTTTTACATCCAATGGGATGGGATTCATTTGGTTTACCAGCAGAAAACGCTGCAAAGCAAAATAATTTAGACCCTAAGGAATGGACTGAGAAAAATATATCAGTCATGAAATCGCAATTGAAAAAATTAGGTCTTTCTATTGATTGGGATAGAGAAATTTCAACATGCAGTGAGGAATATTATAAACATCAACAAATGTTTTTTTTAGAACTTTATAAAAAAGGTTTAGTTTATAGGAAAGAAAACTTTGTAAATTGGGATCCAGTTGATGAAACTGTTCTTGCAAATGAGCAGGTGATTGATGGAAAAGGTTGGAGATCGGGGGCAATTGTTGAGAGAAAAAAACTAAATCAATGGTTTTTTAATATCTCAAAATTTTCAGATGATTTATTAGAGGGACTTAGTGAATTAAGAAGCTGGCCAAACAAAGTTAAAGTTATGCAACAAAACTGGATTGGAAAATCTTTTGGTTGTGAATTAAATTTTAAAATCGAAGGTAATTTGCCTGTTAAGGAAATTAAATGCTTTACAACAAGGCCAGATACATTATTTGGATTTTCTTTTTTAGCACTATCACCAGACCATCCTATATCTAAATATTATGAGAATGACCCTGAGTTTACAAAATTTAAAAATGAATGTTCAAAGACTGGTACAACAGAGGAGTCATTAGCGATGGCGGAGAAAATAGGTTTTAAAACTAGCTTAGAAGCAATAAACCCATTAAAAGAAACTGAAAAAGTACCAGTATACTTTGCAAATTTTGTGCTCATGGATTACGGGTTTGGAGCAGTTTTTGGCTGTCCTGGGCACGATCAGAGAGATTTTGACTTTGCGAAAAAATACGATCTTTCAATCAAAACAGTTGTTAGACCAAAAGATAAAGAAAATTTTGAAGTTAAAACAGAGGCATACCCAGGAGAAGGTATAATAATTAACTCAGAAATTTTGAACGGTCTCAAAGCACCAGACCAATCGGTATTAAGAGCTATTGAAATTTTAACAGAAAGAAAAATTGGAGAAGAAAAAATTAATTTTAGACTAAAGGATTGGGGAGTTTCAAGACAAAGATATTGGGGATGCCCAATTCCAATCGCATATGATGAAAATGGTAAAATTATTCTTATTCCTGAAGATCAATTACCTGTAAAACTTCCAGAAAACATTAATCTTAATTGCAAAGGTAATCCATTAGATAGTGATGAAAAATGGAAAAATGTTGAAATAGATGGAAAGAGTTGCATCAGAGAAACTGATACCTTGGATACTTTTGTAGATTCTTCTTGGTATTTTTTGAGATTTTGCTCACCAAAAAAAAATGATTATGGTTTTGACCTAGATGAAATTAATTATTGGATGCCGGTAGATCAGTATATTGGTGGTGTAGAACACGCAATTTTACATTTGTTATATTCAAGATTTTTTATGAGATCGATTGCTTTCAACAATGATAATTTTAAATTTAAAGAACCTTTTGAGGGACTTTTTACTCAAGGAATGGTTTGCCACCAAACCTACAAGGATGAAAATAATAGATGGCTAAGCCCTGAGGAGGTAGAACTAAAAGGAGAAAATTATTTCATTAAAAATAATCTAACATCTAAGGTAACTGTCGGCCCATCAGAATCAATGTCAAAATCAAAAAAAAATGTTATTGATCCCGAAAATATAATAAATATTTATGGCGCAGATGCTGTAAGATTTTTTATACTTTCTGACAGTCCACCCGAAAAGGATGTTCAGTGGTCAGAGCAAGGGATGTTATCAGCATATAAATTTGTACAAAAATTTTGGGTTTTGCATCAGAAAATTAAAATTATTATTAATAATAAACAGCGTGATAAGGAAGATATCGTTTTAAAAAAATTTACTAATCAACTTGTAAATAAAACAACTCAAAATCTTAATAACTTTAGCTATAACGTTATAATTGCAAATATGCATGAGACTTACAATTTTCTTATCAAACATATTGAGAATAAAGTAAACTCAGATGATTTAAGCGAGTGCTATAATAAGATTTTAATTTTATTTTCTCCGATATTACCTCATCTTATAAACGAATGTTTAGAGGAAATGAATTACAACAAAAATAATACATGGCCAGTAATTGAAGAAAAATATCTTGAAAATGAAAATATTGATTATGTAATTCAAATTAATGGCAAAAAAAGATCATTAATAAATGCTGAAAAAGATCTTAAACAAGAATTGTTATTTGAGCTTGTTAAAAAAGATAAACTGTTAGATAAATATTTAAAAGATCTTTCAATAAAAAAAATAATTTTTATAAAAAACAGATTGATGAACATATTAGTATGATTAGAAAAGTACTCAATTTATCCTTTTTGCTTATTTTGTTGATTGTTAACGGTTGTGGATTTAAACCAATGTTGGCGGGATCTGATTATGACTTTTCAATTAAAGTTGTAAATAGTTCTGGAAATGAAGAAATAAACTCTAAAATTCAAAATAAATTAAAAATGTTAAATGGAACTAAAAGGACGTTTGATTTAAACATTAACTCTAACGAAACTAGAAACGTTCTCTCAAAAGACTCGAAAGGAGATCCAGCTATTTTAGAAATTGTAATAAGTTTAAATTATAAATTAGCTGAGAAAAAAAAGATATTAGTTAATAAGAGTTTAACCCAGAAATCTACTTATAATAATATTTCAGATAAATTTGAGCTTAGTAAATCTGAGGAAATGTTAAAAAGTAATCTAGTTGAAAATTTAGTTTCTGAGATAATTAATTCAGCATCAAATTTTCTACAAAGTTCAAAGATCAATGATAATTAAATCTTTTGAGGTAAATAAAATAAAATTTTCAAACTTTAAATCGATACTTTTATACGGTCTCAATAAGGGTTTTAAAGAAGAAGTTATAAATACCAATATTTCATTTGGCTTCGCAGGAGAAATATTACGTTATGAAGAATCAGAAGTTTTAGAAAATAAAGACATAATACTTGAAGGTTTAATTAATGGATCATTATTTGATGAGAACAAGCTTATGATAATATCGAGATCTTCTAATAAGATACTCGATTTTATAGAGGAATTTTTAGAAAGAAATTTATCAAACATACAAGTAGTAATAAATTCTGAAAATTTAGATAAAAAATCAAGGCTAAGGGCTTTATTTGAGAAAGATAAAAAACTAGCCTGTATACCATTTTATGAAGACAACAATCAAAGTCTAAATATTTTTGCAATTAATTTTATAAAAGGAAAAAATATAAAAATTTCACAAGAGACTATAAATTTAATTGTTGAAAGAGCGCGTGGAGATAGGGGCAATTTAAAAAATGAACTTCAAAAATTGGAAGCTCTATCTTTAACAAGAAAAAAGATCAATCAAGAAGATATATTTAATTTAACAAATCTTTCGGAAGATTATGGAATATTTGAACTCGTAGATAATTATTTAGCGAAAAATAAAATTAAAGTTTCAAAAATTCTAAATGAAAACAATTTTGTAAATGATGATTGTATTTTAATACTAAGAACATTACTCAATAGATCAAAAAGACTTTTAAAATTAAAGAATATCCAAAAAGAAAAAGATAATATTGATGAAGTAATTTCGTCTTATAAACCGTCAATATTTTGGAAAGAAAAAGATTTAGTTAAACAACAAATTAAAAATTGGTCTGAAAAAGAGATTAAAGAAAAAATTTATCAAATATCTAATTTAGAGATTTTAACCAAGAAAAATACGTCCTCTATTAATCTTGTGTCTGATTTAATCAGCAATTATTAATAGTATTCCTTAATTATTGTAATTAATCGATCAAGTTGGTCAACACCTTTATACTCAAAAATTAATGTACCAGTATTATTTTTTTTATTGTTTAAGAATACTTTCATCCCAATTTTAGAACTTAATTGATTCTCAATTTCTTTTGAATTTGGATCTTTTAATTTATTTGGATTTTTATTACCCTTTACCAATCTGGCAAGAGCTTCTGCTTGTCTAACTGATAATTTTTTTTTGATTATTTTTTCGGCTAGTAACTCAGAGTTATCTAAACCAACTAAAATTTTGGCATGACCCGGTGATATTTTGTCATTGATAATGTGCTCAATCACCTTACTTGGAAGACTTAATAATCTTATGCAATTAGATATATGAGCTCTACTCTTCCCAATAAATTTAGCAACTTTGTCTTGATCATAATTAAATTCATTAATTAATCTTTGATATCCTTCAGCTTCTTCAATAGGGTTAAGGTCTTTTCTTTGAACATTTTCAACAATTGCAAATTCAAGAGACTTAAGATTATCGACATTAAGAATTACTGCTGGAACTTCATGCAAGCCAGCATTTTGGGCTGCTTGCCATCTTCTTTCTCCTGCAATCAATTCATATTTGTTATTGCTATCTTCTGATACTCTTACAATTATTGGCTGAATAATTCCTCTCTCACGAATTGATGCTGTGAGTTCTTCTAAGCTATTTTTGTCAAAGTTTTTTCTTGGTTGATATTTGTTCGGTATAACAGAACTAATCGATATTTTATTGTTTATTATCTTTACATCGCTATCTCCAATCAAGGATGATAAACCTCTTCCTAATCCTTTTTTATTTTTAAACGGATTTATCATGCAGCTGTCTCAATTTTTTTCTCTTGTTCTAGAAATTCCTCAGTGAAACTAAAATATGCTTTACTGCCTGGACAAAGCTTATCGTAAATTAATACTGGAACTCCATGAGAGGGTGCCTCTGATAACCTTACATTTCTTGGCACTGCTGTGTTGTAAACTTTTTCTTTAAAAAAATTTCTAGCTTCCGTCTCAACCTGACTAGACAACTTATTTCTCTTATCATACATCGTAAGG
The DNA here is from genome assembly GCA_902592445.1 of uncultured Pelagibacteraceae bacterium. Taxonomy (GTDB): domain Bacteria; phylum Pseudomonadota; class Alphaproteobacteria; order Pelagibacterales; family Pelagibacteraceae; genus Pelagibacter. Next base: position 65,051 of record CACJEN010000003.1, read on the forward strand.
AGGATCCCTCTTATCTCTAGGATAGGATTTAAATTCGATTTAATCCTCTCAATAGTTTTCATTAATTGAGTTAGGCCCTCTAAAGCGAAAAACTCCGTCTGAAGTGGCACTACTAAAGCATTAGAAGCTACTAAAGCCATAATTGTGAGAAGACTAAGTGACGGAGGGCAGTCAATTAGTATATAATGATATGATGCTCTAGAATCATTTAAAATAGAGGCTAATTCATCTTTTAATTTAAATGCTCTTCGGCTGTCACCGGCTGTTTCAACCTCAAGACCTGATAAATCTACGTTAGAAGTAATAATATCTAAGTTTTCGAATTTAGTTTTTTGGACTACATCAGATATTTTGTTGTTTCCATTTAAAACACTATAAATTGTATTATCAGATGAGCCTGAGTTGGATAATCCAAGACCTGTTGTTGCATTTCCTTGCGGGTCAAGGTCAATCACAAGAATTTTTTTTTCTTTAAGAGACAAACCAGCGGCCAAATTAATTATTGTTGTTGTCTTCCCCACTCCACCTTTCTGATTTATCACTGAAATAATTTTTCTACTCATATTTTTTTAAGATTTGATATTTTTACAATGATAGACTCGTTGTTGGTCAAACTTTTCCTCTCTTCATAATCAAATTTCCAATTTCTCATTGCATCTTTTAAAATTTTTTTTCCACTTTTTCCTAAAAATAAAATTATGTATTTAAAATTTTTAAAATTTGTTTTCGCAATTTGAAAAATTACTGGCAAAGGTTTAAAAGCACGTGAAATTATAACGTCTGTAATTAAATTTTTTTCATTAAAAATATTTTTTTGATAAATTTCTGCATCCAGTTTAAATTTTTTGGACATTTCTCTTAAGAAATTACTTTTATGATAACTTTTTTCATAAAAAATCACTTTAAATGTTGGCTTTTTCGAGCTCATAATAATACCTAGAACAATTCCTGGTAAGCCTGCCCCCGACCCTAAATCGGTACACGTTCTAATATCATTTTTATCAATAAAATCAATAGTTTGCAAACTATCAGCAATATGCCTTGATTTTATTGAGCTTTCTGTAGCTTTGCTAATTAAATTTATTTCCTTATTTTTCAAAATTATTTCATTTGAATATTCATCTAACCTTTCGAGTGTTTCACGTGAAACATCTAGATTATATTTTGGGTCTGTTTTTAAAAAATACGAATCAATCAAGCTATATGCTTAATAGACTTTCTTTTAAGGTGAGACAATAAAATATATACGGCTGCAGGTGTTATCCCGTCTATCCTAAGGGCTTGACCCATTGTTTTAGGCTTTATTTTCTTGAATTTTGATTTAACTTCATTTGAAAGTCCTGAGAAAGCGTCATAATTAATATTATCTGGGATTATTAAATTTTCATCTCTTTTAAAGGCTAAAATATCAGCTTTTTGCTTCTTCAAATAACCTTTGTAATGAGAGTTTATCTCTAATTGTTCATCTATTTCACGTGAAACATAAGGTATTTCTGGCCAAATTTCCCTTATTTTACTCATATTAACCGATTTTTGGCCTAATATTTGGAATGCGGTTCTACTAACCCCGTCCTTTGCAATATTAATACCATAATTTTCAACTTTTGATGGGGTAATTTGTAATTTTGACATATGTTTCTCAATTTTTATTAATTGCAAATGTTTTTCTTTAAATATTTGAGCTCTATGATTATCAACAACTCCCAAATCAATTCCTTTTTGAGTTAATCTAACATCCGCATTATCTGACCTTAATGATAACCTATACTCAGCTCTTGAGGTAAACATTCTGTATGGTTCTGCTACACCTTTTGTAACCAAGTCATCTATCATAACTCCAATATATGCGTCTGATCTATCAAGTATAAAAGGTTCTTCACCTTTAATAGATAGAGCAGAATTCATTCCAGCGATTAAGCCTTGTGCAGCAGCCTCTTCATATCCAGTTGTTCCATTTATTTGACCAGCAAGATAGAGATTTTTGATTTTTTTAGTCTCTAAAGTTAAAAAAAGCTCTCTTGGATCAATATAATCGTATTCAATAGCATACCCAGGCCTTAATATTTTTACACTCTCTAATCCATTTATTTTGTTACATATTTCTTGCTGTATCTCTGGTGGCAGTGAAGTTGAAATGCCATTTGGATATATAGTATTATCATTTAAACCTTCTGGCTCTAAAAATATTTGGTGTCGCTTCTTGCCCGCGAATTTTTTTATTTTATCCTCTATGGATGGACAATATCTTGGACCTACTCCTTGGATGCTGCCAGAATACATAGCACTTCGCTTAATATTTTTGGAAATGATTTTGTGAACTTCCTCATTGGTATAAGTCATTTTGCAAGAGATTTGTTTGTTTAAATTTTTTTCGGTTAAGAAAGAAAAAAAATATGGATCTTCGTCTGCATGTTGAGCTTCCAAATTTTCAAAATTAATTGTACGTGCATCTAATCTTGGTGGAGTTCCTGTTTTTAATCTACCAACTTTAAAATTGAACTTTTCTAGTTGTTCACTTAAACCTGTTGATGGTTTCTCATCATATCTCCCTGCTGGGGTTTTTTTATCGCCAATATGTATAAGACCATTTAAAAATGTGCCGGTTGTTAGAATTATCTTAGATGATCTGATTTCTTTACCAGATTGAGTGTTAAAGCCAATTATAGCATTATTTTTAAATATAAAGCTAATTACAGGATCAGAATAAATGCTTAAATTACAGTAGTTTACTAGTTTTTCTTGCATGAATTTTTTATATAATGATCGATCACTTTGTGTTCTGGGTCCTCTTACTGCAGGACCTCTACTTCTATTTAGGAGCCTAAACTGTATTCCTGATTTGTCCGCAACTTCCCCCATAACACCATCTAAAGCGTCTATTTCTCTGACCAAATGACCTTTGCCAAGTCCACCAATTGCAGGATTACAGGACATTTCCCCTATGGTTTCGAAGTTATGCGTGAATAGGGCAGTGTTAACTCCCAATCTTGCAGATGCTGCCGCTGCCTCACAACCAGCATGCCCACCCCCAATAACCACTACATCAAATGATAACTCATTTTTCATGTCTTTAATTTATTATCGTTATTAGATTTTACAAGATACTAGTTATTACTCTTTTTGCGGTTTTCTTAGTGGATGATTATTTACCTATACAGAAATCGTTAAAGATGGTTCCGAGTATTTCTTCAACATCTACTTTTCCAACAATTAATCCTAAATGTCTAACTGCTAATCTTAAGTCTTCTGCAGCTTTGTCAAATTCTTCCTCTGAATTTTTGTCCTGAAAGTTTTTTAAATGATTAATGCATTTTTCAATATTGTCTCTATGCCTGCTTCTTGTGATTATAATATCGTTTGACGATATAAATTTGTTTTCTAATTTTTTTTTTATTTCATTAATAAGTAAATCTATATTTTTGTTTTCTTTAACCGATATAGATATTGGATTTAATTTTCTAATTTCTTCATTTATTTTATTATTAATATTATCCAATTTATTAACGACAATTATAATCTTATCCTGACTCAAAGTAGCCAAAAAGCTTTGAAAATCAACACTTTTTGGTTCTAAGACAATGATGTTTAAATCTGCCTCATTTGCGTTTTTGAGACTTAACTTTATCCCTTTTCTCTCTATTTCATCTTTAGAGTCTCTGATGCCAGCTGTGTCAGATAAAATAACTGGATATCCATCTAAATTAAGATGTGTTTCTATAACATCTCTTGTTGTTCCAGCAATTTCAGACACAATTGCTACTTCTCGGTTTGCTAGATGATTAAGGAGAGAAGATTTGCCTACATTAGTGGGACCAATAATGGATATTTTAAATCCTTCTCTTATTCTTTCTCCTACTCTTTGATCATCCAATATCTTTTCTAAATCAGATAATGCTTTAGCCGTATCTGCTTTTATTCCGTTTAATATTTCAGTTGGCAGATCTTCATCTGGAAAGTCAATTTTAGCTTCTATTTTTGATAAAACTTTAATAAGAACATTCCTTAGACTCTCATATAATTTTGAGCTTTTACCCTCCATAGTTTTAATAGCTTGTTTTCTTTGAATCTCTGTTTCTGATGAAATTAAATCTGATATACCTTCAGCTTTCATTAAGTCTATCTTTCCGTTTTGAAATGCAATTTTGGTAAATTCTCCAGGCTCTGCTAATCTACAATCCTCTAACTTTGAAATTGAAGTTTGTATAGCATCTATTACCGCTCTACTCCCATGCACATGAAATTCAGCCATATCTTCACCAGTATAGCTATTTGGCCCAGGAAACCATAATATTATACACTCATCTATTAATTCATCAGAATTGTATTTATAAAGTTTTTTTAACGTAGCAACTCTAGGTGTTGGTAGATTTGATTGTGATAATTTTATGATAATGTCTTTAGTATTTTTTCCTGATACTCTTATTACGGCCACTCCAGACATTCCTGGGCCAGATGATAAAGCATAAATGTTCATTTGAGGACATTTATATATAAGTATAAGTACTTATTAAATAAGTTTATCTTTTGTAAATTTCTAAAAGAGAACTGCCAAAATTACTTGCAAATTTCTTTGTATCAAAAAGAGGTGTATTTAAAATCCTATCAAATATGTCTCTTCTTAAAATTGAGAGTTTATCAATGTTATTTGAAAGCTCTAAAGCTTTTACTATATAGTCTTCTGGACTCTTTGAAATAAGTTGGTCAAGATTTGCATTTTTAAGAATGCTTGATCCACATCTTGAGTTAAAATTATATCCCAACATAGTTAATACAGGTATTCCACACCACAAAGCTTCAAATGACGTTGTTACTCCATTGAAGGGAAAAGTATCTAGTGCGATATCAATCTTTTTATACAAATTTAAATGCTCATTTAAACTAGGATAGTCTACCCTGTTATAGAATTCTATTGAATTTAGAACTCCATTTTTTTTGAAAATATCGATAATTCTTTTAGGAAAGCTATTATTTGATGATTTAAGAATTAGCTTTGAATTTTGAGATTTTTTTAAAATTTCAGACCAAACATATACTGTTTCATCAGAAATTTTGAGAAAATTATTAAATGAACCATAAGTAATATAATTGTTTTTTTTTGCAGGTGTTTCACTAAAATCTCTTTTAAAATCAAAGCCAGAATGTGCATTCCAAATGTCTTTAAGTTTAATAATTTTTTCTGAGTAATGATTTTCCTCTGATTTAATTAAATTATTATCAGCGATCAAGTAATCTATGTTTTTAAATCCGATTGTATTACAATAGGCTAACCATGATACTTGCACAGGAGATACTCTAGATTTAAATATTTCTATTCTTTTACTCGATGTCAAACCACCAATATCTATCAATACTTCTATCCTCTCTTTTTGAATTTTTTCTATGACTTCCTGATTGGATAATTTATTAAAATTAAACCATTTTTCTGAACTATCTTTAATTTCCTTAGAAGATTCATCAACTTGATCTGAAAAAGAAAAGACATATGTTTCAAATTTATTTTTGTCTAAATATTTAAGTAATTTTTTTACAAAAAATGTTACGGAATGATACTTGCTGAAATCTCTCGATACTAGACCTATTCTTATCTTATCATTTTTTTTGAATTCTATTTCAGAGATAGGTTTAACTTTATTAGTAAAGAAATAATTTTCGTATTTTTTTGAGTGATTAAAAAAATTTTCTTGTTTCCAGTGTGATGTATAGTTATTTACAAATGCATATCTTGCAATGACAGATGTATTTTTTGGGTTAATATGGATTAATTTCTCCAAAATTTCTTTAATTTTTGGAACATCAACAAAATATTTATATAGCTCTACTCCATTAATTAACAATTTTTCATTATCATTAAAATTTTTAAGTGCTTCGGTAAAATATTGTTCAGCTATAAAGATTTTTTCTGAAAGTTTTTTAATTGAATTAATGTAAGTTGTACTAATTGAGATCATATTACATAAAGAATCCAATCCATGAATTGTGTTTTTCTCTTTTAAATAAGCATCTTCAAAATCCAACATAGAAGATAAAATATCATTTTCATCTTTGTTTAATTTTAGAATTTTACAAAGACCTAATAAATTTGATAAACCTGCAGGTCTTTGTTCGATTTGGGTCTTTTCTTTTGCAACTTTTAAAGCTAATTCATAATCCTTTTTAATAAAAAGTGATTTTATTTCTTCAATTACAGATCTACTTATCATTAAGATAATTTAATCCCAAATATCGAGTATCGATATAAAAATTAAGAAGGTTTATTCATAGAGTTAAAAAATTCTGCATTATTTTTTGTATCTTTTAATTTAGAATTTATAAACTCTATTGCATCCATTGAGCCCATTGGGGCAATAATTCTTCTTAGCACATTCATTTTTTGAAGATCGTTTTTATCAAACAATAACTCTTCTCTTCTTGTGCCTGATTTAGTTATGTCTATTGCTGGGAATATTCTCTTTTCCGATATCTTTCTATCTAATATTGTTTCACTGTTACCAGTACCTTTAAATTCTTCGAATATGACTTCATCCATTCTGCTTCCAGTATCAATTAACGCTGTAGCAATAATTGTCAATGATCCACCTTCCTCAATATTTCTTGCAGCACCAAAAAATCTTTTTGGCCTTTGAAGTGCATTGGCATCTACACCTCCAGTTAAAACTTTTCCTGAACTTGGAACTACAGCGTTATAAGCTCGTCCAAGCCTTGTTATTGAGTCTAATAAAATTACTACATCCTTTTTATGCTCAGTTAGTCTTTTAGCTTTTTCAATAACCATTTCAGCAACTGCAACGTGTCTTTGAGCAGGCTCATCAAATGTTGAGCTTATTACTTCTCCTTTAACTGTACGTTGCATGTCGGTTACCTCTTCAGGTCTTTCATCAATTAATAAAACCATTAAATAGCACTCTGGATGATTGGCTGTAATCGAGTTTGCTATACTTTGCAAAATCATCGTTTTACCAGCTTTTGGTGGTGATATAATCAATGATCTTTGTCCTTTTCCAATTGGACTAACGAGATCAATTAATCTTGGAGTTAAGTCTGGTTTTTTTTCAATTTTTATAGTCTCAACTTCCATTCTAAATTGCTTGTTAGGATAGAGTGGAGTTAAGTTATCAAAAGCTATTTTGTGTTTAAACTTATCAGGTTCCTCGAAATTAATTTTAGATACTTGCAATAAAGCAAAATATCTTTCACCTTCCTTTGGAGATCTTATTGGGCCTTCAACAGTATCGCCTGTTCTTAATCCAAATCTTCTAATTTGGCTTGGACTTACGTATATATCATCTGCACCCGGGAGATAATTAGACTCCATTGCTCTTAGAAAACCAAAACCATCCTGCAAAAGCTGCAAAACCCCACCGCCAGTAATTTCCTCACCTTTTTCTGCCAATTTTTTTAATATGGCAAAGTAAATCTCTTGCCTTCTTAGAGTGCTTGCATTTTCAATGCCAAGCTTTTCAGCTTCGGTAATTAACTTTTCTGAGCTCTTTTCTTTTAATTCCTGAATGTTCATAATTTAAGGGGAGGTTTATTTGTTAGATATTAAGAATATATATATATAGTCTTAAATTTCAAGGCTAGATGGGTTTAAAAATTACAATAAATACTATTAAAATTAACAGCACAGTTGGAATTTCATTAATTAACCTGTAAAATCTAGAGGTTTTTGTATTTGAACCATCTCTAAGAGAATTCAAGCATTTTCCCAAATACTCGTGGTAAATAGTCAAAATTATTACTAAAAAAATTTTAATTTGAAGCCAAAGTTGTGAGAAAGATTCAAAACCTATTTGATAAATTAAGAGTACGCCGAAGAGCCAGGATATTAACATTGCCGGTCTCATTATATAAAAATAAAGCTTTCTCTCCATAGTCTCAAAAATTTCAGTGGTTTCTTTTTTTTGATAATTTTCAACATGATAAACAAAAATTCTTGGCAAATACAACAATCCAGCCATCCAAGATATAACTGCTATTAGATGTAGTGACTTAAATAACAAATAATAGTTCATAAATTTATAAATTTTTATTTATAAGATATTCTAGAAGCTTAATATGATCCTCGTTGTCATTCAAACATGGTATCATATCAAAGTTTTTTCCTCCGGATTTTAAAAAACTCTCTTTACCTTGAATTGCGATTTCTTCTAAAGTCTCAACACAATCTGATGCAAATCCAGGACAAATTACTAAGATATTATTTATATTGTCTCTCGGTAATTCTTCTAAAGTTTTATCTGTATAAGGTTTTAACCATTGTTCGGGGCCGAACCTTGATTGAAAAGTTGTTCTTATTTCAATATCTTTGAACTTTTCTGAGATTAGCCTTGTCGTTTTGTGACAGTAACAATGATAAGGATCACCTTTATCAAAATACTTTTGTGGAATTCCATGGTAAGAGGCGATGATAAGATCTGGTTTCCAATTAATTTCAGAAATTTTTTTATTCAATGAATTTACTAGCGCATCGATATAAAGGTCTTCTGATTCATAATGCGGAACAATCTTCAAACTTGGTTGCCATCTCATATTCATAAGAGATCTGTATACTTCATCACATACTGTTGCTGTTGTAGCAGCAGCATATTGTGGGTATAGAGGAATAATTAAAAGATGCTCACAGCCTGCTTTGTGAAGTTCATTTATTTTACTTTTAATACTTGGGTTTCCATATCTCATTGCATAATCGATTATAACTTTTTCATTTTTAATCAATTTGTTAATTTTTTCCGCCTGTAATTTTGTGTAGTACCTTAGAGGAGACATGTTTTCTTTTTTCATCCAAATTTCTTTATATGCTTTTGCGGTTTTAGAGGGTCTAAATGTTAAAATGAAAACATTAAGTATAAATTTCCACAATATAGGGTTAACTTCTATAACTCTTCTATCAGAGAGAAATTCTTTAAGATACTTTCTTATATCAAACCAACTTGTGGACTCCGGAGTTCCAAGATTGATCAACAAAACTCCAGTTTTTCCAAAATTAATTTTTGGGTGATCTTGCATTAATTAAACGATCTCACAATTTTTACTAATTTTTCAACCATTTCAATTTTTGTTTGAGGTTGAATTCCGTGTCCTAAATTAAATATATAAGGATGGTCTTTAAATATATTCAAATATTTTTTAGTCTCTTTTTCTAAGGTATCTTCATCTTGTAATAATATTTTAGGATCTAAACCGCCTTGAATAGGAATATCTATATTTTCAACGATATCCTTTGGGTCTATATCATAATCAATATTGACAGCGCTTGGTTTAACGATATCACAAAAGTTCTTGTAATCTTTTATACCTCTAGGAAAACATATAACTGGCACTCCAAGACTTTTAGTATACTCTACCAGACTTAATGTTGGTATGTATATATATTCGGGTATATTATTTTCAAGCAGCCCAGCCCAACTATCAAATATTTGTATAATCGTGGCACCTGCCTCAACTTGATTTTTAATATGAATTTTGAGGAATTTATCGATAATAGATAGTAATCGATTAATTAAAAATTCATCTTTAAAAAAATCTTCCTTTAGTTTTTTTTTAGGAGAGATTTTGTTGATCATGTACACTAAAATTGTCCAAGGAGCACCAACAAAACCTATCAAATCTTTCTCTTCTTTGTTAATCTTACTTGATGTTATGTTAATTGCCTTATAAACGGAATTTAACTTAAAAGAAAAATCTACCTCATCAATATTCTTTAAGTCATCTAAATTTAAATTACCTAGCTTTGGACCAAAGTTTTTTTCAAACTCAACTTTCTGATTAAGGCCATATGGTAACATTAAAATATCCGAGAAAATAATTGCAGCATCAAAATTAAATCTTTCTAGAGGTTGTAATGTTATTTCAGACGCCAAATTTTCGCTAAGACACAATTTTATAAAATCTTGATTTTTACTCCTTATTTCACGAAATTCAGGTAGATATCTTCCAGCTTGCCTCATCAACCATATAGGATTTAGATTGCTTTTTTTTTCAACAATACATTTTTGAATTGGGGTCATTTATAAATAGATCAATTAATATTTATTGTATTAGTATTATGATATGTGAATTACGTAAATTATCTAATTTGCACACTTTATATACAATTTATCAACATTTAATCGCTAAATTTACGTTTATTTATCAATGTAAGCACATCAATTTTAACAATTAAAGAATTCTGGTTTTTAATTAATTAACATGTAAAAAAATGTTTAGTATCAGTAATTATTTATAATAATAATTACAGATATTTACTAATCACTAATTACAAAATTTTAGTGATACTTTATTGACATTTTATACATGAAAAATGAACATCAAATTTATTTAATCTCTGATTCAACTGGAGAAACTCTAGATAGAATCTTTTTAGCACTAAAAGCACAGTTTACAAACTTTGAATACGAACTCAATAATTTCTCTTTTACTAGGACAGAGAATCAAATTCAGCAGATTTTAGAAAAAGCAAAAAAAAGAGAAAATCCAATAATACTTTATACAATAGTCAATAGTAAACTTGCTAAGTATTTAGCAGATCAAGCACAATCAAAACAAATACCCTGTTTTGGTGTTTTAGGTGATTTAATACTTAGCTTTTCTAAAATATTAAATCAACGAGCATCACATGAGCCAAGCGGTCAACACGTTCTCAATGAAGAATATTATCAAAGAATTGAAGCTATACAATTTACAATGAACCATGATGATGGAAATCAAACTGAGGATTTGGAGAAATCTGATATTATTTTATTAGGAGTCAGTAGAACAAGCAAAACCCCAACCTCAATTTACTTAGCCAATAAAGGCTACAAAACTTCAAATATTCCATTAGTTAATGAAAAATCTATACCTATAAGAATAACAAAAAAGAACTTTAAACCTTGTATTATTGGTTTAATAACCGAGGCTGAAAGATTATTTGATATAAGAAAAAATAGACTAAATAGTTTAAAGGAAAATGAAAGTACTGAATATACAAATTTAGAAAAAATTAAAGAAGAGGTTGAAAACTCAAAAAAAATTTTCAGAAAAAACCAATGGCCAACAATAGATGTTACTAGAAAATCCGTTGAAGAAACAGCCGCTTCAATCATAAAAATTTATGAGATAAAAAACAATTAATGAAAATAATTTTAGCTTCAAAAAGCAAGGTTAGAAAAGATATATTAACAGAACACAATATAGATTGTGAAGTTATACAATCAAACATCGATGAAGATCCAATTAAAGATAGCTTAATTGCGGAAGGAGCAACACCTGAGATTATTTCTAAAAATCTAGCTGAGTTAAAAGCTAATAAAGTTAGCTTTAACTTGTATGACGAATTAGTATTAGGAGCTGATAGTGTAATAGACTTAAACGGTGAATTAATTTCAAAACCCTCATCAAGGGAAGAGGCGATGAATATCTTAAGAAAATTAAATGGTAAGTCACATTATCTAATAAGTTCAGTTTGCATATCAAAAAATAATTCAATGATATGGAATCATACTGACAAAGCAAAACTAACTATGAAAAATTTTTCAGACTTAGAGCTAAAAGATTATTTAAACAAAATCTCAGACGAAGCATTATATGCTTATAATGTTTATCAAATAGAAGGAGAGGGCAAAAATTTATTTGAAAAAATTGAAGGTGATAAAGATACAATAATGGGCTTACCAATTACACAGATAAAAACATACATGGAAAATTATAAATGAAAAAATTCTTAGTTATTGGAGATCCAATAGAACATTCACTTTCTCCAAAATTACATAATTATTGGTTAAAACAAAATAATATTGATGCAGTTTATGAAAAAAATAAAATTAATGAACTAGAACTACAGGATATTGTTTCCAAAATCAGAAAAAACGAAATTTTCGGGGTAAATGTTACTGTCCCTTATAAATCAAAAATAATAAAATACTTAGACTTACTAAGCGATGATGCTAATGCAACTCAATCTGTTAATACAATACTTAAAAAAGAGAACAAAATTTTTGGATTTAATACTGATGTAGATGGTTTTGAATTATCTCTGTTAAATTATATCAATAAAATAAGAAATAAAACTGTCTTTATTCTAGGAGCTGGAGGGGTTGCTCCATCTATAATTTATGTTTTAAAAAAAATTAAAGCATCAAAAATTATAATTACTAATAGAACAAAGATTAAATCAGAAAATTTGAAAAATAAATTTAGTGATATAAATGTAGTTGATTGGGGTGAGACACCAGCTGCTGACGTTGTAATAAATGCAACAAGCTTAGGTCTTAATCCTAATGATAAAATTGATCTAGATTATCAAAAAATTGGAAAGGATAAGTTTTTTTATGATGTAATATACAAACCATCAAAAACATTATTTTTAGATGAAGCAAAAAAAAGAGGCAATGTTATTGAAAACGGTAAAATGATGTTTGCTTATCAAGCACAAAAAGCATTTGAATTGTGGAATAATTTAAAGCCAAAAATTAATGATCAAGTCTTAAATCTTTTAGATGATTAAAATAGCAGTATTAGGAGATATAGGTGCTGGCAAAAGTTTTGTTTCTAAACAATTTAATTGTCCACTCTTTAATGCTGATAAAGAGGTTGCTAAAATTTATAAATATGACAGATCTTGTTATCTTAAAATTAAAAAAGCTTTGCCTAAATATATTATTTCAGATCACTTAGATAAAAAATTTTTACTGAAAGCTGTATTGGATAGTAAAAATAATCTTAAAAAGATTTCAAAGATTGTACATCCAATTGTGAGAACTAGAATGAATAAATTTTTAAGCAAAAATAGAACAAAAAAACTAGTAGTACTAGACATTCCATTGTATTTAGAAAATAAACTAAACAAGAAAGGAGATGTGTTAATTTTTGTTGATGCAAAACGAAAAGATATTCAAAAAAGGTTAAAAAATAGGAAATATTTCAGCGAAAAAATTTACAAAAAATTGAAGAGTTTGCACTTGCCATTAAGCAAAAAGAGAAAGTTATCTAATTTTGTTATTAAGAATACATTTAACGCATCAAAAATACAAAATGATGTTAAAAAGATAAAAACCAAAATTTTAAAAATATGAAAGAAATAGTTTTAGATACTGAAACAACTGGCCTATCTGTTAAAGATGGTCATCGTATTGTTGAAATTGGTTGTATAGAACTCGAAAACTTAATACCTACAAAAAATATATTTCATTGTTATTTAAATCCAGAGAGAAAAGTATCTGAAAAAGCATTTGAAGTACATGGTTACTCAGATGAATTTTTATCTGATAAAAAAAAGTTTTTTGAAATCGCAGATGAATTTTTAAACTTTATTAGAGATAAAAAATTAATTATTCATAATGCAGAATTTGATATTTCACATTTGAACAATGAGTTAGCTATTGCTGGCAAATCAGAAATTAAAAAAGAAAATACTTTAGATACACTAGACATTGCTAGAAATAAATACCCTGGCTCAGGAATAAGTTTGGATGCTCTCTGTAAAAGATTTAGAATAGATAATTCAAAAAGAGAAAAACACACAGCGCTAGTTGATTGTGAATTGCTTGCTAAAGTTTATATAAATCTACTTGATCAAAAAGAGCCCAAACTAAATTTTTCAGATTCTGTTGATTTAAGCGCTGTCAAAAATCAAAGCAAAACTAAGGCTTATTCAAAAAAAATTATTTATCCAACTATGGAAGAGCTTCAACAACATAAAGAATTTTTGAAGAGAGATTTAAAGAAAAATTTTTATTAATTAGATCTTTGTTGATATAATTTTAGAAAATCAACTTCACCAGAGAAGTTAGCTTCTGGAAATCCTGAGTGTCTAAGTATTTGAATAAAAGCTTCGCGTATTCTAGGAAAAATCTCTAGTTGTAAGTCACAAAGAATAAACTTTTCCATTTCATTTTTTTCAATATTTATATCTTCTATTTCAACAAGTGTTGAATGAAGAAGTTCAAACAGAGCCTTTTTTTTACTTTCCTCTACATCTGTGTACTTAAGTTTAGTAAAGACTTCTATCATTTTATTTTTTACTGGTTTTGAAGAAATGTCCATAATTATTTTGTATTTTGAAATCCTTTCTCTTGCCAAAAGATAAGTTTGTACATCTGGTATTTCAACAGATAAATCTTTGGTGTAAGTGAGTATAATTTTATGTTTTACAGACATTATTTTTCATCCATATCTTTATATTCACCCTCAATAAAATCTTTTTTTTCAAATGTGTTATCTTGTTTTTTAAATCTTTTAGAAAAAGCATTGAAGATAATTCTCCTTGAAAATGGAAAAATTAATAGTAACCCCATTAAATCAGTAGCAAAACCTGGAATAATTAAGAGAATTGCAGCAAATGTTAGAGCTGCACCTGATACAATTTCATAAATAGGAACTTCGTTTTTTACTAATTGGGACATTCCAGATTTTAGAGTGTTAAAACCCTCGTATCTAGCATAGGCAACACCTATAATTGCTGTCAGTAAAATTAAACTAATTGTGTTTAATGCGCCTATAGAGGATCCTATTTTAATAAATAGGTAAATTTCAATTAAAGGAACAGATATAATTAGAATTAATACTGAGTTCATTTGTCTATAATGTAAATTGCCAGTTGAAATTAGGCAACATAGTAAATATTATCATATTATGAATTATAGTTTCGAATACATTGATATTATCCTTCTTGCAATGATTGCAGGGTTTATTTTTCTTAGATTAAGAGGAATTTTAGGGAAAAAATCAGGTTTTGAAGAGGATATAAACCAAAGCTTTCCACATGATGCGCCGGTAGTTAAAACTGACCTAAAGTTAAACGCAGATACTTTTGATGATAATGCTAAAAAAGAATTTTTAAAAGGTGCACAAATTGCTTACGAAACTATTGTTACAAGTTTTTCTGAGGGAAAACTTAAAGATATTAAATCTTTGTTAGGGAAAGAAGTTTATGATCAATTTGATCAAGCAGTAAAAGATAGAAAGTTAAAAAACTTATCTTCTAAAACTACTTTTATAGGAATTAACTCTGCAGAAATTAAAAATCACGAACAAAATAAAAATATGCTTGAAGTAACAGTTGAATTTGTGAGTGAAATAATTTCACATATTAAAGATAAAGAAAATAAAATTGTTTCAGGAGACCCAGAGAAAATTAAAAAGGTTCATGATATTTGGAAATTTTCTAAAGACAGTAGATCTGTAAATCCTAATTGGGTACTAATTGATACCCAAGCTTAATTGACAAAAAAACTTTCACACAAAGATAAAAAAGACTGGCAAAATTTTTTAGAAAGCTCAAAAAAGTTAGATAACAAAGATAAAGAAACTTTAGATCACTCGGATAGGATTGAAGAGAAAGTTATAGATCTTCATGGATTTACTCTTGAGGAAGCAAATCAAAAAGTTTCTGAATTTATCCAAGATTGTTATGATCGAAATGTAATAAAAATAAATATAATAACTGGCAAGGGACTTAGGTCTAAAAATTTAGATGATCCATATCAATCTAAAGATTTAAGTATACTAAAGCACTCTGTACCTAACTATATTAAACATAACCCTCAACTAATGTCAAAAATTATCAAAATTGATCAACAAGCTGTTAACAGTCCATCAAAAGGAAATTTTGAGATTTACTTAAAAAAGAAGTTATAAAATAAACTTAGAAAGATCGGTATCTTTTACCAGTTCTCCAATATTTTTCTTAATATATTCAGAGTCTACTGTTATCTTTTCACCAGCTCTATCTGTAGCTGTAAAACTAATCTCATCTAGCACTCTTTCGATAATGGTATGAAGACGTCTTGCACCAATATTTTCTACAGTTGTATTTACTTCACTAGCAATATTAGCAATAGTATCAATACCGTCGTCTGTGAATTCAAGGTCGACGTTTTCAGTTTTTAAAAGTGCCTTGTATTGTTTTATCAAACTGTTATCTGGCTCTTTAAGAATTCTTTTAAAATCATCACTGTTTAACGCATCAAGCTCAACTCTAATTGGAAGTCTTCCTTGAAGTTCTGGTAAAAGGTCAGATGGTTTTGCTAATTGGAATGCTCCTGATGCAATAAATAAAATATGGTCAGTTTTAATAGGACCATATTTTGTGCTCACAGTTGTACCTTCAATTAAAGGCAATAGATCTCTTTGAACTCCCTCTCTTGAAACATCTCCTCCAACACGATCAGTTCTAGCTGAGATTTTATCTATTTCATCTAAAAATACTATTCCATTATTTTCTGTTGAATTTTTTGCAGCTTTAATAATTTTATCTTGTTCAATTAATTTATCAGACTCCTCATTGATTAAAATTTCATGGGATTCTTTTACACTCATTTTCTTCTTCTTTGGTTTTTGCCCCATTGATTTGCCTAAAACATCAGAAATATTTATCATCCCAACATTCGCACCCGGCATTCCAGGTATTTCGAAAGATGGCATTTGGTTACTTTCGGCTACAGCAATTTCAATCTCATTGTTATCTAAATCTCCATCTCTCAATCTTTTTCTAAAACTTTCTCTCGTGGCAACACTTGCTTTGTTACCTACTAGCGCGTCCAAAACTCTTTCCTCGGCTAACTTTTGTGCTTGTGCATGGACTTCTTTTCTTTTTTTTACTTTTTCCATTGAAATGGCAATCTCTAACAAATCCCTCACAATTTGTTCGACATCTCTTCCCACATAACCTACTTCTGTAAATCTTGTTGCTTCAACTTTTACAAAGGGAGCTTCAGCAAGTTTTGATAGTCTTCTTGAAATTTCTGTTTTACCAACTCCTGTAGGTCCTATCATAAGTATGTTTTTGGGCAGAACTTCATCTTTCATATCTCCAGATAAAGCCTGTCTTCTCCATCTATTTCTTAATGCTATGGCGACTGCTCTTTTTGCTTTATTCTGTCCAACAACAAATCTATCTAGCTCTGAAACAATTTCCCTTGGAGAAAGTGAATTTTCAACGGTTGAATTTTCTTTTGCAACTTTTTCTTTTGGAAAAGTAGTTACGTTAGTTTTTTCCATTTTATATTTTCTCCATACTCAAATTGTCATTTGTAAAAACACATATTTCAGATGCAACTTTAATAGCTTTCTTCGCTATATCTTCAGCGGATTTATCACCGTCTATTAATACTTTCGCAGCTGCCAAAGCATAGTTTCCACCTGAACCAATCCCGATCACATCTCCTTCAGGCTCTAAAACATCTCCGGTTCCAGATATAATAAAGCTTTTTTCTTTATCAGCTATAGCCATTAGTGCTTCAAGTCTTCTTAAATACTTATCAGTTCTCCAATCTTTAGCTAGTTCCACAGCAGCTCTTGTTAAATTGCCTGCGTGTTTTTCTAATTTAGACTCTAATCTTTCAAATAATGTTAATGCATCTGCTGTTGAACCAGCAAACCCAGCGATCACATTTCTTTTCTCAATCTTCCTAACTTTGTTAGCAGTTTTTTTAATTACAGTATTTCCCATGCTGACCTGTCCGTCACTTGCAACTACTACATCATCATTTTTTCTTACTAATACTATTGTTGTCATGCAATATAAATGGATACTAAATTTAATAGTTCAAGCCCAAGTTTAGTATTATTGCCATAATTGAATTATATATATATACCTCTTAAAAATTATGAAGCGTAAAGCAAAAATAAGCAGAAAGACAAAAGAAACCAATATCAATGTTGAGCTAAACATTGATGGAAAAGGTAAATACAAAGTTGACACAGGTATTGGATTTTTAAATCACATGCTTGAACAATTGTCAAAGCATTCTTCAATGGATATGAATATAAAAGCCAAGGGCGATACACATATTGATCTTCACCACACCACAGAAGATACAGGTATTGCAATCGGTGAATGTTTAAAAAAAGCTTCTAAAAGATTTGTTGGTATTAAAAGATATGCTCATGCAATGATACCAATGGATGAAACGCTTACTCGAGTCGCAATCGATGTTTCAAACAGACCTTACTTAATTTGGAAAGTGAAGTTAAAAGTTGAAAAGCTTGGAGAAATGGACACAGAACTTTTCAAAGAGTGGTTTCAAGCATTTTCTCAAGCTGCAGGAATTACACTGCATGTTGAAAATATTTACGGTGATAACAGTCATCACATAATTGAATCTTGTTTTAAAGGCTTAGCAAGATCTTTAAGAACCGCTTTAGAGATGGATCCAAGAAACAAAAACACCATTCCTTCAACTAAAGGCTCTTTATAAATTAATGAAAGTCACAATTGTTGACTATAACTCAGGCAATATAAGCTCGGTAATTAACTCTTTTACAGAGGTTGCAAAGAGCACAGTGAATTTAGAAGTTACATCTGATTTAAAAAAAATTAAATATAGTGATAAGGTTGTCTTACCAGGACAAGGATCATTTAAGAGCTGCATAGATGCTCTTGAAAGCATAAAAGGCTTAACAAACACTTTACATGAGTTTGTGAAAATAAATAAAAAACCACTTCTTGGAATATGTGTAGGTTTACAAATGTTTGCTGATGTTGGCTATGAAGAAACAGAGACTAAAGGATTAGGATGGATACCTGGAAAAGTATGTAAAATAGATAATCAAAATGGAAATTATAAACTCCCCCATATTGGCTGGAATCAAATAAATATAGTTAAAGATAGTGCAATTTATAAAGATATAGAAAATAATTCTCACATGTACTTTGTGCATAGTTATGAATTTGTTCCTAAAGATAAAAAAGTTATTACAGCAGTAACTGATTATTCATCAAAAATTGTTTGCTCTGTTGAAAAAGAAAATATTTTTGGCACTCAATTTCATCCTGAAAAAAGTGACAAATTAGGATTAAAGATAATTAAAAATTTTATTTCAATATGAACGTTTCCTACTTCAACCCAGAGGGAAAAAATGTCAATGATATTATTAATCATGGTGATAAGTTGTTCAACGGAAGTGAAAATGAAAAGTTAAGGGCTAGAGAATTATATCTATCGGCTTTGCAAAAAGTTCCTAATAATCAAGAAGGTGATAAACCTTATGTTTTAAGAGGTATAATTAGAAAAAGAATTTGGGATTGTGAAAAAAAATTAAATAAAAATGAAAAGTTTTCCTCTGAGGCAGGACAAGATAAATTGATTAAAGATAAGTTTTTTAAAAATCAGCATAGCGGCTTTTTTATCGAAATAGGTGCTTTTGATGGAATTGAAGGTAGCAACTGCCATTATTTTGAAAAGTATGAGAGCTGGGAAGGAATAGCAATTGAAGCATCACCTAAACAGTTTCAAAAGTTAGAAGGAAATAGGAAATGCGAAAAGATTAATGCTGTTATTGGGCCTGAGGAAAAAGAAGTAGAATTCTGTGAAATTACAGAGGGTTTTACTCAAATGAGTGGCGTTTATAATTCTAACTATAAAAACAGTATGGATAGAATTCAAAAAAAAAGTTATTCAAAAATAAATATTATTAAAACAAAAAGCACAACTTTTAAAAAAATAATCTCAAGTAATAAAATTATAGATCTTATATCTATTGATATAGAAGGAAACGAATTAGATGTGATCAATTCAATTGATTTTAACAAATATGAAATAAAAGTTATCTTACTAGAGAATAATATTCCTGAAAAATTAAGTTATATAGATTTTTTTAAAAAAAGAAATTTCTCATATTTTGATAGAGTGGGAATGGATGAAATATACTTTAATAAAAAATATTTCAATTTTTAGTTATGTATAACTTTTTTACTTATGATAATTTAAAATTAAAAATAAAATATTGTGAAAATTTTTCCTGCAATAGATATTAAAGATAAAAAATGTGTAAGGTTAGTTAAAGGGGACTTTGATAAAAAAACTGAATACGATATGTCCCCAGTTGAACAAGCTTCGAAGTATAAAGATTATGGATTTAAAAATTTACATATTGTAGATTTAGATGGTGCTTTAACAGGGGAGACTGTTAATTTGGATATTATTCAAGAAATAGTAAAGAAGTGTGATCTTAAAATTGAAATTGGTGGTGGTATAAGAAACCTTGAAAGTATCAAAAAATATACTGATGCTGGTGTTGAGAAAGTTATTTTGGGAAGTGCGGCTATAAAAGATAAAGGCTTTTTAAAAAACGCTTGTGAAAAGTTCCCTAATAAAATTGCATTAGGCTTAGATGCAAAAGATGGATATTTGTCTGTTTCAGGATGGAAAGAGAACTCTAACCAGCTTACGTTGGATTATTTAAAAGAGGTGAATAACTTTGGAGCAAGCAGACTAATATATACAGACATCAATAAAGACGGAATGAAGCAAAGCCCTAATTTTGAGGAAACTGAGAGAGTGGCACATACTTCAAATTGCCCAGTAATAATATCTGGAGGTGTATCAAATATAGATGATATTAAAAAAGCAAAAGGATTAAACAACAAAAACATTGAAGGTATAATTGTTGGCAAAGCTATATATGATGGAGATATTAAGTTGGAAGAACTTGCAAAAGAAATAGATGCTTAAAAATAGAATTATTCCTTGTTTAGATGTTAAAAATGGAAGAGTTGTAAAAGGCATAAATTTTGTAGATCTAAAAGATGCTGGAGATCCAGTTGAACAAGCAAAGATTTATAGTGATGGTGGTGCCGATGAAATATGTTTCTTAGATATTACAGCATCAAACGAGAATAGGAACACTATTTATGATGTTGTTAAGGAAACATCAAAAAAATGTTTTGTACCTTTAACAGTTGGAGGAGGTGTGAGAAGTGTTGACGATATAAACAAACTTTTAAACTGTGGTGCAGACAAAGTTTCTATAAATACAGCTGCAGTTCAAAATCCAAGTGTTGTAGAAGAAAGCTCTAAAAAATTTGGATCGCAATGTATTGTCGTTGCAATAGATGCAAAAAAAAATGGAGACATATGGGAAATATTTACCCATGGTGGAAGAAAAGAAACGGGAATTAATGCAATAGAATTTGCACTTAAAATGGAAAAAAGTGGAGCAGGGGAACTGCTTGTTACTTCAATGGATAAAGATGGAACTCAATCTGGATATGATACTGAATTAATGAAAACTATTTCTGAAATTATTAATATTCCTGTCATTGCATCTGGTGGAGTTGGGACTTTAGATCATTTGGTTGATGGAATAAAATCAGGTGCTAGCGCAGTTTTAGCAGCATCAATATTTCATTATGGCACTTATTCAGTAAACGATGCAAAGCAATATTTGGCATCAAAAGATATACCTGTTAGGATTTAATATGCTTAAAAATTTAGAAGACCTAGTTATTCTTGCAAGAGAAAGAAAAAAAAATCCAGTACAAGGGTCCTATACAAATAAACTTTTATATGATGAAAATTTAGCAAAAAAAAAGGTTTTAGAGGAAATTAGTGAGCTAATAGAATCCGTAGAAAAAAATACTAACAAAATCCACGAAGCAGCAGATGTTTTTTACCATTTAGTTATGTACCTCGAAAAAAATGACATATTGCTTGAAGATGTGATGAAAGAGTTATCTAATAGAAAAAAATAATTTCAATTAAAACATAAGAATTTTTAATTTTAGATACTTGAAAATTCAACATTTCGAGTGTTATAATTAAATTTTGGGTTTCAATTTGTGAGTAAAATTAAAATTGTATTAGTCTTGTTGCTTTGTTTTGGTTTATACAAAGGATATGTAGCATTCACTAATTTTGAAATAGGGGTATCTAATAAAGTAGCAGAGCTAGAGGAAATAGCAGAAATAGAAAAACAGGAAGAGGTTGTTGCTCTGTTAATGTATCTTGGAGATCCTCTTAAATTAACGGAACACCTCCTGGTTAAAAACGAGGAGAAATGTTCAGGGATGAAAAAAATAGCAGAAGAGACCTCATATGCTTTTTATCAATGTGCAGTAGTTGATGCAGTATTAACAGGTGGAAAAATAATTAAAGTTAATAAAAAGTTAAAAGTTTTCTAAAAAAATGAAAAATAAATTTAGCACAAAATTATTTGTGGAAATTTCTCAGACTTTTTTTTGTTCATCAAACATATGTTGCGCTTTTAATAAAGGGAAATCCAAATGAGTATTGTAGATTCCTTAAAATCATATCATAATATGATCCCGCATCCTGAGGGAGGACATTACGTTGAAGTATTTAAAAATAAAGATGTTAGTCATATCTATTTTTTATTAGAGCAGCATGAACATTCTCATTGGCATCGAATAACAAAAAATGAGACAGTTCACTTTTATTCCGGTGATCCTTTACAAATATTTACTTCCAGGGATGGAGAGAGGTTTGAAACTAACCAAATTGGGTCAAATAATAATTTTGTCTATAGCATAGAAAAAAATACTTGGTTTGCAATGAAACCCAAAGGCAAATATAGCTTAATTGGATGTACAGTTGCACCAGCTTTTGAATTTAAAGATTTAGAACTTGCACCAAAGGATTGGAAGCCATCTAAATTTAATTTATCTCTGTAGTAGAATTAAGTATTCACAATAATTAAATCCAGATATACTTTTTTAATAAAAATGAGTCATAAATTTTACCAACCTGCAAAATCTAGGCTTCAAAGAAGTGAGCTAGCGGTTCCAGGCTCATCTCCAAAAATGTTTGAAAAAGCGTTGAATTCTGATGCCGATTATATCTTTTTAGATTTAGAAGATGCTGTTTCACCAAATGATAAAATAACCGCAAGAGCAAATGTTATTAAAGCTTTAAACGAAATTAACTGGAGAGAAAAAAAAAAAACAATATCTGTAAGAATTAATAGTTTAGATACACATTATATGTATAGCGACCTTGTTGAAATTGTCGAGCAAGCTGGAGAAAATGTTGACACAATTTTGGTACCAAAAGCTGGAACAGCCAGTGATGTTTATATGGTTGATTGTATGCTTACACAAATTGAAACAAATAAAAAAATCAAAAACAAAATTGGAATTGAATGTTTAATTGAAACAGCACTTGGAATGTCAAACATAAAAGAAATTGCAACATCAAGCGATAGACTAGAAGCATTACATTTTGGAGTAGCAGATTATGCGGCAAGCTTAAGAGCTAGGACTGTTGTTATTGGTGGATTAAATCCTGATTATCCAGGAGATCAATGGCATCACGGTTTATCAGAACTAGTAATGACCTGTAGAGCTTATGGATTAAGAGCAATTGATGGCCCTTTTGGAGATTTTAATGATCCAGATGCATACATAGCTGCTGCAAAAAGAGGAGCAGCTATCGGGATAGAGGGAAAATGGGCAATACATCCTTCTCAAATAGAATTAGCAAATAAAGTATTTTCTCCTCCAGAGGCTGAAGTGAACAAAGCAAAAAGAATTTTAGAAGAACTTGAAAAAGCTGCTAAAGAAGGCAAAGGTGCAGCTCAATTAGATGGCAGAATGATTGATGCAGCGTCTGCAAGAATGGCAGAGAATATTGTTAATATAGATAAATTAATTAATAATTAATTATGGATATACACGAATATCAAGCAAAAGAAATTCTATCTAGTTTTGGAGTTACTATTCCAAGAGGAGGTATTGTTTATAGTCCTGAGAATGCTGAAAATAAAGCTAGAGAGATTGGTGGATCTAAATGGGTTGTAAAAGCACAAATTCATTCTGGAGCAAGAGGAAAGGCTGGAGGAATAATAGTTTGTAATTCACCTTTAGAGGTTGCTCAAGCAACCGACAAATTGCTTGGTAAAAAATTAGTTACAAATCAAACAGGACCAGAAGGAAAAATTGTAAATCGAATTTATATTGAAGAAGCAACTGATATTGAAAAGGAACTTTATTTAGGTTTAGTTTTTGATAGAAGCTCAGAGAGTATAATGGTAGTAGCTTCAACTGAGGGAGGCATGAGCGTTGAAGAAATTGCTAAAGAAAAACCAGACACAATAATTAGATCTAAAATTGAAGTAGCAGTTGGCATTCAAAGTTTTCAAGCAAGAGAATTAGCATTTGGGCTAGGTATTGATTCCGAATTAATAGCTAGAGCTTCAGATACAATAGTTGGGTGCGCTAAAGCATTTAGCGAACTAGATGCTACTATGGTTGAAGTTAACCCATTAGTCATTTCAAAACAAAAACAAATATTAGCCTTAGATTGTAAAATGAGTTTTGACAATAATGCCATGTTCAGAAGGAACAAAGTTTCAGAACTAAGAGATAAATCTCAAGAGAATGACAAAGAAGTATATGCATCTGATAGGGGTTTAAATTATGTGAGTTTGGATGGAAATATTGGAAATATTATTAATGGAGCTGGACTTGCAATGGCATCAATGGATATGATTAAATTAGCTGGAGGGGAACCTGCAAACTTTTTAGACGTAGGAGGAGGCGCGACTCCAGAAAAAATTGTAAAAGCATTTAGGCTAATTACGATGGATAAAAAAGTAAAAGTAATTTTAGTCAATATTTTTGCTGGCATAAATAGGTGTGATTGGGTTGCAGAGGGCATTGTTCAAGCGTTGAAAAAAATTGAGGTAAAAGTTCCATTGGTTATTAGATTAGCTGGAACAAACGTTGAAAAAGGAAATAAAATTTTAAAAGACAGTAAAATAAATTATATTGAGGCAAGTACTTTGGAGGAGGCTGCTAATAAAGCTGTTGCAGTGCTTAAATAAATGTCAGTAATCATTCATAAAGATACAAAAATTATTATTCAGGGATTTACTGGTAAAATGGGTACATTCCATGCCGAGGAAATGATCAAATATGGATCCAAGGTTGTTGGAGGTGTTACACCTGGCAAAGGAGGCCAAAAGCATTTAGACAGACCAGTTTTTAACACTGTCAAAGATGCTGTTAAACATACTGGTGCTACAGCATCAATATTGTTTGTTCCCCCAGCTTTTGCAGCAGACTCTGCGATGGAAGCAGCTGATGCAGGTATTAAAACATGTGTAGCTATAGTTGACGGAATTCCATCACACGACATGATTAGAATCAAAAGGTACATGAGACGATATTCTAGAACAGAAAAAATGACTTTAGTTGGACCTAACTGTGCAGGAATCATAAGTCCAGGAAAATCAATGTTAGGAATAATGCCTGGGCACATTTATAAAGAAGGAAGAGTTGGAATTATAAGCCGTTCAGGAACTTTAGGTTATGAAGCTGCGCAACAAATGAAAAATTTAGATATAGGAATTTCAACAAGCGTTGGTATTGGTGGTGATCCAATAAATGGAAGTTCATTTAGAGATATAATTGAAAAATTCGAAACTGATGATGAAACAGATGCAATTCTAATGATAGGTGAAATTGGTGGACCACAAGAGGTAGCAGCCGGTGAATTTGCTAAAAAGAACATGAAAAAACCAGTAATAGGTTATATCGCGGGATTAACAGCACCAAAAGGAAGAGTTATGGGACATGCTGGAGCCATAGTGTCTGCCTACGGAGAGAGTGCAATTGAAAAGGTTGAGATTTTAAAAGAGTGTGGTGTTATAATTTCCAAAAACCCTTCTGTGATGGGCGATACAGTAAAATCTGTTTTGGATAAAATGTAAATGTCTTACGATAATCAAAATATTTTTGCAAAAATCTTAAGAGGTGAAATACCTTGTAAAAAGATTTACGAAGATGATTTTGTATTATCTTTTTATGACATTAATCCACAAAAGAAAGTTCATGCTTTAGTAATACCTAAAGGGAAATATATAAATTTAGATGACTTTAATAAAAATGCATCCAAAGATGAGATAGTAGGTCTAATTAAAGGAATATCTACTGTGGCTGAAAAACTTGGTATTTCTTCAGTAAAGGGTAATGGTTATAGAACTTTAGCAAATATCAATGAAGATGGCGGACAAGAAGTTCCACATTTACATTTCCATTTATTTGGCGGCGAAAAAGTTGGTAAAATGGTTTCGTGATAACAAAAGTTATTAGAAATTATTTAGAAATAAGATCTGTAGAAGAATTAAATTATTCTAATAGACCAAATAATATGTGTGAATTGTTTGAGATAAATCCACCAGACTTCCAGATAAATAAATTTTTTTATAAACAAATTGGCAGTGATCACAGATGGATGGACCGTTTAGTTTGGGATGATAATAAATGGGTATCTTATGTTTCTAATCCAAATGTTAAAACTTATGTGCTCAAAGAAAACGGTAATTTAGTAGGATACTTTGAGCAAATTACTAACACTGAAAAAAATGATTGTGAAATTGCTTATTTTGGAATTTTAAAGGATTTCTATGGAAAAAAATATGGAGCTCATCTTTTATCTTTAGCGATAAAAAAATGTTTTGAACAAAAGCTTAATAAGATATGGCTTCATACTTGTTCTCTAGATCATAAAAATGCCCTTAAGAATTACCTAGCTAGGGGTATGAAAATATTTAGGTCAGAAACAATTAATTTAGATATTAATTAGTGTAATTTCTTATATCAAATATCTTTTCATCGATTTTAATATTTTTTTGAACCACTGACAGTTTCGTTTCCACTTTATTTTGGTAAATATCGATTGTTGACCAACCTACCAAATTAAGTTCCTGATTATCAAAGTAAACAATTATATCTAAATTTCCGTAAGATAATTCAAATTTATAATACTCACCTATGGAAGACTCATCTCCGAGCTCTCTAATTTTGTTTATTATAAATTCTTTATCTAAAATCAAGTTAAGGGGAGTTTTATCTAAAGAATACCTAAAATATTGATTATTCTTATTCGAATTTATCAATAACGATTTTCCATTAGAAACCAGCACCTTTTTATGGAAGTCATTATACTCACAAAAAATCTTTTTTGGATATTGGATAATGCAATTCCCTGTCTCTACTTTTTCATTAATTTTTTGCTCAAATTGAAACTTAAGATTATCTGTTGATATTAGATTTAAAATAATTTGTGATTTAATAGATCCATAAAGAGCTGTTGTAGATAAAAAAAAAAATAAAATAATTAATTTTTTCACTTCAGAACTTCTCTTTTGCCTACATGATTAGCTTTACTTACTTCACCATTTAATTCCATTTGGTCTATTATTCTTGCCGCACGGTTATATCCGATTTGTAACTTTCTCTGTAAGAAAGATGTAGATGCTTTTCTCTCATTTTTCACGATTTCAAGAGCAGTTTCATATAATTCATCTAAATTTTCCTCATCTTTACTTGTTGATTTTGTATCCTTTTCATCAGCAAAATTTAAAACCTCATCAACATAATTTGGTTCAGCTTGACTTCTTAAAAAATCATTTATCTTTTCAATTTCATTTTCGGACACAAATGGAGCATGAATTCTAACAATCTTGTTTGCAGAAGACATGTATAACATATCACCTTTTCCAAGTAATTGTTCAGCACCTTGTTCACCAAGAATTGTTCTGCTATCTATTTTAGAGGTAACTTGAAATGATATTCTGGTTGGAAAATTCGCTTTTATTGTCCCTGTTATTACATCGACACTAGGTCTTTGAGTTGCCATAATAATATGAATTCCAGCTGCTCGTGCCATCTGAGACAATTTCTGAATATAATTTTCAATTTCTTTACCAGCCACTAACATTAAGTCAGACATTTCGTCAACAATTACAACAATGTACGGCATTGATAATTTATGCTTTTCGTTATAGCCATCTATGTTTCTGACCCCAACTCTTGTCATAAGTCTATATCTACTTTCCATTTCTTTAACGACCCATCCCAGAACAGATGCAGCTCTCTTCGCTTCTGTAATTACGGGACATAATAGATGGGGGATTCCTTCGTAAGTAGATAGCTCAAGCATTTTTGGATCAATTAAAATAAATTTACATTTTTCTGGAGGATGTTTGTAAAGAAGTGATAGTATTATTGTATTAATACAAACTGACTTACCAGATCCAGTTGTGCCAGCAATTAGTAAGTGAGGCATAGAACCTAGATCTCCTGTAATAGGCTTACCAGAAATACTTTTTCCAAGAGCAATTGGTAACTTTATGTTTTTCTTTGAAAATTCCCCACTAGATATAATTTCACTTAAATAAACGTTTTCTCTTAAGGATTTTGGTAACTCTATTCCTATAGAGCTACTACCTGGAATAGTGGCTATTCTAGCTGATTCAGAGCTTGTATTTCTTGCTATGTCTTCAGACAAATTTATTATTTTAGATACCTTAACTCCTGGAGCAGGTTCAAATTCATTTAATGTGACTACTGGACCATTACTTATTTTATTAATTTTTCCCTCTACACCAAAATCTAATAGTATTTTTTCTAACATTTCTGCGTCCACTTTAATTTCTGATGAATTTTCCCTCTCTTTTTTTGTTGGTAATTTTAAAAACTCCAAAGTTGGAAGCTTAAATTTTACAGATTTAACTACTGGTTCAGTTTTTTTATCGAAAGAAAAATTTTCTTGAACTTCCACTTGATTTATTTCAGTTTCAAAATTTTTTTCGGATTCTGTATTTACTGTAATATTTTCAGACCTACTCTTATTTTTAAATAATAAGATTATTTTCTTAAAT
This sequence comes from uncultured Pelagibacteraceae bacterium, assembly GCA_902592445.1. Classification (GTDB taxonomy): domain Bacteria; phylum Pseudomonadota; class Alphaproteobacteria; order Pelagibacterales; family Pelagibacteraceae; genus Pelagibacter. The sequence goes on from CACJEN010000003.1 coordinate 93,434, forward strand.
ATATTAAACATGTAATAAAATTTAAAATTAAGACTTTTCAAAAAAAATAAAAGTATTAAAGCAATTAGAAAATAATAGGAAAAGTCCTCTGAACTCTTAACAAATTCTAAAATAAATGTTTCTCTGTATAAATCTCCTAGAAATCCACTTTTTCCGTTTATAATTAACCAATAAGACGTTTCATCAAAAGCTGAAAAAAATAAAGATGCTAATAGAATATAAACTATTATTAAAAATAAGTTTTCAATAATTGCTAAAAAATTTTTAGAAACTGCAATGACTATACCAGTAAAGAAAAAAGTTATTGGTATCATCATGGAGGCTAAACCAAAACTTTGAAACAACAGGTCAGATACGAAACTTCCTTTTGATCCCATTAAATTCTTTATTGTTGTTTTTTCAGGAAAAATAAAGTTTGGATCTTCCGGAGAATAAGTTATCAATGATATAAATATAAAAATAGACGTTAATACTATTAAAACACCAACTAACTCAGCCAATCTATTAATACAAAAAGTCCCTATTTTGTTTAATAATTCTCTCATATTCCGCAAATCAGATTTGTCACTTTTACCATTATACTATTATTGCTAAAATTAAATAATAAATGAATGCATGTTTAATAGGCTTAAATATTACAAACTACATACTAGCAATATTGCTAAGCAAAAAAGGTTTTCAAGTAGATATAATCTTTGAAGAAAAAAACAAGTATGTAAAAAATAATAGAACAATTGGCATATCAAAAAAAAATATAGAATTTCTCAAATCAATTTTAACGATACCAAACCAATATCTTTGGCCAACATATCAAATCGAAATTTTTAATTTAAAAAATAATCCATCCAAAAAATTAAAATTTAAAGATAGCAAAAATGAAAATTTTTTTTTAATTACAAATAATAATTTATTAAATATATTTGAAAAAAAATGTAAGGAATTAAAAAATATTTATATCAAAAAATATAAACCAAAAGAGATTTTAAAATTAGAGAAAAATAATAATTATAATTTCGTTGTAAATTCTCAATCAAATAATATTCTGATAAAAAAATTTTTTTCAAATAAAATTGAAAAAGATTATAATAGCATAGCATATACATCAATTTTAAATCATAAAAAGATTGATAATCATACTGCCGTACAAATTTTTACAAAGTATGGTCCATTAGCTTTTTTGCCATTATCTAAAGATAAAACATCTATTGTATACTCGGTTCAAAAAAAATTTAAACTTAATTTACTTAAAGTTAAAGATGAAATTTTTAAACATTCAAAGAAGTATGATTTAAAAAAAATTTCTGAATTAAAAAAATTTGATCTGAAATATTCTTTTCCTAGAAAATTTGTTCATAAAAATATTCTCTGTTTTGGTGATGCTTTACATAAAATACATCCTCTTGCTGGACAAGGATTTAATATGACACTTAGAGATATGAAGCTTTTTTCAAATATAATTGATGATAAATTAAACTATGGATTAGAAATTGATAGATCTGTTTTACTGGAATTTAGAGATAAAACTAAGCATTTAAATTATATTTTTGGTGTTGGGATAAATTTTATTAATGATTTTTTTAAGTTAGATAACAAATTAGATGGTGTATTATCAAATAACCTTTTAAACTTCTTTGACAAAAACGATTTTTTTAAACGCAGTTCGATTACTTTAGCTAATAAAGGTTTAAACTTTGTTACTGAATAGTTTTGTTTGTGAAACTATAGTTAGTGTAAGTAACTAAGATTTCCTCTAATTTATTTTTTCTTTCAGTTAGATTTTGAGTCTCTAATAAAATTTGTTTTTCTTCTAATGTGAATGGTGAGGCCATTGACAAAGTATTAAGTGTTTGCTCTACACTTTGATTTTCAAGATCTTTCCAATTGATTTGATAACCTTGACTTTCAAATAGTTTTTTAAGGTCTTTGAAAATTTGTTTCAAGTCAGAAAACGATAATTGTTCTTTTTGCTCTATAAGGTCATTGGAAAAATTTTTGAAATTTACCTCACATTCTCGATAAAGTTTGTTCGAACTTAACTCATTTATTGTCTCGTATCTGCATACTCCATTTAAAACTATAAGATATCTTCCATCCTCTGTTTCATTAAAGCTTGTAATCTTTCCAACACAACCAATATTATAAAGATCTGGTTTTTTTAAATCTCCTGTTTTTTTTGGCTGGATCATTCCTATATATCTATTACTCTTCATACTATCATCAATCATCTGTATATATCTTGGCTCAAAAATATTTAATGGAACAGTAGTCTTCGGAAAAATTATAAAATTTGAGAGAGGAAAAACAGGTATTTTTTTTGGTAGATCTTTATTTAACATCATAGATATTTAGCTAAGATTTAATTATATAGTATTACATCTTAATATTTCAATGAAAGAAAATAAATTAAATTTTGATAGATTAAAAATTTTTAATCTTTTCCAAGACAAAAAATATGCCAAAATATCAAAGATATCTAAGTCTATTTTGAAAACTTTTGCTCAAGATAAAGAGATTTATAAAATTATTATATTTAGCGAGCTGAATGAAAAAAACTTTACTAAAGCTAAAATTGTATCTGAGAAACTGCTTGATTTGATTAATGATGCTGAAACAAATTATATACATGGCAATGTTTTAAAATTACAAAACAAATTTAAGGAAGCAATTATTTTCTATGAAAAAGCAATTGATTATAAAAAAGATTATTTTGAAGCATATAATAATCTCGCCACATCTCAAAAGAATATTGGTTTAAAAGATAAAGCATTTGAGAATTACAAACATGCTATTAATCTAAAAAAAAATAACTTGGAGGCCCATTATAATTTAGCGAATCTTTTGTATGATGAAAAAAGATTCGATGAAGCTCGTGAAAACTACGAAAAGGTAATTGAAATCGATAACAATTTTCCACAATCATATTTATTAATTGGTCTTATATATTCTGTTCAGGGTAATTTTGAAGAAGCAAAGAATTATTTTTTAAAAGCTACACAGAAAGATAAATTTTTAACTGAGGCTTATGTTTACTATGTAAATACGAGAAAAATTGATAAAAATGATAAAATAATTAAAATTTTGGAGGAGCTTATAAGTCACAGAGATCTTCATCCTAACTATGAACAAGATATTTCATTTGCCCTAAGTAAAGTTTATTTTGACATAGAAAATATTGATCTCGGATTTAAATACTTAAAAAATGCAAAAAAATTGTATTTGAAAAAAATTGATTTCTCAATTGAGGGAGAAAAGAAATCATTTAGAAAGGTAAAAAAATTCTTCTCACTAAACAAATTTACAAAAATAGATTTTAAAGACAATTATAAAGTTTATCCAATATTTATATTAGGTATGCCTAGATCAGGCACTAGTCTGTTAGAGCAAATTATATCAACACATTCTGAAGTTTTTGGTGCTGGAGAACTTAATACCATGCCTAAAATTTTTTATGAGGCCAACTGGAATGAAAAAACAAATCCAGAAGAGTTATTTAAATTTGTAAGGAGAGAATATTTATCAAATATAGAAAAAATTCAGACCTCAAAAAGACTTTTAATAGATAAAATGCCTTTTAATTTTTTTTCAGTAGGATTTATTTTAAACTCAATTCCTGAGGCAAAGATTATTCATATGTCAAGAAATCCAATGGCTGTTTGTTGGTCAAATTATAAATCTAATTTTTTTGATAATATTGGAATGGATTACGCTCACAAATTAGAAAGTATAGCTGAATACTATATAATTTATAATGAAATGATGAATTTTTGGAGAGAGAAGTATCCGATGAGTCTTATAGAAGTTGATTATGATAAATTTGTTTTAGATTATGAAACAAACTCAAAATCAGTTATAGCGAAAATCGGATTGAACTGGGAAAATCAAATTTTAAAATTTTATGAAAATAATAGAGCTGTTGAAACAAATTCATTATTGCAAGTAAGAAGCAAAGTGTATCAAGATAGTTCACAAAAATGGAAAAAATATGAGAAGCACTTGAAACCTATTATGGATATACTTAAAGATAATAACATTGAATTTTAAAAAATGATTTTTTGGATAGCTTCTTACCCTAAGAGTGGAAATACTTGGGTAAGATCACTCATTTGTTCATATTACTATACAAATGACGGTATATTTACAGATGATAAGTTGTTAAAAAATATTGGACAATTTCCCGAAAAAAAGCACTTTGAAAAATTTGATTATAATATCACAGTTCCTGGTGATACAACTAAATTTTGGATAAAAGCTCAAGAGGCAATTAATCAAGACAGAAGATTTAGATTTTTTAAAACACATAACTTTTTGGGAAAAATAAATAATACTCAATTTACAAATGAAGAAAACACTTTGGGCGCAATATATATTTTAAGGGATCCAAGAAATGTTATTACTTCTGTTAAAAATCATTTTGAAATGACTTATGAAGAATCTTTAGAATTCATGCTTAATGAAAGAAAATTCACTTATGATTATTTCAAAAAAAATGATTTTGGTGATTTTCAGTTTTTAAGCTCATGGGAAAAGAATTATCAAACATGGATAAATAATAAAATGTTCCCAACGTTAGTTATTAAATATGAAAATTTAATAAGCCAAACTTTTGTAGAATTAAAAAAAATTGTGAATTTTATAGATAATCTAACCAAACAAAAAAAAAATTTTGATGAGAAAAAAGCTATTAATGCTTTATCAAGTACTAGTTTTTCTAACTTAAAAAACTTTGAGAATACAATAGGATTTTCAGAATCTTTAGTTTCAAAAATCAATAAAAGAAAAATTCCTTTTTTTCATTTAGGTCCAAAAAATAACTGGAAGCAAATACTAGACAAAGATTTTCAAATTAAGATTAATAGAATATTTAAAAAAAATTTAAATGATTTAGAGTACTTATAAATTTAATTTTTTTTCTTAAATGGATGAAAATTAGAGTCTTTTATTTGAAACTTTTTCCAACTTTCATCAAGTGAAATTTTTGTGCTAAAATGAATACAAAACATATTACAAGATATTATATTTGAGAAAATATTTTTTGAATTTTTTAAATAGTTGTTTGGATTAAATAATGGTGGTAAATGCCAAAACATTATATATCCAAGGTTTTTTATTCTATCTATTAATTTTTTTGAAGTTTCAATGTTATCATTTTCTAAATAAAGAATTGGCTTATATTCATTTATTAATTTTTCTGATCCTATAATCACATTCAACTCTTGGCCCTGCACATCAAATTTTATCAATCTAACTGAATTCTCTCCAGCACAATTATTATAAAAAAATTCATCTAAGGTCTTAACTTGCACACATTCAGAGTTATCAAATTCATCTCTGAAAATTCTTGCGTCTCCATAGTTACTTAATTTATCATTTGCAAATGTATTCATATATGCCTTACCTTCTTTTGAAGATATCGCTATTTTTGAAACTTGAACATTTTTAATATCGTTATCTTTGATATTTTGCTCAAGTAATTTACGATTTTGTGATTGTGGTTCAAAAGCATATATTTTCCCACCATTTGATAAATGTTTTGCTAGAGGTACAGTGTGTGTACCAATATTAGATCCTATTTCTATAATTACATCATTATTGGGTACCAATTCTTTTATTAATTCAACTTCAGACTCTGACCATTCTCCATACTCTGATAAACTTTTACCAACATATTTGTCATTGTCGTAGAAAGAAAAAATACCATGCTTTAATTTTTGTTTTAAAACGTTAGCCATAATTTCAAATCATACACTATTTTGTCTATTGCTTAATTTTAAAAAAGCTAATATTTTCAATACATATAGATCAAGCGGGCATAGCTCAGTGGTAGAGCGTCTCGTTGCCAACGAGAAGGTCGTGGGTTCGAGTCCCATTGCCCGCTCCAAAAAGATTAAAAAAATTGATATAATACTATCAACTGATGATTATTTGGATTGCTTCCTATCCTAAAAGCGGAAACACATACTTACGATCTTTCTTGTGCTCATACTACTTTAGCGAAAATGGAAAATTTGATTTTAATTTGTTAGATAATATTAAAAATTTTCCAGGGATACATTATTCAAAAAATAAAACAGATAGTAACCAAGAAGCAAGTAGAAACTGGATTATTAATCAAAATTATTTTTTTGATAAAGCAAAATTAAATTTCTTGAAGACGCATAATTCAATGCAACTTTTTGAGGGAAATAGATTTACTTCTAAGGATCAAACTATTGGAGCAATATATATTTATAGAGATCCAAGAAATATTATTACATCTCTTAAAAATCATTATTCAATGAATTATCAAAGTGCGTTCGAATTTATGATTGATGATAAAAGTTTCATTATTCAAGATTCATATGATAATGATAAAAGTAATTTTACTTACCTAGGATCCTGGGTAAATCATTATAAATCATGGTTTTCTACTAAGAATTTTAAAGTAATGTTAATTAAGTATGAAGATCTTCAAGATAAAAAATTTGAAATCTTTATAGATGTCGTAAAATTTATAAATTCCTTAAGTGATAAAGATGAGAAGGTTAATGAAAATAAATTAGAAAAATCTATTAAATCAACTAATTTTTCTGTTTTAAAAAATAATGAGAAAAATTATGGTTTTGTCGAGTCTGTAAAGTCCAAAATTAGTGGTCAAAAAATAAATTTTTTTAATTTGGGCTTTAACAACAGGTGGAAAAAAATTTTGCCTAAGGATTTTCAAATAAGTATGAGTGATTATTTTAAAGAAGACTTGAAATTTCTTAAATACTAGGGGATAAATAACGTATGACAGATTTAGCTGAAAAAAAATGTATACCCTGTGAGGGAAATATACCACCATTTAAAGTTGAAGAAATACACAACTATTTAAAAAAGGTTGATGGATGGTCGGTTAAAGATGATGGCCTGGATGGCTACCATTTAATAAAAGACTTTAAATTTGAGAATTTTTTAAAAAGTCAAAGTTTTGTAAATAAGGTCGGTGAAATTGCAGAGAAAGAGGGTCATCATCCAGATATATGGTTTGGATGGGGTTATGCTAAAATTAAAATTTATACTCATGCTATAAAGGGATTAGCTGAGAGTGATTTTATATTAGCTGCAAAAATTGATAAAATATCTAGTGTTTAAAGTGACGTGTTTTAGAAAAAACTAGAATAGTGCCTGTTTCATTTGCGTATTTAATTATTTCTTTATCTCTTATTGACCCTGAAGGTTGAATAACTGCTCTTATGCCTGCTTGGACTAAAGTTTCTATTCCATCTACAAATGGGAAGAAAGCATCTGAAGCGGCAACTATTTCTTCATTATCTCTATATTTTTGAAACTTATACATTTTATCAATTGCAATTTTACAACTATCCAAACGACTTGGTTGACCAGAACCTATACCAACAGTTCTTGTATTAGAAGCTAATACAATTGCATTTGATTTTACATATCTACAAGCATTAAATGCAAACATTAAACTTTTAAATAGTCCACGGCTAGGCTTATGTTTTGAAACAACATGAAAATTTTTATTTTCAAATTTTTTATTATCAGGAGATTGTATAATTAGAGAGTTTAAATTTGATACAATGCTATCAAAATAATTTAACTTAATTTTAGAAGAATCTATAATTCTTAAATTTTTTTTTTTTTTTAATATTACTAAAGCATTTTTTTCATAACCTTTCCCAATTACTACTTCAAAATAGGTTTTTGATAATTCAACTGCTAGTCTCGCATTAATTTTGAAATTACATGAGATAATTCCACCAAAAGCACTAATTGGATCACAACTCAATGCTTCTTTAAAACTTTCAAGTTTATTTTTGTTAACAGATATACCACAAGGGTTAGCGTGTTTTACAATTACACTACCTATATTACCAGGTAATGACATCGATGCATTAAGTGCTGCATATAAATCATTGTAATTATTATAGCTCAATTTTTTGCCATGTAGCTGATCAAGATTTGTCGATCTAGAGTAACCATATAGTGATGCACTTTGATGTGGATTTTCACCATATCTTAATTTTTCTATTAGACTTGTAGATATTACTTTTTTAGCTGGATAACTTGTTTTATTTTTTGTAACAAAATAATTTGAAATCATTGCATCATAAGATGCAGTTTCTGTGAAAGCTTCCTCAGACATCTTTTGTCTGAAAGGCAATGATGTTGATCCGTTATTTTCATTTAACTCTATAATTAAGTTTTCGTATTGATCCAGCTTTGTAATAATAGTTACATCGTTATAATTTTTAGCCGCTGCCCTAACCATAGTTGGTCCGCCAACATCAATATTTTCTACAATTTTGCCATGATTTTTAGTTTCACTTATTGTTTTCTCAAATGGATAAAAATTTACTATTACTAAATCTATATTTTCAAAATTAAAGGATTTCATCTGTTTTTTATGAGATCTTTTATTTCTCTTGTATAAAATTCCTGCATGAATTTTTGGATGTAAAGTCTTCACTCTACCGTTAAGAATTTCTGGAAATTCAGTAAAGGTAGAAACTTCTTTACATTTAAAACCAAGTTTTTTTATTTCTTTATAAGTTCCACCAGAACTTATTATTTTTATATTGTATTTTTGAAGAGCCTTTAAGATTTTATTCAGGTATCGCTTATCTGAAACTGAAATTAAAGCCTGCGAAATTTTTTTCATTAAATCTTAATTATTTCCCATTTTATTTCTTGTTCGTTTTTTTCAGTAGAGCCAAATATAAATATATTTTGATTTTCTAAATAATTATTTTTATTACCAAAATACAGTCCAGTTTCAACATCTATAGACGCATTTTCTGAATAAAATCTCCAGGCTGAATTTTCAAGTTCTATTAGTATTATATTTTTATTTTGTGTTTTTGTTACTTTTGTTGAGGGCATCAAATGAAATCTAATTTCAAAACTCGTAGGTATAAAATTTTTATTTTTTATTAACTTATCTGTTCCTACAAATTTATTTTTCTCTGGAAAAAATTCTAAAATTCTCTCATGAATGGTTCCGTAGTTTCTTGAATATCCATCATGTGAACTCTTAATTAGCCAATAGTTTTTCTCAAATACAACATTTTTATTCAAAGTTTTGAAATTGAATTTATTAAATATTTTACCTTTAAAATCTTTTTTAAAATTTGCTACAGATTTATTATTTAATACTAGAGTAGAGTGTGCTGCAGTCGATCTTGATATTAAATTTAACTTTTTTTTTGTATCTTGAAAATATCCAGAATTACAAATTAATTTTTTTCCTTTAAATATTAGCTCAAAAGATAATGGTCCACTTTGATAATTCTCGGAAAATTTATTTTCTGGGGGCGGTCCAATATCCATTCCAAGAATTACATTTTTATTTGTTAGGATGCTATACCCACCTAAGTCATTTTTTTTATTCTTAAAGTAGTATTTTTGAAGATCCAAGTACTTGTCAAAGTCATCTAAATTACTTTCGAGGTTTCCATTAAATAACAAACTATGTTTGATTGAGCTCCATAAAAAATCATATCCTTTGCCTAAATGAAAAATTATTTCGTCAAGATATTCAGGAATTTCGTTAGATGATTCCTTAAGCAATTCTCTTATAAGTATAAAATATTTTAGATAGAATATTAATTGTCTTATATTTCTAGATTTTGGAAAAAATTCTGAATCAAAAGAATATTTTATTACTTTTTTTAATAGTTCTAGACCAAATTCTAAATATCTATCTTCATTATAAGATATACCAGTTAAAATAATTGCTGCGCATCCTAACAATTTATCATGATAATTATCAGATTTTTTTATTTCGTTAATTAAATGATTTACCTGCTTAAAAACTATTTTATTAAATTTTTCTTTGTAGATTTTGTCTCCCTCATCATAAGTCAATTGCGAATTTGAAATCCATGAGATTATCCTTCTAGATAATATGTCGATTTCCCATAAATCACTATTATATCTTTGATTATTTTCAATCCATTTACTTATAATTGATAGACAAATTCTTTTTGAGGATTTTAAGTCAATGGAAAATAACCAAAAAAAATTATTTAATTTTTTATAATCCTTATAAGCAATTTTGTTAATTTCCAAAATTTTATCGATCTCAAAGTCCTCAATTTTATTTTTAGTTTTATCATATTTTGCAATAGTGCTTAAAATGTTTAAAGAAGGTTTATAAATTAATGCTTTAAGATTTTTTGAGGAAATTTTTTTGTCGTAAATAGACGAGTTAAAATAAATTTTTCTTATTTGACTAAAGATCTGATGAAAAGTCTCATTAATAATTAACGTGTAATTATTTAATTTCATTTTACACTAATTTTAGTGTCTCTATATTTTTCTTTATATCCCCATTATTTTCTTTAAAAACCGTTGTACCAGAGACCAATATATTAGCTCCAGCTTTTAGTATATCTTTAGAATTTGAAAAATTAACACCACCGTCAACCTCAATATCAAAGTTATAATTATTTTTATCTTTTAATTCTTTTAGTGTTTTTATTTTATTTAATACTTCAGGAATAAATTTTTGGCCACCAAAACCTGGAAAAACACTCATAACTAAAACTAGATCAATACCATCAAGATAATTAGAAATTTTATTAATTTCTGAGTCAGGATTTAATGAAACACCGACCTTTTTATTCAAACTTTTTATTAATGATATTGTGTCCTTCATATTCTCTGTCGCTTCAGGATGAAATGTGATGATATCAGCACCAGAATCTGAATATTCTTTTATGTATTTATGCACCGGGGATATCATTAAGTGAACATCAAACATTAATTTACAATGCTTTCTAAGTGCTTTAATAACTGGTGGTCCTATTGTGAGATTAGGCACGAAATGCCCATCCATTACATCAACGTGGATCATGTCTGCCCCTCCTTCTTCAAGACGCTTTATTTCTGCCGCTAGCTGACTAAAATCTGCTGATAAGATTGATGGTGAAATTTGAATTTTTTTCATCGATTACTAGATTTACTAGTACCAATTTTTAAAATTTAATTGAATTAAAAAATTGATAAATTTGTCTTGAAATCTCACTTTCAAGAGGAAATGACAACATTCCCATTACAGAATAACCCAATATCCAAGGCATCAAGTAAAATCTAATCATATAAAAAAACCAGGCTACATATAATGGTACTAAAGGCCCAATAATAAAAGAAGGTGTTATAGGTTTAAATACCTTAATTAAAGGATTTGTGTATTTAACAAAAACTTTCATAAAAAAAAATTCAGAGTCTTCTCTTTGAAAAATATTCATTGCAACTCTTCCAATCAAAGTCCACATGATTATTCCAAGTAAATAATCTATAAAATAGATTAAAGGATGAAAGTTTGCTGACATTTAAAATTTATATTGGAAAATTTATTGAAATTAAAGGGGCGAAATTAATCGCCCCTTAAAAGTATTTATTTAGTGTTGTTTACCAAGAATTGTTTTACCACTTGGCACACGCACATTATCAACCATTTTTTGTGTAGCTTTATCTGGTTCTTGTGTCATTAAACTTACGACAACCATAGAAACCAAACTAACAGCTGATCCAAATATACCAAAGGTTAACTGAGTGATACCTAGGAATCCACTTCCACCACTTCGTACCCATACTAAGTACCAAGCACCAGAAACTAGACCTAGAACCATTCCCGCAATCGCACCTTGTCTGTTAGCTCTCTTCCACCATACACCTAGTACAAGTGGGAAGAACAATCCAGACATAGCAAAGTCAAATGCCCAAATAACCGAACCTAAGATACCTTGTATCTCCATGGCTGCGATTGTTGCTCCAGCAAAACCAATTACTACAAGTAATACCCTTGCAACAACTAGTCTTTTTGCAGTTTCCGCTTTTGGATCAATGATTTTGTAGTAAACATCATGTGATATAGCGTTTGCAATCGCTAGAATTAAACCATCAGCCGTTGACATGGCAGCAGCCATACCTCCAGCAGCAACCAGACCTGAAATCACATATGGTAATCCTGCAATTTCTGGAGTTGCTAATACAACAGCTTTACCACCCATGAAGAACTCGTTTAATTCAACAGTTCCATTTCCGTTAAAGTCGCTGATAAACATTAAGTTTGCTTGGTTCCAGTTTTGATACCAATCTATAGCTTGAACTTCTGCTATTGATTTACCGATTATACCAGTTGATAAAGTCGGATCAATCAATGACAACTTAGACAGTGTAGCTAACATTGGAGCAGAAGAATAAAGTAAGAAGATAAAGAATAATGACCAACCTACTGATTTTCTAGCTGCTTTTACACTTGGAGTAGTAAAGTATCTCATCATAACATGTGGTAATGAAGCTGTTCCCATCATCATCGCCAGTGCTAATGAAATAAATGCCCAAGGTGTTGCGTTAACCGCAGAGTGAGCTTTAGTTATTCCAGCTAAACCTTTTGGTACTAAAGCAAGATCTTCTTTAGAATTTGCAATGAAACCAAATTGTTGTTCAAGTTCACCAATTCTAGCAACCTCATCAGCTAACATAAAGTGAGGGAAGAACCCTGCACCCATTTTGTTACTGATCCAGAATACTGGAAGTAGGTAAGCTATAATTAGTACGATATATTGCGCAACCTGTGTCCAAGTTACTCCTCTCATACCACCCAACATTGAACATAATAAGATACTTATTAATCCAATGTAAACAGCGTACTGAAATGGAATATCAAGTGCAACAGATGCAATAGTACCTGTAGCGTTAATTTGAGCTGTCACATAAGTAAATGATGCAACAGTTAAAACAACCACCGCACAGAACCTAGCCAAATTACCACCGTATCTCGTACCTATAAAATCTGGAACTGTATAACAGCCAAATTTTCTTAAGTACGGTGCTAATAAGGATGCAACAAGCACGTAACCACCAGTCCAACCAACAAGAAGAGCCATATAACCATAACCTTTAAAGTAAATACCACCTGCCATTGCAACGAATGAAGCACCAGACATCCAGTCTGCTGCTGTGGCCATTCCATTGAATACCGTTGGTACTTGCCTTCCAGCTACGTAATAAGCATCTGCTTGGGCTGTTCGTGATAGATAACCAATTAATGCATAGATGAACACTGTAAATGCAACAAAGGCGATACCTATCGCTTTGGCAGACAGACCCATCTGTTCAGCAATTGCCATGATAACTATGAAACCTATAAATCCTCCAGTATAAATTCCATAAATTCTTGGCAAATTATCTATAAAACTACCTTTCATTATTCGTCCTCTCTTTCGCTAAAGCCGAACTCTTCATCAATTTTTTCTTGCCTGTTTGCAAACCAAAAAATTAAAATTACAAAGATTCCAAGAGATCCTTGACATGTAAACCAATATGTCCATGGATATCCAAAAGGTCCAGTGACCTCGTTCATTTCAGCTCCAAAGAGAAAGATGCCAATTGAGAAAACAAACCAGATAGCAAGTGTTATAAACAACAAGCCACGGGATTTTTCCCAATGTTTTGTTTGATTTGACATTTTTACCTCTCTATTTAGTTATAACTATTAAAACCATAACCATTATGAGAGGTTTGAAAAGACTAAAAATTGTACACATAAAGTACTTATTTACTTACTTTTTTAAGGTATAATTGAGTTACATCACTTCAATCATGGGAAAATATAAATTAACCTGGAAAGATCTCACACTTAGAGATTTCAAAATATATTTATTCGCTATGTTCAAAGCGTTTATCCCAAAGAGGAAAATTAGGAATTTAGATGATATAGAGGAATTTATCCAAACAAAATCTGCATGGGTAACCCAGGTTACTTTGTACAATTATTTAAAAACTAGAATGGGTACAAGGTATGTTCTTCATTTTGAGAATGATGTTTTTATGGGATCGGTCAATTTGGCAAAATGGAACATATACTCCGTATCTTTGCAAGATTTAACATTTTTTACTTTTTCGTATCTAAAAGTAAATTTTAATTTTCAAGACATTAATAAGGCAAAAGAAATTTTTAATAAAATATTAGACGATGAAATCTCAAATAAGATGCCATTAGATATAATTGAAGTTGCAAGAAAGAGTTTTGATGAAAGATTAGAGAAAATAAACTGGGATGATTATTATCAAGACCTGCCATTTAATCCAAGCGCTCTCTCATTATATAAATGGGCCCCTATAGCTGAAGAATTAAAAAAATTAGATCGCCAAATAGTTTTGAATTCTATGATCTTAAAATGGGATATTATAAAAAAAGAATTTGTAAGCTTAATTAAATTTTAAATATTCTTTCGATTTTCAACCAAACTATTTATGACACTTGGATCGGCTAAAGTAGTAGTATCACCTAATTGATTATGTTCATTGGCAGCAATTTTTCTTAAAATTCTCCTCATTATTTTTCCTGATCTCGTTTTTGGAAGACCTGGAGTAAAATGAATCAGATCTGGAGTTGCCAAAGGTCCAATTTGTTTTCTTACCCAAAGTTTTAGATCTCTCTCTAGTTCTCCTGACTCATTCTCTCCTGCATTTAGAGTTACGTAGCAGTAAAGACCATTTCCTTTAATATCATGTGGATATCCAACCACTGCTGCTTCTGCTACTTTTGGATGAGCAACAAATGCACTTTCAATTTCTGCAGTTCCTAAATTATGTCCTGACACTATAATTACATCATCTACTCTTCCAGTAATCCAATAATAACCATCTTTATCTCTTCTACATCCATCTCCTGTAAAATATTTTCCATTAAACTGAGAAAAATAAGTATCAATAAATCTTTGATGATCCCCATACACAGTTCTCATTTGTCCAGGCCAGGACTGAGCGATACATAGTCTTCCTTCGCCGGCACCTTTAATTTCAACTCCATTTTTATCTACTATGACAGGCTTAATTCCATAGAAAGGTTTTGTTGCAGAACCAGGTTTAAGAGGAATGGCACCAGTTTGAGGAGCAATTAGTATTCCTCCAGTTTCTGTTTGCCACCAAGTATCTACAATTGGACACTTAGAATTTCCAACAGTTTTGTAATACCACATCCATGCTTCGGGATTGATTGGTTCTCCAACTGTACCAAGAAGTTTTAGTGATTTACGGGACGTTTTTTTAACTGGCTTGTCTCCTTCTCGCATCAGAGCTCTGATTGCAGTTGGAGCAGTATAAAAGGTATTAACTTTATATTTATCAACTATTTGCCACCATCTAGAACTATCTGGATAATTTGGAATTCCCTCAAACATTATTGTAGTCGCTCCATTAGAGAGTGGCCCATAAATTATGTAGCTGTGACCAGTTACCCAGCCAATGTCAGCTGTACACCAGTAGATATCTTTTGGTTTATAGTTGAAAATATATTGATGTGTCATTGAAGCATAGACCATGTATCCACCTGTTGTGTGCAGAACACCTTTGGGTTTACCTGTAGAACCTGAAGTATAAAGTATAAACAAGGGATCTTCCGCATTCATTTCTTCTGGTTCACAATGATTTGATACGTCTTTGATTAAATCGTGATACCAAACATCTCTCTTATCATCCCAGTTGATGTAATTTCCTGTACGTTTAACCACAATACATTTTTTGACATTTGGACAATTTAATAATGCTTCATCAGTTGTGTATTTAAGAGGAATGGTTTTTCCACCTCTAACTCCTTCATCTGCTGTAATAATATATTCAGACTCGCAATCATTAACTCTTCCAGAAATTGACTCAGCAGAAAAACCACCAAATATTATTGAATGAATTGCTCCAATTCTTACACAAGCTAGCATCAAAATTGCTAACTCTGGTATCATTGTTAAATAAATTGTTACACGATCCCCTTTTTTAATTCCTAATTTTTTTAAACCATTAGCAGCTTTTGAAACTTTTTGATGGAGTTGTTTGTAAGTAATTTTTTGGCTATCTTTTGGATCATCACCTACCCATATAATTGCAGTTTTGTCTTTTTTATCTTTTAAATGTCTATCGATACAGTTTGCAGATGCATTCAAAGTTCCATCTTCAAACCATCTTATTCTAACTTCTTTTGAACTATATTTTACATTTTTGATTTTTTTATATGGCTTAATCCATGTAATTCTTTTTCCTTCTTTTCTCCAAAATTCATCATTGCTTTTTATAGATTGAGAATATTTTTGTTGATATTTACTTTTGTTTGCTAAGCTGCTTTTAATCCACTCTGGTTTTGTTTTAATAACAACTTCCGGAGTTGTATTTCCATTTTCTTTTTTTGCTTCAACTTTTTTTTTTAACTTTTTAGAAGATTTTTTTCTTACTTTAGATTTTTTCTTGACCTTTTTTGTGGTTTTTTTTCTTACTTTAGATCTTTTTTTTCTTACTTTGCTTTTTTTCTTTTTTTTCTTAGGCATGAGATAATTTTTTTTTTAAATCTTACTCATGTTATTTATAATTTTCCAGCTTTTATAATCAACTGGCATTACTGAAAGCCTGCTTTGTTTGATTAAGGCTAAATGGCTTAAATCCTTAATTTTTTTAATATTTTCAAGCGTAACTGGAGTTTGTAGTTTACTTTTAAATTTTACTTTAACCGCTACAAACTTTCTCTTTTTATCTGTTGGATCTATATATGCAGTTTTAATTACCTCAACAATACCAACAATTTCTTTACCAATATTTGAGTGATAAAAAAAACAAAGATCACCCTTTCTCATTTTTTTAAGATTATTCGCAGCTTGATAATTTCTAACACCATCCCAATCAGCCCCTTTTGATCCTGCTTTAAATTGTTGATCAATTGACCATACATCAGGTTCTGATTTTAATAACCAAAAATTCATTTTTTAACTAAATAATTTTTAATTGCTATAACCAATTAAATTATACATAATCAACTTACAAAATGTTTAAGTCAATTATTTTTGCTGTTTTTTTAACTACTTTATTTTTACAGCCCAGTGCTCAGGCAATAAAATATAAAGTTACAGAAAAAGAATATATAGACAGATGTTACGATTGGGACATTTATCGAGTGAATATTTGCCCTTTTCCAGCAGAGTTAGAATACTTATGTGATGATTGTAGATATGATGGTGAAGGCAGAACTCAAAAAAATGGAAACATTATACCTGATGGAAGTGGAAATTATTCAAACATTATAATTGAAAGTTTTATTCCACCAAACCCAAATCCTTCCTCTGAAGATGATTTTGATTTACAAATTTTTAATATGGAAACTCAATGCTTAGGAGATAGTAATTGTAATAGGTCTGTTAGACCAAGAGTTCCAATTATTTCCGTAGCAGACATTGAACCAGAACCAGAAGTAAATGAAAATAATAGAAATGTGAGAACACGTAATGGCTTTAATTTTATTTCATTTGAGCCACCATCTCAAAATTGGAATTTTAATAATGAATATATTTCGCGAGGTTTTGCATCTCAATATGGTGCAAATTTTAATTCTGACAACCCCACAGGTCGTGATCTAGAAAGAATCTTTTATGCATACGACGTAGGCGGCGGCGATATTGGTCTTAGAACGTATAGAGTTAATGTTAAAGAGGACGTGAGAGATGATGGGGAAAATATTATTGGATTTAATATAAATACATATAGAGCAGACATAGATAAGTCTACAGTAACTTTTATGATCACTACGGAAGCAAACAACACTTATACTCTTACGTTTACTGAAAGGGAATTTCGCGGGATGAGTGGGGTTATGAGTGGGGTAGACTTTGGAAAATTAAATACAAAGGAATGGAGTGAGGAATTTTTAGATGGGAGCCCTGCTGTCAATGTTGCATTTGTTGGAAGAAATGTTGTTAAAGCAGAATTAGTTAAGACTAATTTTCATGAGATCCAAAATTCGGTTAATCAGGAAACAGTTAAAGTTGGTGAGGTTGAAACAGTAAAAGAGGTAGAGATAAAAGTTGAAAAAAAGGATGTAAAAGTACCTCAAAATGCTAATGAAGCTTTAATTTCAATGGGAGCCCCATCGGCTAAGCAAAAAGAATTTACTATTGATAAAGATTTACTTTATCCTGCTAAAATAGCAACAGATGCACTTATTCTTAATTATAATGGAAAATTTAAAAAAGGTGTTCCACACGGAAAAGGTACTGTTACTATTTTAAACCCTAAAACTAATTTAAAATATGGTCTTTATGGAGATTATAAAATTAATTTATCTGGAACTTTTAAAAATGGGGTTTTTACAAAATTAAACGAAATATACTACCTAAAATCAGGAGAAGTATTTAAATTTACTAAAGGTGTAAAGCCATATGAAAGTAAATTTACTAGAAATATTCTCCATGGAGCATGTTCAGGAAAATGTAAAAAAATCAAAATTTCTCTTGATAATATTAATTTAGGAGAACCATCAAAAAAATTCAAAAATATGCCAGGTATTAATTCTAAATTAATTAGTCAAACTCAATTGTTTAAGAATAATACACCAACAATATTATCTACCCATGTCACTATTGAAATGGAGGATGATAAAGGAAATATTTTACCAACCTTAGGTATCGATCTACCACCGCTTGCAAGAAAAAGTTTATTTACGCTTCCAGGGTATAATGATTTTACATCTGCAAATAATATAAACATCAATGATCGTAATATGGTTAAAGAACTTAAACTTAATATTTTAAATTTAAAAAAAACAGATCTAGAAAATAAGGTTAAGGATCTATTACAGAATAGTAAAATTAAAGATAGAAAAGAACTAATCAAGGAATCAAAAAAAATATCAAAAAAATATAAAATTCCACCAAGTGGATTTATTCAAAAAGATATAATTGAACATTTATCAAATGACGAGGCTCATAATAATCAACCAATGACAGCTGATTATTCGGATTTACTTGCCGCTGGTGCGAGTGGAGAAAGCGCAAATAGCAAAAAAGAATTTTTACCTCCGATTACGTTTCCTGTGCCTGAAATTAAAGTCCAAAAATTGAGATTTGCGAGAGGTGACAAAACACTTAATATAGAGAGTGAACCCATAGACCACAAAGTTGACAACGATTTCCTTGAAAAATCACAATCAGGAAATGCCGAAAAAATATCTACAATGGAAAGTATGGAATTTAATGTAGCAATGGAAGCAATGACTACTTTAAGACCAAAAGCAGATAACGATACAGAAAGCTATTTTAATCTTATTGGTGGAAACGCCGTAGTTAATGCATTTGGGGTTGCTGGATATGCACAACAAGTTATTGAGCTTTTAAATAACAGTAGATACTTCGGCAATTTAGAATTTTTAAAAACCAATGATATAAATTATATTTTAAAAAGTTTGATAGAAACTAATTTACCAATCAATTCAAGACTAGATCTAGACGATGAATATATAAAAACAATATTTGAAAAAAGCGATTTAGAAAAACTGGGAGTAATCCTGGAGTTTTATTTTAATACTCTAAGAGATGACAAAAACCCATCATTACAAGAAGCAAATTCTATTATTGAACAATGTAAAAATGCTCCACTTTGCAATGTTAGTCTTATTAATTGGAATAATTCAGATTATGGAATGATATCTGATGATATGAAAAAAATTCTAAAAGTTGTAGAAGAAAGTGTTCAAAATGACCGTGATGGTGGCTCCGAAGGAGGAGGGGGCTGGTAACTTATTTATCTTTATATTTAATTTCTTTAGCTCCACTTTTCTCTTTAAGGCTTAAATATTCATCTTTTGTGATTTCTATAATTTCATGTTTTCCAGGCATCATCATTTTCCCTTTTTTAAAAATTATTTTAAAATAGTGATTAGAATTTTCCAAAATTCTTTTAGTTTTAAATTTTTTGGCTCCACCTAAACCTGTAACTGGAAGATTTACACTTAAACCAACCTTAGTTACAATTTTATGTTTGCCTTTTTTAGTTTCAATTACCCCATAATTATCATGCCAAAATTTTCCAATATATTTTTTTCCTAGATATACTTTTACTCCTTGACCAACAGTTTTTAGGTCAGCGGGTCTTATAAAATGCGCCTTTACCTCACTCGAAAATGAGTAGCTAGGAATTAGTAAAATTAGACTTAAAATAATAATAGTAAAAATCTTTTTATACATAATAACTAAAACTTATTTCAAAATAACATTAATATCTATAGATTATTTTGATTCAGAATTATTATAATAAAGTACGTGAAAAAACTTATCGCAATTTTGTTTACAATCTTATTTGTTATTAATTATCTGCAACATAGAAACGATAACACAATTGGAGAAATATTATTTATATACCTTAAACTAATTGGCGGAGTTAGCTTTGTACTTTTGGCAATAGTGTTAAGCATAAAATACCACAAAAAAGCAGGCTACTCCTTATTTGATACAAATACCCTTGTTAATTGGGATAATATAAAAAAAAATCATTTTTTCAAATGGGGTAAAAATATTTCATCAGCAAATTTAAGATTATCTAGAATTAATTATGTAGCCTTAATTTATTTATTACCGTCTTTTGCGATTAATTTTACCGAAGGGTTTTTAAAATACTTATTATTAATTTTGATATCTATACTGTTAACATGGTATGGATATTTATTGTTTTTTGTTTGGAAACATAAAAAATAAAATTAATTTTTTTCAATAAAAACTTTTAAAAAACTATTAATCTAAAATTAGGCCTGAACCCTTTAAAAATTGAGCATTTTCATCAAGAGGTAGCCTTGGGCTTGCTGGCAATTCTAAACTATCAAATTGTTTTTTTTTAAATTTCTCTAATCCTACCATCGCTATCATAGCAGCATTATCCCCACATAATTTTAAATCTGGAAAAATAGGTTTAAAGTTATGAAATAAACTAACTTCAATTAATTTTTTTCTAATCTCTTTATTTGCTGCAACCCCTCCCGCTACAACAAATTTATAATTTTTACCTGGATTTAATTTTATAAACTCATCGAAAGCAACTTTTGTTTTTACGAATAGTATATCTTCAATTGTTTTTTGAAACGATGCTGCAAGATCATATTTTTCTTGCTCACTCTTAATATTTTTTACAATTCTTAAAATTGCAGTCTTCAAACCTGCAAAAGACAAATTACATCCACCTTTATTAATTATTGGTTTTGGTAGGTCATATTTTTCTGCATTTCCCTTTTTTGCAAATTCCTCAATTTTGGGTCCCCCAGGGAAATCTATTCCAAGCATTTTTGCAGTTTTGTCAAAAGCCTCTCCTAATGCATCATCTATAGTAGTACCAAGTCTTTTATAATTTCCTAATCCATTTACTGATAGATACTGACTGTGTCCCCCAGAAATTAAAAGTAAAAGATATGGGTAATCTATTTTGTCATGAAGTTTCGGGCTTAAAGCGTGCCCCTCTAAATGATTGACCCCTATAAAAGGAATTTTCAAAGTTGATGCAAGCCCTTTTCCAAAACTTAGCCCAACAGAAAGACAAACTATTAAACCAGGACCATAAGTTGCTGCTATCGCTGAAATTTTATTTAATTCAATTCCACTTTCTTTGATTGCTTTTTTGGCTATCAGATCAATCTTTTCAACATGCGATCTAGCCGCTAGTTCAGGAACAACACCCCCAAACTCTTTATGAACATCAAATTGACTAGAGACTATATTCGATAGAATTTTTGGTATCCCTGTTTCATTGTCTTCAATTAATGAAATAGCAGTCTCATCACAACTAGTCTCAATACCTAATATTATTGGCTTTTCTGACATAAAATATTTTTTTTAATTAATACAATTAAATTATAAGAATGTAATAGAAAATTATTTTATGAAAAGGGATAACATCATTATTGGATCTAGAGGAAGCAAGCTCGCTGTAATTTATGCAGAAAAAGTGAAGAGTAAACTATCGAAATTTTATTCTGGAAAAATCGAGATTAAAAAAATAACTACCACTGGAGATCAAAATCAAAGTGAGCGACTTTCAAGCATGGGTGGCAAGGGTTTGTTCTCAACCAATATTGAAAATGAACTTTTAGAAAATAAAATTGATATAGCGGTTCACGCTCTTAAGGATATGCCATCTTTTGATACCAAAGGTTTGTTAACAAATTGTTATCTAAAAAGGAATTCACCAAACGAAATATTAATAAGTAAAAATATAAAATTTAAAGATCTAAACAATGGATCTGTTATTGGTACATCCTCCTTTCGAAGAGAATTTCAGTTGAAAAATATTAGAGCTGATTTAGTCTACAAATTGATAAGAGGAAATGTTGATACACGAATAAAAAAATTAGAAAATAATGAATATGATGCGATCATTCTATCAAAAGCAGGAATAGAATCTTTAAATTTACAAAGTAAAATAACTGACGAATTTGAGGTTACAAAACTAGTCCCTTGTGCTGGTCAGGGTATAATAGCAATTCAATGTAATGAAAATAATCAAGATATACTCCGGTTAATAGAAAAAATAAATGACACTCAAACTAGAATTATTGCAAATACAGAGAGAGAAGTACTTAGAATTCTAGAAGGAGATTGCGATACAGCTGTTGGAGTATTTGCAAGTATAAAGAAAGATAAAATTGAACTTACAGCAGAATTATTTTCTGTTGATGGTAAAAAAAGATTCTTTATGAGCGAAAATGAGAATATAGAAAATCACATAGTTTTAGCAAAAAGAATTGCTGAAGACTTGAAGAAACAATCTAAAGGATCATATAAAGGTTAAAATGCATATACTCTTGACAAGACCTTTAGAAGATTCAAAAGAACTAATTATGAGATTTAAATCTCTTGGTCACAAGGTTTCGCACTTGCCAGTGATAAATATTAAAAAAAAGGATTACGATGAGCCAAATTTTGAAGAATTCAAGGGAATAATTTTTACAAGTTCCAATGCAGTAAAAAATTTGGATACCTCAAAAATAAACAAAAATATATTTTGTTTTTGTGTAGGAAATGCAACAGAGAAAATTTCAAAAGAAAAAGGTTTTCAAAATATTTATACCGCAGAGGGAAATGTTTCTAATTTGAAAGAAATAATTTTGCAAAATTTTGACACTAAAAACGGAAATTTATTGTATGTAAGTGGAGAAGTAATTTCTAAAGAATTGGATAAAGAGTTAAAATCAGAGGGTTACTCTATAAAACGATTAGTAAACTACTCTGTAAATTCCAATGAAAAATTATCTGATGAATTTATAGAGCAATTGAAAACTTCAATACCGGAGATAGTATTTATTTATTCTGAAAACAGTGCTCGGAGTTATCTAAATTTACTGAAAAAATATAATTTAATTGATAATTGGATGGATACAAATTTAATGTGTTTAGGTGAAAAAACATCATCTGTTCTCAATGAAATAAAGTGGAAAAAAATATTTTTATTTAACCCTGGTGAAGAAGAGTATTTACTATATAAAATTTAAATTATGGAAGTCTTAAACAATTTTAAAAGCTTATTTTTATCAGTATGGGAAAAAGGTATTTTTGGGATAGATTTTTTTCAAATTTTAGTTGGTTTGGGAATTTTTCTTATCTTTCTTATCTTTAGGGGTTTAATTAGCAGATTAATTATAAAAAAACTCGAAATAATTTCTAAACGTACCACCAATAAACTCGATGATACATTTGTAAAATCAATGATGGGACCTGCTAGGTTTCTTCCAATCGTATTAGGAGTTTTTTTTGCAAGCTATTACATGTCATTCTCAGATGATATGAGAGATTTTATAGACAATCTTAATAGAACATTAATTACAATATTAATATTTTGGGTTATCCATCAAATTATAGAGCCAATTTCATATATCTTAAGTGGGTTAGATAAAATTTTAACTAGAGAATTAATTGGTTGGATTATCAAATCTTTAAAAATTCTAATTTTCATTTTAGGTGCTGCTGCAGTTCTCGAATTATGGGGTATAAAAATTGGACCAATTATTGCTGGTTTAGGTTTGTTCGGGGTTGCTGTTGCATTAGGAGCACAAGACTTATTTAAAAATCTAATTTCAGGAATTTTAGTTCTAGTTGAAAAAAGATTTAGAATGGGAGATTGGATCAGAGTGGACGGAATAATTGAGGGTGTTGTTGAAAAAATTGGTTTTAGATCTACAGTAATAAGAAAATTTGATAAATCACTTGCAATAATTCCAAATTTTCAATTTGCTGAAAATGCTGTAATAAATGTTAGCCAAACTACAAACTGGTTAATTAGTTGGATCATTACACTTCAATATGACACTACAGTTGACCAACTCAAAACTATTAGAGATCAAATAGAAGAACATATTAATAAGAATGAGGATTTTGATCAATCCATTGGAGTTGCTGTAAGAGTAGATAAATTTGCAGATAGTTCTATAGATATGTATGTAAGATGTTTTAGTAAAACAAATAGTTGGAATGAGTGGTTGAAGGTTAAGGAAAATTTAGCACTTTCAATAAAACAAATAGTAGAGACAAACAAAGCTTCTTTCGCATTCCCAAGCCAATCAATATACGTAGAAAAGAAATGATAGCCGTTTACTATTTGGCTCTACAGGTACTCAAGTTATACTCTTATGTAGTCATTGGTTATGTAATTTTGAGCTGGTTGGTTGGTTTTAATATCATAAATACTTCAAACAGATTTGTTTATTCTATATTACAGTTTGGTTATAGGTTTACAGAACCAGCCCTATCAAGGATTCGAAGATTTCTTCCAAATTTGGGTGCTTTTGATATTTCTCCTATCATTCTTCTTTTGTTGATATGGTTTATAGAAATGTGTATGAAACTCTACTTAGCACCAATAATTTTTAATTAATTTATGATTTTAATCGATGGAAAACAGGCTGCGGCTGAACTTAGACAGGAACTAAAAGAAGAGGTTTCTGAATTGAAACAAAAGTATAATCAAGTTCCAGGTTTAACAGTAATATTAATAGGGGATTTAACTCCAAGTCAGATCTATGTAAGAAATAAGGAAAAATCGGCAATAGAGGTCGGTTTAAAATCGGACGTAATAAGGTATCCCGATTCAGTTGAGGAAAAAACTGTTTTAGAAAAAATAGGAGAGCTAAATAAAGACAATAGTGTTTCAGGAATTTTAGTACAGCTCCCACTGCCAAAACATATTGATAAACAAAAAGTTATCGAAGCCATTGATCCATCAAAAGATGTTGATGGTTTTCACCCTATGAATGTTGGAAATTTATCTTCTGGTTATGAAAGCTCAATTCCATGTACACCCCTAGGATGTTACTTGTTAATAAAAAAAATTGAACCCAACCTTAATGGAAAAAAAGCAGTTATAGTTGGAAGATCAAATTTAAATGGAAAACCTATGACACAATTACTCTTAAAAGAAAATTGCACTGTGACTATCACCCATTCGAAAACAAAAGATTTAAAAGCGGAATGTTTAGAAGGAGATATAATTGTTGCAGCAGTTGGAATCCCAGAATTGGTCAAAGGTGATTGGGTGAAAAAAGACGCGATTGTTATTGATGTTGGAATTAATAAAACAGAAAAAGGAATAGTGGGAGATGTAGCATTTGATGAAGTTTCAAAAGTTGCAAAGGCATTAACACCAGTTCCTGGAGGTGTTGGCCCAATGACCATTGCGTGTTTACTTAAAAACACAATAGATTGTTTTAAAAGATCTCAAAAAAACTAATTTATTGCTGTGAAAAAATTAGCAATATTTATTGTTATTTTTTTAGCTTATAACTCTTTTACTATAAGTATGGAAAATAAACCCTATCATCATCTTCCCGATGGAACATTTAGAAATCCAGAAGGGTCTCCTGAAAGAAGTAAAAATTTTAATTGGTCATTTAAAAAGTTTAGACAAGAAAAAAAAAATTTGGATATGACAGTTCCTAGCGATCATGTTGTTGAAAAAAGTATTGTAATTAAAGAATTTAATAGTTTAAAAAATGATGATTATATTGGTTGGATTGGTCATGCTACTTTTTTGATTAAATTAGGTGAAACTACAATTATTACAGACCCTGTATTTTCAAAAAATGCTGGACCCTTAATATTTGGACCCAAGAGATTTACTGAACCAGCACTAAGTTTAAAAGAATTGCCTGAAATCAATTTATTTTTACTTACCCATAATCATTATGATCACCAAGATATGAGCACAATAAGAAAATTTCCATACAAACAAGCAAAGGTAATGCTACCCTTAAAGTTAGGTAAATATTTTAAAAGGTATAAAGATGTTAACGAAATGGATTGGTATGATGAAATTATAGTAAACAATGATCTAAAAGTAACTTTTTTACCTGCAGTACATTGGTCTAAGAGAAGTTTGACAGATACAAATAAAACTTTATGGGGAAATTTTTTGATTAATTACAAAGGTAAAAAAATACTATTTGCTTGTGATACAGGCGTAGGAAACATTTACAAAGATCTTGGAGAGAAATATGGACCTATAGATTTAACGATTGTAAACATAGGCGCATATAACTTCTATCCTATGGCACCTTATAAAGATAAATCTACTTATCATACAAATCCTGAAGAGGCATTAAGTATAGCTAGAGACTTAAAAAGTAAAAAAGTTTTAGGGATGCATTGGGGAACATTCGTACTATCATTAGAGCCAATTATGGAACCGAGGCAAAGATTTAAAGACAATGCACCAAGTTATGGATACAAAAATGCTGAAGCTTTAATTTTTAAAATTGGAGAGTTTCAATCGCTTAAAAAACTTCTAAATTATAATTAACTTTTTTTCATCAACCAGAGACCATTTTCATTTAAAAAATAAATTTCACCTGATCTAGGATGAACCTGAATATCTCTAATTCTTCCAATTTGTCCTTTAAAAATAATCTCCTCCTCTACTTTATCTAAGTTATCAAATTTTAACTTTCTTAAAGATTGATCTTTAAGAGATGTAATTAGTGCATGACCGTCCCATTCATTGAACTCTTCACCTTTATAAATAGTAATTGCACTTGTTGCTATAGACGGAACCCAGTACTTAATTGCTTTTGTGAAACCTGGTTTCCATTTGGGACCTATAGGTAGGCCTGAATAATTCTTTCCTCCCCAACCCAGAATTTTCCAACCATAATTTCCCCCTTTTTTTGCTTCTCCAAACCAATCTCCACCTTTAGCACCATGATTGCTCATGTATACTTTTCCATCAAATGGCGAAACAGTAAGCCCCTGGGGATTTCTAATACCAATTTGATAAATCTCGGGTAACCACTTGGGTTTCCCTTCAAATTTAGGATTATCTTTTGGGATACTTCCATCCAAATGAATTCTGATTATACTACCTGGATGTTTTGATGCATCTTGTGCAATCATGCCTTTGCCTCTTTCACCAGCTGATGCGAAAAGATAATTATCTTTGATAGCTAATCTTGATCCAAAGTGATAGCCCGAATTTATTGGTGGATTAGCTTGGAATATATTTTTAAAATCTAATTTTTTTTTATCTAAATTTGCTAAAGCTATCGAAGTACTGGTTTTTGAATTTCCTCTATTCTCTGTATATGAAATCCAAATTTTATTTTCTTTATGTAAAATATCAAGTAAACCACCTTGCCCATCTTCTAAAAAATTAAGATTATGCTCAAGATTGTTAACTTGATTGTTAATAATATTAACAACTTTTATGTGGCCACCCTTTTCAGTTATTATTATTTCATTATCATTTAGAAAAGAAGATCCCCATGGATTATTCAAATTTGCAATTTTTATGAATTTTAAATTTTCTGAGCTAGCTTTAGAATATGAAAGAATAAATATAAGTATTAAAAATATTTTTTTCACTTAGGATAGTTTTGATCTTCCACCATCAACCGCAATTACTTGACCTGTCACCCAAGAACTTTCATCTGTAATCAAAAATTTTGCAAGTGAAGCAGAGTCTTTTCCTTCTCCAATTCTTTTAAGAGGATGTGCTTTGGCTATTCCCTCTGCTAAAACTTTATTTTTTAACATTGGTTCAGCAATTTTTGAGTTTGTTAAACTAGGAGCAATACAATTGACTCTGATATTTGGGGCGAACTCAGCAGCTAATGATACAGTTAGTCCCTCAACGGCTGCTTTTGTAGATGCAATTATTGAGTGATTGGTAAAACCTCTTTGAGCTGCAACAGTTGAAAATAGTACGACAGATCCTTTGTTTTTTTTTAATGTTTCTTGATACCCCTTTATTAACTCCATCGCAGAGTACAAGTTAAGTTTCATACATTTATTCAAATCTGTTTCAGTTACCATCCTGAATGGCTTTAGATCAATTGAACCCACGCAGTACGCTATACCTTTAACATCTTCTATTTCTGACTTTAATTTTTCTACAAAACCATCATCTAATACGTTGACTGTGGAATAACCACAGTTGAATTTCTGAGATAAAGATTTGGTTTGATCTTCATCTCTACCAACCAAGTGGATTTCTTTACCCACTGAGTATAATTGCTCTGCTAAATTTGATCCTATTGATCCTGTTGCGCCAACTATTAAATATTTATCTGACATATTTTTTTGAAAGATTATATATAGGCAATGAAATTATTTTTTCTACTAGGAAACCAGCTATTTGACGAAAAATACTTAGAAAAGTTTAAAAAAGATCATATTTTTTATATGGCTGAGGATTTTCAACTTTGCACTTATGAAAAACACCATAAAAACAAAATTTTATTGTTTCTTTCGTCCATGAGGTCGCATGCAGAAAGGTTAAAAAAAAGTAATTTTAAAATTGAATATTCAACAATAGAGGAAAAAGCATTTAAACTAGACTACACAGAAAAATTGAAAAAATTCATAAAATCAAAAAAAATATCCGAAATTTCTAGTTTCGAAATTGAAGATAAATTTTTTGAAAAAAAAATAAATCAGTTCATTAAAAAAGAAAATATTAAATGGAATATTATCCAAACACCGATGTTTTTGAACTCGAGAGATAATTTTAGAAAATATCTATCAAAATCAAAAAAACCTTTTATGGCTGTATTTTACAAAGATACAAGAAGAGAGTTAGATATTTTAATTAAAAAAGATGGAACTCCTGAGGGAGGAAAGTGGAGTTTTGATGAAGATAATAGAAACAAACTACCTAAAAATATTACAATTCCGAAATTTCCAAAAATAAAAGAGACATCTCACACAAAAAAATTAAAACCAATAATTAAAAAATATTTTAAAGATCATCCAGGGGACGTAGAAAACTTTTGGTTTGCAACTGAATATGAGGATGTAATTAAACTACTAAACTTCTTTATAAAAGAAAAATCTAATTTATTTGGTGATTACGAAGACGCTGTTGATCAAAAGGATAATATCTTATTTCATAGTGCTTTAAGTCCTTATATAAATTTAGGGTTAATTACACCTGAGATTATAATAAAAAAAATTTTAGACTTTCATAAGAAAAACAAAATTAGATTAAATTCATTAGAGGGATATATCCGACAAGTAATAGGATGGAGAGAGTTTATGAGAGGTATTTACCAGAGTTACTCTAACGAAATGGAAACAAGAAATTTCTTTAAACAAAATAGAAAAATGAAAAAAAGTTGGTACAATGGTACAACAGGACTTCCACCTTTAGATTATGCAATTAAAAATGCATTAAAATATGGTTGGTCACATCACATAGAAAGATTAATGATTTTATCAAATATTATGAACCTTTGCGAAATAAAACCGAATATAGTTTATAAATGGTTTATGGAAATGTTTGTTGATTCATCTGATTGGGTAATGGTTCCAAATGTCTACGGAATGGGCTTGTTTAGCGATGGAGGTATTTTTGCAACTAAACCTTATATTTGTGGCTCCAGTTATTTTATGAAAATGATGGATTTTAAAAAAGGAGAATGGTGTAACACAATGGATGGATTGTATTGGAGATTTATCAACAGAAATAGAAATTTTTTTTTAAAAAACCCAAGACTATCTATGATGGTAAGAATTTTTGATAAAATGAAAACTGAAAGAAAAAAACTCATACTAGCTGAGGCAGAAAAATTTATTAAACAAAATACAATCTAGTGAAAAAACAAAATCTGCCTTCTAAAATCTGCCCAATATGTAAAAGATCATTCGCGTGGAGGCGAAAATGGAGGTTGAACTGGGATAGAGTAAAATACTGTTCTAAAAAGTGTTCGAGGTCTTAAGTTAGCAGCAGGAGCAACTACTTTTTTTTACTTTTTTTATTTCTTCAGCTTTATCAGTTTCTATTTTGTTTTGTGAAACTTCAGATTCTTCAATTACTTTTTTCTTCAAAATTTTATCTTCAATATATGCATACAATGAACTAAAACCAAGTTTAGAAGCCCTTTTTTCCTCATAGGCCCTTCTTCCTTTTAAGTTTTCTATAATTTCCAAAATTTGAGGATTATTCATATTTTCTTATATCACATAAAATTTTTATTACAAAATTTGCTCTATAATTTTGGGAATATATTTTTTAAAATTAAAAAATCCTTTGTTACAATATTTCCATGCGTTTTGATCAATATTTCTATATAGAAAACGTATTTTTAAATTATTAGAATTTAAAAAATCTAGGTTTTCACCTATCGTTGGGTATAAACCATAACAATTTTCAATGTTTGTTATTTCACTAATATTAATAATTTGACAATCAATAGATTGATCTTTTAATCTTTGTTCCTGATCTTCTATTAACTGAGACTTAAATTTCACTAATTTTTCACTTAACTTAATAGATCTATTCTCATTTTTGTTAGAAACTAAGTAAATTTTCTTAAAGTTTTTATCTCTAAAGTCAGTAATTTCAAACGAGAGATTATTTTCAAAAACCAAAAGATTTTTTTCATCAACGTTTTGTGGGTTAGTAAAATTTTGTTCTACTATTTTATAAGATTTTTCAGATACTTTTGGAGGAGCATTTTCATTTAATTTAATATTTTGAAATCTATTGTTAGTGAATTTTTTAATATTCCATTCACTTGCTAGGTAATGCTTCCCTTGAGTTTGAAAACCCGCAACCCATCTCCATCCAAGCGTATTTGATGCAGCATCTCCATCATAAAGATGTTGCATAAAAAATTCTGCACCTAATTGCCAAGGTAATTCTAAAGTAAATATCCAAATACTAGCAAACCACATTCTTGTGTGATTGTGTAAATAATTATTCTCTTTAAGCTCATTTACCCATACATTAAAACAATCTATGTTTGTTTTTCCCTCAATAGCAGACAGATAATCATTATTATTTTTAAACTCGTTTTTTATCTGATTCAATTCTAGAAGATAATCTGTCCAAACATTAGGTCTTAATTCTAACCAACCTTTCCAATATGTTCTCCATAAAACTTCTTGAATAAATTTTTCATTTTTTGAGAGAGAAAATTTACTTAGTGATTTTTGTATCACCTCTTTTTCATTAATTATTCCATGCGTTATATATGGTGATAAACAAGAAACATTTGATCTCTTTTCAGGTCCAAAATCAAAATTTCTTAATTTAGAATATTCTGCGAGATTATTTTCAACAAAATTATCTAATTTATTTATGGCCTTAGCCCTTGAGGCTTCAAACATTGCTTTAGACTATTTCGATTTTTTTTTCTTTAGACCTAATTTATCACTGTGTCTTAATCTTAAGACAACAATTGCTGCAGCAATCAATAAAATTGCAACTGCTTCATAAACAAGTGCAGTAGGATCCATCTCTTTACCTTGTAAGATAATAAATCGGGCAAGCGCTGTAATTGCAATAAGTAATGGAAGTGTAATACTAATAGACTGTTGGTTCCAAAAAACTCTAACCATAGCTAGTACCTCTAAGTAAAGAAACATTAAAAGTAAATCTGCTAATGTTACTAATTGATTGGTGAACATATTTTTAATTTCTATGCCAACAGCAATAATGGTACTCACTAAAATAATACACATTAAGGCTAATTGTAAGTTTTTTGTAATATTGTCCATTATTTACCTTTAGTAAATGGTAGCCATTTTTCAAATGCTGATTTTAAAGGACCATCATATGGAATTGAATAAGAATTTGGATTTGGACTAGTTAAAACTTCAATACCTTTTGAAAAAATAAAGATAAAAACTATTACAAAAACAATTACCATTATTTTAAAAGGATCAAAATTTTTTGTTTGAAAAACACTTGCGGACCTTGCTTCTGCTTTATGAAATTGTTTAAAAGTCATGTAGACGGCAAATATTAATCCTATATGAGCTAAAAAAAGACCAGCCCACCCAAATGCAAAAGTTGTATAAGAAAAAACATATAAACTAAAAACTGTAGTCCAAATAAAACTTAAAACTAATAAAATTTGAAGTCTAACTGTTTTAGGAAGTGCACGTAAATCATTTTTGCTATCATCAAATAAAATGTTTGCAGCATCTCTCATCCAATTTTTTATTGATTCCATATTTTTAAGATATAATTTTTTAAAATTTAAACAAATGCTAATTTGCCCTAAACTTTACTGTTAACGAAGCTTTTTTTTATGAAAATTGATAAATTTCTCAACGTTAGATTTATTAAATGACTTGTTCTCTTCAAAAGAAACTTTCTTCATTGAATAAGCACTACTATTAGTTACTCTAGATTGAATTGTAATATTCCCTTTATATAATTTAAGCTTGACTGCGCCGTTAACTTTATTTCTTTTCAAATCAACAATTTTCTGAAGTTTAAATCTCTCTTTTGAATACCAGTAACCATTATAAATTAACTCTGCATATCTAGACATTATTCGATCTTTTTTATGCATAGTTAATTTATCTAAAGTAACAGACTCAATTGCTCTATGTGCATTAATTAAAAGAGTGCCACCAGGTGTTTCGTATACCCCTCTAGATTTGATGCCTAAAAATCTATTCTCAACCAAGTCAACCCTTCCAATACCATTTTTACCAGCTAAATTATTAAGTTTTGACAATAACTGAGCAGGTGACATTTTTTTCCCATTAATTGCAAAAGGATCACCATTTTTAAAATTTATAGTAACATAAGTTGGTTTATTTGGTGCTTTTTCAGGTGAAATAGTTCTTTGAAAAATAAATTCCGGAGCCAAGTTTCTAGGGTTCTCCAAAACCTTTCCCTCTGTCGAGGTATGAAATAAATTATCATCCACAGAAAAAGGTGGTGCTCCTTTTTTATCATTCGGAATCAGAATATTATATTTTTTTGCGTAATTAATTAAATCTGTTCTTGATTTTAATTTCCAAATTCTCCATGGGGCAATAATTTTTATATTTGGACCAAAATAATGATAACCTAATTCAAACCTTATCTGATCGTTACCTTTTCCTGTGGATCCATGCGAAACAGCATAAGCTTTAAACTTCTTAGCAACTCTTATTTGGTCTTTAGCAATTAAGGGGCGAGCAATTGATGTACCAAGTAAATAGACACCTTCATAAATTGCATGTCCTCTAATCATTGGATAAATATATTCTTTTACAAAAATATCTTTTAGATCATTTATTATTATTTTTTTTACACCAAGTTTTTTTGCGTTTTTAATTATTTTATTTCTATTTATATCTTGGCCAATATCAGCAGTGTAACATATTACTTCTGCATCATAATTCTCTTGAAGCCATTTTAAAATTATAGAAGTATCCAGCCCTCCAGAATAGGCAAGAACTATTCTTTTTTTTGACTTCATTATTTTATGTACAATTTTTTTTTGCTGAGTTGTATGCTTTGGTGAAACCCATCAATGAATAGTGATCAATTGTTTGAGATCCAGATTTATTAAACGCAGTAACCATAATTCTAGATGCTTTTTTCATCCTTTTAATAATTTTTTTTTCTATTTTATTGCTTGAAATCCACGCAAAATCTTCTTGAGCAATATCAAATGTATATTTAGATTTTCCAGATGACGCTATAATAGAATTTTGACTATTATACTCATAACCAGAAGTAGTACTTACCTCATCTGCAATTTTATCAGAAGGTCTAAATGTAACAAACAATCTTGCTTCTCTATCTCCTTTTTTTGGAGATTGTAAAACAGGCTTTGATTGAGCAAAACAAATTTTTCCACTTGTATCTAATACTTGAATTACTTCCCAATCTTTAAACTTTCCAATTTTTTTTACTTCTTCAGCAAAGCTTGATGAAAATGTAAAAAATAAAATAATAATTGAGTATCTAATTATGGACATGGGTTTGGAAATATTTTTTGAACATTATTAATTTCATTTATTACCTCAAGATCTAGTTTGACTTTTACACTTTCTATATTAGTTTTCAACTGATCCATGGTTGTTGCTCCTATGATCACGCTTGTCATAAATTCTTGCTCCTCACAAAATTTAATGGACATTTGACTCATATCTAGACCATATTTTTTACTTATTTTGAAATATTCCTCTACTGCTTTTTCAGTATTGGGCTTTCTATATCTTGTCCAAAAATCATAATCTCTCTCCATTCTCGAGCCCTTTGGCAATTCTCCATTTCTATATTTGCCTGACAAATATCCACTTGCCAAAGGTGAATAGGCGAGACATCCTATCTGTTCTCTAATAGACACCTCTGCAAGTCCGACTTCATAAGATCTATTAAGTAAACTATAGGGATTTTGAATAGACATCATTCTTGGTAAATTTTTATCTTTAGAAAGTTTAATATAATTCATCACTCCCCAAGGAGTTTCATTTGATAGCCCTACATATCTGATTTTACCCTTATCAACATATTTTTTTAACTCATTAAGAATGTCTTCGAATTGGTTCCATTCATTTTCTTTATGCTCATAACCCAATCTTCCAAAGTTATTTACATTTCTTTCTGGCCAATGAAGTTGATACAAGTCTACATAGTCAGTATTTAATCTTTTAAGACTATCATTAAGCGCATTTTCTAAATTTTTACCTACAAAACTATTTTCGCCGTTTCTTAAGTAATCCCTAGATGGTCCTGCAACTTTTGTTGCTAAAATAATATCTGCTCTTTTTTTATTTTTTTTTAACCAGTTGCCTATAATTTTTTCAGTATGACCGTAGGTTTCCTCTTTTGGCGGAACTGCATAAATTTCAGCTGTGTCCCAAAAGTTTACACCCTCAGTTAATGCAAAATCCATCTGTTCAAAGGCTTCCATTTCAGTGTTTTGTTCTCCCCAGGTCATTGTACCGAGACAAATTGTGCTTACTTTAAGGTCTGTATTTCCTAATTTTTTGTAATTCATTCTTTAAAGTTATTTTTACTTATATTTTGGTGGCTTGAAAATATAGAAATATGATATTATATGAATTGTATGGAATTCAATAAAGAAAATATTTTAAATAAATCTACAACTGCCAAACAAGCAGTTGTAATGGATGAAGGTTTAAGAGCCTATATGTTAAAAGTGTATAACTATATGGCTACAGGAGTTTTGTTAACTGGAATTATAGCACTGTTATCTTTCAAAATGTCGGTTGTTACAGATGCTAATGGTTCAATTGTTGCATTAACTGAATTTGGTAATGCTATATATTTGTCAGGATTAAAGTGGGTAGTAATGCTCGCACCTCTTGCAATAGTTTTTTACATGAGTTTTGGAATAAATAAAATGAGTTCGTCAAAAGCACAAACTACCTTTTGGATCTTCGCAGCTCTTATGGGGCTTTCTTTATCCTCAATTCTTTTAGTTTACACAGGTTTAAGTGTTACTAGAGTATTTTTCATATCTTCAGCAACTTTTGGTGCAATGAGTATTTACGGTTACACAACAAAAAGAGATTTAACTAAATTTGGATCTTTTTTGATGATGGGTTTAATTGGAATAATTATTGCTTCACTAGTTAATATTTTCCTTAAATCTTCAATGATGTATTTTGCAATATCTATAATTGGAGTATTAATTTTCGTTGGCCTAACTGCTTATGATACTCAAAAAATTAAGAATATGTATGTTGCTTCAGACTCTGGAGAATTAATGGGCAAAAAGGCAGTTATGGGTGCTTTGACTTTATATTTAGATTTCATTAATTTATTTATAATGTTGCTAAGACTCTTTGGACAGAGAAGATAATTAATTTTTTAACTTTTTCCAGTTAGTATTCTTTAATAAATTTTCAAGTTCAAAAGAATTTTTTAAAATCTTACCATTAGTATCTGTGATCAAATATCTTAAGTTTTTGTTTGATGGTTTAAAATTTTTACAAATTTTATAGATAGCATTTTCAGCAGCATTTTTAAAAACACTAAAACTTACTTGTTTGCTAGAAATAGAAAGCCCGTAGTCTCTCCAAGATCCCTCAGATACCATTTTAGCATAGAGATCCAAAATAATTTTCAATTCATCCTTTTCAAAAAAATACTTTATTTCCTCATCTTTTTTTAAGTTATTTACAACAAGTTTTAAATTTCTATTCATTTAGTTTGTATTTATTAATAAGACCAATTTGAAAAGCAGTAAAAATAAACGTGATTGGCAGCATTCCCCAAACTTTGAAGTTAACCCAAAACTCTTCCGTTTGCGTTCGCCAAATTACTTCGTTTAATAATGCAAGACCAAAAAAGAAATACATCCACCTATTATTTAAAATTTTCCAGCCTTCATCACTTAATGGCAAAGATTTTCCTAAGATTTTTTTTAAAATGGGCTCATTTGTAAAATATTTTCCAAAAAATAAAGCTAAAGCGAATAAAATATTAATTATTGTGGGCTTCATGTAGATGAAAACTGGATTATCAAAATATATAGTTAAACCACCAAATAATGTAATTAACACTCCACTTATGAGTGGAACCATTGGAATTTTTTTCTCCAGGATCCAAACTACAAGAACTGCAATTATAGTTGCAACTATTAGTGGAGGTATAGCTATTTTTAAATTTTTATCATTATTATAGTAAAAGAAAAAAAAAATTACTAAAGGTCCAATGTCTGTAATAAATTTTAAGAAAGATTTATTCACTGCTACATATTATCAGATTAATAAAACAATCATATTTTTTTTATTGATTTTTTTTTTCAAATATCCATATTCATATCGTGAGTATTCAAAAAGCTAAATTTTCAATAGGTGATGTAGTAAAGCACAAGCACTTCGAATTTAGAGGTGTGATTTATGATGTAGATTTTGAATTTAATAATTCAGAGGAATGGTACCAATCAATACCTAAAAACGTTAGACCCAGAAAAGACCAGCCTTTTTATCACTTACTGGCTGAAAATGATGAAATAACTTACGAAGCCTATGTATCAGAACAAAACCTTCTAACAGATGACTCAGAGGAGCCAATTAAACATCCATTAATAAATGAGATTTTTTCGGGAAAAAAAGGCTCAAGTTATTTTAAACCTTCAAATTAATCGAAAGCCTACTTTTTAACACATTTTATACAAACAGAAGTCATAACTTATAAATATTATTAACTTATATCTGGCTGAGAATGCTTATTAATTCCATTTTTATCTCCCTCAGTATTCTCGGTCAGACGATTTATCAAAAATTATCTTAATTATTTATGTTATAAAAACTCATGTTAAATTATTTAAATCCTAGTAACACTTTAAAGGTTATTAATAAGCTTCAAAAATTTATTTTTGCATTATTCATTGCAGTTTTAATTCTTGGATTATTTGAAGCTTTAGTGCTTTCTCCTGAGGATTATAAACAAAGCGACTCTGTAAGGATAATGTATGTTCATGTTCCTGCAGCTTGGATTTCACTTGGCATATTTTCTGTTATATCAATCTTATCTTTTGCAATTTTAATTTTTAAAAATAAAAATTTTATTTTAATTTCTAAAAGTTTAGCACCGTCTGGTTTTGTATTTAATATTATTGCATTGGTTACAGGCTCAATCTGGGGAAAACCCACATGGGGTACCTGGTGGGCTTGGGATGCTAGAATTACATCAATGTTACTTCTTGCTGTATTTTATTTAATGTTCATGCTGAGTTGGAAAATTTTTGAGGATGAAAAGAAATCAATTAAACTTAGTTCATATATTGCAATTTTTGGATTAATAAATGTTCCTATAATTAAATTTTCTGTTGACTGGTGGTCAACTTTACATCAACCCTCTTCTGTAAATGTATTTAAGGAAACCACTATTCACTCAACTATGCTTATCCCATTAGGTATAATGACTGCGGCATTTGCACTTTTCTCAATTTTAATATTTTTAATGAAATATCATACAGAACTGCTAAAGATTAAAAATAAAGGATTAGATAGATTATGACTAGTGAAATTTTAAACATGAACGGATACGGTTTATATGTTTGGTCATCTTTCATGTTTACTTTGTTAAGTTTTGGTACGTTATATTTCGTAACTAAAATTCAGCTAAATAAAGAGTTAAGGAACTTTGAATCTAAATTTAAAAATTTAGATATTGAAAAAGCTGAAGTTGCAAAAAAGCAAGAGATTTACAGAGAAATTTTATCAAGTACTTCAACATCTAAAATTTAACTTTAAATTTTCATGTATGGTAAAAAAGTCAAGATAAGAGCTTTTTTTATTATTTTAGTA
Source organism: uncultured Pelagibacteraceae bacterium (assembly GCA_902592445.1). Lineage (GTDB taxonomy): Bacteria > Pseudomonadota > Alphaproteobacteria > Pelagibacterales > Pelagibacteraceae > Pelagibacter. The sequence continues at coordinate 131,719 of CACJEN010000003.1, forward strand.
TTCACTTCAGCAATTCTCATCACTTTTTTGGTGATAAATTCACTAAAAGAAAATGTAGTATTTTTCAAATCACCGACTGACATAAATAATTTAAATCAAATAGAAAGTAAAAAAATAAGAGTTGGAGGGATGGTCAAAAAAAACTCAATAGAGATTGAAAACAAAAATTTAAAATTTGTAATTACTGATTTTAAAAATGAGATAATTGTAACTTTTAGTGGAGCTGTACCCAATTTATTTGAAGAGGGAAAAGGAGTAGTTGCAGAGGGATATTTAGAAGATAGAAAATATTTAAAAGCAGAAAAAATTTTAGCAAAACATGATGAAAATTATATGCCTCCAGAGGTTAAAGAGGCAATGCAAGGAAATTAGAAATGATTAATCAAATCGGTGCTTATTCACTATATATCTGTTTATTTGCATCTGCATACTTAATATTTAAATCTTATATTTCCTCAAAAAATTTTGACAAAAAAATTGATCAAACATTTTTTGCAACTTTGTCAGTACAACTATTTATGACAATTTTAAGTTTTTTTACCTTAGTTTTTGCTTTTGTTTTTTCTGACTTCTCAAATATTACAGTGTTCAATAATTCTCATTCGTTAAAACCTCTTTTTTATAAAATATCAGGTACTTGGGGCAATCATGAGGGAAGCCTACTGTTGTGGTTATTAGTACTAACTCTCTTTTTGTTCATTTTTTTTGTTACCTCAAAAAAGATGAGTCTTAGATATAGAATTTTAACGATTTTATTTCAGGAAATTATTATTTTAGGTTTTTTACTCTTTATTCTTTTTACATCAAACCCATTTTTAAACATTTTTCCAATACCTGATGAAGGTTTAGGTTTAAATCCAATTTTGCAAGATCCAGCACTGGCAATCCATCCACCACTTTTATATGTGGGATATGTCGGAACTTCTATAATTTTTTCTGCATCATTAGCAGCTTTAATAACTAAAACTGTAGATAATGTTTGGGCATCTCATATTAAAAATTGGATTTTAATATCTTGGATATTCTTATCAGTAGGAATACTTCTAGGATCTATATGGGCTTACTATGAATTAGGATGGGGTGGTTTCTGGTTTTGGGATCCGGTTGAAAACGTTTCATTGATGCCTTGGTTCTGTTTGACTGCATTGCTTCATTCAATAATAGTTCTTAAAAATAGAAATGTTTTTCATTCATGGACTGTAATTTTATCAATCACAACATTTTCATTAAGTATGAGTGGAACATTTTTAGTTAGATCAGGGATACTCAATTCAATTCACACATTTGCCAATGATCCATCCAGAGGTGTCTTTATATTAACATTCCTTTTATTCCTTGTTTTGCTTGCTGTTATTATTTTCTTTTTTAATCAGAAAAATTTTCCAGATACAAATCAAAGATCATTTTTGGTTAGCAGAGAGACAGGCATATTAATCAATAACTGGTTTATGATGTTTTTTCTGTCAGTAGTATTAATTGGTACAGCATATCCCATTTTTCTTGAAGTAATCAATGACGCCAAAATTTCTGTGGGACCGCCATTTTACCATAAATTAATTGTCCCTTTTTTAATTCCTTTTTTATTTTTTATGGCACTAGGACCAAATATAAAATGGATAAAGGATAAAATAAAAAAACAAAACATATCACAAATTATAATTTTCATTTTATGTTTTGTAATTTCTTTTCTTATTGTTTTAAAAACTAATACTAATTATTTATTTTCAACTTTGTTATTTACATTCAGTTTTTATTTATTTTTTAGTGTAATTAATAGTTTTAAAAAAAAAAATTCTTACTTATCCCAAAAAGTTTCTCATCTTGGTTTTAGCATTTTCATGCTTAGTATTTTATTCAATGGGATTTTATCTAAAGAAAATTCAGCAAACATGAAGGTTGGTGATGAAATTAATTTTTATAACAAAAAATTAATTTTTGAGAATGTAAAAGTTGAAAGTGACTCAAATTTTAAAAAATTAATAGGTGAATTCAAACTTAAGGACAATGAAAAAATTATTCATTTTAGACCAGAAATCAGAGTTTATAGCCAACCTGAAACCATCACAAGTGAAGCAGATATTTCTTCAACTCTATTTTCAGATAATTTTTTAGTTTTCAGCCTTATTAAAAACGATGGTTTTTTTAATGTTAGGTACCAACATAAGCCTCTGATGATCTGGATCTGGATATCTGTATTATTGATGTCACTTGGTGGTGTGCTTAGTTTCTTTAAATTATATGAAAAATAATAAAATCTTTTATTTAGTTGTAATTTTAATAATAGCAATTTTTTTAGTTCTGCTTTTAGGTTTGAAAGAAGAAAAAAATTATACCCCACAATCAGAGCTTAAAAAGCTAAATGACTCAATTTCGCTAAAAGATCTTTATTCAGGAAAAAATATTTTTCTTAATGATTTATTGTTAAATAATGAGTTTAATTTAATAAATATTTGGGCTTCTTGGTGTGCGCCTTGTAAAGTCGAACACCCTTACTTGATAAATCTGAATGATAAGTTTGATATAAATTTAATAGGTATAAATTATAAAGATAACTTAGATAATTCAAAAAAATTTCTATCTGATCTTGGAAATCCATATGATGAGGTTTTGGTGGATAATGATGGAACGAAATCCATTGAGCTTGGTGCAATTGGAGTTCCTGAAACATACCTTATAAATAGTAATAAAAAAATTATTAAAAAATTTATTGGTCCTTTAGATCAAGAGGATTATGACAATATAATTAACTTAATTAAAAAATGAAAAAAATTACTTTAACATTAGCGATATTACTAACAACTGTTCTTATTCCACCTAATTCATACGCAGATAAAAATGAAAATATTGATTACATTACAAAAAATCTAAGATGTTTAATATGTCAAGGCCAATCTGTTTATGATTCTCAGTCAGATTTTGCATTGAGCATGAAAAAATTAATCCTTATTAAAATTAAAGAAGGAAAAACCGAAGATGAGATATATAATTTTTTAAAAGAAAAATATGGAGAGTGGATCGTTTATGAACCAGAAGTGAATAAAAATACAATTTTCTTATGGGGATTACCCCTTATTTTATTTATTTTTGGTGGTCTTTTAATTATGAGAAAAGTAACTATAAAGTAGTACTATTTTATCATGAGATTATTAAAAAGTTTTATTGTATTTTGCGTTTTAATATTTCCAAATCTAGGAAATGCAGAAAATTCTGGGAACAAGTGGAATTTTTACACAGGAATGTTTGATTTTAGTGACAAAGGAAAAAGATCAAATCTAATTGGAATTCAACATATAAATGAGGATTTATATAGAGAAACATCTTTTGGTGTTCTTCAGCCGGTGACTGGTGCTTTCATAACAGCCGATAACGCTGCATACCTATATTCTGGTTTTCAAATCCCAAAAAAAAATGGATCTTTTACGTTCACACCGAGCTTTACACCTGGAATTTATGATGATGGAGATGGAAAAGATTTAGGACATGTTATAGAATTTAAAACTGAAATTCAGATATCTTATGAAATATCTAATCAAAGCGAAATTGGCTTATCTTATAACCATATATCAAACGCAAGCTTAGGAGATAAAAATCCTGGTGCTAATAGTTATATGATTAATTTTATAAAAGTTTATTAACATTTTCAAAAGATGAGAGTTAAAGATTGTTATAATTTTGATGATTTTAGAAAACTTGCGAAAAGTAAATTACCAGCACCAATCTTTCACTATATAGATGGTGGGGCAGATGATGAAGCCACTCTTAAAAGAAATACAAATGCTTTCAACGATTGTGACTTAGTTCCAAGTATTTTAACAAGCGTTGGAGAACCTGATCTAAAGACAGAAATTTTTGGTAGAAAAATTGATATGCCTATTTTTTTATCTCCGACTGCTATGCAAAGCTTATATCACCCAGATGGCGACAAAGCATCAGCTAGAGCAGCTGAAAAATTCAATACAATGTATAGTATGTCTACTATGGCTTCTTTCTCAATTGAGGAAATAGCAAATGTTTCAAGTGGACCAAAATTATTTCAACTTTACATTCATAAAGATAAATCTTTTACAGATGATCTAATCGATAGATGTCGAAGAGCAAATTTTGATGGATTATGTTTGACAGTAGATACTTTAGTTGCAGGTAATAGAGAAAGAGATCATAGAACTGGATTTACTACACCGCCAAAATTTACGATAGAAAGTTTAATGAGTTTTGCAATGAGACCTCAATGGGTTTTTAATTATTTTACAAATAAAAAATTTGAATTAGCAAACATCAAACATAAAACAGATAAAGGCACAAACATTGCTAAATCAGTGATTGATTACATTAATGAACAATATGATCCGAAAATGAATTGGAGTGATGCGGAGTATTGTATTAAGAAATGGAACGGGCCATTTGCTTTAAAAGGTGTTATGTCAGTTGAGGATGCTAAAAGAGCCGTGGATATTGGATGTACCGCAATAATGATATCAAATCACGGAGGTAGACAATTGGACGGATCAAGATCTCCATTTGATCAGGTAAAGGCAATTGCTGATGCCGTAGGCGACAAGCTTGAAATAATACTAGATGGTGGGGTAAGAAGGGGAACACATGTGTTAAAAGCCCTTGCAGCAGGCGCAAAAGCTTGTAGTTTTGGAAAAGCATTTCTTTTTAGCCTTGGAGCTGGAGGCCAATCAGGTGTTGAAAGATTGCTACATAATATGCAAGCTGAAATTAGAAGAAATATGATACTAATGGGCTGCAAAAATTTATCAGAGTTAAACCGAGACAAAATAATATATAGGAGATAGATTATGGAAATGAAATTAGCTGCTAGCTTAAATAGATTAGGTACAGAAACAGCTTTTAGTGTTTTAGCTGAAGCTAAAAAACTAGAGGCGAAAGGTCATCCCATGATCCATCTTGGACTTGGACAACCAGATTTTAAAACTCCAAAGCATGTTGTAGATGCTGCAAAAAAAGCATTGGATGATGGACACCATGGATATGTAATGTCAAATGGAATACCTGAGTGCAGACAAGCTGTAACTAGATGGATTAAAAAAAGATACAACGCAGATGTTGATTTTGAAAGAATATTAATTATGCCAGGTGGCAAACCCACTATGACATATGCGATACAGTGTTTTGGAGAACCAGGTGCAGAGATAATACATCCGACACCAGCATTTCCTATTTATGAGTCTATGATTAATTATACTGGATCTACACCAGTTCCTTATGACCTTACAGAAGACAAAGATTTGAAATTCAATGCTGATAAAATATTATCTTTGATAACTGCTAAAACAAGACTTTTAATTTTAATCAATCCAAATAACCCTACTGGAAGCTTTGTTGAAAAACCTGAAATAGATAAACTTGCTAAGGGATTAGAAAAATTTCCACATGTAACAATTTTAAGTGATGAAATTTACAGTAGACAAATTTTTGATAATAAGGAAATGCCTACGTTTTTCAATTACCCAGAATTAAGAGACAGGTTAATAGTATTAGAAGGTTGGAGCAAAGCATACTCAATGACTGGTTGGAGGTTAGGTTGGAGTTTCTGGCCTGAACATTTAGTTGAACATGTAAATAAACTTCTTATTAATAGCGTTTCATGTGTTAATGCAGCTGCACAGTTTGCTGGAATAGCAGCCTTAGATGGCCCGGATGACTCAATTCATGAAATGATGGAAAAATTTACTGCGAGAAGAAAATTAATCCATGAAGGTCTAAATAGTTTGCCAGGTGTTGAATGCAGTCTACCAGGTGGTGCCTTTTATGCTTTCCCTAAAGTTACTGGAACTGGAATGAATGGCGCGGAGTTTTGTCAAAAAGCAATGCATGAAGCCGGAGTTGCAATAGTTCCGGGAACAGCATTTGGAAAAAGTTGCAATGAATATGTAAGATTTAGTTTTGCTGCATCTAGAGATAACATCTCTCAAGCTTTAGAAAATATTAAAAAAATGCTTGGATAATTCATGACTGAATTAGCTTTACCAAAAATTGATAAAGATACAATTTCAAGGAAAGATCAAATCGTTTCTCATCTTAAAAAAATTACTAAAGACGAAAATATTCTAAGTGAGATTGAAGAAATCAAACCATATGAAACTGATGGTTTGGCTGCTTATAAACAGACCCCACTTGCAGTTGTTTTGCCAGAAAATACAAAAGAGGTAAGTGAAATATTAAAATTCTGTAATGAGGAAAACATAAAAGTCATCCCTAGAGGTGCAGGAACAGGCTTGTCAGGTGGCGCGCTCCCTCTTCAAGATGCAATTTTGTTAGGTCTTGGAAAATTTAACAAAATTCTTGAAATAGATTTTGAAAATAAATGTGTTGTAACTCAACCTGGTGTTACAAATCTTGGTATTACTCATGCTGTACAACACAAAGGATATTATTATGCTCCAGATCCATCAAGTCAGCTAGCATGTTCAATTGGAGGAAATGTAGCTGAAAATTCAGGAGGCGTTCACTCATTAAAATATGGAACAACTACAAATAATATTCTTGGTGTTGAAATGGTAATGATGGATGGAACGATTACCAGAATTGGTGGTAAGACTTTAGATCAAGAGGGATATGATTTATTAGGGCTAGTATGTGGATCTGAGGGGCTACTAGGAGTGATTACAGAAGTAACAGTAAAAATTTTAAGAAAACCTCAGTCTGTGAGAGCTGCTTTAATTGGCTTTCCTACGGTCGAAGATGGAGGAAATTGTGTTTCTGATATTATATCAAGTGGGATTGTCCCTGCTGGAATGGAAATGATGGATAAAGCTTTAATTGATGCAACGGATAAATTTTCAAAAGCCGGTTATCCTAAAGATGCAGAAGTTTTAATGATCGTTGAGCTTGATGGAACTAAATCTGAAGTTGACGGTCTTTTAAATAAAGTAAGTGAGATTGCAAAACAAAATAATTCTAACAGTATGAAACTAAGCAATAATGAAAAAGAGAGATTAGCTTTCTGGTCTGGAAGAAAAGCTGCTTTCCCAGCCTGTGGGGCAATGGCCCCGGACTATTATTGTATGGATGGCTCTATTCCAAGAGGAAAGCTGTCATTAATTTTAAAAGAAATAAATGAACTTTCAAAAAAATATAACTTGGCTGTAGCAAACGCTTTTCATGCCGGAGATGGAAACTTGCATCCCCTTATAATGTTTGATGGTAGTGATAAAGAACAGTTGAGAAAAACTGAAGAATTTGGTGCAGAGATTTTAAAAGCTTGTGTAAAACATGGTGGAGCATTAACAGGAGAGCATGGCGTAGGAATTGAAAAAAGAGAACTAATGTGCGAGTCATTTAATAATGATGATATTCAACAACAATTGAATATTAAAAAATCTTTAGATGAAAAAAATCTTTTAAATCCAGGAAAGGTTTATCCGATACTTAGAAAATGTGCAGAGGAAGGTAGAGTCCATGTCCACAGAGGAGAAGAAAAATTCCCAGATCTCCCTAGATTCTGAAATCTTAAGTCCAAGTACTGAAAAAGAAGTATCAGAAATAGTAAGAGAAATTTATTCAAAACAATTACCAGTAGAGATTTCTGGAACAGGTACAAAAAAAGTTTTTGGATATAATTTACAAACTGCTAAAAAACTAAGTCTTTCCAAACTTTCTGGTATTATTGATTATAAAAAAGAGGAACTTTACATCAAAGTTAAAGCAGGAACTCCCCTTCAAGAGATTGAAAAAATATTAGATGAAAACAATCAAGAGTTAGCATTTGAACCAATTGATTTTGGATACATGATAAATAGCCAATCGAATAAAGGGACTATAGGCGGTTATGTAGCGTGTAATTTTGCTGGATCAAGAAGATTTAAAGTTGGAAGTGTTAGAGATCATATTTTAGGTTTCAAAGGAGTAAATGGGAAAGGTGATATAATAAAGTCAGGTGGGACTGTGGTTAAAAATGTTACTGGTTATGATCTTTCAAAATTAATATCAGGTTCGTTTGGAACACTTGTTGTTTTAACTGAAATAACATTAAAAGTTTCACCAAAAAAACAATCTCAAATTACAGTTATTGTTTATTCAGATGAAATTAAAAAAATATCAAATTTATTTGATAAAATTTTAAGCTCTAGTAATGAAGTTTCAGCAGCAACATTCATACCTGAGGAACCTAGCAACAAAAACTATGAAAATACAAAAAATAAAATTTTCAAATTTAACGATCTAGATCAAGAAGGTTCTTTTTTAGCTTTTAGAATTGAAGGAGACAAGAGATCAATTGAGGAAAGATTAAAGGAGTTAAAAGTGGAGCTTGATTTATCAAATTTCAAAAGTTCAATATTAGATGTTCACCAATCAATACCTTTTTGGAAAAAAGTTAATAATTTGGAGTTATTTAGTGGAACAAAAAATAATATTTTGAGAGCTGTTATGCCTCCAGCTAAATGTGAGGCATTTAGTAAATTTCTTAATAAAAATTATAAATATTACATTGACTGGTGTGGATCATTGTTTTGGATTGAGGTCCTCGACAAAGATGATGAAAAAATAAACAAAATTAAAAATTTTATTGTTGAAAATAGTGGATATCTCACGATTATTAAAAAATCTGAAAATTTTGATTTTCAAGACACTTTGTTTACTATCGATAATACAAGATTGATGATATCAAAAAAAATAAAGGAAAGTTTTGATCCAAAGAAATTATTTAACCCAGGAAGAATGTATAGAGATTTATAATGCAAACTAATTTTTCAGAAAATCAACTTAAAGACAAAGATAACCAATCTACAGAAAAAATATTTCAAAAATGTGTGCACTGCGGTATGTGCAATGCAACCTGTCCCACTTATGGAATATTAGGTGATGAACTAGATGGACCAAGAGGAAGAATTTATCTTATTCAGGATATGTTGGAAAATGAGAGAAAGCCCTCAAAAAAAGTTGTTAAGCACATAGACCGTTGTCTATCATGTTACAGCTGCATGACGACTTGCCCAGCCGGTGTTAATTATATGCATGTAATTGATCATGGCAGAAAATATATTGAAAAAAATTATAACAGACCTTTATTTGATAAAATTTTAAGAAATTTTTTATCTAAAGTTCTTCCAAATACGCAATATTTTAAATTAACTAGTTATTTAGTTAAGATCGGAAAGTTATTTAAATTTTTATTTCCAAAGAAAATAAAAGACATGATGGAATTGATGCCAACTTCTTTTCCAGAAAAAACTATTAAGGTAAAAGAAATATATCCTGCAAATGGAAAAAAAATAGCAAGGGTAGCCTTGCTGACCGGATGTGTGCAAAAAGAATTATCTCCACAAATAAACGAGTCAACAATAAGATTATTAAATAGACATGGCGTTGAAGTTGTTGTCCCTAAAAAAATTAGATGCTGTGGTTCATTAAATCATCATTTAGGTAAAGAAGACGAAGCAAACATAGATTTTATAAATAATATTGATACCTGGTATGAAGAACACAAAAAAGGAAATCTTGATGCAATATTATCAAATACCTCTGGTTGTGGAACCACTTTAAAAGATTATGGATTTATATTTAGAAATGACAAAAAATTAAAAGCTAAAGCAAAAATAGTGTCTGAGTTAAGCAAAGATGTTACTGAATATCTATCAGAAAATTTAAAACTAAATATACAAAAGAAAAATAAGAAATATAAAATTGCTTATCACTCAGCATGTTCAATGCAACATGGTCAAAAGGTTCACAATGAACCAATAAGCTTACTTCAAAAAACTGACAATGATATTATGGAAATACCTAATGGACACCTTTGTTGTGGTTCTGCAGGAACTTATAATATTCTGCAATCAGAAATCGCGAAAAATCTTTTAAAAGATAAAGTTAAGAATATAGAGAGTACAAATCCACAGATTATATCTACTGGAAATATAGGTTGCATAACCCAAATATCTAATGGTACCAATATACCAATTTTACATACTATAGAACTGCTAGATTGGTACACTGGTGGTCCAAAACCAAAAGTTTTGAATAAAATCTAATATGAAAAAAATTTTAGTAACAAGAAAACTGCTTAGATCTTGTGAAGATAAAGCATTAAAAAGTTTTGATGCTAATTTGAACTTAAATGACGAATTGTATTCTCAAAAAAAATTAATTGAAATGAGTGAAGGAAAAGATGGAATATTGTCTTCTTTAACAGATAAACTTGATGCTGAAACAATAAATAAATTGCCGGAAACTATAAAAATTATTTCAAATTTTGCAGTTGGTTTTGGAAATATAGATTTAGAAGCAGCTAAGGCCAGAGGAATAGCGGTTACAAATACACCTGACGTTTTAACAGATGCCACAGCTGAAATTGGAATCTTGCTAATACTTGGAGCATGTAGAAGAGCTTCAGAGGGAATAGAGTCTGCTAAAGAAAGTAACTGGAAGTGGTCTGCAGATTATTTAATTGGAAAGCAACTAACTGGGGCAAGACTTGGAGTATTAGGCATGGGAAGAATTGGTCAAAAGATTGCAAAAATTGCAAAGTCTTTAGGAATGATAATACATTATCATAATCGATCAAAATTAGCTGAGGAAAAAGAACAAGGTGCTGTTTACCATGATAATTTAAAAAGTTTGTTGTCAGTATCTGATGTTTTATCTATTTGTTGTCCAGCTTCAAAAGAGACAATTGATATGATTAATAAAGAGACCATTGAGTATTTGCCAAAAGGTGCAGTTGTCACCAACGTTGCAAGAGGAGATATTGTAGACGACGAAGCTTTGATAGATGCACTTGAAAGAAGAAAAGTCTATGCAGTTGGTTTAGATGTCTACAAAAATGAACCAAATTTAAATCCAGGCTACCTAAAATATAAGAGTGCTTTTATTCTTCCCCATTTAGGAAGCGCTACAAAAGAAACAAGAACTGCAATGGCTAATCTTGCAATTGATAACATTGATGAATTTTTCAAAACAGGAGACTGTAAAAATAAAGTAAATTAGGACTTTTTGACCTAATTTTACAATCTCAAATTGTATTTAATTTTAAAATTTGATCGATTTTAGAATGACTCTAACAATTTTACATGTTTAAATCTTTACAGTTAATTAACTTTAAAGAGGAGAAATAAATGGTTAAAGAAAAAAAACCTTTGAAGGGTAAAATTCCTTCAAGACGTAAGTTCTTTAAAACGGCAGCAGCAACTGGTGCAGCAGCAACAGCAGCAGTAGCAATGCCTAATCTTGCATTGGGTGGTGGTCATACTACTCTTAAAATGCAAGCAGCTTGGCCTAGCGGAGCAAATATCTTTTTCGAAATGGCAGGAGACTATGCGAAAATGGTTGATCAGATGTCAGGTGGAACGTTAAAAATTGACTTACAACCAGTTGGAGCTGTTGTTAAAACTTCCGAAATTGGACAAGCAGTAAGTTCAGGAGTACTTGATATGGGTCACTGGGTGACTGCATATTGGTATGGAAAAAACCCTGCAGCTTCATTATTTGGAACTGGACCATCATACGGTATGTCATCACAAGAAGTTATGGGATGGATGGAATATGGTGGAGGAAGAGCTCTATACGAAGAAACTTTAGCAAAAGTTGGTTTTGACTATGTTGGTTTCTTTCATATGCCTATGCCAGCTCAACCATTCGGATGGTTTAAAAAGAATGTAACTAAAGTATCCGACGTTAAAGGAATGAAGTATAGAACAGTTGGTCTTGCAACTAACGTTCTTACTGCAATGGGAATGGTCGTAAGACAGTTACCAGGTGGAGAAATCCAACCAGCAATGAAAACTGGTTTGATTGATGCAGCTGAGTTTAACAACCCAACTTCAGACTCTCAGTTTGGTATGCAGGATGTATCTAAGCATTATCACTTAGGTAGTTTCCACCAATCTCAGGAGATGTTTGAAATTCCTATTAACAAAAAATCATACAACAACCTTTCGCCTGCACATCAAGCAATTTTGAAAAACGCTGCTTATGCTGCAAACACTGATAACTACTTTAAAGCTTTAGTAAGATATTCAGCTGACTTATCTAAGTTAATGAATGAGCATAAAGTAAATGTATATCAAACTTCAGATGCAATTCTTTCTGAGCAGTTAAAAGGTTGGGACAAAGTAGTCGGTGACTTTTCTGGAAAAGATCCATTCTTTAAGAAAATCATAGACTCACAAAAAGCGTATGCTAAGAGAGTAATGAAGTACTTGCTGATGAATCAGCCTAATTACAAACTTGCTTACGAAAATGAGTTTGGTCCAATAGCAAAAGTAAAAATCTAATAATTTTTAATAAATTAGAAAAAAAGGGGGGCTTTTTAGCCCCCTTTTTGTTATTACTGAGACAGTTTTTATGAGATCATTTATCAAGTTTGCAGATCAATTAAGTACATCAATGGGTAAGGCATTTTCATGGTGTATTGTAATTTTAATGTGTGGAACTTGTTATGAGGTGGTTATGGCATATGCATTTAATGCTCCCACATTATGGAATTTTGATTTTAGTCTTCAAATGTATGGAGCCATTTTTATGATGGCAGGTGCTTATACTTTGTCGACCGAGGCCCATGTAAGAGGTGATGTAATTTACCGATTATTCAAACCCAGAACTCAAGGTTGGATTGATCTAATTTTATATTTTATATTTTTCTTTCCAGGTGTTTTGGCTCTAGCATTTTATGGGTACGAATACGCATCTATGGCTTGGAAAATTAAAGAAACAAGTTGGAATAGTCCAGCACAAATTCAAATTTATATGGCAAAATCTTTGATACCACTTTCTGGTTTACTATTAATCATTCAAGGAATAAGTGAGGTATTCAGATCAATCATTTGCATTCAAACTGGCCATTGGCCTGCAAGAATGGTTGTTGCTGAGGAGACAGAAAAAATTTTAATGAGAACAACTCAAGACGAGGACCAAAAAGATGTTATTTAGTTTAACAAATCCTGAAATAGCTATCTTGATGATGGGTATATTTCTATTTGCAGTGCTTTTAGGTTTTCCAATTGCATTTACCTTAATGGCAATGGGAATTGGTTTTGGTTATTTTGCATATTATGATCCGTCAAGAATGGATCATTTGTTGGATAACAGGATATTCCAATTATTTGTTCAAAACACATATTCTGTAATGGACAATACAGTGCTTACCGCCGTCCCCTTATTTTTATTTATGGGTTATCTAGTTGAAAGAGCAGGAATTGTAGCAAGATTATTTAATGCAATTAGACTTGCTTCACATGGTTTGCCAGCTTCAATGGCTGTAGCCGCTCTTGTCACTTGTGCATTATTTTCTACAGCTACAGGAATTATCGGTGCAGTAGTTACACTAATGGGACTACTTGCATGGCCTGCAATGATAAGAGCAGGTTACGACAAAAAATTTGCATCGGGAGTTATATGTTCGGGTGGTTGTTTAGGTATTTTAATTCCTCCAAGTATTATGCTTATAGTTTATGCAGTAATTGCTCAATTATCTCCTCTTAGATTATTTGCAGCAGCAATATTTCCTGGATTAATGTTGGCAGGGCTTTATATAATTTATGCAATAACTAGGGCGTACTTTAATCCATCCATTGCACCTAAGCCTCCAAAGGAGGAAATACCACCAAGAGCAGTGATATTAAAAGAGGTTTTAGTTTCATTTGTACCATTATTTTCTTTAATAATATTAGTTTTAGGTACTATTCTTGCAGGTCTTGCAACACCAGCTGAGGCTGCAGCGGTGGGAGCTCTTGGATCTTTAGTCCTATCTTTAATTTATAAGTCTTTAAAATGGAAAAGTTTTAAAGAGTCTGTTTTCCTTACAGCAAAAACAACTGCAATGATAATGTGGTTGTTTGTAGGATCATGGACTTTTGCAGCAGTGTTTTCTTATTTGGGTGGTCACGAAGTTTTTGAACACTTTTTTAAATCTATGAATTTAGCTCCTTGGCAGTTTTTAGTGATAACTCAAATAATTATTTTTATTCTAGGATGGCCTTTAGAATGGACAGAAATTCTAATTATTTTTGTACCTATATTCCTTCCACTGGTAGAATTTTTTGGTGTTAATCCGTATTTCTTTGCTATGTTGATTGCATTAAACTTGCAAACATCTTTCTTAACACCCCCCATGGCAATGTCTGCATATTATCTTAAAGGTGTACAAACAAAAAATGTAGAATTGTTGGAAATATTTAAAGGGATCATGCCATTTTTAGGAATAGTGATTTTTGCAATGGTATTGATGTACATTTTTCCAGGTATAGCCTTATGGCTTCCTGATGTACTTTTTGCTGACTAAAGAAGAAATAGATGAATGAAATATTTTCACAGAGTGTAGAAAACCTTGCTTTAAAAATAAAAAATTCAGAATTAACCTCAGTAGAATTATGCGAAAAATATATTGAAAGAGTCGATGAATTTGAAAAAGAAGTAAAAGCTTGGGCATTTTTTGATAAAAAAATTTTATTAGAGAAAGCTAAAGAGGCAGATGACTACAGAAGATCAGGTAAACCAATTGGCTTCCTACATGGTATACCTGTAGCTGTTAAAGATATTATTGGAACAGTTGAGATGCCAACTGAATGCGGCACAAGCATAAGAAAGGGTAAGTCTTACTCACAAAATGCAGAAATTATTGATTTATTGATTTCGGAAGGAGCTATTGTAATGGGCAAAACTGCAACTTCAGAATTAGCTTTTCTTGGACCTCCAAAAACTACGAACCCACATGATTATTCTAGAACACCAGGCGGTTCTTCCAGTGGATCAGCTGCATCAGTTGCATCATATATGGCACCTCTTTCAATTGGATCTCAAACAGGCGGATCAGTAATTAGACCTGCTTCTTACTGTGGTGTAGTAGGCTATAAACCAACTTATGGCTTAATATCAAGAAATGGTGTTTTAAGAACCTCTCAAACTTTAGATCATATTGGTATGTTTGGAAGAAATGTAGAGGACGTTGCTTTATTGGCTAAAGCTTTAATTAAGAAAGACAAACAGGATCCAGCTTCAATACATTATTCATCAGAGAATATTCTAGCAGAGACAAAAAAAGGCCCATTATTTGAACCAAAATTTATATTTTATAAAACAAATCACTGGAAGATGATTGAAAAAAAATCCAGAGATGCTTTTGAATATTTTATTAAGTCTTTTAAAAACATTGAAGTTTTTGATACTCCTTCTTACTTCAAAGATATACATAAATATCATCAAGTAATTCACGAAACAGACTTAGCAAACAATTTTTCAATTTATTATAAAAAGTTTAAATCTAAATTGTCTAAATATATGCAAGATGCAATTTCTAGAGGAAATAAATACTCTGCAAAAGAATATGCAGAGGCTATTGATTTTAGGAAACAAAGTTATGAATCTTATAAAGAAGTTTTTGAGGATTACCATGGAGTGCTAATGCCGTCCAGTCCAGGGGTCGCACCTAAAGGATTAAAAAGCACAGGTACTGCAGAATTTAATAAGGTTTGGTCTTATCTTGGTACGCCTTGTATTTCTCTTCCTTTACTTGAAGGTGAAAATAAATTACCATTAGGTGTTCAATTAATTGGTGATAAATATGATGATCACAGATTTTTAGGAGTTGCTAGATGGTTAGAGAAGGAATGTGAAGATTAAATATGAATAAATTAACAACAGTTATTGGAATTTCGTTTGCTCTATTCTTTTTAGTTGGCCTAGCGACCACTCTTACAAGATCTATGATGATAACTTTTTTAGACGTGTTACCTGTATATATCTTTATGGGTGCAGCAATTATAATGATGATTTACGAAGCTTTTTTTGACAAGAAATAAATCTTTCAATCTAAACATATCTTCTTAAAAATAAAAATTAAACTATAAGAAATAAAGATGAACAAACAAAATCTTATTCCTTATCTATTACTTTTTATTCAACCAATTTTTATGGCAAGCAACTTAATAGTTGCTCGTGGGGGTGTTGAGTTTATACCCCCAATTTCATTAGCATTTTGGAGGTGGTTTTTTGTTTTTTTAATTTTGTTATCCTTTACTTTTTTTTCTATTAAAAGAGAAATTAGGATCATAAAAAAAGAAATCTGGAAACTTTTATTTTTAGGCTCAATGGGCTGTGGTGTATGTGGCGCCTTCCCTTTTATAGCTGGAAAAACAACTACGATAATTAATATGGGAATTATTTATACCTCTTCTCCAATTTTTATTATTATCATTTCCTCTTTATTTTTTGGTGAAAAAATAAATAAACTTAAAATTTTTGGTTTAGTTTCCTGTTTAGTCGGAGTTCTTATTATTATAATCAAAGGTGATATTTTGCTTTTATTCAATTTAACTTTTAATCAAGGTGACTTATGGATGTTGGGGGCTGCAATTGGTTGGGCATTATATTCAATTTTCTTATTTTATTGGAAGTCTGATTTAGATGTTTTTCCAAGGTTTACTATTATCTCACTCGGCGGGATCATTAGCTTGTTACCCTTCTACTTATTAGAAGAAATATATTTTGTACAAACTCAATTTGACTTAAATTTTTATTTTTGGGTATTGTTTGCAGCAATTTCACCAGGAATTATTGCATTTGCACTTTATACTTTAACGCAACAAAAATTAGGAGCGTCTGTAACCGGATTTACATTATATTTATTTACTGTTTATGGGGCATTTTATGGAATATTTTTATTCGATGAAAATTTAGAAAACTACCATTATCTAGGAACCGTCTTAGTATTTTTTGGAATATATTTAGTTAAAAGAAAAGTTGATAATGAACAAAAAGCATAAAATGATTTTTTTTAAAATATTATTTTATATTTTCGTAATTTATTTTGGGGTCTCACTTGTAGTATATTTTTACCAAAGAAAATTACTTTATCATCCTGGCGAAAATAATTACTTAGATGAAGGACCACTTAATCATAAAATAGAAAAAGTATATATTCAGTCTGAAAATGAACTTGTAGCTTGGAGATTTGTGAAAAATAAAAATTTTAAAACTATTCTTTTTTTTCACGGAAATGCAGGAAAAATAGATAATAGAATTTATAAACTTAATGAATTTTCTAAGTTAGATATTAATTATTTAATATTTGCTTATAGAGGTTTCAGTGGAAATAAGGGTAAACCAACTGAGCAAGGACTTTATGAAGATGCAAGGGCTGTGAAGAAATGGCTTAATTTAAACGGTGTAGAGGACAATTCAATTATCTTATATGGAGAATCTCTTGGAACAGCAATTGCTGTAGATCTTGCAAGCTCTAATAGTTTCTTTGGTTTAATATTGGAGTCACCATTTACTTCAATGGAAATCCTAGCTAAAAAATATTACCCATATTTACCAGCTAAATTAATTTTAAAGGACAAATATAAGTCTATTGAAAAAATATCAAAAATAAATTCGCCCATTTTAATAATGCACGGTAGAGAAGATAAAATTGTTCCTTTTAGTATGGGTGAAGAAATGTACAAAAAATTTGATGGTGTTAAATACAATTTTTTCAGTGATAATGACGATCATATGATGAATTTTAATGAAAATTTGATAAATACAATTAAAAAATTTATTTCCAGCTTAAATTAGAACACAATTTAACCAAAGCATTATCTTTTTCTTTAATTAAAAATTATAATGAAAAAAATTATAATTTTTTTATTTTTTGTTTTTTTTAATAATGCTTATGCAGAAAAAATAAATAAATATTTTCATATTGGTCTAATGGAGTCTTATGACAAAAAATTCACTCTTTATTTTAAGACTAGAGAAAAGGCTATAATTGCAAAAGGAGAGTATAGAAATTATCTCAATGATTATCCCCAAGACCTTTATATTCATGACCATAAAACTAAGAAAGATTATCCTCTTATCTCTTATGAGTGGTTTCCAAATAGAGTTAAAAAAATCACAAACAATTTTGAATATCCAATGTTCCCTGAGGACTTTGCATATTATTTGTTAAATGATAATGATACATTGATATTAGTTAGCGCATCAAAAAATTTTTTTAAAAATCTTAAATTCAGTATTTCAAACAAACATTTGTCTACTGCAAAATCAAATGGAAAATTAGAATTTATTGTTTCAAGTTTCGCAAAAAACTGTGGTTATAGAGATTTGAAAACAAACTTCGAATGTAATATTTATAAGCCACTGATTTCAAAAAACTTAATTACATCTTTTGAGTAAATGCACTCGCGAATTGTTTTGCTTTAAAAACTTGCAAATCATCTTCTTTTTCACCTAAACCAAGTCCAACAATTGGTATTTTATATTTTTTTGAAAGTGCAATTAGAATTCCTCCTTTTGCAGTACCATCTAATTTTGTCATTATTAATCCTGAAACTGGAATAATTTTATTAAATTCCTCTAATTGATTAATAATATTTTGACCTGATGTTGCATCTAAAACAAGTATTACCTCATGCGGTGCGCCGTCAGAACTTTTTTTAACTACATTTCCTATTTTTTTAAATTCTTCCATAAGATTTTTTTTATTCTGCAGTCTTCCAGCAGTGTCTATCAAAACTTGATTGATATTATTTTGCTTAGCATATTCAACAGCTTTAAATGCAACTGAGGCTGGATCAGAACCAGCGTTTGATTTTATAATCGTAGCCCCAACTCGATTTGACCACTCCTCTAGCTGTTCAATTGCTGCAGCTCTAAAAGTATCACATGCAGAAAATATAACTTTATTGTGATTTTCAATAAAAATTTTTCCAATTTTCCCAATCGTTGTGGTTTTGCCTACACCATTAACACCTGAAATTAAAATAATATTCAAATTCTCTTTTTTTTCAAAAAAGTTTTTTTTTTCGAGTGGTTCCATAAGATTGATAATATATTCTTCAAGTATTTTATTAACCTCATTTACAGCGTTATTTTTTGGATCAATTTTTTTTTGTGCTATTATTTCTTTTATTTCTGAAGAAGCATCAATTCCTACATCTGAGCTAATTAAGAATTCCTCAATTTCATCTAATGTTTTGTCGTCTATTTCTTTTTTAATTATTATTTCTCTTAGACCAGAAGCAATATTATCGGCACTTTTTTTAAATCCGATTTTAAATTTTTCAAAAATTCCCATTAAAGTTTAATTGTTATTTTTTGTATCTCCGAAACAGCACCTTTCATATGTATAAACTTATCTTGATCAATTTTTATTTGTAATCTTCCCAGTTTAAATTCTATTTCAGTGACTGTATTTTCCAATTCATCAATGTTAGCAGCAACAGCTGTTGCACATGCAGCTGTACCACAAGCTTTTGTTAGTCCAGCACCCCTCTCCCAAACCTTTATTTTTATATGTTTGTTACTTATTTTCTGAGCCAATGAAACATTGCATTTTTCTGGAAATATTTCATTATTCTCTATTTGTGGACCAATTTTTTTTAAGTCAAATAACTCAACATCATTTACAAAAAAAATTACATGGGGATTACCAACATTGATACCTACACCTCCGGTGATTTTATTATTGTCAACATCTGAAATGGTTAATTCTAAATTTCTTGTATTCAATTCTCTATTAATCGGGATATCCTTCCAATTCAGTTTTGGCTTTCCTATTATTGTTTCAACCTGTTTACTATCTAAAATTTTAGAATTAAGTATTTGATTATCAACATTTAAACTTATGTTTTTATTTTTCACCTCTTCTGAAATCAAATATGCAACACATCTTGTTCCATTACCACATGCTCCTGATGTACTCCCATCTGAATTATAAAATTGCATTGAAGCATTTGATATAGTGCTATTTTTTATAAAAATTAATTGATCACATCCTAAAAAATTACGATCACAAATTTTTATAATTTGATCCTTTGTAAGACTTACTGATCTTTTTCTTTGATCAATAATGACAAAATCATTACCCAAACCGTCCATTTTAAAAGCATCAAATTCCATAGATTAAATACTTAACTTATTTATTGACTTTTTGAACCTCTATTATAGTTTACCGGAGTTTCCGCAAAATACAGCAATTTGCGGTGTCTTTGGTAACAAAGAGATCGACACCAGTCAGCGAGGGTTCGCCCACTGGTGCGATACCTGCTGTGTGAAATTATGTTTGAAAATTTAACAAATAAATTTGAGGAAATTTTTTCCTCTTTAAAAAAAGCACCTTCTCTTGATGAAAAACAAGTAGATGAAGGATTGCGTGCTATTCGTCTTGCTTTATTAGAGGCTGATGTATCTCTAGATGTTGTAAAAGAATTCATAAACAGAGTTAAACCAAAAGCTCTAGGTAAGGAAATAGTAAGATCAACATCACCTGGGCAAATGGTTGTTAAAATTGTTTACGATGAACTTGTATCATTTTTAGGTGATAAAAATTCAGATATTCTACTTAATGCTGTTCCACCTGTTCCTATTATGTTAGTGGGATTACAAGGATCAGGAAAAACTACCACCACTGCAAAGCTAGCTAAATTTCTAGAAAAAAATAATAAAAAAAAAGTAATGATGGTTAGTCTTGATGTGTACCGGCCAGCTGCACAAGAACAATTAAAATTACTTGGAGAACAAAATAATATAATTACTTTACCTGTTATTGAAGGTCAATTACCTGCAGACATTTGCAGACGAGCTTTAAGCGCAGCAAACTTGAATGGCTCCGAGGTAATCCTTTTTGATACAGCAGGAAGAACTCAAATAGATCTCCAAATGATGAGTGAAATTAAACAAATAGAGGGAATTATAAATCCTTCAGAAACTATATTAGTTGCAGATTCTTTAACAGGACAAGTTGCTGCAAATGTGGCTAAAGAATTTAAAAGTACTGTAAATTTAACAGGTATAGTTCTTACCAGATCAGATGGTGACGGAAGAGGTGGTGCAGCATTAAGTATGAAGTATGTTGCAGATGTTCCTATAAAATTTTTGGGAATTGGAGAGAAAATAGATAATTTTGAAATTTTTTATCCTGACAGAATAGCAAATAGAATTTTAGGAATGGGAGATATCGTTTCTCTTGTTGAAAAAGCTGCTGAAGATATAGATCAAGAAAATTTAAAAAAAACTGAAGAAAAATTAAAAAAAGGTCAATTTTCCTTAGAAGACTATTTATCACAATTACGACAAATGAAGAAAATGGGTGGGATTGAGGGTATTATGTCTTTTCTGCCAGGTGTTTCAAAAATTAAATCTCAAATGGATGAAGCAGGTGTTGACGAAAAAATAATTACCCAAAATGAAGCTGTAATTTTATCTATGACTAAAAAAGAAAGAGAAAATCCAAAGATAATTGATGGATCTAGAAAGAAAAGAATTGCTAATGGCTCTGGTACTGACATTGCCACTATCAATAAATTGTTAAAACAATTTAAAATGATGTCTGAGATGATGAAAAAGATGTCTAAAGGAAATATGAAAGGAATGGCGGACAAAGGAATACCACCAGAACTTTTTAATCAACTTAAATAAAAAAAGGAGAAAAAATGTTAAAAATGAGATTATCAATGGGTGGTACGAAAAAAAGACCTGTTTATAAAATTGTTGTTGCTGACAGCAGATTTCCAAGAGATGGAAGATTTATTGAAAAGCTAGGTTTCTTTAATCCGTTACTTCCAAAGGAAAAAAAAGAAAGAGTAGGACTAGACCAAGAGAGAATTAAATATTGGTTAAGTCAAGGAGCGCAACCAACAACTAGAGTTGCCAGAATTCTTGGTGAGAACCAGATAATCGAAATGCCAGCCAACGGAAATAACCCTATTAAAGCAGTTCCTAAAAAAGAAAGAAACAAAAAAGATGGTGAAGGAGCGGAAGCAAAAAGTGAGACGAAATCAGATAATAATGCAGAAGCACCTAAAAAAGATGCTACAAGCGAAACACCAAAAAATGAAGATACCAAAGAAGCTCCTAAGGCTGAAGCTGCTCCAGAAGCTCCAAAGGGAGAAGAAAAAAAATAAATGTTTAAGTCTCGAGTATTCACTTTGTATCCAGACTATTTTCCAGGCTACCTAGAAAAAGGTTTGTTTGGCAAAGCTATGAAGGAAAAAATTTGGAGTTTAGAAATTGTGGATATTAGAAATTATGCTGAGGATAAGCACAAGACAGTTGATGATACACCGTATGGTGGTGGTGATGGTATGATAATGAAAGCAGATGTATTAGCAAGATCATTGGATAAAAATTTACCACAGGATGAAAAAATAATTTACCTAAGCCCAAAAGGAAAAATTTTTGATCATAATTGTGCAAAAAGATTTTCAGAATTTGAATCAATTAATTTTATATGTGGTCATTTTGAGGGTATTGATCAAAGGATAATTGATAGCAGAAATATAGAGGAAATAAGTATTGGAGACTTTGTTTTGTCTGGAGGTGAGACAGCTGTATTTGTAGTTCTTGATGCGATTTTAAGATTTGTTCCTGGTGTTTTAGGCAATGTGAACTCATCTAAAAATGAAAGTTTCGAAAATGGTCTTTTGGAATATCCTCAATATACTAAACCTCAAATTTTCGAGCAAAAAGGTGTACCAGAAGTGTTATTATCAGGAGATCATGCCAAAATTAAAGACTGGCGTTTATCACAATCTGAGGCTATAACACGCGTCCGAAGACCAGATTTGTGGGAAAAATATAAGAAAACTAAAAAAAACTAAAATGAAAAATATTGAAGAAATCAATCAATCCATTGTAAAAAAAATTGTTTCTGAGAGAAAACATCCTGATTTTTTTCCAGGAGATATAGTGAAGGTTGGGGTAAGAATTACTGAAGGTAAAAGAGACAGAATTCAGTATTTTGAAGGAGTGTGTATTGCAAAAAAAAATAGAGATATAAACTCATCTTTTACTGTTAGAAAAATTTCATTTGGTGAAGGTGTTGAGAGAACATTTGCATTGTACAGTCCAATTGTTGATACAATTAAAGTTGTAAGATCTGGAAAGGTAAGAAGAGCTAAACTTTATTATCTAAGGGATAGAACTGGTAAATCAGCAAGAATAGCTGAAAAGATTAAAAAGAAAATTGGAATTGATATAGAAACAAAAATTCAACAAGTAACTGAAGAAAATGTTTTGCCAGCAACAGATGAGAATTCAAAAGAAGTTCCAAAATCTGATGCAAGCTCTGATGAAGCTAAAAAAGAGGCAGTAGCAGAAGCTCCAAAAGAAGAAGTTAAAAAAGAGGCAGTAGCAGAAGCTCCAAAAGAACAAATTAAAAAAGAGGAGCAAAAACAAGAAAGTCCCACAGAGAAAAAATAATATTTTTCTAAATGTCACAAACTATTTACGATAAAATTTGGGAAGAGCATCTTGTTCATGAACAAGATGATGGTACATCTCTACTATTTGTCGACAGACATCTAATTCATGAGGTAACCAGTCCCCAAGCATTTGAGGGTCTTAGAAACACAAATAGGAAAGTAAGGCAACCTAGATTAACACTTGCGGTTGCAGATCATAATGTTCCAACTACAGATAGATCTAAAGGAATTACAGACGAGGATTCGAGAATTCAGGTAGAAACTCTTGAGAAAAATTGTACGGAATTTGGTATCCAATTATTTGGAATGGATGATAAGCGACAAGGCATTGTTCATATAATTGGTCCTGAACAAGGTTTTACCCAACCAGGAAACATAATTGTATGTGGTGATAGTCATACTGCTACACATGGTGCATTTGGTGCTTTAGCGTTTGGAATAGGTACTTCTGAAGTTGAACATGTACTGGCAACACAAACCTTAGTTCAAAAAAAATCTAAAAATTTTAGAATAAATGTAAATGGTAGTTTACCTTTAGGTGTGACATCAAAAGACGTAATTCTTCAAATAATTGGTAAAATTGGTACCGCAGGTGGAACAGGATATGTAATTGAGTATGCAGGAAATTTAATTTCAAGTTTAAGTGTCGAGCAAAGAATGACAATTTGCAATATGACCATAGAGGGAGGGGCAAGGGCTGGCCTTATCGAACCTGACACAAAAATTTTTAATTATCTGAAGGGGAAACCAATGTCACCGAAAGGTGAAAGTTGGGACAAAGCTATTGAGTATTGGAGTAAATTGAAAACTGATAATAATGCTCACTTTGATAAAGAGATAACATTGGATGGCGCTGAAATAAAACCAATGGTTACATGGGGTACATCACCCCAAGACGTTGTTGAAATAGATGGCAAAGTTCCTAATCCTGATAATGAAAATGATGAGGATAGAAAAAACTCAATTACAAGATCTTTAAATTATATGGGTTTAAAACCTAATACTAACATTAAAGATATTAAAATTGATAAAGTATTTATAGGCAGCTGTACAAATGGAAGAATAGAAGACCTCAGAGATGCTGCTAAAATTTTAAAAGATAAAAAAATTGCATCACACGTTAATGCCATAATTGTGCCTGGCTCTGGATTAGTAAAAGAACAAGCAGAGCAAGAAGGTTTAGATAAAATTTTCAAGCAATCTGGTTTTGAGTGGAGAGAGCCGGGTTGTTCCATGTGCCTTGCCATGAATGCCGATAAACTTAAGCCTGAAGAAAGGTGTGCCTCGACCTCAAATAGAAATTTTGAAGGAAGACAAGGAAGAGGTGGAAGAACTCATTTAGTTAGCCCAGGTATGGCAGCTGCTGCTGCAATATCTGGAAATTTGGATGATGTAAGAAAGTACGAAAATTAATGAAAAAATTTGATACGTTAGAGAGTATACCCGCATATCTTCCAATAGTTAATATTGATACAGATATGATAATCCCAAAACAGTTTTTAAAAACAATTAAAAGGACTGGTTTAGGAAAAAACCTTTTCTTTGAAATGAGATATGATGAAACTGGTAAAGAAATTGAAAATTTTATTCTTAATAATGAACCTTATACAAATTCTAAAATTTTAATAGCTGGTAAAAATTTTGGCTGCGGTTCATCAAGAGAACATGCACCATGGGCTTTATTAGATTTTGGTATTACTTGTGTAATTAGTTCAAGCTATGCTGATATATTTTATAATAATTGTTTCAAAAATGGAATTTTACCAATCACCATCAGTGAAGAGCAAATAAAACAAATTTCAGAATATTCAAGCAGAAAGGAAAAAATTTTGATTGATCTTAAAGATCAAAAAATAGTTTTTGGTAACAATGAAATAAAATTTGAGTTAGATGAATTCAAAAAAAAATGTTTAATTGAGGGTTTAGATGACATTGCTTTATCTCTAGAGAAATCAGACAAAATTGACTCCTTTGAAAAAAAATTAAAGTCTTCAAAACCTTGGATTTTCAATGATTAAAATTAAAAAAAGAAAATTTCTGTTGCTTCCAGGTGATGGTATTGGTCCTGAAGTAATTGCTGAAGTCAAAAAAATTATAAATTGGTTTAACACAAACAAATCTTTAGACTTTGAAATTGATGAAGATTTAGCTGGCGGGGCATCATATGATAAGCATGGTACTCCAATTACAGATGAAGTCTTTTATAAAGCGTTAGAGTGTGAGGCAGTTATTTTAGGAGCTGTAGGTGGTCCTAAATGGGATAATCTAGAATTTTCAAAAAAACCTGAAAGAGCTTTACTAAAATTAAGAAAGGAACTTAAACTTTTTGCAAATTTAAGACCTGCAATTTGCTTTAAGCAATTAGTTAATGCTTCTACTCTAAAGCCAGAAATAGTTTCTGGTCTAGACATCATGATTGTAAGAGAGCTGACCGGTGGAATTTACTTTGGAGAACCTCGAGGTATTAAACCAATAGATAATGGAGAGAGAAAAGGAATAAATACTCATACATATACAACGAGTGAAATAGAAAGAGTTGCAAAAGTAGCTTTTGATCTTGCTAGAAAACGAAAGAACAAAGTAACATCATGTGAAAAATCAAATGTTATGGAGGCAGGATTACTTTGGAAAGAAGATGTTCAAGCTTTACATGATAGAGAATATAAAGATGTAGAATTAAGTCATATGTTAGCTGATAACTGTGCTATGCAATTACTTAGAAATCCTAAACAATTTGATGTTATTGTAACAGATAATTTATTTGGTGATATGCTTTCAGATGAAGCTTCGATGTTAACAGGATCTCTTGGATTATTACCTTCAGCATCACTCGGTGCAAAAAATAAAGATGGTGAAATGAGAGCAATGTATGAACCTATTCATGGTTCAGCTCCAGATATCGCTGGTAAAGGTCTTGCAAATCCTATTGCTACTATATTAAGTTTTGCAATGGCATTAAGATATTCTCTTGATTTAGATAAAGAAGCTGATTTGTTAGAAAAATCAGTTCAGGACGTTTTAGACAAGGGTTTAAGAACAAAAGATATTATGTCTCAAGGCACTAAGGAAGTATCCACCTCACAAATGGGTGATGCAATTATTGCCTGTTTGCAAAATTAAATATTTTAATTTAATTTGATAAAATAATTATGACAATTTATTCAGCTCCCATAGATGATATGATGTTTCTTTTTGAACATCTAAAAGACAATAAAGAATATAACGAAATAGAAAAAAATAAAGAAGTTACATCAGATCTTGTAAAAAACATATTAGAAGAGGCTGCAAAAATAAATCAGGATTTAATTCTACCATTAGCAAAAGTAGGAGATGAAAAACCATGTATTTATGAAAATGGAGTTGTTAGAACGCCTCCAGGTTATAAAGAAGTATATTCAAAATTTATAGAAGACGGATGGGTATCTCTATCTTGTGATCCTGAGTATGGCGGACAAGGAATGCCAAAAACTGTCAGTGCATTTTTCGATGAAATGTTATCTTCGTCTAGCTTGTCATTTAAACTTTACAGTGAATTAAGTATTGGAGCTTATAATTGTCTTAAAACTCATGGAACAGAAGAAATTAAAAATAAATATCTTCCTAAAATAGTAGAGGGAAAGTGGAGTGGCACAATGTGTTTGACAGAACCTCAGTGCGGTACAGATCTAGGACTGATAAAAACAAAGGCTGTAAAAAATGGAAACGGCTATAAAATAAGTGGGCAAAAAATTTTTATAACCTCAGGTGATCACGATCTAACAGAAAACATAATTCATTTAGTTTTAGCAAGAACCCCAGATGCACCAAAAGGCACAAGAGGTATAAGTTTGTTTCTAGTTCCTAAGTATGAAATAAATGAAGATGGTTCAGTAGGTTCGAGAAACGGAGTTAATACAGTGTCTATTGAGTCTAAAATGGGAATTAAAGGTTCAGCTACTTGTGTACTAAGTTTTGATGAAGCGAAAGGCTATATGATTGGTCCTGAAAATAAAGGACTAAATTCAATGTTTACTATGATGAATTTAGAGAGAATCATTGTTGGAATTCAAGGTTTAGGAATTTCAGAAACAGCTTATCAAACTGCCTTAAGTTATGCAAAAGAGAGAAAACAAGGTAAGTCGAATGAAAATAAAAATGGGGATACAGATTTAATAATTCAGCACGCTGATATTAGAAGAAGTTTGATGAATATGAAATCGATTATCGAGGGAGAAAGAGCCTTGTCATTTTGGATGGCACAACAAATTGATGTGAGTTTAAATCATAACGACCAGAATGTTAAAAAAAAAGCTGGTGAAATGGTTTCATTAATGACTCCTGTTATTAAGTCTTTTTTTACCGACATGGCGATGGATATTACAAATGAGGCTATTCAAATATTTGGTGGATACGGATATACCAAAGATCAAGGTATAGAACAATTATTCAGAGATAACAGAATTACCCCTATCTACGAAGGTACAAATTCCGTTCAAGCCATAGATTTTGTATTTAGAAAAGTAAGCCAAAAAAATATATTCAGTAATTTTTTATCTTTAATTGATGAAGAAATTAAGATTTGTAAATCAATTGATAAAATTAAAGATAAAACATTAATTTTAGAAAAATTAAAAAATGTCTTAATAGACTTTACCAATTGGATGGATCCAGAAGGCAATACAGAAAAAGATGATATTAGTGCATCATGCAATGATTATTTGAAATACTTTGGTTATACATCTTTAGCATTTGTATGGTTAAAAGTTTTAAGAAAAAGTTATGAAAATCATTCAACTAATAAAGAATTTTATGATGATAAAATAAATACTGGTAATTATTATTTTGATAAAATTTTACCTAGGGTTGATAGCCACTACAAATCAGCAATTTCTGGTAGCAAATACACAATGAGTGCTAAGTTTAACTAAGTGAATAAATACAATCAAAATCTTGATAAAAACGACGCAAATTTTGTTCCATTAACGCCATTAAGTTTTTTAGAAAGAGCTAAGGATATTTATCCTGATTATGTTGGGATAGTTTATGAAGACAGATCATACACTTGGTCTGAGATATATAAAAGATGTATAAAATTTGCGAGCGCGCTAGAAAAAATTGGAATTGGCGAAGGAGACACTGTCTCAGTAATGGCTTGTAACACACCTGAAATTTTTGAGGCTCACTACTCAGTTCCGATGACTGGTGGAATATTAAATACAATAAATATTCGCTTAGATGCAAAAACAGTCTCGTATATTTTGGATCATAGCGAAGCAAAAGTATTAATTGTAGACAGGCAGTTTCATGCTGTTGTAAATAAAGCTTTAGAAACTGTTAAGAATAAACCTCTCATAATTGATATCCAAGATAATTTTGCTGATCAATCACTACTAAAAAAAATTGGAGAAAAAGAATATGAAGAATTTTTGAACACTGGTGATGAAAACTTTCAATGGAAAAGGCCTAAAGATGAGTGGCAGGCAATTTCATTGAGTTACACTTCGGGTACTACTGGAAATCCTAAAGGTGTTGTATATCATCATAGAGGCTCATATCTAATGTCTACTGGAAGTGCGGTTGCGTGGAATATGCCTGCTAGACTCAATTTTTTAACGGTTGTCCCAATGTTTCATTGTAATGGTTGGTGCTATCCATGGACAATACCTATGTTAAATGGAAAAACTGTTTGTCTTAGAAACATTGACATAAAAAAAATTTTTGAATTAATCGAGGAGCATAAGATAACCCATTTTGGTGGTGCCCCAATTGTGTTGAATATGATTACGGGAGCATCTGAGAAAGATCAAAAAAAGTTAGGTCATAAAGTATATGTCCTAACAGCAGGAGCACCTCCTCCAAGTATTATATTTAAAAAAATGCAAGCACTTGGCTTTGAAGTAATGCATGTATATGGACTTACTGAAACATATGGACATATTTTACAGTGTGCTTGGAATGACCAATGGGATGATTTAGATGAAGATAAACAAAATGAAATTAAAGCACGTCAAGGTGTTAGATATCCTAACACAGAGGATGTCATGGTTATGGACCCAGAAACTTTAAAACCTGTTCCAAAAGACGGAAAAACTATGGGAGAAATAATGATTAAAGGAAATGTTGTCATGAAAGGATATTTTAAAGATAAAGAGGCAACAGATAAAGCTATGGCAGGAGGCTGGTTTCACTCGGGTGACCTAGCAGTAGCACATCCAGACGGTTATATTAAAATTCAAGATAGATCAAAAGATATAATTATTTCTGGGGGTGAAAATATATCTTCAATTGAAATTGAAAATACTTTAGCTAAGCATCCAGCAGTTTCAATAGCCGCAGTTGTTGCAAAGCCTGATGAAAAATGGGGTGAAGTTCCATGCGCATTTATTGAAAAAGTTCAAGATAAAGAAACAAGTGAGAAGGAGCTAATTGAATTTTGCAAAGAAACCCTTGCAGGATTTAAGGTACCAAAAAAAATTGAATTTTGTGAACTGCCAAAAACTTCAACTGGAAAAATTCAAAAATTTGAACTTAGAAAAAAAGCTAAAGAATAATGTTTGAAAAATCTTTTAAAATAAGAGAAAAGATCTCTTAATTTTAAAAAATGAAAACATTCTCTATAGCTAAATCAAGAAGATTAAGAAGCACTCCTTACACCTCTAGAATAGAAGAACAAGGAGTTACAGCATATACAACATATAACCATATGTTGCTACCAGCCGCATTCGGATCACTTGAAGATTCCTACCACCATTTGAAAAAGTCAGTTCAAGTTTGGGACGTAGCAGGGGAAAGACAAGTTGAGATAAATGGAAAAGACTCGGCAAAGCTTGTCCAGCTTATGACATGCAGAGATCTATCAAAATCTAAAGATGGCAGATGTTACTATTGCCCAATTATAGACGACAAAGGTGGAATAATAAATGATCCAGTAGTTTTGAGACTAAGTTCAAATAGGTGGTGGCTATCTATAGCAGATTCTGACGTTTTGCTTTTTGCAAAAGGACTGGCTATCGGTAACAATTTTTCTGTAAATATTTTTGAACCAGATGTGAATATAATAGCTGTTCAAGGACCAAAATCTTTTAAATTAATGGAAAAAATATTTGGTGAAAAAATTACTCAACTAAAGTTTTTTGGATTTGATTACTACGACTTTAAAGGAACAAAACATTTAATTGCTCGATCAGGTTGGTCTAAGCAAGGTGGATACGAAATATATGTTGAACATACTAAATCTGGATTAGATTTATATGATACTTTGTTTGAGAAAGGTAAAGACCTTGATGTAAAACCTGGCTGTCCAAATTTAATAGAAAGAATTGAGAGTGCACTTTTATCTTATGGAAATGATATTGATATAAATGACAATCCTTTGGAGTGTGGATTTGATAAATTTGTTAATGTGGATAGTGATATTAATTTTTTGGGGAAAAAAAAATTGATAAAAATTAGGTCTGAAGGTGTAAGTAAAAAGCTAATGGGAGTAAAATTAGATTTGAAAAAAATAAATATTACAGAGTCGATTGATATAATGGACGAAAATAGTAATCCGATTGGTGAATTAAGATCTGGATGTTATTCACCATATTTTGATCAAGTCATTGGAATAGCTATGCTAAATAAGCCAAATTGGAATGCTAATCAGGCAATAAAAATAAAAATTAACGATCAAGCTTTTGATGGAAAAGTTTGTGATTTACCTTTTATTTAGTATAAAACTATTCAAAAAATTACCATGGATATTGCAATTGTAGGGGCAACAGGAAACGTAGGTCGTAAAACTTTAGAAGTTTTACAACAAAAGAATTTAAATATTGATAATCTCTATTTGGTTGCATCACCAAACAGCGCTGGAAAGCAATTAGAATTTAATGGAAAAAAGTATTCAATAGAAAATCTAGAAACTTATGATTTTTCTAAAGCAAAAATAACTTTCTTTGCAGCAGGCGGAAAAATTTCTGAACAGTATGCAGAAAAGGCTGCAAAACACACTACAGTAATTGACAATTCTAGTTATTTTAGAATGGATCCTGAGGTTCCATTAATAGTTCCTCAAGTAAATGCTAAAGATATTCAGAAAATGAAAAAAAATATTATTGCTAATCCAAATTGTTCCACAGCACAATTAGTTTTAGTACTAAAGCCTTTGCATGATTTATTTAAAATTAAAAGAGTTATAGTATCAACCTACCAATCAGTTTCTGGCGGAGGTAAAGCTCCAATGGATGAATTAATTCAACAAACTAAAATGTACTTAGAATGTAAAGAAATTAAATCAAAAAATTTTACAAAACAAATTGCATTTAACATAATTCCACACATTGATGAATTTTCAGATGATGGTTACACAAAAGAGGAATTAAAAATGACCAATGAGACAAAAAAAATTTTGGATACAAGAATTGAACTAACAGCAACATGTGTAAGAATACCAGTCTTAGTATCTCATTCGGAATCTGTAAATATTGAATTTGAACAAGAATTTTCTTTAGATAAAATCAAACAAGTTTTAAATGATTCTCCCGGTTGTTCAGTCATTGATAAAAAAGAAAATGGTGGATATGCAACACCAATTGAGGCTGCAGGAAAAAATGAGACTTTTATTTCGAGGATAAGAGAAGATAAAACAAAAAAAAATTCTTTAAATCTTTGGATTGTTTCAGATAATCTTCTTCGTGGGGCAGCATTAAATTCTGTCGAAATTGCAGAAGCTATTATAAATAATAATTAAAATGCAAAATAATCCTTTATCACCTCATATACAAATTTATAAATGGCACATTTCATCATTAGTATCAATTACAACAAGAATTACGGGAATAATAAATACAATTGTTATTTCACTTTTATGTTTATGGATTTCTTCTTTGTTGCTAGGTGAAGAAACTTATAAGTCGGTAAATTACTTTTTAAGCTCTTTTTTTGGAAAATTTTTTGTTATAGGTATTATTTGGTCTTTTAGCTTCCAAATGTTAAGTGAGATCAGGCACATTATTATGGATTTAGGTTACGGATTTGATTTAAAAACAACAAAAATTACTGGCTCTATGGTAATCATTGGATCATTTATACTAACAATTTTAATTTATTTAATTGGGAGAAATTTAATCTAATGAAATCAGTTACTAAAAAATGGATCTTTTTAAAAATAAGCTCGCTGATTTTAATACCATTGATGTTTTGGTTCATTTTAAATTTTGTATCCATTTATGATAATGATTATCAATCTGTAATCAGTTTCTTAAATTCTCAACCATCAAAATTTTTAGTTAGTATTTTTTTAATATTTGCCTATTTTTTTTCTGCTCTAAGTATTAGTGAGGTATTCGAAGATTATATACGTGATGAAAATATCAAAAATGCCGCAAACAAAGCTTTAAATTTATTTGCTATAATATTTCCATTAATTACAATTATCATATTATTTAATTTAAACTAATGACTGCATATAAAATTATAGATCACGAATATGATGTAGTTGTTCTTGGAGCTGGCGGTTCAGGTCTAAGAGCGGCTGTAGGCTTAAGTGAAGCTGGTCTTAAAACAGCATGTATCTCGAAAGTATTTCCAACTAGAAGCCATACTTCTGCTGCTCAAGGTGGTATTTCAGCTGCACTTGGAAATATGGGAGAGGATGACTGGCGTTGGCACATGTATGATACTGTCAAAGGTGCAGATTGGCTAGGTGATCAAGACAGTATTGAGTATTTGTGCAAAGAGGCTCCAAAGGCAGTTATTGAATTAGAAAAGTATGGTGTCCCATTTAGTAGAACAGAAGATGGAAAAATTTATCAAAGACCGTTTGGAGGAATGACTAAAAATTATGGTAATGGAATAGTTCAAAGGACCTGTGCAGCGGCAGATAGAACAGGTCATGCAATTTTACATACTCTTTATGGGCAAGCACTTAAACATAACACAGAATTTTTTATTGAATATTTTGCATTAGATTTGTTAATGAAAGATGGTCAGTGCAAGGGACTAATTGCATGGAATTTAAATGATGGAACTATACATAGATTTAGATCGCATATAACTATAATTGCCACTGGAGGTTACGGCAAAGTATACTATTCAGCTACTTCTGCTCATACTTGCACAGGAGATGGAAACGCCATGGTATTAAGAGCTGGATTGCCATTACAAGATATGGAATTTGTTCAGTTTCATCCAACTGGTATTTATGGTCATGGCACCTTGATTTCTGAGGGTGTAAGAGGTGAAGGTGGATACCTTGTTAATTCCAAAGGTGAAAGATTTATGGAGAGATATGCTCCTAATGCGAAAGACTTAGCATCTAGAGATGTAGTAAGCAGGTCAATGTCAATTGAAATTAACGAAGGAAGAGGAGTCGGTAATGACAAAGATCATGTTCATTTATATTTAAATCATCTAGATAAAGATGTTATCGAAAATAGGTTGCCTGGAATTACAGAAGCAGCAAGATTATTTGCGAACGTTGATGTAACTAAAGACCCAATTCCTGTTGTACCAACGGTTCATTATAACATGGGTGGAATACCCACAAATTATAAAGCTGAAGTTTTAACAGTTAATGGTTCAGAAAAAACTGTACCTGGACTAATGGCTATAGGTGAAGCTGCATGTGTATCAGTACACGGCGCAAATAGATTGGGCTCTAACTCTTTAATTGATCTTGTTGTTTTTGGAAGATCAGCAGCAAAAAGAGCAGCCGAAATTGTTAAGCCTGGCACTCCTCATGAAGAAATTAGTGAGACTGAAACTGAAAAATGTTTATCGCGGTTTGATAAATTAAGAAATGCAGATGGTGAAAATTCTACAGCAGAATTAAGACTTTCAATGCAAAAAACAATGCAATCAAAATGTGCAGTTTTTAGAACCGAAAAAAATCTTAAAGAGGGAGTAGATGAAATTAGAAAAACCTATGATGGAATGGACTCTATTTCAGTAAAAGATAGATCACTAGTATTTAATACAGACTTAGTTGAAACACTTGAATTTGATAACCTAATTCGTCAAGCGATAACAACTGTAGATTCGGCTTTTCACAGAAAAGAAAGCAGAGGCGCACATGCAAGAGAAGATTATCCAAAAAGAGATGATCAAAAATTTATGAAACACAGCCTTGCTTGGTGTGATGGTAAAAATACTAAAATTGAATACAGAGATGTTCATAAATCAACTTTAACAAATGAAGTCCAATATTTTCCACCTCAAGAAAGAGTTTATTGATGGTTCAAATAAATTTACCTGAGAATTCAAAAATTCAAAAAGGTAAATATTTTAAAGACAAAACCAACTCAAAAAATATTAGAAAAGTTAATATTTACAGGTGGGATCCCTCAACAGGTGATAAACCAAGAATAGATACCTACGAAGTAGACATGGACAATTGTCCATCTAAAGTTTTAGATATTTTAAATAAAATAAAAAACGAGATTGACCCAACAATAACTTACAGAAGATCATGTGCTCATGGAGTGTGTGGTTCATGTGCAATGAACATGGGAGGTAAAAATGGTCTTGCATGCACTACCCCACATTCTGAAATTAAAGGAGATATTAACATTTATCCTTTGCCACATTTAAAAGTAAAAAAAGATTTAATAGGTGATCTTGATGGTCTTTACAAACAATATAAATCTATAGAACCTTGGTTGAAAAACAAATCTACATCAGAAAGTAAAGAAATACATCAATCCCAAAAAGATAGATCAAAATTAGATGGAGCTTACGAGTGCATTATGTGTGCTTGCTGTTCAACATCTTGCCCAAGTTACTGGTGGAATGGAGATAAATATCTTGGACCAGCAGTATTGTTGCAAGCTTATAGGTGGATAGTTGATAGTAGAGATGAAGAAAGAAAAAAAAGATTAGAAAAAGTTGCTGATGAATTAAAACTTTATAGATGTCATACTATTATGAACTGTACAAATGCTTGTCCTAAAGGATTAAATCCAGCAAAAGCTATTGCTGAGATAAAAAAAATGCTTGCAACGACTTAATTACTTAATTAAACAATTTTATCAATGAATTTAATCGAACACTATATTGGTGGAAAAATAGTAACAGGATCATCAAGTAGAAAAGGTAAAGTATTTAATCCTGCAACTGGTACCCAAGAGTCTGAAGTTTTACTAGCATCTAAATCAGATCTTGATTTAGCTGTACAAAAAGCAAAAAAATCATTTGAAAGTTGGTCTAATACTCCTCCTCTTCAAAGGGCGAGAATTATTTTTAAATATAAAGAATTAATAGAAAAAAATTCTGATCTCTTAACTAAACTTATAGTTTCTGAACACGGAAAAGTTTATGATGATGCCAAGGGTTCACTTACTAGAGGTTTAGAAGTTGTTGAATTTGCTTGTGGGATTCCTCAGATGTTAAAAGGTGAATTTACAGAAAATGTTGGAACTAACATTGACAGTTGGTCTACAAGACAACCTTTAGGAGTTTGTGCAGGTATTACTCCTTTTAATTTCCCTGCTATGGTTCCAATGTGGATGTTCCCAATGGCAATAGCGTGTGGAAATACTTTTATTTTAAAACCATCAGAAAAAGACCCATCTTGCTCAATAAAGCTTGCTGAACTATTTTCAGAAGCTGGTCTTCCAGATGGAGTTTTAAACGTTGTTAATGGAGATAAAGAAGTTGTAGACGCAATATTAGAAAATAAAGATATAGCAGCAGTTAGTTTTGTAGGTTCAACACCTATAGCAAAATATATTTATGAGACAGCTGCAAAGAATGAAAAACGTGTTCAAGCTTTAGGTGGAGCTAAAAATCATTGTGTTGTAATGCCAGATTGTGACCTTGATCAAGCTGTAAATGGCTTAATTGGAGCAGCCTATGGTTCTGCGGGGGAAAGATGTATGGCACAATCAGTTGCTGTTGCAGTTGGAAATGTTGGAGATAAATTAGTTGAACAATTAGCAAAAAAAGTTGAAGCATTAAAAGTGGGACCAGGGATGGATAAATCTTCAGAAATGGGTCCATTAGTAACCAAAGAACATCTTGAGAAAGTAAAAGGCTATGTTGATTTGGGAGTACAAGAAGGTGCAAAATTAGTTGTTGATGGAAGGGATATAAAATTACAAGGATATGAGGAAGGTTATTACATTGGTGGCTGTCTGTTTGATAATGTAAAAAAGGAAATGAGAATTTACAAAGAAGAAATTTTTGGACCTGTATTGTCAGTAGTAAGAGCAAAAGATTTTGACGAGGCTATAAATCTAATAAACGATCATGAGTTTGGAAACGGAACCAGTGTTTATACAAGAGATGGAGATACAGGTAGGACATTTGCAAATAAAATTAAAGTTGGAATGGTTGGAATTAATATCCCAATACCAGTTCCAGTAGCCTTTCACAGTTTTGGGGGATGGAAACGTTCATTATTTGGAGATCAGCATATGCATGGTCCAGAGGGTGTAAGATTTTATACAAAATTAAAAACAATAACTTCTAGATGGCCTTCAGGAATAAGAATGAATCCTGAATTTGTTATGCCAACAATGAAATAATATGAGCAAAATATCATTAATAGGAGCAGGACAAATTGGTGGAACTTTAGCCCATTTAATTGGTCTTAAAGAATTAGCTAATGAAGTTGTACTATTTGATGTGGCTAGTGGAATTGCAAAAGGAAAAGCGCTTGATATTGCACAATCCTCGTCAGTAGATGGATTTAATGTAAAATTTTCAGGAACAGATAATTATGAGGATATTAAAGATTCAGATGTAATTATTGTTACAGCAGGCGTTCCTCGAAAACCAGGAATGAGTAGAGATGATCTTCTAGGGATTAATCTAAAAATAATAAAACAAGTTGCAGAAGGAATTAAAAAATATTCACCAAATGCTTTTGTAGTATGTATTACTAATCCTTTGGATGTAATGGTTATGGCATTTCAAAAATACTCGGGATTACCAACAAACAAAGTTGTTGGTATGGCTGGTATTTTAGATAGTTCAAGATTTAAATTGTTTTTGTCTTTAGAATTGAATGTTCCAGTTAAAGAAATTCATGCAATGGTAATGGGTGGTCATGGAGATACGATGGTCCCTTTACCAAGGTTTACAAAAATCTCAGGAAAACCGCTTAATGAATTAGTTAAACAGGGAAAAATATCAAAGGAGAAACTAGAAAGCATTAATCAGAGGACCAGAGATGGCGGAGCTGAAATTGTAAAATACCTAGAAAAGGGTTCTGCCTTTTATGCACCAGCTGCTTCTGGTGTTGAAATGGCAAAAGCATACATGAATAATGAGAATAAAGTTTTACCATGTGCTGCATATATGAATGGAGAATATGGAGTGAACGGTATCTATGCAGGCGTACCAGTTGTAATAAATAATAAAGGAATAGACAAAATTGAAGTTATTGAGTTAGATCAAAAAGAAAAAGAACAATTTGATCACTCAATTGAGGCTGTAAAAAAACTATGGGATGCTGCATCTGCAATTGATCCAGATTTAAAGAAGTAGGTCATGAATATACATGAGCATCAGGCTAAAGAAGTTTTAAAAAAATATGGCGCAAATGTTCCAAACGGTTATTTTGCTCTCAATGTAAAAGATCTAGTTGAGAAAGCAAAAAATTTAAATACTGAAAAATACGTTTTAAAGGCACAAATCCATGCCGGAGGAAGAGGAAAAGGTGGTGGTGTAAAAATTATAGATAATTTAGAAGATTTAGAAAAAGAAGCATCAAAACTTTTAGGGAAAAATTTAGTCACTCATCAAACTGGGCCTAGTGGAAGAGAAGTAAAGAGATTATATGTTGAAGAGTCTTCTAATATTGAAAGAGAATTTTATTTATCATGTTTAGTTGATAGAACAAACTCAAAGATAGCATTTATATCCAGTGATCAAGGCGGAATGGATATAGAAAAAGTTGCTGTAGAAACACCTGAAAAAATTATTACTACTAAAATTGATTTAATGAATGAAATTTTAGACGATGACTGTGAAAAAATTATAAATATTTTTGGTCTAAAAAGTGAAGCCAAGATAGAAGCAATACATCTAATTAAATCAATATATAAAATGTTTATAGACACGGATGCAAATTTAGTAGAAATAAATCCATTAATACTTACTAAAACTAATTCAGTTGTTTGTTTAGATGCAAAAATGAACTTTGATAGTAATGCATTATTTAGACAATCGGAAATTTTAAAGTTCAGAGATCTTAATGAAGAAAATCAAACAGAAATAGAGGCAAGCAAACATGATCTTGCTTATATCAAACTAGATGGAAGTATAGGCTGCATGGTCAATGGAGCTGGTCTTGCTATGGCTACTATGGACATAATTAAACTTTATGGGGAAGAACCAGCAAATTTCTTAGATGTCGGAGGAGGAGCTTCTAAAGAAAAAGTCTCAGCTGCATTTAAGTTAATATTATCTGATGCAAATGTTAAAGGAATATTGATTAATATCTTTGGAGGCATAATGAGATGTGATGTTCTTGCTCAAGGGGTAGTTGATGCTGCTAAAGAAATAAATATTTCAGTTCCATTAGTGGTAAGATTAGCTGGCACAAATTTTAAGGAGGGTAAAGAAATTTTAAAGAAGTCAGGTTTAAAAATAATTCCAGCTGAAAATTTAGATGATGCTGCAAAAAAAATAGTCGAGGCGATAAGATAATTTGTGTCTATTTTAATTAACAAAAATACAAAAGTTATTTGTCAAGGTTTCACTGGTGCAAATGGAACCTTTCACTCCGAACAAGCAATAAAATATGGGACTAATATAGTTGGAGGTGTTACTCCAAAAAAAGGAGGTCAAACTCATCTTGAAAGACCTGTTTTCAATACTGTTAAAGAGGCAAAAGATGAAACAGGCGCTAATGCTTCAATGATTTACGTGCCAGCAAAATTTGCTTCATCAGCGATTATAGAGGCAATTGATGCATCTATAGAATTAATTGTTTGTGTGACAGAGGGTATACCTGTTCTTGATATGTTAAGAGTAAAACAGCATTTAAAAAAATCTAAATCAAGATTAATTGGACCTAACTGCCCAGGCATCATCACGCCAGATGAATGCAAAATAGGAATTATGCCTGGAAATATTCATAAAAAAGGATCAGTTGGTATTGTCTCACGATCAGGAACATTAACTTATGAAGCTGTTGCTCAAACAACTGAAAATGGATTAGGGCAAAC
Organism: uncultured Pelagibacteraceae bacterium; assembly: GCA_902592445.1. Classification (GTDB taxonomy): domain Bacteria; phylum Pseudomonadota; class Alphaproteobacteria; order Pelagibacterales; family Pelagibacteraceae; genus Pelagibacter. The sequence goes on from CACJEN010000003.1 coordinate 170,999, forward strand.
TACTTGTATAGGCATTGGTGGGGATCCTATAAATGGAACAAATTTTATTGATTGCTTAGATCTTTTTTTGAAAGATGAGGATACAAAATCAATCTTAATGATAGGTGAAATAGGAGGAACAGCAGAAGAAGAAGCTGCTGAGTTTGTAAAAAATCATAATATAAAAAAACCAATTGTTGGATTTGTAGCGGGATTAACGGCACCCCCTGGTAGAAGGATGGGGCACGCTGGTGCAATCATTTCAGGTGGTAAAGGTGGCGCAGAAGATAAAATAAAAAAAATGGAAGAATGTGGGATTACAATTGCAAAATCCCCTTCTGAGATAGGGAAAACCCTTTTTAATAAATTGTCTAGTTGATAATATTTTTTTAGTAATATAGCTTAATGAAATAGACAAATGTCATCTTCAAAAAACTTAGAGTATAAAAAAACGTCATTCCTTAATAAGACAAATAGCGCATTTATAGAGGAGATGTATTTGAGATTTTTGAACCAAGATCCAAATCTTGCAGATAGTTGGAAAGATTATTTTGAAGGTATTCAGGATGAAGCAGACGTAATTTTAAATGATATTAATGGACCATCATGGAAACCTGAAGGGGTAAGAATAAATTCCAATAGTATAGAAAAAATAATAGAAAAAAATGGTAATGAACCTAAAGATGTATCTGATAAATTTAATTTTCAAGTAGTTGCAAATTCTAACAAAGAATCCATAAGTGCTGTAGCACTTATAAGAGCTTATAGGCTTAGGGGACATCTACTTGCGAAGTTAGATCCTCTAGAAATGATGAAGACAGAATATTTAGACGAATTACATCCTGAATATTATGGTTTTGATAAGAAAAAATACGATAAAAAAATTGAACTTAATGGTGTAATAAACAAGGAGAAAGCAAGTGTAAGAGAGATACTTCAATTCTTAAAGAAAACTTATTGTGGCCCAGTCGGTTATGAGTATATGCATATCTCTAACCCAACTGAAAGAAAATGGTTTAGAGATAGAGTTGAAAAAGACGAGAATGCTTTAAAATTTACTAACAATGGAAAAGATGCAATTTTAAATAAGCTTATTCAAGCTGAAGGTTTTGAAAAGTTTTTGCATACAAAATACGTTGGAACCAAAAGATTTGGCTTAGATGGTGGGGAAAGTTTGATACCAGCATTAGAACAGATCATAAAAATTGGAGGACAGTTTAAAATTAAAGAAGTTAAAATAGGCATGTCTCATAGAGGACGATTAAACGTTTTAGCAAACGTTTTACAAAAATCTTACAAAAGAATTTTTAACGAGTTTGCCGGAGAAATGAGTGGTAACACTAAAGATAGTGCTGGAGATGTTAAGTATCATTTAGGAGCTTCCTCAAACAGAGAATTTGATGGAAATTCGGTACATGTCAGTCTTACAGATAATCCATCTCATTTAGAGGCTGTAAATCCAGTAGTTTTAGGACAAACAAGAGCAAAGCAATTTTTTCATGGAGATAAAGAAAGAAATAAAGTTATACCTATTCTTATCCATGGTGATGCTGCGTTTGCTGGACAGGGAGTTGTATCTGAGTGTTTTGCAATGTCAGGGCTACCCGGTCATAACACTGGAGGAACAATTCATATAATTGTGAACAACCAAATAGGATTTACTACAAGCCCAAGATTTGCACGTTCATCACCATATCCATCTGATGTTGGGAAAATGGTAGATGCACCAATAATTCATGTCAATGGAGATAATCCTGAAGCTGTAGTTTATGCGACAAGAGTAGCAACAGAGTTTAGATTAAAATTTAACAGAGATGTGGTTATTGATTTAATTTGTTATAGAAGATTTGGCCATAACGAAGGAGATGAGCCATCTTTTACTCAGCCTTTAATGTATAAGAAAATAAGATCACACCCGTCTACGGTAAATATTTATGGAGAAAAACTAGTAAATGAAAATCTTTTCTCTAAAGATCAGCTCAATTTAAAAATTCAAGAGTTTAAAAATTTATTAGACGATCAATTTAAAACTGCAAAAGACTATAAACCAAAAATAGAATGGTTTGAGGGAACATGGTCTAGATACAAACCAGAAAAAGGAAAAGATAGACGAGGTGTTACAGGAGCTGATAATAAAATTTTAAAAGAAATTTCTAATAAAATAAATATTGTCCCACAAGAAAAAAATATTCATAAAACAATTGTTAAAATTCTTGACACAAGGAGACAAACAGTTGAGCAAGGTGTTGGAATTGACTGGGCTACAGCAGAGGCTTTAGCTTTTGGTTCTTTATTGGAAGAGGGATACCCAGTTAGATTGGTTGGCCAAGACTCAGGAAGAGGGACTTTTAGTCAAAGACATTCCGTTCTAAGAAATCAAATTGATAATTCAAGATACATTCCTTTGAACAATATATCAAAATATCAAAAAAATTTTGAAGTTGTTGATAGTTTTTTATCAGAACTCGCAGTCCTCGGCTTTGAGTATGGATATAGTTTGGTTGAACCAAATACCCTTACTTTGTGGGAAGCACAGTTTGGAGATTTTGCTAATGGTGCTCAAGTAATTATTGACCAATTTATTGCATCTGGAGAAAGGAAGTGGAATAGAGCCTCAGGATTAGTAATGTTACTACCCCATGGATATGAAGGTCAAGGCCCAGAGCACTCTTCTGCAAGATTGGAGAGATATCTACAACTATGCGCAAATGATAATCTTCAAATTATGAACTGTACTACTCCAGCTAACTATTTCCATGCATTGAGAAGACAAATGCATAGAGACTTTAGAAAACCTTTAATTATGATGACGCCAAAGTCTTTACTAAGAAATAAACTATGCGTTTCAAATTTAGAGGATTTTAGTAAAGAAAATACTTTTCACAGAGTACTCTGGGATCACGCTTTAGATCCTAAAGCCAAAGGTTTTTTAAAGTTAAAAGATAAATCAAAGATAAGAAAAGTTATTATGTGTTCTGGTAAAGTTTACTTTGATTTATTGGCAGCAAGAGAAAAACTAAAAGTTGATGACGTTGTATTGTATAGAGTTGAACAATTATACCCATTTCCTGCAAAAGCACTTGTAAAAGAACTTAGACCGTTCGCTAAAAATTCAAATTTTCATTGGTGTCAAGAGGAGCCAAAAAATATGGGCGCGTGGTTCTCAGTAAGAGATTATATACAATGGACATTAGAAACTATTAAGGCTAAAAATAGTCAAATTTCTTATATAGGAAGAAATCCTGACGCTTCACCTGCAACAGGTTACGCAAAAAGACATCTTTCAGAACAACAAGAAATTATTAATAAAGTATTTGAATAAATGAGTGAAAAAATTTTAGTCCCTGTGCTTGGAGAGAGTATTACAGAAGCAACAGTATCTAAGTGGTTAAAGAAAAAGGGTGAAAGTGTCATTGCAGATGAAGCTGTAGTTGAACTTGAAACTGATAAAGTTAATTTAGAAGTTCCAGCGTCAACGCATGGTGTTATTGCAGAGATTAATGCTAACGAAGGAGACACGGTTGAAGTAGGAGCAGTTTTAGGTGTGATTTCAGAGACTGCAAATAAAACTGATAATAAACCTTCGAACCAAGTTATAGAAGATCAAAAAAACCAAGTAGAGGAGAACCCCAAAGTATTTGAGACCAAAGTCGAACAAGCTTTAAAAACTGAAGAAAAAGATAATGTAATTAGCTTGGATGTAGAAAAAAAACAAAAAGTAATAGAAAATTCAGATGAAGAACAGCCATTTGTTTTAACAAATGAAGTATTAGAGCCAAATGTAGAAGAAACAAAAATAAATCCAATATTATCACCTGCTGTAAGAAAAATGGTTGCAGAAAAAAAAATTGACTTGAAACAAGTAAAACCTACAGGAAAAGATGGTAGAATATTAAAAGGTGACTTAATTAGTATGATGGGCGTTAACCCTCAACCTAACCGAAGAAAAATTCAATTTGGTGAGGAGGAGAGAATTAAAATGTCTAGGTTAAGACAGACTATTGCTAAAAGACTAAAGGAAGCCCAAGAAAATGCAGCAATGTTAACCACTTTTAATGAGATTGATATGTCGGGTATAATGTCGATGCGAAAAGAAAACCAAGAAGATTTTCAATCAAGATATGGGATAAAACTTGGATTTATGTCCTTTTTTGTAAAAGCTTGCGTAGTTGGGTTAAAATTATTTCCAGCAATAAATGCAGAAATAGAGGGACAGGAAATAATCTACAAAAATTACTATAATATTAGCTTTGCTGTTGGAACAGAAAAAGGTTTAGTAGTACCAGTATTGAAAAATGCAGACGAAATGTCTTTTGCTGATATAGAAAAAGAAATTAAAAATTTGTCAGAAAAAGCAAAAAAAAGCTTGTTAACAATTGAGGATTTACAAGGTGGAACATTTACAATCAGTAATGGTGGAGTTTATGGCTCAATGTTGTCTACCCCGATTTTAAACCCACCTCAGTCAGGTGTATTAGGAATGCATAATATTGTTGAAAGGCCTGTTGTTCAAGATAATGAAATTAAAGTAAAACCAATAATGTATCTTGCGCTTTCATACGACCATAGGATCATAGATGGAAAAGACTCAGTTTCTTTTTTAAAAACAGTGAAAGAAAACCTTGAAGATCCAAGGAGATTATTTTTAAATATTTAGATGTCAGAAAAATTTGATGTAACAGTAATTGGTGGTGGCCCAGGTGGATATGTTTGTGCAATAAGATTATCGCAACTAGGTCTAAAAACTGCGTGTATTGAATCCAGAGGATCGCTTGGAGGTACCTGCTTAAATGTAGGATGTATTCCATCAAAAAGCTTGTTGAATTTATCTGAAAATTTTCATAAGGCAAAAAATTTTGAGAAGATAGGTATCGAAACAGGTGAAATTAAATTGAACCTTGGAAAGATGATGAAAAATAAAGAAAAGGCTGTCACCGTTTTGACAAAGGGAATAGAATTTTTGTTTAAAAAAAATAAGGTTTCTTATTTCAAAGGTAAGGGGTCATTTAAGAGCTCAAATGAATTAGTAGTTTCTGGGGATGGAAAAGAAACAGTTATTGAGACTGAAAAAGTAATAATTAGCACTGGTTCAGAGCCTGTATCAATACCTGGAATGGAATTTGATGAGGAAAAAATAATCTCGTCTACTGGAGCATTATCCTTGGAAAAATTACCAAAGAAAATGGTTGTAGTTGGTGGGGGATATATTGGTTTGGAAATGGGTTCAGTTTGGTCAAGACTTGGAACAGAAGTAGAAGTTGTTGAATTTCTAGATCATATTACACCTGGTATGGATCGTGAGATATCAAGTGAATTCATGAAGATACTTAAAAAACAAGGAATAAAATTTAAATTAAATACCAAGATTGAAAAAATTACAAAAAATGAAAATGGAGTTATCCTAGAAGTAATTGATAAAGAAAATAAGAAAAATAACATAGAAGCTGACGTTGTCCTTATTTCAGTTGGAAGACGGCCATACACAATTGGTTTAAAATTAGAAAATGTGGGAGTTAAAACTGATGAAAAAGGAAAGATAAAAGTAGACAAGAAATTTGAAACAAATATTAAAAATATATTTGCTATTGGAGATGTTATTGATGGTCCTATGTTAGCTCACAAAGCAGAAGAGGAAGGAATAGCAGTTGCAGAATTTATCGCTGGCCAATCAGGACATGTTAATTACGATATTATACCTGGTGTAATTTATACCTCTCCAGAAGTTGCTTCAGTAGGAAAAACTGAGGAACAATTAAATGAAAAAAAAATTAATTTTAAAGTTGGAAAGTTTCCTTTTATGGCAAACTCAAGAGCAAAAGCAATAGATGAGCCTGAAGGTTTTGTAAAAATACTTGCTGATGCAACTTCTGATAAAGTTCTAGGAGTACATATTATAGGCCCTCACGCTGGAGAAATGATCGCTGAAATGGCTATCGCAATGGAGTTTGGTGCAAGTTCAGAGGACATAGCGAGAACTTGTCATGCTCACCCAACATTTTCAGAGGCAATAAAAGAAGCGGCTTTATCTGTAGAAAAAAGACAGATTCACTCTTAATTAAAGGATTTTAAGCAAAATCCTAAAATTTTTTTAATTTAAAAAAGGTAATATCAAAATTTTGTGAGTTATTATTAAAATCGTCTCTCAGTATTTCTCAATTTTTATAACATTTATTATTGATTCTATTTTTAGTTTTGTATTTGTCTTTCAAGTTAGACACTGAATTTAGGATTTGGTAATGTCGATTTGTGAAAAATTTATTTGAATATGTTGCAAATGTATCAATTAAATTTAACTTAAAATTGTCTTATAAATTTTTTTATAAGTTGTTTAAATTTTTTCTTAAAGATAAAATTATTTTAAAATTTCCTCAATGCAAGTTTTTTGCTTATCCTCAAAAAAAAGATCTTAGTAGATGGATGATT